>NZ_JAFNOZ010000001.1:351017-899049 GCF_026536045.1 Lactobacillus sp. B4005
GGCTCAGGCAGCAATGGTTCTGGTTCTAATGGCTCCGGCAGCAATGGTTCCGGCTCCAATGGCTCTGGTTCTAATGGCTCCGGCAGTAATGGTTCCGGCAGCAACGGTTCCGGCTCCAATGGCTCAGGCTCCAATGGCTCCGGCTCTAATCAAAAGAATTCTTCTGAAGATGTTGATGTCGATCTCAATAATGGTCAGAAAGTAAAATTGATGCATAATGCGTACATTTACGACCTTCATGGTGATCGGGCAAATCGGATTACTCTAGGGGCTGGCTCAGTCATTACCGTTTATGGCATTAAAAATATTGCTGGCAAAAACTACTATATTGTTGTTGATCGAGGGGCAAATAATAGTAAGTACCTCATTAAAGTAGCGAATATTGAAGCTAGAAAACTAGAGCTTAAGCACAATAGTTACGTATATGACAAGCATGGTAAACGGTTAAAGAAGGCCGGCGAGTTGAAGAAAGGCGCATTTATTGATACTTATGGTGCGGCTGTCACTATTCGTGGACAAAAGTACTTCATTATTAACAGTAATCAATATGTTAAGGCAAAAAATGTTGCTGCTAAGGCAAGCTCAGTAGGAACTTCTAAAGTTGAGGCAGCTCCAATCAGCACCCCTGTAGCTAACACTCAGAATCAAGATGTATTTGAAAAAGAAATAATTCATAATTCATATCTGTATGATGGAGAAGGAAGAATAGCTAATAAGTTAATTATTTTAGGTGGTTCCGTAATTAAGACCACTAATCCAAAAATGATTAACGGTAAATTATTCTATAAGTTAGATGATAATCTATATATATCTGCAAGTAATATAGACGGTAAAAAGAGTAAGTTAACTCATAATGCATTTATCTATAGTAAACATGGTAATCGAATTGGTAAAAAAGTTTTGAAGAAGCATAGTCAGGTGAGAACCTATGGTGCTGCAGTCAAAATTAACCATAAAAAGTTTTATCTAGTTGCTAAAAATAAGTATGTAAAGAAATCTAATTTTTAGTCAATAATTTGGTTAGTTGAGTAAAAAATGTCACAAGTTATTTTGTAATAGCTTGTGGCATTTTTGTTTTTATCTTTATTTATATAGTATATCTTTATAAAATTATCTATATGAATATATAAAATATAAAAAGTATAATAAAAATTTATTAAATAAATAAGTGATCTAAGAAGTTATTTGTCTTCAATATTTATTGTGCTGATAGTCGATAAATTTTTCTAGTATTTTCAGGAATAACGACGACCATAATTTCTTAAGTGATAAAAAAGGCTGTTTTTAAATAACAATAACTGTTGTATTTTTAATATAATAATAAGCAATATATTAGCATTTATTAGCCTTACCAATAAAATAAAAGATATAAAGTGTCTTTATAGGGAGGCTAATTATGTTAGGAAAAAATAATTTAAATGAGAAAAGAAAAAAAATGAATATGCAAAATAAGAAGGAGCGATTTTCAATTAGGAAATTCACGGTTGGCGCTGCTTCTGTTTTGCTTGGTTTTACTTTTTTTGGAATGAATACTCAATTTGTAAAAGCCGATAATATTAATTCTAAACAAGAAGTAAAAAAAGAAAATATAGATACAAAGCAGTCTGATGTAACATCAGTCAATGAAAATAAAAATACAAAACAAGATTTATCTACATATTCTGGGCTTACTTCTTTTTTAAAAACAAATACTGGTAATTCAGAAAATGCTACCAAGCCAGAAACCGGTAAAACGCAACAGACTAGTTTAGCAGGTCAAACCGGTATTGATAAAGACAAGGCCACTCAAATAGACAATAATCAAAATAGTCGAACACAAAATTCTAATGGTACTGATACTTCAGATCAAACGGACAAATTAAATTCGAATGGTTCGAATTCAGACCAAACGGATAAATCTAATTCGAATGGCTCGAATTCAGACCAAACGGATAAAAATAACTCAAAAGGTTCCAATTCAGATCAATCCTCTGATATTACTGGATCAGGTGATAATAGCAAGGATAATGGTAAACTACCAGATAATTCAAAAGACAATAATAATCCAGCAAATACTGGTGATCAATCAGGAAAAACTCCTGACAGCATTAAGAAAAAAGACACTGACTTAACTGCTAATGATAATAAAACCAGTGATCAGCCAACAATTGTTAATGGTGCAGCTCACGTCTACACTTGGGCACAATTTAAAAATGCTTATCAGAATAAAACTGTCAGTGAAATCGATATTATGCAAAATATTGTTGCTGACAATAACGTCAACTGGATTGGATTCGACTTTGATGGTAGAACCCTACTTATTAAGAGTTATGATGCTGATAAAAGAACGGATAAATATACCATCAATTTTAAAGGTAATCACCCTAATTTAAAGGGATATACTTCTTTGGATTTAACATATGAAAACCTAAATATCTGGAGTGCTGACTTTTATGGTATTGCAAGGGCATATGATTTGATAGGTGATAATTATGCTAACATTACTTTTAAAAATGTTGATTTTCACGGCTCTCAGATGATATATACCAACAAAAATACGCATATTTTCTTTGTTGGCAATAATACTGCAGAAACAGTTAAGACACCATATGACGTTAATGGACCATCCGATGCAAATAACCAGCAATTATTTCAATATACTGGTGATAACAACTCAATTACTTTTTCAGGAACATTTGTTGGTAAAACATATGGCGGTAATGTAATTGAAATGTCTGGTGACTATAACAAGGTTACTATCGATAAGGGGGCAACAGTTAGCTTGTACCCACGTGGTAATGGTGATGGTACTAGTTTGATTAGTAATCCTGCAGAAACGACTGGAACCATTTTTGCAATTGTTTTAAGAGGTAATAATGAATCCGTTGATGTTAACGGGACGCTTAATATTGTAGTTCAAAATGATAAATATAAAGGGCAATATGATAATAACCAAGCTACTGCCATTTACATAAATGATAGTCCAACTTCAACTTTTAACATCTTAAATGACGCCACGGTAAATATAAATACTAACGGTGATATTGCCGACTATATGCTAAAAAGAAATGTTATTTACGACGGTGGTAATTTTAATATTAGACCAAGAGGGACACTGAATGTTACTGGTCAAAATATGGGTAACTATTCAGACACATTGGTTTACATTAAAGGTAAAGCCGATGTCGAAAACGGTGGTTTTAACATTAGATTGTTGGATAATGCAGGCACTGGTGCTATCACTTTAGTTGATGTCCAGGGTGGTACTTTAATTGTTAATAACCCCACTTCTTTAATTTTAGATGCACACTTAAATAAAAATCCTAATACCAGTATTATCGGTGCAATGCCAATAACTATTACTAATGTTAGACAAAAATTTGATTTGAGTGGATTAGGCATAAATATTAATGAGCTTCAGTTGCCACCATTCCATGTTTTAAAAGTAAGGAAGACTAATCAAACAATTCTTGTGGATAATATCGAATTACTGAATGGACTTCGTAAAATTACCCAAAAGGATTTAACTGATTTAAAGGACAAAATGGCCAACGCTGGTGTCAAGTTCGAGGCTTTACCGCCTGACGTAATCACTTCTTTACAATCGGCTGCAAGTACTAATGCCACTTATGACAGTCTTTTTAAAGATATCATTGAGAAGGCTTTTAATAACCAAAATAATTTCGGTTATAACAACATTAGTTTTATTCCAGCTAATCCGAGCGGATTTTTGGATATTGATCCAAGTAAAGTTGATGTTGTTAGAAATAGTGATGGATCCCAGACAATTTCTGGTGAAGCAGGAAGCGTAATTAATTATGATGCTGCCTTGGACGGGCCAGATACTGATTTGCAACATCCAAAAAACATTTTTAGTTTAGTTTTACCTGTAGCTACTAAGGCTTATATCACAGCAAACCTAGTTGACGGTAATAAAAATAAGTCTGTTTGGTCACCAAAAGATGAAAGCGGCAATGAGCTAATAGCTAATCCATATGCGGATACAAATGATTCTTTGCGAGATATAAGTAATAGCTCTCTTAACCCATTACCTAAACAATTTGCTGCTGTTGTTAATGATGACGGCTCCTTTGAATTTACTATTCCAGCTGATCAAGTACTTAAGTTGAATAAAGCGTATTCAATAGAATTGTCACCAAGTGCCAATTTTATTGGCTATGATCCAACTGATGTTAATTCAGGAAGTAGGCCAATTTCTAAGTACTTAAATATTCAAACTCTTAACGAAGCGCGTAATCATGCAGCTCAAGAAATAAACGATGCTATTAATAATGCAAAAACTAATCTACCGAATAATCTGACTCCAGAACAAAATGCAGCATTTAATGATGCCATTGCTAAAGCAGCTGCAGCAGCTTCACAAACTATTACGGATGATAATAAAACTACCTCGGTTTACGATCCAAGTGCAAATACCTATGTTGAAGTTAATAATCGGAAGCAAGCAGCTATAGATATCATTGAGCAAGCACTAAAAAATGCCAAGTCATCTTCAGAAACTGAAACTAATCGTACAGATGCAATTAATGAGTTAAATGATGCTGCCAATAAACAAATTAGTTCTTATCCATCTCAAACCACTGCAATAAATCAAGCGCGGGATAATGCCATTAACCAAGTTAAAGCTGCAAAAACTCCTGAAGAAATTACCAAGGCAAAGGATACAGGTGTTGATGCAATTAATCATGTAGCACAAGAATATAAAAATGCTATTAAGGCAGATTTAAATAATCAAATTAAGCAAGTTAAATCGGCTTTGCAAGGTATTGCAGAAGATACAAATCTAGATCAAAAGCAAAAAGATGATATCTTAGCACTGGCTGATCGACTTAATCGACCGCAGGCAATCATTGCAGATAAGGGTGACATTGATAAAGATGAAGATCAGTCATCCGTTGAAAGTCATCAAAAAGAGGCACAAGATGCAATTACTGCTTTACAAAATACAATTAATGCAATAACCAAGCTTGAAAATTCTGCTAAGGATCAAATTACAAAGCATACCGATAAAGCTGAACAAATAAAGGATGCACTAAATAAGACGGTTCATGACGTCATAACAGGGGATGATCCTGATGGCTCTAAAGGTCTAGAGGTAATTGATAAGGTATATGCTGACCAAGAAGCAGAAAACATTATTAATGCTGCACAGGCAGCCAAAAAGCGTGTGCAAGAATCAGGGTTATCAGCTGCTGATCAAGCTAGCTATTTAACCGAAATTGATAATGCAGTTAAATTAGCTACAGCACAGCCTGGAACTGATGGTTATGATGCTAATGAATCTATCTATGGCACTTCGGATGAAAACGCTATCAAGCAGAGAATTGCCAAGGCACAAAATGCTTTTGCTAAAGCGGCAGCTAAGGCTGAATTGGTAGGATTTGGTCAAACAAGTAACACCAATATCGGTGTTACTACGACTCCTGCAATTGACCAAGCAATTAAAGCTGGCTTGACTGCTATTGATCAAGCAACTGATATTGATGCTGCAGAAGAACAAGCAAAGAAAAATGTTTTGAAAGAAATTTCTAAGAAGAAGTTAAATGATGCTGAATCAGATTTTGAAAATCAACTGGATAATGTTACTGGCTTGACTGCAAAAGATATTGATGATGTCAAAGAGCAGGCAAGAAAATTAATCAATAACGAGCAAAAGCCAGTTGGCTATAATCAAAAGATTGATCAGGCAGATAGTTTAGAAGCAATTGATTCTGTCAGAAACGATGGAATTGACGCTTTAAGCAAATTGCTAGCTGCTCAAACAGAAAAGGGTCAACTTAATAAGCAAATCACTGAAGCTACGCAAAAGATTCGTCAAAAGCAAGAGCAGGCCAATCAGGTTATCGATAATATTAATTCTTTAACTGACGAACAGAAAGCCGCATATCATAAGCAGGTTAATGATTTAGCCGATCAAGGAGTTAATGATTTAGCAACGACACAAAGTTCTAAGATTGATGATTTGGTAAATACAGTTAATGGCAACATTGATAACGTGGTAACCAAAGCTCAAGGTAAAGCTAATGAAGTAGTAGAAACTGCAAAAACTTCAGCTAAACAAAAACTTGCAGATGAAGCAACTGCTGCTAAGAATGCAATTGACCAAATTCCTGATAGCCAACTTAGTCAAACAAGTAAGGATTACTACAAGGACTTAATTGATAAGCATGTTAAGGAAGCTACAGATAAAATTGATGCGACTACAGTTGTTGATGCAATAGCTTCAATTCAAAAAGATGGTGAAGCTAATATTAACCGTGATTTGAATGATGCTCAGATTTCGGCTGCTAGGTCAAAAGCTATTAAAGATTTACGTGATGCCAAAGAAGCAGCTAAAAAAGTGCTCAATGATGCGCATGATGCAAAATCAATTAGTGATAGTAGTTGGCAAGATAAGCTTAATCAAATTGATAAATACTATGATCAAGCTACCGAGGCAATAGCTGTAGATTACCAGCTTGGAGATATCACCAATCATGCTACAAAAGGAATAGCAGATATTAAGAGTGTAGCTGATAGTATTTCATCGGATATTGAATCGCAAAAATTAGCACAACAAAAGCAAAATGCGCTTAATGATTTACAAAAAGCGGTAGACAATGTTCGGAATCATATTACAAATGATCCTAATTTATCACCTACAGAAAAGACTAAATATTATAATCAAATTACCGAAAAGTTTAATAATGCTCAATCTGCTATTCAAGCGGCTGATAAGGATCAAGTACAAGCAGCTTTAAACGATGGTAAAGCGGAATTAAATAAAATTCAAGAAGATGCTGATATTCAATCAGCCAAGGATAAGGCAATTTCTGAATTATTAGCTGAGAAAAACACAATTTACCAAAAGATCGGTAACTTGGATGAAGTTACAAGCGCAAACAAAGATCAGCTGCGGAAAAAAGTTGATGCTGCATATGATGCTGCAATAAGTAAAGTTAATAATCCTTCTCCTGCAACAATTGACCAAATTACCTCGGAAAAAGAGCAAGGTAAAAAGAATATTGACGATGTTATTACAGATTTAAATATCAACAAGATTATTAATCAACAAAAGCTTGATCAGTATGCTGAACAAGCTATTAATCGGATTCAATCTTCAACGGACATTTCGCAAGATCTTAAGAATCAAACCATTACCGCAATTCAGTCAGCTCGTGACAGTGCGAAAGCAAAAGTAACTAACCAAACTGATATCGCTTCAGCTAATAGTGCTGAAAAAGACGGTGAAAAAGCAATTGATTTGGCTGAGTCACAAGGCAATGGCTTAGATACTCTTAAAAATAATGCAAGTAAGCAAATTAGTGATGCCGCTGATTCGGCCATTAAGCGCTTAAATGATTTATATAACTCCTTAAGTGATGAGGCTAAAACTGAACTTAAATCTACTTTTGATGACGTCACTAATAGTATTAATACAACTGCGCAAAATGCAAAAGCTCAGATTAAAAAAGCCACAAACAAGCAAAATGTTTCTGATATTTATAATGACGCAATTAATTCTATTAGAAACGCGGAATCAAAGGCAAACCTGTCAGCAACTAAATCGCAAGCTAAAGAAGCTATTCAAAAAGCGGCAGACGAAGCTAAAAAGAATCTATCTGATCCAAAAGATCAAGATGCTATCGATGTTGTTGCCAAACTAGGAGTATCTGATGTTGACGCAGCGCAAGATATTGATACTGTAAACAAGATTAAGGGTAATGCTATTGATGGCATTAAGAATATCACATCAATTGCTCAATCAAGTGATGCAGAAAACACTCGGAGATTAAAGCAAGAAGCAATCGATGCTTTAAATCAAAAACTAGGAGACAAGACCCAAAATACTGGTGCATTAGGTGATGTTGGCAATCTGATAGACTTAACTGACCAGCAAAAAGCAGATTACCAAAATGCATTGCAACAAGCGCATGATCGTGCAGTTGCAAATGTTGAGGGTGCTACTAAGGAAAATATTGATACTGAAAAGAACACCGGATTAAAGAACATTGATGACATTGTTACAGCGGCAAAATTGCAAGCAGCAAAGAATAGGGCAAAAGCTGATTTGGATCACCTTGCTCAAGATGCTGTTAATAAAGATAAGAAAGATGAAACTACAATTAATGCTGAACGTGACAAGGCAAAAGCAAATGTTGATCAAGCTCAAAACCAAGATGAAGTTAAGACAGCTAAAGATAATGGGACAACCACAATAACTAATATTGTTAATACAGCTGATAACGAACAGCTTACTGCTAATAAAACAGCAGCTAAATCTAGTTTTGAAGAAGCAGTAAATAAGTTACAAACTCAGCTTAATAATGATTTAGCGAATAAAAAGATTGGTCAAGATCAGTTTGATGACTTAAAGAGCAAGCTTGACCAGATACGTAGTGATGGTGAAACCAGAATTACTTCTTCTACAAAGCAAACAGACCTGGATGATGCGATTGCTAAGAATACATCTGATTTGAATGGCATCAGCTCTGCAATCACCAGCGCAGAGAACTTAAATGAAGCACTGGCAAAATTACAAGATGCAGTTAATAAAGCAACTGCTTCCGCTAATAAGATCGCTAACGATGATCCTGAATTAGCTGGAAGAATGAGAGAACAGATTGAACAAGAACGTTCTAAAGCTGCTAAAAATATTCAAGCTGCTAAAAATAGTTCCCAAGATGCTAATGTAGCCATAAATGAGGCAACGGCTAACGGTGTTAATGCATTAAATCATTTAACCGAACGCTTTGAGCAAAAGAATAAGGTAATTAATGATTTAAAGCAGTATTCTCAATCTGCTAAAACAAGTTTACAAGATCCAAATTTGTCTTCGACAGAAGTTGCTACTGGTGAGCAAGCTATCAACCAAGCATTACAACAAGGAATTACTAATATTTATCAAGCAACAGATACTGATGATTTGGCTAAAATCGAAGATACAGTTAAGCAAAACATTGATAATGCTAAATTACCAACTAGTTTATTAGCAGAGAAAAATAAGCAGATTAGTGCATTAGATCAATATGTAAAAGATAAGGGCGATATCAATAGTATTGCCAAAGATCTAAGCGATGAGCAAAAGCAAGACTTACAAAATCAGGTTGATCAGGCAGTTAAAAAGGCAAAAGAAAAGATTCAGGCAATTAATTTACCTGAAAACGCGCAGGCTGCTGACTTAGAAACTGCAAAGAATAAGATTTCAAATGCTGAAAAAGGTATTCCAGAAAACGGAGGAACCGCCGACTTTGGTGAAGCAGGTGTTGACAAAGTTTACACTTTGGCTAAGACAAAAGAAGCAATATTCCAAGCTAAACAGGAGGCAATTGCTGAATTACAACAAAATAAAAACGCAGCTAATAAAGCCGTCGAAGATTCAGGATTGTCTGCCAGCGATCAAGCAAAACAAAAGCAAAAGATTCAAGATATCTTTGACAGCAGTAAGGATAAAATTAATAATATTTCTGATAAAAAGCCAGATGGAACTGATAAGACCGTAGAAGAAGTCACGCAAGAAGCAAAGGCCATTGTTGATGCCGCTTCTAAGGGTTATCAAGGACCAAATGGTGAAAAAATACCAGGATTTGATCAAGTTAAAAATGATGCTGATCTTGCGGGTGCCAAGACTACTGCTGAAGGAATCCTGCAAAATAAACAGACTCAGGCTAAGCAAACAATTGATCAGTCACAGCTGACCCAAGAGCAAAAGACTGCTGCTAAAAATGCAGTAGATACTGCCTATGAAAATGCCAAAACTGAGATTGAAAAGCAAACAGATATTAGTAAAATTCCAACTGATGAAGCACAAATTGGTCAAGAGATTGATAACATTATTAAGAATTCATCTAGTTGGGTTAAAACTGATCAAACCAATGCACTGAATGGTACTGAAGGTATTGATGGTTTGCAAGAGCAATTTGACAAGTTAACTGCCGAACAGAAAGCAAATCCTGAATATAGTGGCAACATTAAGGACATTACTGATAGCATCACTGCAATTAAGCAAGCTGATAACATTCAAGCAATCAGTGCAGCCTATGACAAGGGAATAACTGCCTTGAATAAGCTCAAGGGAATGGAAACTATCAATGAAAGCCTTAATAAAGCTAAAGCTGATATTAATGCCAACAATGATTTGGATCAAGATAAGAAAAATGAACTTATTCAGAATGCAGAGAATCATGCTAAGGAAGGTAAGCAGAATATCGCTAACGTAACTGCTCCGACTGGTGATCCTGAAGCAAAGAAGAATCAGATTTCGCAGGCAGCTGACAATGCGGTAAATGATATCCAAAGCGAAGTTAACAAAGCAACTGATGCAAGTAGAACTAAAGCTGATGATGAACTAAAGCAAAAGTATCAAGAAGCAATTGATAAGCTTCATGAAGAATACGGCGCTGAGGCTATCACGAGTGCAACCGATAGTGCTTGGAATACTCATCAACATGTTACTGGTGATACTCCTGATGAGATTCAAAAGAGTAAACTCGATGCAGAAAAGGCAATTGCCAAGGGTGCAGTAGATGACGCTGCTGCCAATGCCAAGAACAAGCTTGATAAAGATGAAACCAAGAAACCGGATGGTTCGAAATACACTGACAAAGAAAAGCAGGATATTAAGGATCAGATTGATAAAAATTCTAAGGATGCTAAAGACAAAATAGATCAAACTACAGGTAAGAAAGACGATAAAACTGGTAAAACTGATACAGATGATGCCCGTGATGAAGGAATTACCATTATTGGTGGATCTGAAGTTGGAATTGATAAAGCTGCTGCGCAAACTAAATTTGATCAAGACACTGCTAAATTGCAAAAGCAAATTGACGATGATTTAGCTGCTAATAAGTTAAGTCAAGATCAATATAATCAATTAAAGAATCAGATTAGTCAAGTCAAACAAGATGGTACAAAACGGATTAGCGAGTCGACTACTGCTGAAGAATTAACTAAAGCACAGGAACAAAATCAAGCTGATTTAAGTAATATAAGTTCTGCTATTGCTAGAATTGAAGCAATCAATCAAATCAAGCAAAATGCAATTAATGAATTGCAAGTAAATAAAGCTGCTGCTGATCAAGCTATCGAAAAATCAGGATTGTCTGCTAGCGATCAAGCTAAACAAAAGCAAAAGATTCAAGATATCTTTGACAGCAGTAAAAGTAAAATCAACAGTATTTCTGATAAAAAGCCGGATGGAACAGATAAGACGATTGATGAGATAACCCAAGAAGCAAAGGCCATTGTTGATGCCGCTTCTAAGGGGTCTCAAGGATCAAATGGTGAAAAAATACCAGGATTTGATCAAATTAAAAACGATGTTGATCTTGCAGGTGCCAAGACTACTGCTGAAGGAATCTTGCAGAATAAGCAGGCTCAGGCCAAGCAAATAATTGATCAATCACAGTTGACTCAAGTGCAAAAGACAATTGCTAAAAATTTAGTAGATACTGCCTATGAAAATGCTAAAACTGAGATTGAAAAGCAAACAGATATTAGCCAGATACCAACCGATGAAGCACAAATTGGTCGAGAAATTGACGATATTATTAAAAATTCTTCTAAATGGGTCACTATTGATAAAAATAATGCGCTGGTTGGTGACGGTGATGTTGCAGGTCTGCAAACGGGCCTTGACGAATTAGCTGATAGACAAAAATCGAATCCAGATTATGCTGCTGATATTAAAGATATTACAGATAGCATTGAAGGAATAAAAAATGCTAGTGAAATAGAAAAGGTCACTGCTGCATACAATAAGGGTATGACAGCTTTGAACAAGCTTAAGGGTAAGGAAACTGTCCAAGTTGCTTCTGATAAAGCAATCAGCGAACTTATTCAAAATGATGATATTGACGAAAACACGAAAAATCAGATGATAGCTGCGATTAAAGACCAAGCCAAAAAAGGTAAGGAAAACATTTCTAACATTTCTAATTCAGCTAGTGATCTAGAAACGATAAAAGGTCAAATTAGCGATGCTGCTATCAATGCGGTAAATGAAATTCAAAGCATAGTTAATAAAGCTACGAATGAAAGTAGAACTAAAGCTGATCAGGAGCTGCAACAAAAGTATCAAGAAGCAATTGATAAACTCCACAAGGAATACGGTGCTCAAGCTATCACGAGTGCAACTGATAGTGCTTGGAATACTCATCAACATGTTACAGGTAATACTTTCGATGAGATTAAAAAGAGTAAGCTCGATGCAGAAAAAGCAATTGCCAAGGGTGCAGTAGATGATGCTGCTGCCAATGCCAAGAACAAGCTTGATAAAGATGAGACCAAGAAACCGGATGGTTCAAAATACACTGACAAAGAAAAGCAGAATATTAAGGATCAGATCGATAAAAATTCTAAGGATGCTAAAGATCAGATCGATAATTCCGACGATTCTAGTTCAATCGACAAGCATCGAGATGATGGAATTACCATTATTGGTGGATCAAATGTTGAAATTGATAAGGCTGCTGCGCAAACTAAATTTGATCAAGACACTGCTAAATTGCAAAAACAAATTGACGATGATTTAGCTGCTAAGAAGTTAAATCAAGATCAATATGATCAGTTAAAGGAAAAGATTAGTAAGGTCAAACAAGATGGTACAAAACGGATTAGCGAGTCAACTACTGCTGAAGAATTAGCTAAAGCACAGGAACAAAATCAAAATGATTTAAATAATATAAGTTCTGCTATTGCTAAAATTGAAGCTACAAATAATGGTTCATCTAATAATTCTAATTCGGGTGGCTCTGGAAGTTCATCAGACGGTTCTGGTAATTCACAAGTACCTGTAGCAACTAAGCCTGGAACTGGTGGAGATAAGGATGTTGATACCTCTGTAGCCAATGCCGAGGAAGTTACCTTAATGCATAATGCTTATGTTTATGACCTTGACGGTAAGAGGTGCAATAAGATTATTCTTGGAGCAGGTTCAATTGTCAAGACTTACGGTATAGAAAATATTAATGGCAATCAGTACTACATCTTAATTGATCGGGGCGATAATAACAGAAAATATTATTTGGCGATTGGCAACGTTAAGTATTTGGTACAAAAATTAAAGAATGATGCTTATGTATATGATAAGTATGGTAATAAGCTCAAGAATCTGGGCGTTATCAAGAAGGGTAAGACTGTTAATACATACGGCGATGTAGTCAACATTCGTGGTCAAAAGTACTTTATCATTGATACGAACAAATACATTAAGGCAAGCAAGGTTGACATTAAGAAAATCATTCCTAAGACCGAAAATGTTAAGGTTACGCCAGTAAGCGTTCCTGAAAACAAGAAAGAAAACGCAACGGTCGAAAAAACAATCATGCATAATGCATATCTATATGACGAAAAGGGAGTGAGATGCAATAAGTTAATTTTCGGTGCTGGTTCCATCATTGATACGGTCGGCATTAAGCGCATTAATGGTAAGCTCTACTATGGTTTGGCTGATGGAATGTATATAGCTGCTGGTAATATTGATCCAAAGCAATTGAAACTAAAGCATAATGCCTTTATTTACGGTCAATATGGTAATCGCTTAAGTAAGAGAATTCTACGCAAGCATAAGAAAGTAAGGACTTATGGTGCACCAGTAAAAATTAAGAATAAGCTTTATTACATTGTTGCTAAAAACAAATATGTAAAGAAGGCCAATTTTTAAAAGCTAAATAGATAAAATAAAAGTGGTACAACTTGTTGAAAATACAGGTTGTACCATTTTTTATATTTGATTTAGTTTTGTCTTATATTATATGTATACATAGATACGTATAAACAAGATTTATTAATAAAAAAATAGGAAAAATAGGCCTATGATGATAATAATTTTAGCGTTATAATAACTACTTTTACTATAATCTTTTATAAAATATATTAAAAAAGCTTTAAAATTGACTTTAATAATTACAGATATTACGGTATAGATGTATAGGCTATGGTTAATAGAAAGGATATCTGTATGTTAGGTAAAAATAATTTTCAAGAACGATTGAAGCAAATGGAAATGCAAGATAAGCATGACCAGTATTCAATTCGCAAATTGAGTATTGGTGCAGTTTCTGTTTTATTAGGCTTTTCATTTTTCGGTATAAATGCTGAATCTGTTAAGGCAAGCGAAATTAGTCCTGAACAACAAACAAGTCAGGTTGCCACAGATTCGACTACCAAAACGGCAAATAATGTAGTAAAAGAAAATAATCATACTGACTTAAATGAAGAAAAAAGTAATAAGCCAGATTTGACAACATATTCTGGTTTAAGCTTGTTTTTTAAAGAAAGCAATGTAGATCAATCTTCAGCTTCTCAAACAAAGCAGGACAGTAAGGTGTCGAAAGTCACCCAAAAAGCTATTAATGATTCATCTGCTCCTAACCATGAAGAGACAGAAAAGAGCAATTCTTCTACTGAAGTGGCCGACTCTAAGGAAAATAATGATGCAAATGACAATGCTTCTGCTAACTCTGGAACTAGTAATAGTAACCAAAAGCAAGATAAGCAAAATAAAGGCGACCAAACTAATAATGATTTAGAGCAAAATAAGCTGCCAGATGATTCTTCCAATAAGCAACCGACTAAGCCGGCCAAACAACAACCTAAAGCTAACCAAAATCTAGGCTTGGTGGATATAATAGGTGATACACCGCAAGTAGAAGGCAATGTTGCTAAGGTATATAATTGGCGTCAATTTGTTAATGCCTATCAGCAAAAAAAGATTCCTGCTAACACGACAATTAACGAAATCGATATTATGAGTGATATTTCAGCTGACCAAGATAATGGCACTACTGGTTTTGATTTTACAGGAAGAAAATTGCTGATTAAATCGTCTGGTTTGGGTAGACACAAAATTGATTTTAAAGGCAACCATCCTAACTTAACTTCTGCTAATTCTCTAGACTTGACCTATGAAAATTTAGATTTATACAGTGCTGATTTCTTTGGTGTTATTGATACGGCTAATGTTGGTAATCAAAAAGAAGCCGTAATTACATTTAAAAACGTTCGTTTCCATGGTTCACAGATGGTTTATTCAAGTTCTAGAACGCACATCCATTTTGTGGGTGACCAAAACGTGGCAGAAACAATTCATTGCCCATATCCTGGTACTACTGCTTCCAATGGAGATAACCAGCAATTATTTGAGTTTACCAAATCTGATAACACAATTGATTTTGACGAAGGTAACTTTATCGGCAAAACAATTGCGGGTAACATCATTCAGATGGATGGCAGCAATAATACCGTCAACGTAGCTAAGGGTGCAACAGTCAACTTAGATCCTCGTGGTAATGCCGATGGTATTAATGCGACTAAAGCTAATCCAGCAGAAGGTACTGGAACTGTTTTTGCAATCGTAATGCGAGGCGATAAAGAAACGGTTAATGTTCAAGGCGATTTGAATATTAATATTGGTTCAGGTATCTTTTCAGATTACGATTACAAACAGGCTTCTGCCATTTATATTAATAAAACTACTAAGGGTAACACTTCCGCCTTTAATATTCTAAATGGCGGAAATGTCAAAATTAATACTAATGGTGATATTGCTGCTTTCAATAAGAGAAGAAATTTGTTGTATGATGGTGGCGACATTAATATTCGACCAAGAGGTTCTTTAACCATCATTGGCCAGAACATGGGCGTATATAACGATACTTTGGTTCTGATTGAAGGAACTGCTACTGTTCAAAATGGTAGTTTTGAAGCTCGGCTAGAAGGAGCAGATACTGGTAGAAACGCAATTATCTTGGTGGATACTGGCCAGGGTGGTTCAATTATTGTTAATAACCCTCGTTCCTTAATATTGGATGCACATTTAAATAAGAATCCAGGAACCAGCATTATCGGGAACAATAAGATTTCAATTACTAACGTCCGCCAGGCACTTGATCTAGGTGACTTACTCAATGGGATTGGTCTTACGGGATCAATTGCGCTTCCGCCGTACCATGTTTTGCAGGTTCAAAAGGGTAATGACACACTCAACGTTAATAAAATTGAAATGTTGAATGGTAATACCAAGATTACATCTGATGATGTAAAAGAGTTAGAGAAAAAACCTGTTGTTTCAGCTATTTTAAACCAGATACCGTTCTTAAAGACAATTTTAGAAGATGCAGGTAAACAAAATTCAACTTTTGATACAGTCTTTGCTCAAGTAATTTCTAAGATTTTTGCCAATAGCTTACTTCCCGGATATAACAACGCTCGCTTTATTCCAGCTAATACAAGTGGTTTTTTAGACATAGATCCAACTAAAGTTAGTGTTGTCACCAATGAAGATGGCTCAAGAGAAGTCGTTGGTGCTCCTGGATCTGTGCTAAATTATCAAGAAAGCAAGGATGGACCCGAAAGTGATGGCTTATTCAATAAGATTCTTCCGGGCGGAACTGATGCCTATATTTTAGCTAGCCTAAAGAGTCCTAGTGGCAAAATAACTAGCTGGTTCCCGAAAAACGAACAAAATGGCAATATGATTGAGAGCCCATATGGTAAAACCGCAGACTCAGATGGAAGTCTTAAACAAAAGCAATTTGCTGCCAAAGTCAACAATGACGGTTCCTTTAGGTTAGTTTTACCGACATCAACTACAGCTAATCTTGATGAAAAAACTCAAATTTTATTGACACCGCATGCTAACTTCGTTGAATATGATCCGCTCGCTCTTGATGAAGGATCACGGCCAGTTGCAATTGACTTGAAAATTGCTTCATTAGCTAATGCGCAAAAAGAAGCGGCACAAGCAATCAAAGCAGCAATTACCCAAGCCAAAAATAATTTACCGGCAAGCCTAACTCCAGAGCAGGCTGCTGCTTTCAACCAAGCAATGGCCCAGGCAGATGCTTACACGAAACAACCAACCGAAAAGGGTTATGATGAAAATACTTCTGTATATGGGGCAAAAGATCATTTGTCCGTAAGTAGTAGGCAAAAGAAAGCGCTAGCAATAATTCAAGCAGCAATTGATACGGCTAATGCTCATGATAATTTACAAACTCAAAGGTCTAAGGCAATTGACGAATTACAATCATTAGCTAATGATCAGTCGGCTGCTTATCCATCAATTAAAGACAAAATTAACCAAGCATTGGTAACTGCTACAAACAATATTAAGTCATCTACTACTACTGCAGATAATTTAGCTGACATTTTGGCTAGTGAAAAAGAGAATATTATCGGAGTCGTAAAATCTTATAAGAATAGTTTTAAACCAGAACTGAGTGAGTCGTTAAGGAAAGCAAAAGATGATTTAAAGACTGCAGGGGGAGATAATAATTTAACTGAAACGCAACAAACTGCAATTAATGGATTGATTGATAGCCAAGAAATTACTGCGGTCAATGATGCTATCAAACAAGACGGTGCCATTGATCTAGCTCAAAATGAAGACCAAGTCAAGACTGCAGTTGAACAAGCTAAAGGTAATTTAAAATCAATCCAAGATAAAATTGCGGCTATAAAATTAGTTGAGCAAGAAGCCAATAAGCAAATTGAGCAGCACAGCCAAGATGCTAGTGAGATTAAGGACGCTTTAAATCAAGCTGTTAGTGCAATTCTTGCTGGTAGTGATCACGATGGTTCTGCAGGAAGGGATGCTATTGCCAATGTCCATAATGAAAAGACACTTGCCGCTGCTAAAATCGAAATAGCTAATGCTGCCAGTGCTGCTAAACTGAAACTGCAAAACAGTGGCTTAAACGTTGATGAACAGCAGAAGTACTTAAATGCAATTGATCAAGCTGTTTTAGTTGCGACTGCTCAAAAAGATTCTCCTTCTTTTGATGAAAATAAATCAATTTATGGTAGTAACAATGATCAAGAGATAGCAAATAAAGTTATGCAGGCCAAGAATCTCTTTGAAAAGGAAGTTGCTAAAGCTGAACTTGCCGCTTATGTTAATGAGATTGAGCAGGCATTAGAAACAACTACTGCTGAAAATGACAAAATTAGCACCGAGCAAAAAAATGGTACTGCCAATATAGATGCAGTAAGCGACAAAAATGAAGATGGTTCTATTGCTGATATTGCCGAAAAAGTTTCTGCAGCCAAAGCAACTGCAAAAGAAAATATTTTAAATGAAGTTAAAATTCTCGCAAAAAAGAGACTTGAGGACAAACGTGATACTGTCTTAGATAATATTAGAAATATTTCTGGTTTAACAAGTGAGAATATTGCTAATAACGAAAAAGAAGCTAATAACTTATTAACTTCACAAGACAAAACTGGCTATAGTGATTTAATTGACACTAGTCAAGACTTTAGTGAAATAAAGACGCATATTAGTGAAGGAATTAAAGCATTAGCAGATTTGCAAACAGCTGCTAATGAAACTGCTCAGCGCAATAATGCCATCAGTAACGCCAATAATGCAATCGTTGCTAAGCAAAATGATGTCAATAAAAAGATTGACGAGTTAGATGTTTTAAATGATCAAGAAAAGCAGAGCTTTAAAGATCAAATTGCTGCTGCAATTGTTAGTTACAATAATGCGGTAGAAAAAACGCCAACTTCTGCTATCAGCAAGTTAGCAGATGCACTGGTTTCACAAATCGATAACATTCTTCAGGATGCAACTGGAAAAGTTTCTACCGAATTTAAGGCACAAAAAGAAGCTGCTTTATCTAGTATTAGTAAGCAGGCACAGGATGCTCGTGATCAAATCAGTAAAATTAGTGATGAGCAATTAAGTTCCACTAATAAAGAATATTATAATGATCTAATTAATCAAGCTGAACAGTTGGCAACAACCCAGATTAAGGCCGCACAAAATACTACAGATTTAAATGCGGCTGCAAATCAAGGAAAAGTTGATATTCAGGATGCTCTTACCAAGGCCTTAGTTGAGGCTGCAAGATCAGCAGCAATCAATGATTTGTTAACTGCCAAAAAGAAAAATGTTGCAGTAATTGAGCAAGCTTCAACGGATCATAAGATAAGTAAGGAAAGTGCACAAAAATACATTGATTCAATTACGGGCTATTATGATAAGGCTGTTGGTCTAGTTAAAAATGATACCAGTATTGTTGACATCAATTCAGACAGTACGCTGGGTATTAATAGCATGAACAATGTTGCTAATAGTATTGCCGATGATGAAGAAGTTCAGCAACTAGCAAAGCATAAGCAAGATGCTTTGGCTGAACTTGACCGGTTGGCTAATTCTACAGTAGCCGAAATTAAGGCTAATGCCTCACTGTCTGGCGTAGAAAAAGATCAGTATGAAAGCCAAATTACAGATGCACTTTCTCAAGCTAAAATAGCAATTGAGGCAGAGACTGCTATTGACGGTATTGATCGCCAAAAAGATGTTACTAAGGCAAAATTAGCTAATATTGGTACGACGGCAGCATTCCAAGGAGCTAAAGAGGAAGCTTGGAACAAGTTAAATACTGCTAAGAGCATTGTGACTGATCAAATTAATAAGCTTGATAGCATTGATCTTCCAACTAAGAATAAGTTTTTGAAAGAGGTTCAAGATAGCTATGATAAGTCATATGCTGCAATAAAGGACCCTAATCCGGAAACGATTGAGCAAATTAAACAAAGTGCCGATAATGGGGTAACAGAGCTTAAAAACATTGTTAGTGATGTCAATGTCGCTATTGCCATCAGTCAGCAGAACTTAAACAATCACGTTACCAAGGTAATTCAGGAAATTAATAATTCTAGCACTCTAACAGATGATGCTAAGAAAGAAACAATTGCAAAGATTGAAGATACTTCGGCAACTGCAATCCAAAATATCGGAAAGGCTACTTCCGAACAAGATGCTAAAAAGGCGGAAACTGACGGAGAAAATGCAATTGATAAAATTGCTGCAGAAAGTTTAGACCTTGCAGGCTCAAAAGAACAGGCGAAAGCTTCAATCACAACAGCGGCTAATAGTGCTAAGAGCGATCTAAAAACTCAATATGATCAGTTTATTAAAGACTATAATGATTTTATTCAAAATAATCCTAATTTGACTACTACTGAAAAAGCAGCAATTAAAGAAGATTATGATAATGCAAGTAGTGCTTACGAAAAAGCGACAAGTAGCGGACAGTTAATCGATACAGCATTAACAACTGCTACGACAAAAATTGATAAAGCTAAGAATAAGTCTGAAGTAAGCGATGCATTAGTTGATGGCAACCATCAAATTACAACTATTGAACAAGAAACATCACTAGCAATCATTAAGGCACAGGCAAAACTTAATATCAGAAAGGCCAGCGCTGATGCCCATACTAAATTAACAGATGAAAAAGATATAGCTGCTTTAAACGATGTGGTTAACCAAGGTTTGGCTAACATTGATGCTGAAACTGATGCTGGACTTGTTGCTAAAGATGAAAAAAATGCGATTAATGGCATTAACAACGTTATTTCGATTGCTAATTCTGAAAATACTAAGAAACAGCGAGAAGCCGCTTTAAATGAATTGGCTGCTATTTTGAATGGTGATCCTGAAACTGGCACGGAAGGAATTCTTAAGCAAATTGCTGATCTTTTAGATGAGAATGGAAAACAGGGATTAACTCCAGAACAAGTAGCTGCTTTCCAGCAAAAAGCACAAAATGCTTATGATACTGCAAAAGGTATTATTAGTGGTGCTGATGCAAAAGATATTGCCGGTTTAAAGGCAGAAGCAATCGCAAACATTAATCAAACATTGATAGATGCTAAGTTGCAAGTTGCTAAAAATAAGGCAATAACTGAGCTCAATAACATTGCCGAGAAGACGCGCGATAATGCTCCCAAGGAAAAGGATGCAATTGAGCAGAGCCTAAAAGATGCAATAGCAACTATCAATCAAGCCACTGATGTCAATTCGGTTGATGCTGCTAAGTCAGCTGGTGAGAAGGCGCTTAACGGTATTGTAGCCCAAGCCAAAGATTCGGCACTGAAAAATGAAAAAGTGGCAGCTAGGGATGACCTGACTAAACAGGCCGGTAAACTCAAAGATCAAATTAGTCAATCGTGGCAAAATCATTTGATTGATCAAACACAATATGATCGCTTAACCAATCAAGTTAACGAAGCACTTACAGCTATCAATTTGGCTCTTGATGGTGCAGGCAGTATTGATGAAGTAAGGCTTGCTAAAGGAAATGGGCAGACAAGTTTAGATCAGATTAAGACAGATCTTGATCAATCTGAAGCGTTAAACAAGGCCCTGAGTGATTTGGATAAGGCAAGTCAGAATGCATATCAAATCGTTGATCAGGTGGCAGCTCAAATTGGTAAGACCCCTGAAGAAATAAGTCAAATAGCTAATACAATGAAGGATCTGATTGACAAGGAACACGATAAGGCAGTTAACGATATCAAGACGGCTCAAACCGGCGTAAAGCCAATTTCAACCATGAAGCAAATTGTTAAAGATGCCCAAGATGCTGTTACCAATTTGACTGATGGCTTCCAGCAGAAAAATGAGTTGATTGGCGAGTTAAATAAACATGCGGATGAAATTAAAGCAGTGCTGTCTGATCCGAGTTCCAAACTTGATCCACTTCAAATTACAGCTGGTGAAAATAAGATTGATCAGGCACTGCAAAATGGTATTTCTGCTATTCTAAAAGCAGATAAGACTGCTGATTTGCAATCATTAAAAGATAATGCAATTACAGCAATCGATAATGCTAAATTACCAAGTGATCTCTTGACTAAGAAGAACACTGCAATTGCAGCGATTAATGATTATGCCGCTCAAGCTAAGAAGACCATCGATCAAAATCAAAAATCTGATGAAAATCCGAATGGTTTGGCAAAAGAATTGATTGATTCGCTAAAAGATCAGGTTGAACAGGCTAGAAAGAAGACCATTGATCAGATTAATAACGTTAACTTAACTGCCTTAACTCCAGATAGTTTGAATGACGCCAAAGCTAATATTAGTGCAGCTTTAAACGGTAGTGTACCTGAAGGACAAGCTCCTGATTTTGGTAAAAAGGGAATTGACGTTATTGTTAATTTGACGAAACAAAAAGCGGGAGTTGTACAGGCAAAGCAAGAAGCAATTGCCAAGCTTGAAAATGAAAGAGCTGCTGCTTTAACTGCTATTATTAATTCTAAACTGTTGCCAGATGAGCAAATACCATTTAAGAATAAAGTGCAACAATTATATGACAGCAGTAAGCAAGCTATTAATGATCTTACTGATTCAGATGAACAGGAAGTTAAGAAGAAGGCAGATGACATAATTGCTAATGCTGGTTTGGCTGATTTAATATCGCAGGCAAAACAGCAAGGCAATAAGTCAACTGCTCTGCGTGACCTTGTTTCTAAAAAGGCCAAAGCATCTAAAATTATTAATGCTTCTCAACTATTGCCGGATGATAAAAAAGATGCATTAGCAGAAATTGACCAACTATTTACTGCTGCTAGTGATAAGGTTAATGAAGGAAAAGACATACCAGAAGATGTTGGTAAGGAAATTGATGAATTATGGCAAAGTGGTCATATGCCAAATGACTGGTTCGCCAAAGCAAAAGAAAATGCTCTGAATGGATCAGATCAGATTGGCGGCTTGCAAACCGAATTTAATAAATTAACTGATGAGCAGCGTAATAATGAAGCTTATAAACAATATCTTGCAGATATCAATGACGGTATTAGTGCATTTGGTCAAGCTAATACGATGGAAAACATCAATGACGCTTACGACAAAGGAATGACCGCAATTAACAAGCTAAATGCACAGGAAGAGATTTCACGGAATCTTGAACGCGCTAAAAATGAAATTAACTCTCATCAAAGCTTGAGTCAGCAGGATAAGGATGAGTTAATCAAGAAAGTAAACGATTATGCAAAAAGCAGCCGGAATGAGATTGATAACATTGTGGCTCCAGTCGGCGATACTACAGGTAAAGCTGAGCAGATTAAATCTGCAATTGATAATTTTAAAGCCAACATTGAAAGTTATATCAATCAAGCTAAGACTCTTGCCAAAAACAATGCAGACCAAGAAATCAAGGAGACATATCAACATGCATTAGAGCAACTGAATGAAAAGTTTGGTTCACACGTAGTTACTGCAGCTACTGCTAAAGCATATAACAATCATGAACATGTAACAGGTGACACACCTGAAGCAATCGAGGCTGATAAGCTAACTGCAATTAAGGAAATAGCTGATGCAGCAATTACGGACGCAATCAGTAGTGCACAAAAAGTTGTGGCTGAACTCAAGCATAAGGACGGATCTGATTATTCGGCTGCTGACAAGGCAATTCTTACTAAGGAAATTGCTAAGCAAGGAAAAACTTTAACTGATAATCTTGCTTCGATATCCGATCCTGAGCAAATTAAAGCACTAATTACGCAAGCAGTTAGTCATTTATCCTTAATTAGTTCTGACCCTAAGACTATTTCTGAGATTTTGCAAAACAATTATCCAAAAGATAGCAATATTAGTAATCCAGTTGTTAATCCAATAACTAATCCGGATAATAAGAATCCTGAAAATAAGACAGAAGAAGTAATGTTAATGCACAATGCATACTTGTACAATGCTAATGGTCAGCGGGATAATCAAATTATTTTAGGTGCTGGCTCAATTGTTACCAGTCATGGCATTACCCGAATTAATGGCCGCGATTTCTACATTTTGGTAGATCAAGGTGCAAAGCAGAAGAAGTATTACTTAGCTGTTGGTAATGTGCAATCTACTAGCCGGATTTTACGTCATAATGCCTTTGTCTATAATAAGCATGGCAAACGAATTATGAGTGCAGGTATCCGTTATAAGGGCAAGCAAATTAAAACTTACGGCTCTCAAGTTACAATTAAAGGCAAGAAATACTATATTATTGCCCATAACCGCTATGTCAAAGCAGCAAATGTTGGCAGTAAACTTATTCAAAATGCTCAAACGGCTAATGTTGCCGCATCCAGCACTTTAACTAGCCAAAATATCATTGAAAAAAGAGTTATGCATAATTCATATCTGTATGATCAAAGTGGTATTCGAGCTAACAGATTAATTGTTTTGGCAGGCTCAAAGCTTAATTTTGAAAAACAAACGACTATCAATGGTCGTCCATTCTATTGTTTGAGTGATGGCTTGTATATTGCTGCCAACAATATTGATGGTCAAAGTGTTGGGTTAAAGCACAATGCATATATTTATAATCAATACGGACAGCGTCAAACTAGAAGAATGCTAAGAAAGGATCAGCAGATAAGAGTTTATGGTGATCCAATCAAGATTAATGGTCACAAATATTATATTTGCGATATCAATAAATTCGTGAAAGTTGCTAACTTCTAGTTTTAAATAAGCGATAAAAAAGAAGTCGTAAACCGATAAAGTCGGTTTACGACTTCTTTGTATTATAAAAATGCATGACTGGGCTTAATTATGAGACTTTTTACGTAAGCCTTCGTCTTGCATTTGTCGTAAAATCTCGTATTGCTTTTTAAGGGCTTTTTCTATTTTTGAATTTCCTTTGGGCGCAAAATATTGTTTACCAGTTAATTTGTCTGGCAGGTATTGCTGAGCCACCCAGTCGCCGGAGTATGAATGCGGGTATACATAGCCAGTGCCATGTCCTAATTTTTTTGCTCCAGAATAGTGTGCATCTTTTAAATCATCAGGGATACTGCCGTAATCAGTACTTCGAACATCGTTTAAAGCGGAATCAATTGCGCTAATCGCACTATTACTTTTGGGCGATAACGACAATTCAATAACCGCACTGGCAAGAGGTATTCTCGCTTCGGGAAAGCCTAAACTTTGCGCAGCCAGAATGGCTGTAATGGCATGTTGGGCAGCAGCGGGGTTAGCAAGACCAATATCTTCATAGGCAATTACGCTAAGCCGGCGGCAGATTGAGATTAAATCGCCAGATTCAATTAAACGCGCTAAATAATGTAAAGCAGCGTCCGTATCAGAGCCGCGAATTGATTTCTGGAAAGCGGAAACTAAATCATAGTGTCCATCACCATGAGCATCAAAATTTTGACTACGCATTTGAATTGAATTAGCCATCTCGTCTTGGTTAATAGTAAAACCTTTTTCGGGATCTTTTTTAGCCATAATGAGTTCTTGCTTTGTAGAACGCACAGCTAATTCAAGTCCATTCAGGGTAGAACGAAGGTCGCCATTTCCTTTTTGAATTAATAATTGCTTGGCATCTGCAGTTAGCTTAACTTTATATTTGCCTAAGCCTTCGGTCTGATCGCTTAATGCACGGTCAATTGCTTTAGCAACATCAGTTTCAGCAAGCGGTTTAAGTTCAAAAATTTGGCAACGTGACCTAATGGCAGGCGAAATCGAGATATAAGGATTTTCAGTTGTAGCACCAATCAAAATGATTTGACCGGATTCTAATAATGGTAAAAGAAAATCCTGCTTAACTTTGTCTAAACGATGAATCTCATCGAGCAGGAGGATTACTGTTCCGCTCATTTTACCTTCAGCTGCAACTTGTTCAAGCTGTTTTTTACTATCAGTTGCCGCATTAAGTTTACGAAAAGCGTATTTGGTTGAACCAGCAATTGCACTAGCAATACTTGTTTTACCTATGCCCGGTGGCCCATAAAGAATCATTGAGGAAAGAAGTTTGGCTTCAACCATTCGGCGAATTATCTTGCCGGGCCCGATTAAATGTTGTTGTCCCACAACTTCATCTAAGTTTTGTGGTCGCATTCGATATGCTAAAGGTTTCATTATTTGTCTCCATGAAAAATCCGTTTCCAAAAACCGACTTTTTTAGGTTTAGTTGGTTGGCTCAGCTCCGTTTTAGGTATTTCTGGTGGATAAACTTGCGCAATTTCGATTCGCATTTTATTAATTGCTGTTTGCGCAACTACCAAAATCGCCGTATCATCTGGGCCAGTTTTAGCAGTTTCGTCACTGACAATGGTAAATGGAATGTTATTTTGACTGCATTGGGTTTCTACTTGACTTAAAAAGTCATCATTTACATTGCAGTTAATTAAAAGTGAATATTTAAGATAGTCCTGAAAGTGAGCTGAAAATAGGTCAGTTAATTTTTTATTTTCAACTTCCGCATTTGTCATTCTGACAAAAACCCGCTCACGTAGTGATCCTAAAAATCGCCGGCGTTCATCAGGCTTTGTTTGGGGGGTGATTCCTTGTGCTGCATTGGCAACTCTGGTATTTAAATCATCGGACATTGTTTGCTTGTTCCTTTCGAGTAACAAAAAACCCTTTCCATGTAGGAAAGGGGATTTGCGGATAAAAAATTAAAGTAACTTGTTGTAGTATTCAACAACTAAAGCTTCATTAATTTCTGGTTCCATTTCGTCACGTTCTGGAAGACGTACAAGTGAACCTTCCAATTTGTTGTCATCAAATGAAACAAATGATGGACGGGATGCAGCTGCTTCAAGTGCATCTTTAACTTGTTGTAAGTTCTTTGACTTTTCCTTAAGGCCAATAACTTGACCAACTTTAACTTCGTAAGATGGAATGTCAACACGTTTGCCATCAACAGTAATATGACCGTGGTTTACTAATTGTCTAGCTTGTTCTCTAGTAGTAGCTAAGCCTAGACGGTAAACAAGACTGTCTAAACGGCATTCAAGTAAAATCATGAAGTTAGTACCGTGCTCACCTTCACGGATTTTACCAGCGCGCTTGAACAAAGTTCTAAATTGACGCTCATTTAAGCCGTACATCCAGCGCAACTTTTGCTTTTCGTGAAGCTGCTCACCGTATTCTGACAAACGACCACGTGAATTAGGACCGTGTTGACCAGGAGCATAGTTACGACGGCTAAGTTCCTTACCAGTACCTGAAAGTGAAATACCTAATCTTCTTGAACGTTTCCAACTTGGACCTGTATATCTTGACATAAAATCCTCCAATAAAATCTGATAACAGTTTTTGGAGTAAAATATTACGTATAAGTTCAACATTCGTGCATCTTAATTTTCATTTTCGCCTGTTGCAGCGTCGGTTACTCGTTCACTTAAACGTATTAAGATGTTGACGTTCTTGTCACTTATAGCTGCAAATATTTTACAACCTCTACATTATAGCGAGCTGTTCCTACTAAATCAAGAAAAAAGTTAAATGAATGCTAATTCTGTAGTAAAGTCATAAGTACTAAATTTTTACTTGTAACGAAAATAATCGCAAAAAACTATTATAAAGGTAAATTTTAGTAAAGAATTAGCTCTGATAATTCATGAACTAGATACTTCTGGTACTTCTTGAAATCAGGTTCCCACACCGGTAAAGAAGTTTGGTATAATTGGAAGTAGTTTTGGAGGAAAAATATGTCATCAACTCAGTCAATTATTGTAATAATTGCAATTTTAATCATCATTCTAATTATAGCATTTATGCTCATCGTTAATCGGAAGCAGCTGCGGGAAATAATTGAGCTTGACGACTTGATTACCAAGATTGAGAAAATGAACTTGGACGCAGACATTATCAAGCTGGATAAAATGGACCTTGCGGGAGAGAGTTTAACGACATTAACTACTTGGCGCAAAAATTATGATCAAACCACAACGAAGAAGATTCCAGAAGTACAGGATTTGATTGAAAAAGCTGCTGAACAAAATGGTCATTATCAGCTTTTTAAGGCTAGGAAAAACATCAATCAGGCTCAGGAAATTATGAGACCGACTTTTGATGATGCAAAAAATACTAAGGAAGTATTTAATGAACTCCTTGAATCAAACCGCGAAAATCAGATGCTACTTAATGATCTAAATAAAAATTACCAGGATATGCGCAAGCAGGTTTTAGCTGATTCCTTTGAATATGGTCAAGCATTAGACCAAATTGAAAGTGAGCTGTCTGCAATAGAAGGTGACTTTACCGAAGCCAAAAGTCTAACTGCACAAGGTGATCAAGTTGAAGCAAAACGAGTCCTGTCAAAAATCAAGGTTGCATTAACTGGTGTGAAAACTAAATTACCAGAAATCAGACAGGCTCGTCATGAACTTGATACGGTTTTCCAGGATCAACTACGGGAAATTTCTGATTCATACAAAAAAATGATGTCGTCTAAGTATTACATTACCAAGATTGATATTCTAGCAGAAATTAAAAAAGTGCGAACTGAAGTTGATGATGCGCGTAAGTTGTTACAAGATCTAAAAATCGATGAACTTAATAAGAAGATTAGTAAAATTCAAAAAGAAATTGCCAACTTATACGATGTCTTAGCGAGGGAATACAAGGCTCGTCCTTTTGTTGAGGAAAATCAGGACAAAATTCAGCGCCTTCTTTCTCATGAACAAGTTGAATCGAAAAAATTAGTTGAGAAGTTGCGTCATATTGATGAAAGTTACGAGTTAACTCACGGTGAATTAGCTGAAAGTCGGCAGTTAGAGCAAGAAGTAAATAATATGAATCATCAGTATACAGTTGACACTCAAAATATTGCTGATGGAAAGGGAGTCTATTCCGCTATTAAGGCTTCTTGGTTAAGTATGCTTGAACGTCTGCGCGAAATTGCTGATAAGCAAACCAAGATGGGACAAGATGTTGATGGCTTATATGATTCCGAAAATGTTGCCAACGACTCAGTCAATCGCTTTAAGCAGGAAGTTTCATTAGTATATCGCCGCTTGGAGCGAAAAAATCTACCAGGTAACCCTGATACTTTTGTTCAAATGTACACTTTGGTAGTAAATGAGATTGGCCATGTTGCCAAGGAACTTAGCGAAGTAAGAATCAATATGGAAAAAATTTCTAATGAATTAATTCAGATTTCAGATGACGTTGAACGTTTGAAAAGAGAAGCGGATGATATCATTAATTGTGCCGATTTAGTAGAGCTGACCTTGCAGTATTCTAATAAGTATTCAAACAATGAAGCAGTCAAAAAGGCGCAAACTAAGGCAATGGAATTGTATAGCCAAGAATTTAATTACAAAGATGCTCTTGACACCATTGCCACTGCTCTTGAAAAAGTGGAGCCAGGATCATATCAACGCTTAGAAAATGCGTATTATTCAGATAAGAAAAATAACTAACCTTAAATTCGAAAAAGTACTGTATCAATGGCAAAATACGGTACTTTTTTGTTGTCAAAGTAAAATTTTTGAACTATTCACAAAAATAGTGTTACTATTTTAGAGCAATTTTCCATCTAATATTAAGGAAGCAGTGGTTCTTTCTTACTTATCACTGCAAAAAGAGAATTATAATTTCCTTATCTAAATTGCAATTGAAGCGTTGGAGCTTTTAAGTTACAATTTATTAGTTAACAATAGCTATTTAGAGCTTTTTGAGGGGGAGTAAAGTTTGTGATTTATTTTGACAATAGTGCAACGACTAAAATTGATCCGTCTGTTTTAAGTACCTATGATCAAGTCGCGCAAACTATTTGGGGCAATCCGTCAAGTTTGCACAAATTAGGTGACCGGGCGTTTCAATTATTGGAAAGCTCCCGAAAACAAATCGCTAGTTTATTAGGAACACAAACCGAGGAAATCTTTTTTACTTCTGGTGGAACTGAATCTAATAATTTGGCGATTAAAGGAACGGCTTTTCAGAAAAGAAAATTTGGCAAACACTTGATAACTTCTAGTGTTGAACATGCGTCTGTCACAAATGCTTTTAATACTTTGGAGTACCTCGGCTTTCGGGTTACGCACTTGCCAGTTGATAAACAAGGGCGAGTTAATGTCAACGACCTTCGTAATGCAATTGATTCAGATACTACCTTAGTTTCAATAATGGGTGTTAATAATGAAATTGGCACCATTCAGCCAATTGATGAGATTAGCGATCTGTTAAGCAATTATCCGACTATCAATTTTCATGTAGATAATGTTCAGGCATTAGGAAAAAATATTTGGTCACGTGTATTCACCCCGCGGGTCGATTTTTCCAGTCTTTCGGCGCATAAATTCCATGGACCACGCGGCATTGGCGTTTTCTATAAAAGAGAAGGTAAGATGCTTGTACCCCTTCACGATGGTGGAGGGCAAGAAAAAGGCATGCGTTCAGGAACCGAAAATTTACCGGCAATTGCGGCAATGGCGAAAGCGATGCGTTTAGTCTTAACTGATGAAAAAGCTAAGGCTGATAAAGAAGCAGCAATTAAAGCTAAGATTGTTGATTATCTGCAAAAAAAGCCAGGAATTAAAATATTTTCACCAGTTAACGATAATTTTGCTCCGCACATTTTATGCTTTTCACTAGAAGGCATTCGGGGCGAAACACTTGTCCATGCTTTGGAAGAACATGATATTTATACTTCCACAACCTCTGCTTGTGCTTCAACCAAGGTAGATGAGGCAAGTACTCTTATTGCTATGCATATTGATGATAAAATCGCGACTAGTGCCATTAGGTTGAGCTTTGACGAAACAAATACACTTGAAGAAGCGGATGAATTTATCGCGGTTTTTGACCAGATTTACCGTCACTTTGCTCGAATTAATCATTTAGGAGAATAATTTTTAATGAAATATACTGAAGTTATGGTTCGCTATGGTGAACTTTCAACTAAGGGAAAAAATCGCAAAGATTTTATTGGTCGTTTGGCTGGTAATGTTACCAAAGTATTGCGCGACTATCCGCAAGTTGAGATTCACCCTAAACATGACAGAATGCACATCGTATTGAATGGTGCACCATTTGAAGAAATAGACCAACATTTGAAAAAAGTGTTTGGCATCCAGACATATTCACCGACAATTAAGGTTGATAAAACGCTTGAGGCAATTGAAGAAACTGCTCTTGCCTTGATGAAAGAAATTTACCAAAAAGGCATGACATTTAAAGTCAATACCAAGCGTAGTGATCATCATTTTGCTTATGATACCAATGAATTAAATTTAATGATTGGTGATTATCTTTTTGACCATATGTCTGATTTAAAAGTTGAAATGAAACATCCTGATCTTGTTTTACGTATAGAGGTTCGCCAGGACGCAGTCTATCTTTCAAACCAATTATTGCGCGGTGCAGGCGGAATGCCTGTTGGAACAGGTGGGCGTGCTGTTATGATGCTTTCTGGTGGGATTGATTCTCCTGTCGCATCGTATCTTGCCTTAAAACGTGGCGTTGATATTGAAATGGTCCACTTTTACAGTCCGCCTTATACGACAGAGAAGGCTTTGAATAAGGCCAAGGAGTTAACAGGAATTTTGGCTAATTATGCCGGACGAATTAACTTTATTGCTGTTCCGTTTGCGGAAATTCAAGAAATAATTAAAGAAAAAATTCCTGAAGGTTACTTAATGACGGTTCAGCGCCGCTTTATGTTGCGACTGGCTGACCAAATTCGGGCAAAAAGAAAAGACCTAGCAATTTTCAACGGTGAATCTGTTGGTCAAGTTGCTTCGCAAACGCTTGAATCAATGACGGCCATTAATGATGTAACAACGACTCCCGTATTGCGTCCCGTTGCTACGATGGATAAAACAGAGATTATTAGTTTAGCTGAAAAAATTGGAACATTTGACTTATCAATTCAACCATTTGAAGACTGTTGTACAATTTTTGCTCCACCACGTCCTAAAACTAAGCCTAGACTTGATAAGGCACGGGAATATGAAGCTCGGCTTGATGTTGATGGCTTAATTCAGCGTGCGCTTGCTGGTATTAAAGTAACGCCAATTTATCCTGACGAAAAGTTCTTGGCTGATAAAGCCGAAGAAGATACTGCACTACTTTAAAAAACATGTTATAATGCTAGCAAAGCAAAAATCAAGAGGTATTAACCTTATAAATAGAGAAAGGCCCAATGTTGGTGAAAGGCCGAATGAAGGTTAATTGGTAGCTTGATTAAGCTGGTTAGCTGAACTATTAGTAGGCTAATCCGGTAAGTTCACCGTTATCACTTTCAAGAGAAGCAAGTTTTAACTTGCTTAACCTTAGGTGGTACCGCGGTTAATTTAGATCGTCCTAGACAATTTGTCTAGGATTTTTTTATTGGGAGAAAAATTATGTCAGATTTAGCACCTAAATATGATCCCCATGAGGTTGAAGAAGGCCGGTATCAAGAATGGCTTGATCAAGATCTTTTTAAACCTTCTGGAGATAAAAAAGCTCACCCTTATTCAATTGTTATTCCTCCACCCAATGTTACTGGTAAGCTGCATTTGGGTCATGCTTGGGATACAGCGATTCAAGACACTTTAATAAGATATAAACGAATGCAAGGTTATGACACACTCTATTTGCCCGGAATGGATCATGCCGGAATTGCTACACAGGCTAAAGTTGAGGCAAAACTGCGTAAGCAGGGCAAAGACCGTCATCAGATGGGCAGAGAAGCTTTCGTTAAGCAAGTTTGGGACTGGAAAGATGAATACGCCAATATTATTAAGAGTCAATGGGCAAAGATGGGCTTGTCACTTGACTATTCTCGCGAACGGTTCACTTTAGATGAAGGCTTGTCCAAAGCGGTTCGGCGGGTTTTCGTTCAACTATACAACGAAGGATTAATTTATCGTGGTGAATATATCATTAATTGGGATCCAGAGCTGCAAACGGCACTGAGTGATATTGAAGTTATTCACCAAGACGATAAAGGTGCTTTTTATCACATTAAATATCCATTTGCCGATGGTTCTGGGTTTGTTGAAATTGCAACTACTCGTCCAGAAACCATGTTTGGTGATACTGCTGTTGCGGTAGCTCATGGAGATGAACGATACAAAGATATTGTTGGTAAAGAATTGATTTTGCCACTTGTTGGCCGTCATATTCCGATTATTGAAGATCAACATGTTGATCCGGAATTTGGAACTGGTTTAGTAAAGATTACACCAGCTCACGATCCGAATGACTTTGCCGTAGGCAATCGTCACAATTTGAAGCGAATTAATGTCATGAATGATGACGGTACGATGAACGAAAATGCTGGTAAATACGAAGGCATGGATCGTTTCGAATGTCGTGAAGCAGTTGTCAAAGATTTAAAAGATCAAGGCTATTTAATTAAAGTTAAGCCAATTGTTCACTCTGTTGGTCACTCAGAGCGTTCTGGTGTTCAAGTTGAGCCGCGTCTGTCTACCCAATGGTTCGTTAAAATGAAGCCGTTAGCAGAAAAGGCATTGCAAAATCAGGAAACTGAAAATAAAGTGACATTTATACCTGAAAGATTTGAGCAGGCTTTTAAACAATGGATGGAGAATGTTCATGATTGGGTAATTTCGCGCCAGTTATGGTGGGGGCACCAAATTCCAGCTTGGTATAACAAAAAAACTGGTGAAATATACGTTGACGAGCATGAACCAAAGGATAGCGAAAATTGGGAGCAAGACCCAGATGTTTTAGATACTTGGTTTTCAAGCGCATTATGGCCATTTTCAACGATGGGCTGGCCTGATGAAAATTCTGCCGATTACCAACGCTATTTCCCGACAAATACTCTAGTCACTGGTTACGATATTTTGCCTTTCTGGGTTTCACGTATGATTTTCCAAAGTCTTCATTTTACCAAGAAACGTCCGTTTAAAGATGTTGTTCTCCACGGCTTAATTCGTGATGAACAAGGCAGAAAGATGAGTAAATCGCTCGGTAACGGTGTTGATCCGATGGATGTTGTTGATCAATACGGCGCAGATGCCCTAAGATGGTTTTTACTTAATGGAACTGCTCCAGGCCAAGATACACGTTATAACCCTAAGAAGCTTGCTTCGGCATGGAATTTTATTAATAAAATTTGGAATGCCGCACGGTTTGTAATTATGAACTTGCCAGCAAATGCCAAGCCAGCTCATATGCCAGATACTGCCAATTTTGACCTGGCAGACAGTTGGATTTTCGACCGCTTAAATCACACTGTTAGTGAAGTTATTCGGTTGTTTGATGAGTATAAATTTGGTGAGGCTGGCCGAGAATTATACAACTTTATCTGGAATGACTTTTGTGACTGGTATATTGAAATCTCAAAGGTTGCTTTAAACAGTGAAAATGAAGAACTGAAGACAAGAAAGCAAGCTAACCTCGTTTGGATTCTTGACCAAACTTTGCGACTTTTGCACCCAATTATGCCGTTTGTTACTGAAAAACTTTGGCTGTCAATGCCGCATGATGGTCAGTCAATCATGACTGCTAAATATCCAGAAGTACACTCAGAATTTGCTAATGAAAAAGCAGATCATGATATGGCTTTCTTAATTGAAGTGATCAAGGCTGTTCGGAACATCCGTACTGAAGTTAATGCCCCATTATCATCACCAATTGACATCATGATTCAACTTGAAGATGCCAAAAACGAACAAATTCTGACTGATAATGAAGAGTACGTTAAGAACTTTTTGCACCCGAAGAAGTTGACTATTGCAACTGAACTTGCTGCACCAAAATTAGCTAAGACAGCAGTTATTTCAGGAGCACAAATCTTTGTTCCATTAGCTGATTTGGTTAACATTGACGATGAAATCAAGCGAATGGAAAAAGAAGAAAAAGATCTGGTTAGTGAAGTTGAGCGTTCAACCAAGAAGCTGAGCAATCAAGGCTTTGTTGCCCATGCTCCTGAAGCTGTTATCGACAAAGAAAAAGCTAAAAAAGCTGATTATGAAAGCCAACTTGACAGTGTTCGCCAGAGAATTGAAGAATTGAAAAAGAGTGAATAATGTGAATTTTACCAATACTCAAGATGTGATTAGTTATTTATATTCGCTACCGAAGTTTCATGAAAAAGCAGATTTATCATACATTAAAAGAACTTTGGCTGCTTTACACAATCCTCAAGATAAAGTAAAAACCGTTCATGTCACGGGCACTAATGGTAAGGGTTCAACTTGTTATTATTTAAGTAATTTGTTGCAAAAGGCTGGTCAAAAGACCGGCCTTTTTGTTTCACCCTATGTTTTCGAATTTAATGAACGAATTCAGTTAAATGGACAAAACATCAGTGATGACCGTCTCATTGATTTGGCTAATCAGATTGAAAAAGTTCTTAGCAAGATTCGTCAAACCGAACCTGACTTTGCATTAGCGACTTTTGAATATGAAGTGGCGATGGCTTTTCTTTATTTTGCTCAGGAAAAATGTGACTTTGCCGTGATTGAAGTGGGCATCGGTGGTGAACATGACAAAACTAATGTGATTACCCCAAAAGTAAGTGTCATCACAACAGTAGGGCTTGATCACGAACAAATTATTGGCCCAACACTTGAGGATATTGCCCGCGAAAAAAGTGGCATTATCAAGAAAAATTGGCCGGTAGTTTTAGGCAATATTCCCGAAGAAGTATTACCAATTATTTTAGCTAAGGCCAATGACGAAAATGCCCCTGTGAAGCTCTGGAACAAGAATTTTAGAATGGAAACTGAGCAAAATAAGGACATGATATATCGTGACGGAAACAGCACCCTATCTTTTATCGCCCGACCTAGAGTAGAAGGAATTGATATTTCCGTGGCTGTTCAGGCTTTTAAGTTATTAAATTTGAAGTTAACTGATCTTCAAATTGAAAGAGCAATTAATGAAACTGTTATTCCAGGTCGTTATCAAATTTTGGAAACCAAACCGCTTATTATTCTTGATGGTGCTCATAATATTCAAGCGATGAAAAATCTGTTAACTTTTGCTCATGAGCAGCAGCAAAAACGGCATGGAATAATTAGAATTTTGATCATGATGATGAAAGATAAAGATTTAACAGAAGTTTTTGCTCTATTTAAACCTACTGACCGCGTCATGCTTACAACAATTGACTATCCACGGGCGGCTAAAGAAGCCGATTTTCCACCAGAAGTTCGGGAAAAATACGAATATCATTCGGATTGGCAAAAAACCTATACCCAGATGAGACAAGCTAGCCAGGCAAATGATATACTGCTAGTAACAGGTTCGTTTTATTTGGTGGGCAATATCCTACAAATGGAGGAAAAGAATGAGGATAGAAAACAGCACTGATGAAATTAATGGTGTGCTTTTTGATATGGATGGCTTACTGGTTAATTCAGAAGAATTATACTGGCAGGCGAATATTCAAGCGTCTCATGAAGCCAATTTATCAACTCCAGATGATATGTACTTAAAATTGGTTGGTTCAACTAATAATGATATGCAAAATTTTTATAATGAGTATTTTGAAAGTAGTGTTCAACGTGATCAGTTTATTAAAAGAACTGATGAACTGGTGTGGCAATGGACTGACCAGGGAAAGCTGAAACTGCGTCCGGGAGTGCAAGAAACTTTAGATTTTTTGCATGAGCGTGACATACCGATGGCTATTGTCACTAGTAATACAGAAAATGTTGTTGAGCATAATTTATGGGTGACGGGAACGCGAAATTATTTTCAGTTTCACTTAAATTATGATAACGTTTTAAAAAATCACGTTAGACCTAAACCAGCACCGGATATTTACTTGTTGGCTGCCAAAAAAATTGGGGTTGCAAAAACTAATTTGCTGGCATTTGAAGATTCTTCACCAGGGCTACAATCAGCGGTAAATGCTGGAATCAAATGCATGATGGTTCCAGAACTAATACCGGCTAGCAAAAAGGATCATGAAATTGCCACGTGCATTTGTAAAGACTTTTTTGCAGTTTTAAAGCAATTTCAGTAATTTTCTACGTATTTAATAGTGAAAGGAATGATTTAATGAAAATTATGAAGTCCAAGCACTATTTAATTAATACGGATATGGAATTGTTGAGCACTTTATTTGGTCAATTAAAGGAAGAGGGAATTACTAAATTTGAACAACTAATCCAAAAAATAAAAGGATTAGGGTTAAATGATTTTAATGATTTATTTAAATATTTATCGGGCGCAAATTGTCCTGAGAACATAGCTATTATAAGTGAAGATTTGCTTGAAAGATTGCGAATGGCGTCATTTGATCGTGATGATGTGTTGACTTCTAGTAATGAGGTAGGCATGTATTTGACTAATAAATTAGCCAATCGCAAGCAAGAGGAACTGTGGGCTTTTTATATTGATAACAGCAATCATATTATTGCTGAAAAATGTCTGTTTAGGGGAACTTTGGATAAATCTGTTGCACATCCACGTGAGATTTTCCGCTGGGCAGTAATATATCCTTGTGCAGGTATATTCGTAGTTCACAATCATCCCAGTGGTAACTTGATTCCTTCACAAAGTGATTTGGAATTAACCAAAATGTTGCAAAAAGCATCGAAGATGATGCATGTTGATTTTTTAGACCATTTTATTGTAGGAAAAGGGCGTTATTTAAGTATGCGCGAGCACCAATTGTTTTAAGTTCGTCTTAAAGTTACACCGCAAATCTTTTTTAAATTGCACTTTATGCTATAATTATTCAAGATTTAGAGACTGCAGGAATAAGGAGAGATTTTCGTGTTTGGATTAGGAGCAAAAAACATTGGCATCGATTTAGGAACCGCCAATACGCTTGTCTATATGGAAGGCAAAGGTATTGTATTAAGGGAGCCTTCCGTTGTTGCCAAAAATACACAAACTAATAAAGTGATTGCTGTCGGTTCAGAAGCAAGAGAAATGATTGGTAGAACACCATCATCAATTGTTGCAATTCGACCAATGAAAGACGGTGTGATTGCGGATTATGATACAACCGCATCGATGCTCAAGTACTTTATTGAAAAAACAGTTGGTAATGCGAAGCCTTCAGTAATGATTTGCGTTCCTTCAGGAGTAACTGAAGTAGAAAAGCGTGCTGTCATCGACGCTGCTCGTGTTGCTGGTGCACGTGAAGCCTATGTAATTGAAGAACCCTTTGCCGCAGCTATTGGTGCTGGTCTTCCAGTGATGGACCCAACAGGCTCAATGGTTGTTGATATTGGTGGAGGAACAACTGATGTTGCTACTATTTCGTTAGGTGGGATAGTTTCTTCAACTTCAATCCGTCAGGCAGGTGATAAATTTAATGCTGCTATTGTGAATTACATTCATTCAAACTTTAACCTGCTTATTGGTGAGCGTACAGCAGAAGATATTAAAATCCAGATTGGCTCGGCTTCGGTTGACAAGGCAAAAGATATTGAGACCGTAAATATTCGTGGTCGTGACTTAGTTACAGGCTTGCCAAAATCCGTTGATGTAAAGGCTGTTAATGTTTCTGAGGCAATTCAAGATGTTGTCCAAGATATTATTGTTGCAATTAAAGAGACGCTTGAGCAAACATCACCAGAAATTGCTGCTGATGTAATTGATCACGGTATAGTTTTAACCGGTGGAGGAGCATTGCTTAAGAATTTACCAGATGTAATCTCAGAAGCTACTAAAGTTCCTGTCTTTATTGCTCAAGATCCGCTTGATTGTGTTGCAATCGGTACCGGCAAGTCTCTTAAAAATATTGAAGTAATGCGTAGAAGTCGCAAATAATATTACAAGTCGGCCGTTTATGCCGACTTTTCTTTAGGGATCGATTCCAAATGAAGAAGTTTCTACAAAACAAAAAATTATTATCAGTTTGTATTGCCATTATTGTGATTTTTTCGATTATTGGTGGATCTGTAAGCTTGCGAAACAAAAGAAACACACCATTAGTTGTTCAAAGTTTTGGCAATGATATTGTTGCTGTAGGAGCAAGGATTGTTGACTTACCAATTGGACTTGTCTCTGGCAGTTTTAACACGGTTCATGACTTACTAAATACACAAAATGAAAATAATTATCTGAAAAGCCGGGTAACGGAGTTAGAACAAACGAAGACACGGAATGCTAGTCTAGAGGCTGAAAATCGTCAATTAAAAGAAGCGTTAAAAGTGAAAAAGACTCTAACAGACTTTGATATTGTTAATGCCTCCGTTATTTCTCGTTCACCTGATAGCTGGACCGACCTACTTGTGATTAATAAAGGTGCAACTGCCGGCCTTAAGAAAAATATGGCGGTTATGTCTGGTGGCGGAGTTATCGGTCGAATTATTGAAGTCAGTGCAGCTTCGGCCAAAGTTGAGTTAATTACTGCAACTGACAAGTCTGCTAATCGTTTCGCCGTCGAGGCGGAAGCAACCAATGGCAAAAAGGTTCATGGTATAATCACTGTTATTGGTAATAAGACTTTAGCTTTCACACAAGCAATTGATAGTCAGAAGCTAAAACAGGGAACCAAAATTTATACCAGCGGAATGGGTGGCAATTCCCCAAAGGGGTTGTTGGTTGGTAAAGTAGCAACTACAACCCATGATACTTTTGGCTTATCAGATCTAATTAGAATAAATCCAGCTGGAGAATTAAACGATCCGTCGGTTGTTACCGTTATTAAAAGGACGGTGACGGATTAATGCGTTCTTTACAAAAATATACGTTGGCTCTAGGTTTAATTTTGGCTTTAGCTTTAAATGGGAGTCTATCATTATACTTACATCCATTTTTTAACTTAGGCGCGAATCAATTGATGCCTATAGGCATGATGCTGATTGCTCTGTTTGATGATACCAATTCCTACGAACTCTGGTTAGCTGCAGGAGCGGGTATAGTTAGTGATATTTATTTTTATGGTGTTTTAGGACTTTATTCAGTTTGCTTGCCTTGCGTATGCTTGTTGTTGCAAAAAAGTGCTCGGTTCTTTCCAGAAGTTTTTTGGGTAAGGTTAATAGCGGTCTTACTGAGTACAGTTTTAATTAACAGCTATAACTGGTTAGTTTTAAACTTAATGGGTATCAGCAACATTTCCGTTTCTGCATTACTGGGCAGTTTTTTGCCAACTATTGGTTGGTCATTTGTATTCATATTGATTACCTACAGAGTTTGGGGTATGCTAGCTAATAATTTTCCTTTTATGGTAAAACTTGAAAATTATCAAAATTAAAAACGTGAGAAATTATTTCTCACGTTTTTTATTCGAAATATCCTAAGGACATTAAAGCGTTAACTAAAACAGCCGCTAAGGTTATAATTGCCATTAGCCATGCCATAAAGATAGTCAATTTTTCAAATCCTGATTTTTTCTTTTTATGTTTCCGTGTCATCACTAGACCTCCCGTTTGAACAATATTTTATTCTACTTAATGGTTTTTTTCAAACAGCTATTAAGCTAAAATGGAAATTAAGTAATAGTAGAGGACAAAAATATGTTTTTAATTTTTTTATTACCACTTATTGGGATTTTTTTGGCAGTTTTACTAAATAGGCTTTTTCCAAAAGCACAATTTCATGGGTATGATATTCTCCCATTCTTCTTAGTGATTGCCTGCCACTTAATTGTGGTTCAGCAAAAACGATCCGAATTTTTACCATACGGATTTTTGCTGTTTTTTATATTTATAATAATAATTGCAATATCTGAGGCCGTTAAAAATAAAAACATTTCTTTGGGCAAAATTTTTCGTGAAATTTGGGACTTTCTCACTATGAACACGATATTCTGGTACATTGGACTATTATTTATGATGATTTAATGGGCTGACGTGACACTAATAAAATGAACTTAAAGGGTCGAAATCTCGCATGAGATTTCGATCTTTTTTTGCTTTTAAACATGGATAAATAAAAAATGTAAATTTTATACTAAAAAGTGGTAGGAAGTGGTGAAATGTGGTAAATTATTAATTGGAAGGGGGCTAGACCATGTTCATGGGTGAATACCATCACAATCTTGACAATAAAGGGCGGTTAATTATTCCCGCTCGTTTGCGTACTCAGATTGGTGACAAGATGATTTTTACTCGTGGAATGGAAGGCTGCATTTTTGGCTATACTACTGAAGCATGGCAAAAAATTGAGGCTAAGTTAGCACAACTTCCGTTGACTAAGAGAAATGCGCGTAGTTTTACGCGTTTGTTCTACTCTGGTGCAATGGAATGCGAATTCGATAAGCAAGGACGTGTTAATCTGACCACAACACTGAAGAAACACGCATCTTTGATTAAAGAATGTGTCATTGTTGGCGTTTCAGACCGGATTGAAATTTGGTCAAAAGAACGTTGGGAAGAATTTAGCGACCAAGCTAATGAAAACTATGATGACATCGCAGAAGATTTGGACGATATCGAGCTTTAATATGACTATAGAATTCAAACACACCAGTGTACTCTTACATGAAACAATCGAAAATTTAAAACCCCATGATGGTGGTCTTTACGTAGACGCGACTTTCGGTGGTGGCGGACATGCAAAATATTTGCTAAGCAAAATTGATCGAGGAACACTAATTGGTTTCGATCAAGATGAATATGCAATAAAGTCAGCACAGTTAAACTTTGCAGATTTGTTAAATCCTGATAGTGAACCTAAGTTAAAACTTGTACACGACAATTTTAGTCATTTGAAGGAGAACCTAGTAGATCTTGGTTATCAAAATGACATTGACGGTATATACTATGATTTAGGGGTTTCATCTCCTCAATTTGATCAAGCAGGACGTGGCTTTTCATACCGTTTCGATGCTAGATTAGATATGAGAATGGATCAAAGCCAAGCACTTGATGCATATCAATTAGTTAACAATTCGAGTCAAAAAGAATTAGCTAATATTTTGTATAAGTTTGGGGATGAAAAATATTCCCGCCAAATTTCTCGCAAAATCGTCGAAAGAAGACAAAAGAAACCAATAGAAACAACTTTTGAATTGGTAGAGGTTATTAAAGAAGCAATACCTGCGTTTGCACGCCGGACTGGAGGCCATCCTGCAAAGAAAACATTTCAAGCTTTAAGAGTGGCAGTTAACCACGAACTTGATGTTTTGCAGGAATCACTTGAAGAAGCCATTGAGCTTTTGAAGCCAAACGGTAGAATTAGTGTGATAACTTTTCAGTCTGACGAAGACAAAATCGTAAAAAACATTTTTAAGAAATACTCAGAAGTTGAAGTTCCGAGAGGAATGCCGATGGTACCAGATAGTATGAAGCCAACACTTCGCTTGGTTAATCGTAAACCAATCATTGCTTCAGACGAAGAGTTAAAAAACAATAACCGCTCACACAGTGCAAAGTTGCGGGTTGCGGAAAAATTGTGAAGAGGAAAATAGTAATGGCTGATAGTTTAGCAAGAAAAGTAGAATTTAATCCTAATAAACAACAAAAGCCTGAGCAACGAAAACGGCAGGTCTTAGATCATAGTCGCATTGCTTGGAATGGCCTAGAAAAATCTTTGATTGTTCTAGGAACCATTATTACACTGGGATTAATGACCCTATTAGTTTCTTCAAGCATTTCTGCCACTTCAGCACAACATGAATTAACCAGTGTGCAACGTGCAGTTGCAAAAGGGCAAAATCAAGTTAGTGACTTACATCAAGAATTAGGTGAGTTAACCTCAAGCGCAAGAATGAATAAAATTGCCAAGAATAAAGGGTTGACTCTAATTGAAAAAAATATTAGGACTATTCGCTAATGAAAAAGCACAATAGTAATTTAATTTTGCAAAAATCCAAAGCTCACAAATACCGTTTTACAGTAGGTAGATTCCTCCAGGTAACCGTAGCTTTGGTTTTTCTTGTATTTATAGGCAGATTTTTGTATATTGGAATCTCCAAGACTGTTAGTGGAGAAGATTTAACTAAAAAGACAGAACAGCTTTATATGCGTAATCAAGTTCTGAAGGCAACTAGGGGAACGATTTATGATCGAAATGGTTTAGCGGTTGCACAGGACTCGCATCTATATACTGTTTATGCCATCTTGGATAAGTCTTCGATCAATTATAAAAATAAGCCTGAATACGTTGTAAATAAAGAAGAAACGGCTGCCAAGTTAGCTAAGGTGCTGCCATTATCAAGTAGTCAAATACTGCGTTATTTGAATCCTGCTCATCCTGTTTTTCAAGTTCAGTTTGGGACTGCGGGAATTGGTTTAACCAAAAGGCAAAAGGATCAAATTGAAAAAATGAAGCTTCCGGGAATCAAATTCTTCGAAACGCAATCACGCCTATATCCTAACGGTAATTTTGCTTCTCATGTGATCGGGGTAGCAAGCCCCGAATATGATAAGAAGAAGCGAACCCAGAATTTAGTTGGTACAATGGGGCTTGAGGCTTGGTATAACGATCAGCTTTCCGGTAAGGATGGTTATCAAATATCATCAGTTGATGCTTCTAATTTTCAAACACCGAATAGCGTTCAAAACTTTCAATCACCTAAAAATGGTAATAATCTTTACCTAACTATTGATTCTCAACTTCAAGAATATCTTGAAAGCCGCTTGTCATATGTTCAAAATAATTTTTCCCCAGTTTCAATGACGGCTGTGGTCGAAGACATAAAAACGGGTAAAATTTTGGCTGCTTCACAAAGACCAACTTTTAATCCACAAACAAAAAAGGGAATTGAAAATTCTTATCGTAACATTTTAGTGCAAGATACTTATGAACCGGGTTCTGTTTTCAAGGTATTAACGCTATCTGCGGCGGTTAATAGTGGCAGTTATCATCCAAATCAATACTATAATTCAGGGTCAGTCACGGTTAGCGGTTCTGTAATTCACGACTGGCAACCGCATGGCTGGGGTAGTATTCCGTTTTCTCAAGCCTTCCCACGGTCCAGTAACACCGGATTTGTCCATATCGAGCAACAAATGGGCGCAAAAACTTGGCGTAAGTATCTGAATAAATTTCATATCGGTCAAAAAACGGATGTAACATTACCAGGGGAACAACCAGGGTTACTTGCGTTTAAATCGCCAATTGACCAAGCAGTTACTAGTTTTGGCCAAGGTGTTAACGTCAATGTGATGCAAATGATGCAGGCATTCAGTAGTTTGGCTAATGACGGTCAAATGGTTAAGCCTCAATTCGTCGACAAAATTACTAATGCCGAAGGTAAGACAATTTCTGGTTATCAAGTAAAAAAAGTTGGTCAACCGGTTTATTCAAAAGAAACGGCTCAAGTCGTCTTAGCAAATATGCGACGGGTGTTAAATAAACAAATTGGTACTGGATCTGTTTACCGTATTAAGGGTGAAAGCATTGCCGTTAAAACTGGTACAGCACAAATTGCTAATCTTAAAGGTGGTGGCTACCTCAAGGGCGATAATAATTATACTTTTTCAGTTGTCGGTGTGACGCCAGCTAAACATCCGCGGTATTGTATCTATATTACTGTAAAGCAGCCACGTAAAATGACTAAACCAGCTGAAGTAATCCTGTCATCAATTTTTAAGCCAGTGATGAACCGGGTCATTTTAATGTCGAAAAATGAGGTCGATGATTCAACGATTGTTAAAATACCTGACTTCACAGGAATGACTTATTCTGAGGCACAAAAAAAGGCTCGTCAACTGGGCTTAAGGCTTGCCAAGATAGGTAGTGGTGATAAAATAACTGAACAGTCAATTAAACATAACCAGAAGCAAGAAGCCGGAAAGCGAATGTTTGTCATGACTTCCGGCAAGATTACTTGTCCAAATATGAAAAACTGGACAATTGACGATTTGCACCAGTTTGCTGACTTGACTGGCGCAAAAATTACAATTCAGGGAACTGGCGTCGTGAAAGAGCAAAGCCGTTCGGTGAATTCAACCATAAAGTCGGGAACAAAAATCAAAGTTAAATTAAAGGAGTAGCACTTTTTATGCTAGTAATCAGCATCATTGCATTAGTTAGTTCATTAGTCTTAACCGGTATTTTTTTACCGTGGATGATTATTTTTATGCGGAGCCATCATGAAGGACAAGAAATTCGAGATGAAGGTCCAAAGTGGCACGAAAAAAAATCAGGAACGCCAACGATGGGTGGTGTTGTTTTTGTTCTTTCGACGGTTATTTCCACCGTATGGGTTGCCTGCTGGCAAAATCAATTAAATAAATTAATCTGGATTTTATTAATCAGTTTATTAGGATACGGTATTATTGGCTTTTTAGACGATGGTATTAAGCTATTTTATAAACGCAATCTTGGATTAAAAGCCTGGCAAAAATTTGCACTACAGATTTTGATTGCAGTCATTATTATTGGTATTGCAGCAACAGATCATTTTAGTTTTGGTCTATATATTCCCTTTATTGGCACTGTCACTAGCGTTGTTCTATTCACAATTTTTGAAATTTTCTGGCTGGTTGGCTTTTCAAACGCAGTTAATTTGTCAGATGGGCTAGATGGGCTAGCAACAGGGTTATCAATCATTGCATATGCGACATATGCCTATTTGGCTCTTAAGCAAGAGAATTTTGCGGTTCTCATTTTCTGTATGAGTGTTATCGGCGGTTTAATTTCATTTTTTATTTTTAACCATAAACCTGCTAAAATTTTTATGGGTGATGCCGGCTCCTTAGCACTTGGTGGCGGATTAGCTGCTGTTAGTTTATTCTTAAATAGACCGTGGTCATTGCTTTTGATTGGAATTGTTTTTGTTTGCGAAACGGCTAGTGTAATTCTTCAAGTTATTTCTTACCAGACTACAGGCAAAAGAATATTCAAAATGACGCCGATTCATCACCATTTTGAGATGCTTGGCTATTCCGAATGGAAAGTTGATATCATTTTTTGGATTGTTGGTTTAATTGGTAGTATTTTATATTTAATAATTTGGGGTTAAAAAATAATGAGGCAAATAAAAAAATATGTCGATAAGAATATTTTAGTTTTAGGCCTAGGAAAAAGTGGTTTTGCAGTAAGTATGTTGTTGCTTAAACTTGGTGCAAAGCTGACTTTGAACGACCAGGCAGAACTTGCACAAAACGAGCATGCCCAAAAGCTCAAGGAATTAGGTGTACGCGTAATTGGTGGTCACCATCCAGTTGAACTATTAAGTGACGAGCATTTTGATTATTTAGTCAAAAATCCTGGTATTCCGTATGACAATCCAATGGTAAAAAAAGCTCTTGATTTGTCTATTCCAGTAATTACTGAACCAGAAATTGCCCTAAACGTGAGTGAGGCACCTTATGTTTGTGTTACCGGTTCAAATGGTAAGACTACGACAGTTATGCTGACGCAGCAAATACTTGAGCATCATTTAGCCCCGCAAAATCACCATGCTTATGCTGTTGGTAATATCGGAGTTCCAATTTCTCAGGTGGTCGAAAAAGCTACCAAGGATGACATTTTAGTTGTTGAAATGTCGAGTTTTCAATTATTGGGAGTGGCTGATATTGACCCTAAAGTTGCAGCAATCGTTGATATTTATCATAATGTCCACTTGGATTACCACAAGACATATGCGAATTATGTTAATGCCAAATTAAATGTTACGCGAACACAAACGTCCCAAGATTACTTTTTGGCTAACTTTGACCAAAAGGAAATTTTAGCAAAAGAAAAAGAAGCAACCAAGGCCAAGGTACTAACCTTTTCTGAGAATGATCAAGCAGCAGATTATTTTATCGCTGATGGTTATTTGCAGAGTCATGAAGGTAAGATTATGAAGACACAGGACATGAAACTCCCGGGAATTCATAATCAGCAAAATGCTCTTGTTGCCAGTGCAATTGCGCAGATGATGGGCGCAAATGATGACGATATTCGCAAGGTGCTAGCTACATTTACCGGAGCTAAGCACCGATTGCAATATGTTATGACATTAGACGATCGAAAAATATATAACGATTCAAAGTCAACTAATATCGAGGCTGCAACCGTGGCCATACCTTCCTTTAGTGAACCAGAAGTGCTGATTGCTGGCGGCCTTGATCGCGGATTTAATTTTGATTCATTGGTGCCGTTACTAAAAAAGCACGTCAAAGCAATTGTTCTGTATGGTGAGACGCGCTATTTACTGGCTGATGCAGCTAGAAAGGCCGGTATCAAGGAAATTGTTATTGAAAATTCACTTCAAGAAGCTGTCCCTAAGGCCTATGAGTTAACCAGTCCGGGTGATATTTTGCTATTTTCACCAGCCTGTGCTTCCTGGGATCAGTTTAGAACCTTTGAAGAACGTGGTGATTATTTTGTAAATTTTGTTAAGGAACTTAAAACGAAGTAAAATGAGGATTATTTTTACAGGTGGCGGTACAGGTGGCCACATTTATCCAATAATGGCATTAATTGAAAGATTAAAAGAAAGAAATATTGCAACAAATGATGAAATTCTATTTGTTGGGACTAAAAAGGGACTTGAAGCGAAGATTGTTCCTGCGGCAGGAGTTAACTTTCAGACAATTGAAATTCAAGGATTTAGTCGGAAACATTTATTAAGCAATTTTGCCACTGTTAGCCTATTTATGAAGGCTACTAAAAGGGCTAAGAAAATTATTACTGATTTTAAGCCTGACGTAGTTGTTGGGACCGGGGGCTATGTTAGTGGAGCAATAGTTTTTGCTGCAGCCAAGTTGCACGTTCCCACGATGATTCATGAATCTAATTCGGTTGTCGGTGTGGCAAATAAGTTTTTAGGTCATTATGTTGATAAAATATGTTATACCTTTGACGATGCTGCTAAACAATTTCGGGAAAAGAAAAAACTGGTTAAAACTGGTAATCCACGTTCGCAACAAGTTTTAGGTTTGGCTGCGTCGAAGGTAGATTTGCAGAGTAAGTGGGGCTTAAATCCTAAAACTCCCACCGTTCTAGTCTTTGGTGGCTCCCGTGGGGCGTTAACGATTAATCGAATTATGTTAAAATCGTTAACTAAATTGGAAAAGAAGCCCTATCAAATTATTTGGGTAACTGGAACTTATTATTATGATGAAATCCAGAAGAAACTAGCAGGCATTAATTACGGGAAAACAATTAAAATTCTTCCTTATGTCAAAGATATGCCAGCGTTGCTACCGAAAATGACGTGTGTCGTCTCAAGATCAGGTGCGACGAGTATTGCCGAAATTACAGCACTTGGTGTGCCGGCAATTTTAATTCCAAGCCCTAACGTGACTCATAATCATCAAATGATTAATGCTTTAGACCTTGAGAAAAGGGGTGCAGCAACAGTAATTGCCGAAAATGACCTAAACCCTAATAACTTTATCTCTTCAATCGACCATATTTTGCTTGATAGCAAATATGCTGATGAAATGAGTAATGCTTCTAAAAAGCTTGGCGTTCCTGACGCTTCTGACCAAGTAATAAAGGTAATGCAAGAAATTGCAAAATAATTAAGAGTGGAGGTGAGACAGTTGACAAAAAAGCGGATAACTAAGATTGATCCCAAGGAAAAGCTGTCACGCTATTTGGATTACCAATCTAAGCAAAAGAAAAGAAAAAACCAAACTAAAATCTCTGCCTCACTTTCTAAATTGCATGGTGAGCGTAAAAGCGCTCTTTTCAAACGGTTAGGCTTAATTGTGGGTATCTCTCTTTTGTTTATTATTGCTTTAGGCTATTATATTTCACCGCTTGCCAATATTAAGAGTGTCAAAATCCAAGGTGGAAATGATTTACCGATTAAGCAAGTTGTTAAAACTTCTGAAATTCGATCAAGTGACAAGGTTATTGATTATATACTCCATTTAAACGATGTTAATAATAAGTTAACTAAAAAATATACTGAGATTAAAAATGTTAATATTAGCGTAAATCATTTTAATCAACTGGTTTTACAGATCAATGAATATAAAACGATTGGTTATATTAAAAAAGAAAATGGATATTGTAAAATTTTATCCCACGGAAAGCTAGGCACGCAATTATTACCTTGGAATAAAGTAAGTCAAGATAAGCCAGTTTTTATTGGCTACAATCATGAGGTTTCTTTGAAAAACGATCTCAAACTATTTAATAGTTTGCCCAGCGATTTTCAAAGTCAGATCAAGCTTTTGAGCGGAAATACCCGTCGAAAATCGCAAGTGATTTTTTTGATGAAAGACGGAAATGTAATCATCGGCAACGTCTCGACTCTCAAAAGCAAATTAAAGTATTATAATGAAATAAAGACTAAAGTAGGAAAAAATAGTTTGATTGATTTGGAAGTAGGAGCATTTAGTCGCCCACTTACTCCAAATGAAAAGCGGACTTATGGCTTAACATAAGCTGAATTTATGCTTTTTTTATGTTAAACTTTTTAAAAGAGCATCGACGGGGGGTTAATTTTGGACAATACAAATCTTTTGGTGGGACTGGATATAGGTACTACCAGCGTAAAAGCAGTTGTTGCGGATTCAGGCAAAGTAATAGGTGCAGTGGCGGTTCCAAATAAAGGAATGCGTCACGGCAATATTGTTGATATTGATGAAACAGCGAATGCGATTAGACGTGCATTAAAAGAAATTGCAAATAAGACTAATGCAAAAATTTATCGTGTCGTAACTGGCATTCCGGTAGGAATGTTGCAGCTAGAAACGGCAAGCGATTTAATTAATGTTAGCGACAATGGTCAAGAAGTCGGCAATAACGATGTAAGACGAGTTGTTCAAACAGCAATTAAATCGGCAGTCAAAAGTGAAAGGGAACCAATTGCTTTCTTACCAAGTCGCTTTTTAATCGATGGCAGAACCGAAGTTGACGATCCTCGCAAAATGATTGCACATTCTTTGGCTGTGCAAGGTATTTTGCTAACTGCACCAGCGAGCCCATTGCACAATATCAAAAAAGCAGTCGAGCGTGCAGGCTATCAAAATAACTTCTTTATTCCAACCCCTCTTGCTATTGCTAGTGTTGCCCTTGATGAAAGTGAGCGCACATTTGGTTCAATTATTCTTGACTTAGGCGGTGGAGTTACCACTGCAACAGTTATTCACAATGGTCAGATCAAGTATGCAAATATTGACTTCGAAGGTGGTAGTGATATTACAAATGATATTTCTGCCGTTTTAAGTACATCTAAGAGCGATGCGGAGCAAATTAAGTTAGATTATGGCTACGCTGATCCAAATTTAGCGTCAGCTAAGAATAAATTTGCGGTTAACAGTGTTGGTTCTAACGGCCAACAAATGGTTGATGAAGTCTATCTAAGTGAAATTATTAATGCACGAATTTTGCAAATTGTCAGTCGAATTGAAAAAGGCTTAGTAAAGCATGATGCACTCAAACTTCCGGGTGGGATTGTGATTACTGGCGGCAATAGTTTGCTTCAGGGAATTGATAATATCATTGCTTCGAAACTGAATATTAAAACGCGAATATATCAACCTGATCAAATTGGGATGCGTAATCCAGTTTATTCGGCTGCTTATGGTATAGTAAACTATGCATATAAAATGTCTGATATTGACTTTTTGGTTATCAGTGCCATTTATGGTAAAAACGTATTGGGAGAACCAGAAGAGCACAACGAAAAAATTGCTAAAAATTCAAAAAGAGCAGTTGCTGGTAATGAAACCAAAGTAAAAGAAGAATATAATAGACATGAGTTGTTAAAGCGAGAGAAGAGATCGCAAAGCAAATCAAAAAATAATACGCAAAATAAAGATAAAAGCATTAAGAATTTCTTTAAAAAGTTCTTTGATTAAAGGTGGTTAATTAGATGGATTTCACATTCGATTCGGACGACAATAAAAATGCTGTCATCAAAGTGATTGGTGTCGGCGGTGCTGGTGGTAATGCTGTTAATCGAATGATCGATGACGGCGTACAAGGAGTTTCTTTTGTAGCTGCGAATACTGATGTTCAGGCTCTTAATAGTAATAAGGCAGAAACTAAAATTCAGCTTGGGCCGAAACTAACTCGTGGTTTAGGTGCAGGTTCACATCCTGAAGTAGGTCAAAAAGCTGCAGAAGAAAGCGAACAAACAATTGAAGATGCACTAAAGGGTGCAGATATGATTTTTATTACCGCAGGAATGGGTGGTGGTACTGGTACAGGTGCCGCACCTGTTGTGGCAAAAATTGCGCGTGAAACTGGTGCTTTAACTGTTGGTGTAGTCACACGACCATTTACATTTGAAGGCCCGAAGCGTTCAAAAAATGCGGCTGAGGGTATTTCGCAATTAAAGCAATATGTTGATACACTTGTTATTATTGCAAATAACCGGTTGCTTGAAATGGTTGACAAGAAGACGCCAATGATGGATGCCTTTAAAGAAGCTGATAATGTATTAAAGCAAGGTGTTCAAGGTATTTCTGATTTGATTACTTCAACTGATTACGTTAACCTTGACTTCGCTGACGTTAAGACAGTTATGGCTAATCAAGGTGCTGCTTTAATGGGAATTGGGCGCGCTAGTGGTGAAAATAGAACAGTTGAAGCTACTAAGTTGGCAATTTCTTCACCGCTTCTTGAAGTTTCAATTGATGGTGCTCGGCAAGTTCTATTGAACATTACTGGTGGACCTGATTTGACTCTATTTGAAGCACAAGATGCTTCAGAAATAGTTTCCAAGGCCGCTGGTGATGATGTCAACATTATCTTTGGTACTTCAATTAATCCTAATTTAGGAGACGAAGTTGTTGTGACTGTTATTGCAACAGGAATTAGTTCGCAGGCTGAAGAAGAGGCTTCAAAGCAGCTACCTGGCCGCAGTCATCAAGTTAAGGCTCAACCAAGCAAAGAGTCACGTTCGCAAATACCAGAACAAGGTACTGCAAAACCTGCTGCTGAAGAAGAAACGGCGGTTAACCAGCAAACACAGGTACAACCAGCACCTAAGCATAAGACTATGGTTGACCCTACGAGTGTTTGGGGCTTAAATAGTGATGACACCCAAGAAACTAGACGTTCGACACCAGCCAGTGTTGAATCTAGTGAGAGTCAGACTTCTTTTGATGATGACGATCAAAGCAGTATTTCACAAATTGAAACGAGTGCTATTGACGACGATGATACAGATGATATCCCGTTTTTTAGACACCGTGGTGAAAACTAATAGGAGGCAATGTAATGGCTTTTAGTAAAATAGGTAAGTTTTTCGGTGTTTCTGATGACGAAGACGAGTTATTAGACGGCGAAGAATATGTTGATGACCAAGAAATAACCGATGAGAATAATATTCCAAATGGTGCGATTGATCATGATAAAGTGGTTTCCATCAAATCTGGAATCAATTCTGCTAAAAGCAAAATTGTTTTGTATGAACCCCGTGTTTATTCAGACGCAAAAGATGTTGCACAAAACTTGCTGAGTAATAAAGCAGTAATTATTAATTTCAGTCGAATGGAAGATGCCTCAGCGCGTCGAATCGTTGACTTTATTACTGGCACTGTTTATGCGTTAAATGGCGAGATTCAACGTATTGGTGACAAAATTTTCTTGGCAACCCCGCCGAAGTTTGTTACTAACGGTAAAATTAGCGATTTAGTAGATAAGAAAGATAATTTGAGTTAATGCTTACAGCAATTTATTACATCCTAAATACCATTAAGTGGATTATTTGGGTATACAGTATTGTTATGGTTATTGATGCAATTATGAGCTGGGTGCCGATGCTACGCGATTCATTTGTAGGTCGACTAATTGATCGTCTAGTTGACCCTTATGTAAATCTGTTCCGCAAAGGACCAATTCAAACTTTAACTAATTCGACTGGTTTGGATATATCGTTTTTAATTGGATTGTTAGTGCTTTATTTTATTCAAGATTACGTATTGGGCTGGATTGCTAATATTTTATTAAGGATCTTTTTATAATGAAGAAACGGCAAGCTAGCAAATTCTATCCATATTTTGATTCAGAAGAAAAATCGGTTATTGATAAAATGACCGGTTTTTTCAATAGCATTGTTTTTAAGCATCAACCTATTTTGACTGATTTTTTAAATCCTGGTGAACGAGATATTTTAAAAACAATTAGTGGTAACGACCTGTTTATTCAAGAATTTGGTGGATACCCTAATGCTGAGAAAAAACGGGTTTATATGACTGAGGACTGGGTCAATTTAGCTCCTTGCGCCTATGAAATTACACCTTGCGAAATAGTGTATCCGCAAAAATTCGCGCACTTATCGCATAGTGCGATTTTAGGTAGCATAGCTAATTCTGGAATCGAAACTGATACTTTTGGTGATATCATTACTGACAATGCGGGTCATTGGCAAATCTTTGTAAAAAATGAGTTAGTTACTTTTTTTCAGGAAGAGATTAGCCGAATTGGCCGCTCGCAAGTTAAAATTCGGCCAATTACTGCCAAAGATATTTTGCATGCTGAAGATGATAGTACTGACGCAACGATTATCGCTGCATCGTTAAGAATTGATGCAGTATTATCGGGCATTAGTAAACAGAGTCGTAAAATGATCAAAGACGCAATTACCGCCAATTTAGTGAAATTAAATTGGCATGGAGTGCGAGATTCTAATATAATAGTAAAAGAAACTGATATCATTAGTTTGCGACATTTTGGAAGATGCCAGGTAATGAATATCTCGTCTACGAGAAAAGGTAAATTTAAGGTGGTGCTGAAGCTGTGGCAGACAAGAAAAAACAGACAAAAAAACTAACCCCCATGGACATTCATGATCAAGAATTTAAAAAACGAGGCCTAAGTGGCTATGATCGGCACGAAGTTGATGCTTTTCTAGATCGGATTGTTGATGATTATGGAGATGCACTTGATGAAACGGTTGATTTGAAAAATAAAATTACACAACTAAATCATCAAGTTGAAAAATTACAAGCGGAAGTAACCAGGTTTCATAAAAATGAATCAGCAGCCAAGGCTCAATTAGCTGATGCACATGTAAAAGCCCAAGAAATCATTAATACAGCTACGCAACAAGCTCATAATGAAACTGCTCAAGCTAAAGTTGATACTGAGTACCAGAAGCAGCAATTAGATACAATCAAAGCAGATTATGATCGGGTTAAAAAAGAAGTTGCGGGTTATAGACGTTACATTCAGGAACTTTTGCAACAAGCAATCAAAAATCTTGATGATGAGAAATGGCAAAAGGCCCTTGATAAATATTTTTCGACTGAACGTTTTTACCCACCAGATGGTGCTGAGCCTATCATGTTAACAGATGCAGAAGAAGTTGTTGATGAAGATGACGACGATGATGTTACTGTTGAGGTTGACAATGACGGAGATGATGAAGTAAACTTTGATGAAGACACCGCAGATGATCCTAAGCCAATGGCTGGAGATAGTTCTAATTCTGAAACGGTGAATTTACGAGAAAATGAAAATGCGCCAATTGTAGAACCTGGTGCTCAAATCATCTTTCCCGATAGTGATAAGAATCATAAATAATAAACAGGCAGTAAAACTTGAAAGCAAATCAGCGAATTAGCGGTGGTGTAAGGCTAATATAAGAGCTCGATAGTTGATCAGCTGCTAACTAAATTGTTTATTCGGTAATTGCACGTTACGCAATCTATAAGTGGAGCTTAAAAGCTCAATTTAGGTGGTACCACGATGAATAAACCTCGCCCTAATTTTAGGACGAGGTTTTTTGACAGAAAGGAATTTAAATGAGAGTGAAAGATACGCTGAATTTAGGTAAAACTAAGTTCAAAATGCGCGGCAATCTTCCAGTTCGTGAAGCCGAGTGGCAAAAAGAATGGGATGAAAATAAATTATATGAGCAACGACTAAAACTAAATGAGGGTAAACCACGGTTTGATTTACATGATGGTCCTCCGTTTGCTAACGGCAACATCCACATGGGTCATGCTTTAAATAAGATTTCAAAGGATATTATTGTTCGCTTTAAAAATATGAGCGGTCACTATGCTCCTTATGTTCCTGGCTGGGATACGCACGGCTTGCCAATTGAGCAGCAATTAGCGAAACAGGGCGTTAACCGCAAGGAAATGAGTCGAGCAGATTACCGTCAATTATGTGAAGACTACGCTAAAAAAGAAATCAAAAAGCAAATGGCTGATTTTAAGCGCCTTGGTGTAATGGGCGATTGGGATCATCCTTATATAACGTTGCAGCCGGAATACGAAGCTGAAGAAATTCGTGTTTTTGGTAAGATGTATGAAAAGGGCTACATTTATAAGGGTAAAAAGCCAGTTTATTGGTCACCATCAAGTGAATCCACTTTAGCGGAAGCCGAAGTCGAATATCATGATGTTAAATCACCTTCAATTTTTGTTGCATTTCCGGTTAAAGACGGTAAAAATATTTTAGATCCAAAAGACACCTACTTCTTGATCTGGACAACCACGCCATGGACTATTCCTGCAAACCAAGGTATTACCGTTAATCCAAGCTTTGACTATTCCGTTGTAAAAGTAAATGACAAAAAATATGTCGTTGGAACTGACCGCTTAAAAGCAGTTGCCGAAACTTTAGGTTGGGATAATTATGAGGTAGTTCAGCACCTAGCAGGCTCAGATATGGACCGTATGCTGGCAACTCATCCATTATATGGCCAGAATGTACTGCTGATGAACGCTATGCACGTTACCGCAGAAGATGGTACAGGCTTAGTTCATACAGCTTCGGGCTTTGGTGAAGATGACTATAATGTGGCCCAAAAGTATGGTTTGCCTGTCTTTAGTCCATTGGATAACAAAGGCTGCTTTACGTCTGAAGTACCAGATCCCGATTTAGTGGGCATGTTTTATGATGATGCAAATAAAGTAGTTGCAGAAAAATTGCGCAAATCCGGCAATTTGCTAAAATTGAGTTTCTTTACCCACTCATATCCACATGATTGGCGTACCAAGAAGCCCGTAATTTATCGTGCCACAACTCAATGGTTTGCTTCAATCGAAAAATGTCGTCAACAAATTCTTGATCAAATTGATAAAGTTAACTTCACACCTTCGTGGGGTAAAGTTCGTCTGCATAATATGATTAAGGACCGGGGAGACTGGGTAATTTCGCGTCAACGTGCTTGGGGTGTTCCATTACCAATTTTCTACGCCGAAGATGATACGCCGATCGTAACGCCAGAAACAATTGAGCATATTGCGCAAATCTTTGCTAAAGAAGGCTCAAATGCCTGGTATAAGCACACTGCCAAAGAATTATTACCGGAAGGCTTTACCTCTGAGCATTCACCAAATGGTGAATTCAGAAAAGAAACTGACATTCTAGATGTTTGGTTTGATTCAGGGTCATCACACCAAGCTGTAATGGCTAAAAGACCAAACTTGCGTTTTCCTGCCGACTTATACCTTGAAGGTAGTGATCAATACCGGGGATGGTTTAACTCAAGTTTAATTACTTCAGTTGCTACTACAGGACAAGCGCCATACCGCAGTATTTTATCTCAAGGGTTCGTCCTTGATGATAAGGGACATAAAATGTCTAAGTCACTTGGTAACGTTATCGCACCAAATGATGTAATCAAACGGATGGGAGCCGAAATTATTCGACTCTGGGTTGCTTCTGTAGATGCAACTTCCGACGTTGCCGTTTCGCAGGATATTTTGCAGCAGACCTCAGAGAGCTACCGGAAGATTAGAAATACATTCCGTTATATGCTTGCCAATACGTCTGACTTTGATCCAGAAAAAGATCGAATTCCGTATGAAGAGTTAAACTCAGTTGATCAATATCTCGAAGTACTTTTGAACCAATTGGTAAAAACTTGCTTAGATAAATACGAGCAATATGATTTTAATACGGTCTATAAGAAGGTCTTTTCATTTATTTCAAATGATTTATCTGCGTTCTACTTGGATTTTGCTAAAGATGTTTTGTATATTGAAGGTCAAGACAGTCATGCTAGACGCTCAATGCAAACCGTTATTTACGATGCAGCAGTCAAATTAGCCAAAGTATTAACGCCAATCTTACCTCACACGATGGAAGAAATTTGGTCATTTTTAAAAGAAAAAGAAGACTATGTCCAATTAGCTGACATGCCAGAAGTTTCCGAATATCAAAATGAGGCGGAACTACTAGCAGACTGGAAACAATTTATGAGTATGCGTGACGATGTTTTGAAGGCTTTAGAGCAAGCACGTGATAAGAAGTTGATTGGTAAGTCATTTGAAGCTGCAGTGACAATTTATCCTGATAAGGAAACTGAAGCCGTTTTAGCTAAACTTGATGCCAACTTCAGACAAATTCTAATTGTTTCTAAATTAACCATTGCAACTGACCCAGCACCGGCAAATGCCGAAAAATTGACTAATGGGTCATATATTGTTGAACGTGCTGAAGGCGAGGTTTGTCCACGTTGCCGGATGATCAGAACTGATATTGGTGAGGACAAAGATTTGCCACTAATTTGTGGACGTTGTGCTAAGATAGTCAAAAGCGATTATCCAGATATTGTCCAAGAAGGATTAGAGGAATAATGCGTTTAGGTACAGTAAAACAATTTGATCAAAACAGCAGTTTTGGTTTTATTGAAGATAGTGAGAACCATAAATCGTATTTTGTATTTTATACTGCAATTAAAGAAGAGGGCTATCGTCGTCTTCAAGTTGGGCAAAAAGTTAAATATCAACTTGCTCAAGGAAAAAATGGGCTTCAGTGCGTAAATGTTTACTTGGCCCAATCTACAGGAAAGTGAATAAATGGATTTAACAGAAACTGAAATTTCTTCAAAACAGATTTTCTCAGGTCGAATTGTTGACCTCTCGGTTAGAACAGTTAAATTACCTAATGGTGAAACTACTCTTAGAGAAGTGGTTAAGCATCAACCTGCAGCGGCAGCTATTGCCGTAAATGAAAAGCAAGAAATGCTTTTAGTTGAACAATGGCGGGAACCAATTAAGGAACTAACTTTAGAAATTCCTGCTGGTTTGGTTGACGAAACTGATGCGAGTCCTTTGGACGCGATGAAACGGGAACTGAATGAAGAGGGCGGCTACCATGCCGATTATTGGGAAAAAATCACAGATTTTTATTCGTCACCTGGTTTTACCAATGAGAAATTGTATTTATTTTATTGCGATACATTAACAAAATTGACTGATAAAAGGCCACTTGATTCTGATGAATTTTTAACTGGCCATTGGTTCAGTTTAGAAGAGTTGAAGAGACTTTCTGCACAGGGTAAAATTGTTGATGCAAAGACATTGTATGCAATGAGCGTATGGGAAAATATGCTTTTAACAGGTGCAAACGCAAAGGATTAAGATGACTGAAAAACGATCAGATTACCGTAAGAAAAATAAGCATAAAAAGAATAAGGGCTTTTTCAATACAATTAAATCGGCATTTGATGGCAATGATGAGGAAGTTGACGTTAACCCTGAATTTACTCGGTCTGAAAATGATGGTGCGTCGAATGTTCAGCAGCCAAATAGGGAAAATACGCGCGAAAAGCGGCGAAAACAAGGCAATTTTAGCCAAAAAACTGCTAATTCGCATATTTCCCCGAATGACCGTACACTTACTAGTGAACAAAAAGGTCTTAGACTAAAGAAAAAATTGAATCGAGCAATTTTTATTATGCTAGTTTTAATTATTTTGGTATTACTGGCGTTATTTCATCTATAAAATTAACGAGGGTAAAAATGAAGATAGCAATTATTGTCCCAATGGAAATTGAGGCAGAATATTATCATAAGTATTTTCACTCTGGTAGCAAAGAAATGTTCGGATCAACGTTATTCGAGCATTTTTGCGTTAACCATAATGATATTTATATTGGTTTGAGTGGAATAGGTAAAGTTCAGGCTGCGATGAACCTAGCTAGCTTGCTAAGCATAGTGGATATTGACTTAATATTCATGACAGGTTCCGCTGGATCTTTACAGGCGAAAGTGCACAAAGAAGATTTGATACTAGCTAACGCTTTTGCTTATCATGATGCGCATAACACTCTTGCTGGTGATTATGTTGAAGGGCAAATTCCGGGAGAACCCGCAGTTTTTAAACTAGATTCACCTGCTAGAAAACGATTTGCTACTTTTTTAGAGCAACAGAACGTCAAATTTCAAGAAGGTTTAATAGTTACTGGAGATTCTTTTATCGGCTCTGAAGCGCAAAAAGATGCGATTAAGGCGAACTTTGCAACTGCTTTAGGAGTTGAAATGGAAGGAGCAGCTTTTGCACAGGTTGCCGCGCATTTTAATAAACCATTAGTAGCTATGCGTGCTATTTCAGATAATGGCGATAATGATGCAAATGAAGATTTCGATCATTTTGCGCAAAAAGTAGGGTCAAAGGCTGCTAAATTAATTTGTGCCTATTTAGAAGAGATGAATTAAATCATGAAACAAATATATCTTGATAATGCAGCTACAACACCGATGTCTCCCAAAGTGATTGATGTGATTACCAAGGAGATGAAGGATGATTTCGGCAATGCTTCTAGCACTTATGAGTTGGGGAGAAAAGCACGGCATGTAATTGATCAGGCTCGTTCAAAAATTGCGGCAGCGATTAATGCCAAGGATAATGAAATCATCTTCACCTCTGGGGGCTCCGAAAGTAATAATACCGCTATTTTAGGTACTGCTCACAGTCGGCAAAACGAAGGTAAGCGTATTATTACGACTAAAATTGAGCATCCTTCTGTTTTAAACCCAATGAAAAAGTTAGAGCAAGAAGGCTTTGATGTAATTTATCTTGATGTAGATGAACATGGTCATATTGCTCTTAATGACCTAAAAAAAGCTTTAACGCCTGAAACGATTCTGGTATCAATCATGGCGGTCAACAATGAAATTGGAGCAATTAATCCATTAAAGGAAATTGGGGCAATTGTAGCTCAAAGCAACGCTTATTTTCATGTTGATGCGGTTCAGGGGCTGGGTAATATTGATTTGGATGTCAAAGAAATGAAGATAGATTTGTTGTCTACTTCAGCCCATAAAATAAATGGTCCCAAATTTCTTGGCTTTTTATATGAAAATAACCAAATTAAGTTACCGCCACTCGTTTACGGTGGAGAGCAAGAAACTAAAAGGCGGGCTGGAACGGAGAATGTTCCTGGTATTGCTGGTTTTGGTGAAGCTGTTACAGAAATTACTGCTATTGATAAGAATGATTTGCAGAATAAATATCAAAAATTACAAAAAATTATTTTAGACAAATTGACTGCAGAAGAAATTGCTTATCAGATTAATGGTGGCGTGGGTGAAAATGTATCCCATCACGTTCTAAATTTACGTCTAAATGGTGTTTCAACTACAGTGCTGCAGGCTAATCTTGACCTAGCTGGTTTTGCTGTCTCGGGTGGCTCCGCTTGTACAGCTGGTTCACTTGAGCCGTCGCATGTGTTAATTGCTTGTTTTGGTAAGGATTCTCCTAGAATTTCAGAATCAATCCGAATTTCATTTGGCCGGTATAATACTGAAACAGAAGTAGAGGAATTTGCTGAGCAACTAAGCAAGATCGTTAAAAAAGTCCAACAAAGGGAAAATTAGTTGCTTTTTAAGAAAAATTAACTTATTATTTGTAAGCAAGAGGTGTAATCATGGCAAATACAGTTATAATCAATGGTGATAATCGTAAATTTACGCTTAGTCCAGAACTAAAGCTTTATGCATTAATTGATGCGGGCTTTGTTAAAACAGTTAAAGGGAATTTTAATTACGAACATCCTTTGTACAATGATTCACCTTATAATGCGCCAACCAAGCTTAAGATGACGATTAACAAAGATTTGAACCATTTAACGATGGTCATTACGGATCGTAATGGTTTGCAAAAAGTGAATATTTTTAAAAACAAGCAATTAGCGCCCACGGTTGAACTTTTGAACTATATTTTAAAAGATCTTGAAGAGCGTAATATTATTGTTGCTGTAAAGGATTGATTTAATTGGCTAAAAAGACCAGAGTTGTTGTTGGAATGAGTGGCGGAGTTGATTCCTCTGTATCTGCATTATTGCTTAAAGAGCAGGGCTATGATGTCATCGGTGTTTTCATGAAGAACTGGGATGACACAGATGACGCCGGTGTTTGTACCGTAACTGAAGATTACGAAGATGTTAAAAAAGTTGCAGATCAGATTGGTATTCCATATTATTCAATTAACTTTGAAAAAGAATATTGGCACCGCGTTTTTGAATATTTTTTAAACGAATATCAAAAAGGACGGACGCCTAATCCCGATGTAATGTGTAACAGTCAAATTAAGTTTAAATCGTTTTTAGAATTTGCTTTAAATTTAGATGCCGACTATATTGCTATGGGTCATTATGCTAAGACCGTGACTGATAAAAACGGTATTACTCATATGATGCGTCCAAAAGATGGGAATAAGGATCAAACCTATTTTTTAAGTCAATTGACGCAAGACCAAATAAAGCGGGTGATTTTTCCGTTAGCAAATCTAACCAAACCGCAGGTTAGAGAAATCGCCATTAAAAATGGTTTAGTAAATGCTAAAAAGAAGGATTCTACTGGAATTTGCTTCATCGGTGAACGTAATTTTCGAAAGTTTCTGAGTGAATTTTTGCCAGCACAAGCGGGTAAAATGGTTACTCCTGACGGTAAGGTCGTAGGCGAGCATGCTGGTTTGATGTATTACACCATCGGTCAACGTTCAGGTCTAGGACTTGGCTCGACCAAGGAGTCTACTGCACCTTGGTTTGTGGTCGGGAAAAACTTAGCTAAGAATGAACTAATTGTGGAGCAAGGCTATGATAGCAAGTTGCTTTATGCGACTGAGCTTAAGGCAAGCGGGATGACGTTTTTTACTGGTCAGCCTGATCATGACTTAACGCTCCATTGTAGCGCAAAGTTTCGTTACCGTCAGCCAGATGTTGAAGTAACAGTGGATTACCACGCAGCAACCAATACCGCGACGGTTTACTTTGCTGAGCCGGCTCGAGCAGTTACACCTGGTCAGGCACTCGTTTTATATAATGGTGAAGAGTGTCTTGGTGGCGGCAATATTGATTGTGCTTACCAGAATGAGCAAAAATTACAGCTAGTTTAAACAGTAATAACAATTAAGAAAAATGTGTATAGAGCATTTTTCTTTTTTTGTTGGCTTTTTCAAATACAACATAAGATTGTTAGTCTTATTGAATTTTTTGCTTTTTTCAATTGCGTTAATTAAATGATAAACTATGAAGGTAACAATAAGAGGAGATTGATCGATTAGTAATGCAGATTTATTTTATAAGGCATGGAAAAACAGAATGGAACTTAGAACGAAAATTTCAGGGAGCACATGGTGATTCTCCACTCTTACCCCAAAGTTTAATTGATATTCAAAAACTTGGACATTATTTAAGTCAAACGGAGTTTGCTGGCTTTTATTCTAGTCCGATAAATCGTGCATATGAAACTGCCAAAAGATTAAAGTCGAGTATGTCTTCTTCTTTAATAATTAACCGAGACAAGCGTTTACGCGAATTTGACTTGGGTAAAATGGAAGGACTTAATTTTTCAGAGGCTGCTAGGCAGTACCCACAGCAAGTCGCTGATATTTGGGATAGTCCTGAAAAGTATGATGGTAAAAGCATCGGTGGAGAAAATTATTCAGACGTGATTCAGCGTGGATGGAGTTTTGCCCAGGAAATTGCTCAAAAATATCCTGATGATAGCAATAAAGTAATTGTTGTAAGTCATGGTGCAGCTTTAAGCGCGATCATGGGCGGACTTTTAGCTTATCCTCTTTATGATATTCGTCATAATGGCGCCCTCAGTAATACTAGTTTAAGTATTTTGGAAACGACCGATCAGGGAAAAAGTTTTCACTTACTCGTTTGGAATGAAACTAAGTTTTTAGGAAGAAAAATATTAGGAACAGATTCACTATGACAAATGACCAAAATAACCAAGCAAAAAATAAGCAGCAATCTGAAAAGCAGATTCATGATCTGATTACTAAAATTGATGCAGACCCGCAAAATACTGAAAATTACCTAAAACTTGCTACTTGTCTAATTGAACAGGGGAGTTTTGACCAAGCAACGCAGCTTTTAGAACAAGCAAAACATCTTGTTAGAAATCCGCAAGATTTAGACTATGATTTGGCAGTTTGTCTATATCTGCAAGGCGATTTTGCTAAAGCTTTAGAGTTATTAAACAAAATCCCAAATGATGACTTGGTCTTATACCAAAAGGCTCTGGTTTTTCTCAAATTGGGACAAAGACAGAAGGCTTTAGCCCATGCATTAACAATCAAAAATATCGATAATCGGGTTAAAGAATTGCTAGGAGATATTTGGTTAAGCCTAGGTAATTTAACTAGTGCAAAATCGAGTTATCAGCAAGTAAACGAGAATCAAAGAAGTGCTAAGGTCAATTTCATGCTAGGCATAACAACTCTTAATGATAATCGCAAGGAAGCTGAAGAATATTTACACAAGGCTAAACAAGAGGATCCTAAATTTTACCAGCAGGCTCAAGAACAATATGATGCAATTTTAAAAATGATTAACGATTCGGAAAAGAAAAATGACTAAGTTTAACGGTAAATTAAATCGAATAGTTTTTGAAAACGATCAGGATCTTTTTAAAATTCTTGATGTAACTATCATTGGTAAACTAGAAGATTATGATCGAGAAGAAATTAAAGTTACTGGTAGTTTTGGCGATATTCAGGAAGGTGGAACTTACACTTTTGACGGCAAGCTAGTCGTACATAATAAATTTGGCTTGCAATTTCGCTGTGACAGCTATAAGCAATCAGTTCCGCAAGAAAAAGGAAGTTTAACACGCTATTTAAGTTCCAGTAAATTTCCGGGAATTGGGAAAAAGGCTGCGGATACTATCATCTCAGCTTTAGGAACAAATGCTTTAACCGTGTTAAAAGATAATCCGGCTAAAGTGGCCACATTGCCATTAACCAAAAAGCAAAAGGACAGTTTGATTTCGGGTGTTAATTCAATGGACTCATACTCAGAGATTGTTCTTAAATTAGCACAATTTGGCTTAAATAAAAAAGTGGCAGCTAGACTGTATCAAATTTATCACGGTGAAACTCTCGCTAAATTGGAGCAAGATCCGTATGCCGCGATTGCAGAAGTTACGGGCTATGCGTTTAAAAGTGCTGATAGAATGGGCAGTAAATTAGGAATTGCTGCCGATGATCCGCGACGTATTAATGGTGCAATTTTCCAAATTTTACTCGATGAACTAAGTAAAGAGGGAAATACCTTTGTAAAGTTGGCGTTACTTCTAACACAAGCAAGTAAGTTATTACAAATTAAACAATTTGATCCCATTGCTACGTGCGTTAACAATCTCCAGCACCAGGGCAAAATTGTTGTATCTGGTGAAGATGCTGCATTGCAGTCTATTTTTGAGACTGAAAACGAAATTGCTCTCACGATGAAGAATTTGATTGAGCGGAAGAATACCACCAAGCCATATAAGGAACGAGCAATTCAAACGGCCATAAAAAATGCTGAGAAGAAATTAAAAATTAGCTATGACGACACCCAAAAGCTGGCCATTAAAAATGCTTTAACTAACCCGATTTCGATTCTGACAGGTGGCCCGGGAACAGGTAAGACAACTATTATCAATGGTATTTTACTTTCATTGCGAGAGCTGGCTGAAATTCCTGCTTCGTCTTTGTACAGTAGCGATCCGCCTTTTTTGCTAGCTGCTCCAACAGGTCGGGCTGCTAAAAGAATGGAAGAGATTACCGGTATTACGGCCAAGACCATTCACAGGATGTTGGGATTAGGAATTGGTGAAAATGACGCTACTGATTTAAACGAATTAAACGGCGAAATTTTAATTATCGATGAAATGTCTATGGTTGACATGTTTTTGTTTAAGCAACTGATTTCTAGCATTAATGATACAAAGCATATCGTTTTTGTTGGAGATAAGGACCAATTGCCATCGGTTGGTGCAGGCAATGTCTTTAGTGATTTAATTAAGGCTAATGCTTTTCCTACAACTGTTTTAAAGCAAATCCACCGTCAAGGAGACGACTCGAGTATTATTACGTTGGCTCATGATATTAATGAGGGTGAAGATCAGCAATCTTTGTTTACTAAAACTAAAAATTATTCTTTCATTTCTTGTCCGCCGCATGAAGTTGATCATGTAGTAAGCCAAATAGTTGAAAGAGCTATTGCCCATGGTTTTGCTAAAGATGACATTCAAGTCTTGGGTGCCATGTATCAAGGACCAGGTGGAGTAACCAATCTGAATAATGTTATACAGGAAATTATGAATCCGGCTAAACCTAACAGTAAAATCCTCGAAGTTCATGATGAAGCTTTTCGGATAGGGGATCGGGTTTTACAGTTACAAAATAACCCTGAAAAAGATATATATAATGGTCAAATTGGTAAAATTTTAGCGATTGATGAAAAAAATCCGCAAAAGTGTATGACTGCAGACTTTGATGGACGGGAAATAAACTTTAGCAAAAAAGATTTATTTGATTTGACCAGAGCTTATGCAATAACAATTCATAAGGCCCAAGGTTCGGAATTTCCACTAGTAATTTTGAGTTTAACAATGCAAAATTATGTTATGTTGAAACGGAATCTGCTGTACACGGCGGTTACGCGTGCCGAAAAAAACTTGGTTTTAATTGGCGATCCTCGGGCGTATGTGATGGCGCTTAATACTTCTGGTAATGATCGGCAAACTGGTTTAAGTCAGAAATTGCAAGAGCAATTAGGCGTTGTTAGTCAGACAACCCCTGAGAAAAAGGTAGAAACACCAAAAGTAGACGAGCAGGTAGAAGAAAAGCCTAAAGATTATTTACTTACTTCTGAATTAATTTACGCTGGTAAAATCGACCCAATGATTGGAATGGCTGATATTAAGCCAGGAATGAAGCATTAACTCAGAATAGGAGAAACTTTTTAAATGAACCAAAATTTTGCTAATGAAAGTCAACAATTAAAAAAGGCAATCGGCTCGTGGGTCCAGGACCAGACGCAAATTTGTCAGATCGCAGATAATGCTTGGGAAATTGTTACGTTTGTTCAAGATGCAATGGGTGAGTCAATCTATTGTTTTGTAGAACAAAAAGATGATTATTTCCGGGTTGGCGATGATGGTCGAACTCTTTTTAAAATTGATCCCAGTGCCAGTGATCAAAACTTGCTAGATTCGGCAGAAGAACTAATTTTAGCTGATGGCTTTGAATATGATGCAAATACGGGTGAAATTTGGGCTCAAGCAGATGAAGAAAGCTTAGTAGCGGTCATAATGGAATTAGTCCAACTTGCCGCAGCGATTTCCTACCTAAGTTGATATTGTTACACTTCAATGTTATAATTCATTAATTCTTAAAATTTAATGAAAAGAGGACTTGCTAATGGCGCTAAAATTTGAGCAACTAACAAAAAAATATGGCAAAAAAATGGTTTTAAATCAAATTGATTTAACAATTAATGTTCAGCCAAAAGTTGTAGGCCTAATCGGCCCAAATGGTGTAGGCAAGTCTACACTTTTGCGTCTTATTGCAGGAGTTCTGGAGCCAACGGAAGGCCGAATAACCAATGATCAAGTAGCCCAAAATTATGCTAAATGGGCAAGTTCACACACGTCTTTTATTGCTTCTGGTGAAAGAGGACTAATTAACCGGCTGAATACTTGGGAAAATTGTCAATTTTTTGCCTCAATTAAGGGTGTTGATCCCAAAGTTGCCCAAAAGAGCATTGCCAAATTGGCTGCTGAATTGAATTTTTCTCCAAATATGAAGACAATTTTTCAAGAATTATCGACAGGTCAAAAGAAGAAGGCAGCAGTTCTAGTTGGTGCCGCCATGCAAACGGATTTTGTTCTTCTTGATGAACCATCAAATGGCTTAGATATTTCTGCGCAAAAGGATTTGGCAGACTTCATTTTGGCACTGAAAAATAATCAGCATAAACTGATTTTTGTTTCGTCGCATGATACTCAGATGTTATCGGGGGTCGTTGATCAATATCTCTTTATTAAAGATAAAGTGATTCCACGTGTAGTTGATCATCATCTCGAAGAAGCTGATTTGTTGGCAATTTACCATAATATATACAGCTAAAGTCAAGGGGTGAATTAAATGAATAAGTTAAAACAGCTGGTAACTTTGTTTGTGGTTCAGCTTAAGCTGCAGCTAAAAATCAAACTGCGTTATCTCAGTGCAACAATCACCGAAATGATCATATATGCTGGTGCCCTGCTACTCATTTTATTCGGAGCAAACGGTAATAATATTGGTCAGCAATATGGGATCAAGGGCAATGTCTTGATAACTCTAATCGGCTATTTGTTCTGGAGCAATGGTGTTTCTGCCTTAAACTCATGTAGTAGTAGTGTCGAAAGCGATGAAATATCGGGAATATTTGAAACTGAGGCGCAATCAGCTCTTCCCTTATGGCTAATCTATTTAGTCCAAACAATTGTTGAAGAACTCTACACCTGGATTTATTTAATCATTATCAGTATTGTCACGAGCTTTTTTGGTCATTTTTCATTGCTTGACTTGTGTATTGCTTTTTTACTAACATTTGTTTTTACCTTGATTTCAAACTTAGGAATGTTTGGTATTGGGATGATTTTTGCCTCTGGTTCAATTCATTATAAGCGAATGGGACAGTGGGCAACAATATTGCAGGCCTTACTGGTGATGTTTTCCAATATCTATCAACCAATGATTACGCCTTATCAGCAGATTATTCCCTATGCCAGTGGTATCGAAATCGTACGGAGCTTATTTATAGGTAAAAGCGTTCCGCTTAATACCTACATAATTTTTGTAGTAGTTAATTTGTTTTGGCTAATTGTTGGCATTGTTATTTTCAATTATTGCTTTAAAAAGGAAAAAAAGAATGGTTCGTTTGATGCATTTTAGATTAATTTTTAGAGAGAAAGAAAGGGTATTATTTTAAAATTTAAACAGGTTAAATGGTTATCTGCCAATTATCGGAAAGTTAAAAAACTATATTTAAGTGCTTTCCCGCAAAATGAGCGATTCCCACTTTGGCAGTTGCAGTTATTGTCCTTAAAAAAAGCAGTTCAATTTGATGGTCTGTATGATCAGGATCAGTTCATTGGTCTCACTTATACTGCGGTTGATAAAAAGGCGGTTTATCTTTTCTATTTAGCAATTGAGCCGGCCAAAAGAGGACACGGGTATGGCAGTCAGGTACTGACTTTACTAAAAGAAAGATATCCCGCTAAGCAGATCTTCTTAGATATTGAGCCCGTTACTTCTGAGGCCGACAATTATGAACAGCGACAAAAGCGCTTAGCATTTTATCAGCAGAATGGCTTTAATTTGACTAAGCATCGCTTAATTGACGATGGTGGAATTTATGATATTTGTACTACTGGTAGCCACGTCAATCTTCAAGAATTAAACAAACTTACACGTAAAATGAATATTTTTGCTCAATCCAAAATCGTATAGTCTTTATCAAATTTAAAGCAAAAAAAGAATCATGAAGATAAGTTCTTCATGATTCTTTTTGTTTTCACCGGTACAGTCTAAATTGATCAACAGCAAATTCAAGTTTAAAGGGCTGTCTTTTTATTTGCTCGCCATCAACTTGGGCGAATTCTTTTTGATTAGTTATAACCGTAATTTTATCTGCCTCAATATAATGAAATTGCGGGTCATTAAGATGAGAACCATCTTTTAATAGATCTAGAAAAAGCTTAACTAATTTTTTTAAGCTATCCTTTTCAACAATGACCGTGTCAATTTTATGACTATCAATTTTAGCGCAAGGTAAAAGTGGAATGCCACCACCAAGATATGGGTGGTTAGTTGTAGTTACTAAAAAGGCATCGTTATAATGCCATCTTTTACCATTAGCTTCCAGATCAACGTGAAAGGTATCCTGCTTGTATAAGGCCGATAAAATATGAAGAACGTAGATTAACTTGCCTTCATTTAGTTTATTCAGCAGTTTTTTTAGGTTAGAAATATTGCTAAGGTGGTTCACATATGCGTCAAAGCCAATCCCAAAACTATTCGCAAAATAATAAGTTTGCTCACTAATCTCGGGAAGTCTAAAGGAGCCACAATCAGTTAGGGTGGGGGTAAAGACGTGCTGTTTTATATTGTCAAGAAGCACTTGCGGATCACTCGGAAGATTAGCAGCACGGCCAAAGTCATTTCCGGTTCCGGCCGGTAAGTAGGCGAACGGGGTTAACGGATTCTGCGATCTTTTGATACCGTTTAATACTTCGTTTAGTGATCCATCACCGCCAATAATAATCAAAACTTCGTTTTTTAAATGCTGCTTGTCGGCATATGTTTGTGCTAACCGAATGGCTTCACCGGCAAATGCACTCTTTTTAACATCAAAAGTTATCTTTTCCTTTATCAGCAATAAAACCATACGATCTAATATCTTTTTTGCACGACCATTACCAGCAGTTTCATTGACGAGTAGGTGTATTTTTAAATTAGAATTCATTTTGTTTTTTACTTTAAATAAAAAAGCCCGGTTGGGCTTCAATTATTTTTTCTCAACTATCATCGGCAAAATCATTGGCCTTCTTTTAGTTTTGGAATATAAGAAATCCGCTAAATTCTCAATAATTGCCTTGCGAACAACGCTATCTTTAGGCGTTTCTACTTTATCCATTTCGCTTTTGATAATGTGATAAATGTGTTTTTGCGCTTGATTGATTAATTCTGTTGACTCCCGCATGTAGACAAAACCACGACTTAAAACATCGGGGCCAGCCAATACTCGTTTATGCTTGTAGTCAACTGTTGCAACTACCACGACTAAGCCGTCTTCTGATAACACTTGGCGATCATGCACAACCACATTACCCACATCTGCAGTTCCAGACGTATCAACATAAACATCGCCGGCAGGAACATGACCTGCAATTCTTGAACCTTCTGGGCTAAAGCAGAGGACTTCACCATTTTCTAAGACAAAGGTGTGATCTTCTGGTACTCCAGCAGCTTGTGCCAATTCCGTATGTACAACTTGCATTCTATATTCACCGTGCACAGGAATCATATATTTTGGCTTAGTCAATCTGACCATCATCTTCAGCTCTTCCTGACCACCATGTCCAGATGTGTGAACGTTATTGATGCGACCATGAATAACATTTGCGCCACCTTCCATTAGCTTATTAATGAGGTGGTTAACACTTAAAGTGTTACCTGGTATTGGATTGGAAGAAAAGATTACTGTATCGCCCGGTTGTAAACTAATTTGCCGATGCGTACCATTGGCTATGCGAGAAAGAGCGGCTAATGGTTCTCCCTGAGAGCCAGTACAAAGAATCATTGCTTGTTCAGCTGGAGTATGGTTGATTTCATTAGCGTCAACGATTAAACCTTCAGGTACATTTAAATAGCCGAGGTCAATTCCGTTTTGGACGCCATTTTCCATACTTCTACCAAAAATGGCAACCTTTCTTCCGGTATCAATTGCCGCTTCGATTGCTGTTGATACCCGGTAGAGGTTGGAGGCAAAGGTGGCAAAAATAATTCTGCCATGAATGCCTGTGATTATATCATGCAGTGAGTGGGCAACGAATCTCTCCGATTTAGTAAATTGCGAAACTTCGGCATTAGTCGAATCCGAAAGAAGGGCCAGCACGCCCTCGTTACCAAGTTTAGCCATTCTCTGAAAATCTGGTGCAGGTTGGTTCATTACTGGAGTTAGGTCAAATTTAAAATCACCAGTAAAAACAACCGCACCCAGTGGTGTGTGAACCGCGATTCCGAGTGTATCAGGAATTGAGTGAGTAGTTCTAAAGAAGGTAACAGTTAATTTCTTAAATTTCAGAACTGTATCTTCATGTTCTTCATGAAGTTCAGTTGTCCGCAAAATACCATGTTCTTCAAGCTTTCCCTTAATTAGTGCAAGTGCAAAAGGTGTAGCATATACGGGAATTTCAGGTATTTTTTCTAAAAGAAATGGAATCCCGCCAATGTGGTCTTCGTGTCCGTGGCTAACTACCAAGGCTTTGATTTTTTTCCGATTTTTAATTAAATAAGAATAATCGGAAATAACATAATTAATACCAAGAAGATCATCCTCAGGGAATTTAATTCCACAATCCATGATAATAATTTCATCTTGGTATTGGACACAATACATATTTTTGCCGATTTCGTGCAACCCCCCGATTGCAACGACAGCGACTTCATTATTTTTAATACGCACTTAAATTACTTCTTACTCTCGAAAGACGTCAATTTAAAATCAGCGTGCTCTTTTTCATATTCGAGTGAATTTCCAGCTAATTCTTGGATGAGTTCAATGTTGTAGGGGGTATTTTCCTCAACCAAAGTTCTAGCTGTGACTAAATTTTCAGCCTCTAAGTAAAGAGTCTGAGTAGTTTCACGACGAGGGTTAACTACCTTATCTTTTTGATACAAAACTTTGTAGATCATATTTGTATTCTCCTTATTCAGTTAATAAAACGTTCTTGTTTGGGTAGCTTAAAGTACCCAATAGCTAGTAAAATTTTACCATAATTGTTATTTCAAGTATAGAATCGAGTTCTAATAGTTTAATAAAAAAACCGTCAAACACCAGCTGACGGTTTAATTTCGGGTATACTCAATTAATAAATAACAACAGTATCATCATCTAATTGGAACGGATTTTGTTTGTTAATCCGGTCATAAAAGAGGTGACCACGTAAGTGCTCAATTTCGTGTGAAGCAACAATGGCAGGGTAGTCTTTAAGCCGAATTGTCTTTTCTTCACCATCGACTGTATAATAATGAATTTTTAATTTATCTGGTCGTGGTACATAACCATCAATCACTTTATCAACACTTAAACAGCCTTCGCCTTCGCTGAGACATGCTTGACGAACGGATTCAGATAAAATTTCTGGGTTAACAATTGTTTCTTTAAAAATAATTTCGTTTTTATCGTTGGGTACGAGCAAGGATGCCATTTGGACGCTTTCGCCAACCTGCGGTGCTGCAAGTCCCACACCGGCACGCAATTGGTGCTTCTTAGCGATTTCTGGATCTTGTGAGTTAATTAAGTATTCCATCATTTCATCAGCAAGATGGCGATAATGGTCGCTTAAAGGAAAAGTTAGCGGTTTTGCTACTTGTCGTAACACAGGATCACCGTCGCGGGTAATATCTTTCATTAAAATCAATTACATTCACTCTTTCATAAAAAGTTATATCTATATTTTTACCATAAGTTAGGCTAATTTGTCTGCTTTTTATTCTATACTAAATTTTTAATTTGAAAAAGAGGGATAAACGTTGACCAGTATATAGTTAGGTGTTAAAATCAATGAGCGTAAATATACAGATATGAAACACTTCGATTAGCATGTTTTTGACGTGCCGCCGAAACTGTGACATTGTCACAGTTTTTTTATTGAAGAGTGGAGGAGGAATACTTTTGTCAGAAAAAAGAAGAGACGATATTAGGAATATAGCTATCATAGCTCACGTTGACCATGGTAAGACAACCTTGGTTAACCAATTATTGAAACAATCCGACACTCTGCCCGAACATATGGCTCTGGAAGATCGTGCAATGGATTCTAATGATATTGAACGTGAACGTGGTATTACTATTTTATCTAAGAATACTGCGGTTAAATATGGTGATACTACCATCAATATTTTGGATACGCCTGGACACGCCGACTTCGGTGGTGAAGTTGAACGTATCATGCACATGGTTGATGGGGCTTTGCTATTGGTAGACGCCTATGAAGGTACAATGCCACAGACTCGTTTCGTGTTGAAGAAGGCATTAGAAGCTGGTGTTAAACCAATCGTTGTGATTAACAAGATTGATCGCCCTGGCGCACGTCCTAAAGAAGTTCTTGATGAAGTTCTGGAATTATTCATTGAATTAGGAGCAAATGATGAACAGCTTGACTTCCCAGTTGTTTATGCTTCAGCATTGAATGGTACTTCCTCATATGATGCGGATCCAGCAACTCAAAAAGAAACGATGAACCCTATTTTTGACACAATCATTAAAGCTATTCCAGCTCCACTTGATAATGCTGATGAGCCACTTCAATTCCAAATTACAATGCTTGACTGGGATGATTATGTTGGCCGTATCGGTGTTGGTCGTATTTACCGTGGTAGTGTAAAGGTTGGCGACAACATTACAGTTATGAAACGTGATGGTTCACAACAAAACTTTCGGGTTACTAAATTATTTGGTTTCTTTGGTTTGAAGAGAAATGAGATCACAGAAGCTAAAGCTGGTGACATCATTGCAATCAGTGGTATTAACGATATCTTTGTCGGTGAAACTATTGCTTCTGCTGAAGATCCTGAAGCATTGCCATTTCTTAAGATTGACCCACCAACTTTGCAAATGGACTTTGTTGCTAGTGACTCACCATTTGCAGGTCGTGAAGGGGACAAGGTTACCCCAAAGAAATTGGAAGACCGTTTAATTAAGCAAACGCGGACGGATGTTTCTTTGAAGGTAGAACCAACTGATCAAATTAATGCGTGGACAGTATCTGGTCGTGGTGAATTGCACTTATCAATTTTAGTTGAAGAACTTCGGCGTGAAGGTTTTGAATTGCAACTTTCTCGTCCAAAAGTAATTTACCGGGAAATTGATGGTCAAATGTGCGAACCATACGAAGCTGTGCAAGTTGATACGCCAGATGAATATGTTGGTTCGGTCATTGATTCGCTTTCCCAACGTAAAGGTGAAATGAAGAACATGGAATCTACTGGTAATAACCAGACTCGCCTTGACTTCTTAGTACCTTCACGTGGACTAATTGGTTATAACAATGAATTTATGTCTCTAACTGGTGGTTATGGTATTTTGAACCATAGTTTTGACTGCTATAAACCGGTTGTTAAAAACTGGGAACCTGGTCGTCAAAATGGTGCATTGGTTTCAATTAGTCAAGGTAAATCAACTACGTATTCGTTACAAACTGTTGAACAACGTGGAGAACTATTTATTGGTGCCGGTGTTGAAGTTTATGAAGGAATGATCGTTGGTCAATCATCCCGTGACCGTGATATTGCAGTCAATGTTATTAAGGGTAAAAACCTAACTAATACGCGTGCTGCAGGTAAGGATCACGCCGCCGCAATCAGAACGCCAAAAACTTTAACTTTGGAAGAAGCCATTGAGTTCTTAAATGATGACGAATATTGTGAGGTAACACCTAAATCAATTCGGTTACGTAAGAAGATCTTAAACACTTCTGAGCGGCAAAAAGCTGATAAGAAACGTAACAAAAAGTAAATATTATCAACAAGAACGGCACTCACTGATGAAGTGGTGCCATTTTTGTTTTATAATAAAGGATAATAATTTACAAAAAAGGAGGGCTACTTTTGCGACAGAAATTTCAACATCTGGACTATAAAATTTTAGTTCCTTATCTGTTACTAGTTGTATTTGGCATTATCATGGTCTATTCAGCTAGTTCTGATATTTTGCTCGTAAATGGTTTTAAGCCGGCAACATATGGAATCAAACAAGCAATATATGCTGTGTTTGCCGTCTTCCTTTTTGCGGCAGTAACTTTCTTATTAAGGCTCGAAATCTTTAAAAATACTAAGTTTGTGGCTTGGTTTTTAGGTATCAGTATGATGCTACTGCTATATTTGATTATCCTGAAGATTTTTAAAGGTTCTGACGCAGCAGTCAACGGAGCGGTAGGTTGGATTGATCTAAAAGTCATCAAAATACAACCGCTTGAAATTGCTAAGTTAGCTCTGGTGCTTTATTTAGCTTATTATCTTGATCGTCACGACGGTTCTTTTAATCAAGGATATATTATTCAAAATCTGTCTAGACCAGCAATTTTAGCTGGCGTAATGATGTTTTTGGTTGTTCTTGAGCCTGATTTAGGCGGAACAGCAATTTTGGCAATGATTGTAATAGTGATGTTTTCTGTTTCTGGAGTTCCAGCCAAGAAAGCAGTCCTTTGCTTGTTAGCAATTGCTATTGGTGTTTTTTTTCTCGTTTTTTTAATCATTAAATGGAACCCCAAGTTTTTACAAGATAGTTACCAATATCGGCGACTCATGTCATTTATGCATCCCTTTGAGCTTGAGCAAAAAGGCGGAGCTCAATTGGTCAACTCCTATTATGCTATTCATAATGGTGGGCTGTTTGGTGTCGGCTTAGGAAATAGCATGCAAAAGCGGGGCTATTTACCTGAACCATATACTGATTTTATTTTAGCTGTGGCGGCTGAAGAAATCGGAGTAATTGGAGCTTTAGCCGTTTTAGCGCTGTTGTTTTACTTGATGTGGAGCATTATGGATGTTGGTATTCATGCCGAATCACAGTTTGATGCGTTAGTTTGTTTTGGTGTTACAACCATTATTTTTACGGAGACTTTATTTAATGTTGGGGCTGTTCTAGGTTTACTACCGATTACTGGTGTTACTCTGCCATTTATTTCCTATGGTGGATCTTCCTTAATCGTGCTTTCGACTTCAATCGGACTAGTCTTGAATATCGCTGCAAATGAACGAATTAGAAAAGAGGAAGAGGCTATTAATGAGCATTAACCATGATTTAGTAGCTAGTAATGTAACTAAGAGGCAAGGCTTAATTGTTTACCTGAACTCTGTCAGCAATCAATATAAATTGAGACGCTTTGGCGATATCGTTTATTTTTCGAAAAAAATGAACTATTGTGTCTTATACGTTGATCAAAAAGATGCTGATAAAACTATTGCTGTTTTGAACTCACTCGATTTTGTTAATGGTGTTGACCGTTCCAACGGTGAAAATATTGATTTATCAAGTACACATATTGAACAGCAGATTAAAGACTTAGCCAGTGAGGCAGAAGAACAGTTGCTTGAAGAACAAGAAAAAAATACGGAACAGTTATCATGAGAATTATTGCAGGTAAATATGCTAAGCGGAATTTATTGACGCTTAAAAGCCAGAAAACTAGGCCAACAAGTGATAAAGTCAAAGAATCGCTTTTTAATAGCTTAGGGCAATTTTTTGCGGGGGGCCAAGTTCTTGATTTATACGGAGGCAGCGGTGCACTAGCAATCGAGGCGGTTTCACGAGGATTAGAGCATGCCACAATTGTTGATATCAATTACCAGGCCGTTGAAATCATCCGTAAGAATGTCGCATTAACTAAAGAAGAGGATCGGTTTACTGTATATAAAATGTCTAGTAATGCTGCTTTAAAAAAATTGGCAAGTGAAAAACAAAAATTTGATTTAGTCTTCTTAGATCCCCCTTATGCTAAGCAAAAAATTGCAGCTGATATGAAGAAAATGCTTGAAAAAGATTTGTTAACTAATGCGGCAATTGTGGTTGCAGAAACAGATGATGAAACCAGTATTGGTGAAGTTGAAGGTTTTTCTTTAACGAAAAAGCATCATTTGGGTAAGACAATTGTTCGTTTTTATCGAAAGGAAGATAAATGAGTTTCGCACTTTTTCCGGGTAGCTTTGATCCCATTACTAATGGTCATGTCGATGTAATTAACAAAGCCGTTAAAATTTTTGATAAGGTTTACGTTGTGGTAATGACTAATACTTCAAAAAAATATCTTTTTGATGTTGATAAACGGGTTAGTCTTGTGCAAGATGCCACCGAAGGTCAAGCAAAAGTCGAGGTTTTAAAACGACCTGATAAATTAACTGTTAATGTTGCGCAAGAGTTAGGTGCGTCAGTAATTATCCGGGGCGTACGTAATAGTGAAGATTTTTTGTATGAACAGGAAATCGCAGCCATGAATCATGATTTAAATCCTAAAATCGAAACGGTTTTATTTTTTACCGAACCTAATAATAGTTATGTCGCTTCAAGTGTTATCAAGGAGGTTGCACAGTTTGGTGGAAACATTAGCAGCTTTTTACCAGCAAGCTCGGCAGCGGCTTTAAAAGAGAAGTTGAGGAAGGGCTAATGAGCGATCATCCAAAACCACAAGGTAAAAAGACTAACAAAAAACGTAACTGGCTACTCGCCATTTTGGCAGTTTTATTAGTTGCCATCGGGTTAAGCTGGCCAACTGATTACTATATTGAAATGCCAGGAGAAGCTGTTCCCATTAACCTATTTATGAAGAGTAAAAACAAGAAGCCCAATAATTTTTACTTGGTAACGGTGAGTGAAACTACGCGTCCCGCCTCGGTTTTGCGGTACCTATTAAGTTATACGCAAAAGTTTTATACGCGGGTTCCCAAGGAACAATTACTCGGCGATGCCACTAGCAGCCAATACCAAGAATTACAAAATTGGTATATGGAAACAAGTCAGCAAAATGCGATTTACTATGCAGCCAAAAAGGCTGGATTAAAGCCTAAATTGAATTATGAGGGCGTTTATGTCATGCAGGTTCAAAAAAATTCCAGCTTTAAGAGTAAGCTGCAGATTGGAGATACCGTCCTCGGAGCTAATGGCAAGAGATTTCACTCTACTGAGGAAATGATCGCTTATTTTCAAAAAATGCAAATCGGTTCGAATGTCGTTATTAATGTTCTACGCAACGGTCGCGAACGTAAATTTACTGGTAAGATCGTGAAAGTTGCTGGGACGAATAAGCCAGGAATCGGAATCCAATTAATTGAACACGTTAAAATCACGACTAAGCCCAAACTAAGTATTAATGCTGGAGCAATTGGCGGCCCTTCAGCGGGATTAATGTTTACCCTGGCTAGCTATGAAACTTTTACTCAGCAAAACCTGGCAAAAGGTCATAAAATAGCCGGTACGGGAACAATTTCTGTTAAAGGCCAAGTTGGTGCGATTGGCGGCGTAGACAAAAAAGTTGTGGCCGCAGATAAGGCTGGCGCGGAGGTCTTTTTCGCACCAACTGATACCACGGTTTTAAAAAAGAGCGAAAGTAACTACGCGGTTGCTTGTAAAACTGCTAAAGAAATTAAAACTAAGATGAAAATTGTTCCTGTTGGAACCTTTGAAGATGCTTTAAATTATTTAAATAAACATTACCGCTAAAAAGTTCAGAAAAAATTTCTGGGCTTTTTTTCGTACTTATATTAGAGGTGATAAGTATGAATTGGAAAAAAATCAAAGATTTCCTTCTGGAAAACAAAAAATATGTCTTGATTGCTGGAGTTGCTATTATCGCTTTCTTTTTATATTTACACCAAAGCCAAGGTGAACAAGAAAGTGGCAACAATATTGTCAAAAGTGAACCCAAAGTGGTTAATTCAACGTCTTCTGTCAAGCAAGATTTAGATGATAAAAAGCAAAAGGAATCAACTTCGGTTAATCAAAAAACAAGTGAGGTAACTTGTGATATTGGGGGAGCAGTTAAAAATGAAGGAGTTTATACTTTAAAAAATGGTGCTCGCTTGAATGAATTGATTATGGCAGCAGGTGGTTTAAGTAGGAATGCCCAATTAAAAAATGTTAACCGGGCATTAATTCTAAAAGATCAAGACAAGATCCACATTCCATATCGTGGAGAAAAAGTGAGAGGCAATCAGATTGTTTTATCAGTTAATGAAAGTTCTAATTCTTCCGCCAATAATGCAAGCAGCGAAGAGACGCCAGATGCAAAAGAACAAGAAAAAAGCAGCAAGGTCAATATTAATACAGCCAATGCTCAAGAATTACAAAAGCTGAACGGGATTGGCGAGAAAAAGGCAGAATTAATTTTGGCTTACCGCCAGAAAAAAGGCCAATTTGCTAGTATCGAAGACATAAAGCAGATTTCTGGAATTGGAGACAAGACATTTGCGGCGCTTAAAGATCAACTCGAAGTTTGATGTCATTGAGCCTGGTCTGTTCTTAGTTGCCGCCTTATTACTAGTTGATTGTAGCTTTTTGCTTTACCAATGCACGACTATCATAGCTAAAGCAGTTACTGTTTTATTAGCTATCTATTTATGCGGATTGGCCATAGCGAAATATCGCAAACTTGTATTTGTCCTTTTATTGCTGATAACCAGTTTTTTGCTTGTAAACTGGTTTACTGCTCGTCCCAGTTCTTTATCTCTTACTAAAAATTCGGTGATTAAACTTTATCCTGATGAAACTAAACTCAGCGAGGACTGGCTTTCAGGCCAAGGGACATTAAATGGTAAAAAAGTCTTAGTGACAGCTAAATTAAGTCAAAAACAAATTTGGCAAGCAAAACAAGGAAAAACAATCTGGCTAAGTGACTTGCAAGGTGAAATAAATTCAATTGAACCGGCAACAAATTATGGTCAATTCGATGCGCAAAAATACTATGCTAGTGAGAAAATTTGGCAAAAAGTTAATTTAAAAGCATGCAGAATATCCTTTAAAAGAACTGGTTTAATTGATTACTTGCATCACTTGCGCTACCAATTACAAAGGTATTTTCAAAGAATGCCGCAAATTTTAGGATTTTTTAGCAGCGAACTAATTTTAGGAGAAAATCCTAATTCAGCTAATCAAATTATCTTAAATAATTATCGAGATCTGGGAATTATTCATATTCTAAGTATTTCTGGACTTCATGTTGGCATTTACACCATAGTAATTACAGCAATTTGTTCCTTTCTTAAGATGACCGAAAAGGAAAGTTTTGTTAGTTGTTTGCTAATATTAGTTATTGGGATTTTTCTAAGCAAAGGCCAGGCCGGCTTTTTTCGAGCTAGTTTAACTTTTGTTTTAAAGCAAATCTTCAAATTTAAGAAAATTCCAATCGCGCAATATGACATCTTGGGGCTCGCCTGCATAATTCATTTACTATTTGATCCGCGATTAATGAGTGGAGTGGGTGCTTTATTGAGTTATGTATTGGCACTAGGATTAGAAATGACCAATAAAATGTCCAGTATTAAACAGTCAATAGCTTTAAATGCTTTGCTATTGCCATTATTACTGTTTTACTTTTTTCAGTTTAATTTTTTAACCGTTATTTTTAACATTTTCGCGGTACCATATTTTAACTGGATTGTAATGCCGTTAACATTTTTAAACTTATTCATTTTTGCCAAACTACCAACAATATCTGGTTTTTTTGAATTCATTTTAGAAACCGGTGAAAAGATGATTGGTCAGATTTCGACTACACAATTGGGCTTATTGTCGTTTGGTAAGATTAATTGGTGGCAATGTGGGGGAATGCTTTTAGTGACGGGTGGAATAATAGTTTGTCTGAATGACGGTGTTTTACTTAAGAAAATTAAATTTATTGGCGGACTTGGTCTCTTACATGGGTTGCTTTTTTGTACGATTCACTTTCCTTTAACGGGACAAGTAAGTTTCATTGATGTTGGGCAGGGAGACAGTATCTTAATCACTACGCCTTTTCCGCGAAAGGTCTACCTTATCGACGTCGGCGGCAAACTTAATTTTGGCAAACGAAAATTTACCCCGCAGGTCAATAAAATTACCCTTCCACTGTTAAAAGCATTAGGAATAAATCAAATTGATGGCATTTTTGTTACTCACCAAGATGCAGATCATGTTGGTGATTTGGGTCCGCTATTAAGTCAAATTAAAGTAAAAAAGCTATATATGGCTGCCGGACTCATTAAAAACCCATCATTTGCCAAAAGAATTGCAGGGCATCTTACTTCTAACCAATTGGTGGAACTTATAGCCGGTGATCAAGTAATTGAGCCTCAGATTAGTTTTAATGTTGTTTATCCTTTTAAGCCCGGTCCAGGGAAAAATGAGGATTCTTTGTCGTTAACTTTTAAATTAAAAAATAAAAGATGGCTTTTCACGGGAGATCTAGGTCAAGAAGGCGAAAAAGAGATTATGGCCAATTTTCATCTAAGAGCTAATTATTTTAAACTAGGCCATCATGGCAGTAAAACCGCTTCGAATCCCATTTTCTTAAAGCAATTGCAACCGGAAATGGTCTTTATTTCTGCCGGAAGGAATAATCATTTCGGGCATCCTCATCCAGAAACAATTGCAACATTAAGAATGCAGCATATTCCTTATGCGTCTACACAAGACTGTGGAATGATTACTTGGACTTATAGCAGGTTTGCAAGTTCGAAGTTCTCTAGTTTTTTACCAGTAAAAGCAAAATAAAAAAGCCTAATGCAGAAAGCAATAGGCTTTAATAGCTAGAAGGTAGGTTGGATAAGTGAGGTATCTGGGAAACTAAAGTTAGTTCTTGGAATGTGATATGATTATTACTGTTTATAAAACTAATTAGCTTTAAGGTGAAGAAACAAATGACACTACTTTCCTTATTTAAAAATACCGCCAGCAATAATCCGCAGACGATACTGGTCGGGGAAGATAGCTTTTTAAATGACTATCTTTCCCGTTCGTTGATGCATGAAGAGCGCTTTTCTTCCTATGAAAAAGTGATAATAGATTGTGAAACTGATGGTTTGGATAATCTAATTGCCGATATCACGGAATCTAGTTTATTTAGTCAAAAAAAGATGATAATCGTGAAGAATCCTTTTTTCCTGACTGCCAAGGTTCCCAAAAAGTACCAAAAGCAAGTAAATCAATTGCAACAGATTTTTACTAATATGGATCAATTGGATGATGTTCTGGTATTAGTAGCCTCGTATGAGAAATTAGACCGCCGAAAAAAATTAACGAAAACAGTTTTAAAACAGTTTAATGTCATAGAGACAAAAGTTAAGACCTATGAAATTAGTAAAATAACTAAATCATTAATTACGGCCGAAGGTTATCAAATTTCAAAGTCTGCTTTACAGTTGTTGCTTGAACGAAGCGACCAAATTTTAGATACGATTTTAAGCAACTTTAATAAATTGAAAGTTGCTGCGGTCGATCAAAAAATTACTGAGACACTAATTAAGAAGAATGTTGATCTATCTTTTGCCCAGAATGTTTTTGCAATACTAGAAACGGCATTAAAACATAATTATCGTGAAGCGTTAGATCGGCTAGATAATCAGTTGCGTGAAGGTAGCGGTCCCGTTCAATTATTAGCCGTTTTTGAAAATCAATTAGAATTGATTTTAGTAGCTAAGATTTTGAAAAGTCGGGGTAGGAGTGAACCAGAAATAGTTCGGGAACTTGCTGTTCACCCATACCGGATTAAATTGGCGTTAAACAATAATTTGGAAATCAAGCAACTAGCTAGTTTACTAAAAGAGGCAATAAGACTAGATTATAATTATAAAAATGGCCAATATCGTGAAGATAATTTTTTAAAGCTATTTATTTTAAGCGTCTAAAAAAGGCAGGGATGATTATCCCTGCCTTTTTAAAATTGATAGTTTAGTCAAATTTATTTAGCTAACTTAGCTAAGCGACTCTTGTCACGGCTAGCCTTGTTTTTATGAATAAGACCTTTTGAAGCAGCCTTGTCCAAAGCACGAGCAGCAGCAACATGTAATTCGGAGGCGTTTTCAGCACCAGCGGCTTGAGCAGTCTTGAACTTCTTAACAGCAGTTCTTAATTCTGACATTTGAGCAGCATTGCGCTTTCTAGCAGCGTCTTGAGTTTTAACACGCTTAATAGCTGATTTGATTTGTGGCATAAAATTCACCTCCATTGACCGTAATTTTACTTAATAGATTATACTGAAGAATAAATGCAGATGCAAGACAAATTATGCTTGCTTTTTAAAAAAATAATCTGTATTATACTATTGTTGTGAACCGTTAACGCTGTTTGCTCGCTCACACCTGACGGTTAACGTTGTTAACGGCAATTTATTTTATTGAAAGGTGAAAATTATGGCAATTTCTAAAGCAGAAAAAGATGAAATTATTAAGCAATTTGCTACTCACGAAGGTGACACTGGTTCAACCGAAGTACAAGTTGCTATCCTAACTAAAGATATTAACAATTTAACTGAACACATGAGACAACACTCTCATGACCACCACTCATATGTTGGTTTGCTCAAGAAGATTGGTCACCGTCGTAATTTACTTCGTTATTTACAAGATAACGATATTAATCGTTACCGTGAATTAATCAAGAAGTTAGGTTTGCGTCGTTAATCGCAAAAATAATTATTAAGAAGTCAGTTCTATAAAAGAACTGGCTTTTTATTTTTGTCATAAATGCATTTTATGCTAGAATAAAAAAAGGTACTTTTTACGTTGTGATCACGCTGATCCATAAATTAACAACTGAATAGCAAAAAAGAGAAGGAAATAAAATGACTGATCAAGTTAAGATAATGATTTTGAGCGGTGTTCGTGAGCAAGGAAAAGACATGTTCGCCGTTCAAGTTAATGACGAAATTTTTGTTCTTGATGCCGGCCTAAAATACCCTGATAGTTCATTATTTGGAATAGATTTGGTAATTCCAGATCTTGATTTCTTTGAACAATATGGTGATCAGGTTGTCGGCATTTTTTTAACTCATGGACACGCAGATTCAATTGGTGCGTTGCCATATATTTTACGCAAATATGATATACCTGTTTTTGGTTCGCAATTAACAATCGAGCTCGCAAAGATTACGGTTAAGCGGGAAAATAAACGGCTGAAAAATAGTCTGTTTCATGTTATTGATGCTGAAACTGAAATCGAGTTTAAAAATGCTAATATTTCATTTTTCCATACAACTCATTCAATTCCAGATTCACTTGGTATTGATGTTCATACGCCAGCTGGCGAGGTTGTATATACCGGCGACTTTAAATTTGATCCATCAGCGACACCGAAATATCGAACAGATTTGGATCGTTTAGCTGAGATTTCACAAAAGAAAGTTTTGGCACTACTCAGTGATTCTTCTAACGCAGAAGCATCATTTCCTAATGTTTCCGAGCAAGAAATTGGCGATTATGTCACTAATGTTTTTCGCAATGCTAAGGGACGCGTCATTGTTGCAGCTAAGGCATCTAATTTAATCAGAATACAGGAAGTTTTAAATGGCGCTCATAAAACTGGTAGACATGTTCTTTTAACAGGACGTGATGTTGCCAAAATAGTTAGAACTGCCATGGACTTAGGGTATCTAAAAGTACCAAAGAATCTCTTAATTCGGGTAAAAGATTTAAAGACGACGCCGGATGATAAAGTTGTCATTCTTGAAACTGGTCAAATGGGTGAACCGCTAAACTCATTACAGAAGATGGCTAAAAAGCGGCATAGCATGATTACGATTCATGAAGGCGACTTAGTCTTTATTGCTACGACGCCTTCACATTCTGTCGAAACAGTTGTAGCTCAAACTAGTGATTTGGTTTATCGCGCTGGCGGAACAGTTATTGAGCTTGGAAGAGCTAAGCATACCAGTGGACATGCAACTGGACGCGACTTGCAAATGCTAATTGATATTTTGAAGCCGCAATTCTTGATCCCAGTTATAGGTGAATACCGCTTAATGGAAGTTCATAAAAACTTGGCAATTAGAGCTGGAATTGCCAAAGAAAATATTTTGATTACTAAAAATGGCGATTGTTTAGACTATGACTTTAAGCAGCACAAATTCCATCTAACAAACCCAGTGCCGGGAGAAGACATCATGATTGATGGCTCGGGAATTGGTGATGTTGGTAATATTGTTTTGCGTGACCGTGAAGTGTTATCTGACGATGGCATCTTTATTGCTGTAGTTACAATTGATCGGCGTAAAAAGAAAATTATTGCGCAGCCACAAGTCACTAGCAGGGGATTTGTTTACATTAAAGCAAATCATAAGCTAATGCATGACAGTATTGAACTGATTAAGACCACTATCAAAAATAATTTTGAACACAAAAAGTTCGACTGGACGGAAATTAAGCAAGATGTTAGAAACGATCTTGAAAAGTTTTTATACAAAAAGACTAATCGTCGTCCGGTAGTTTTACCAGTTGTTATGGAGGTTAACCAAAATCGCCATCGAGCTATGCAAAAACGTGGCAATAAAAACGAGAATGGTAAAACCAAGGAACATCATCCCGTTGATGTCAATAAAACTGGTCAAAGAATAGTTAAGAAAGATTAACGATGACGACGTTAAGCCAAAAAAATTTGCTAAAGTTAGCGAAAAAGAATGAAGCTGAAGGTAATTTTTCATTAGCTATCCAAAGTTGTGAAGAAGCTTTACGAGCTGGCGATAGTCAAGAAGTAATTCTGCAGCTGTGTGACTTATATTTGAAGGACAAACAAGAATATTCTGCGTACACGCTCATCAAAGAAGAAAAGGATTTATTTTCAAATCAGGCGATCTTTGATGAGTACAGCAAAATTTTGCGGGCCAATCATTTTCTAATTGAAGCTCTCCAAGTCCAAAAATTAAGTCAGGACGAGTGGATTATTGAAGTAGAGCCCATTTCTGAAACTGAGCAGCAACAAATAATGCAGCAATTCAGACAAAAGAACCAGCCAACTAAATTTGATTATGAACAATTATTTAAGCTGAATCCTGAGCATTTTACGACTTTCGCGCAAAGCTTATTGCTTGATCCGAGTTTAAACTTCGCCGTTCGTTTGGTTTTGTGCGAAGATTTAGCCCGGCTGCAGCTTAAAACGGAATTTACGGTTTTAGTGCTAGGTCAACAAGAAAAATTTGTTCCCGCTAAAATCAATTTATTGGAAAAAGATCCGATATACCGTGAAGTTGTTTCGGGGATTGGCTCACGGTATTATCATCGTCCTAGCCAATTGCCAGCCGTTTTAGGCGAGGTCAATCTAATTTTAGGCAGCTTATATCCGGTATTGCCGAAATATATTACAGAGCCTGACAGTTTCGCTAGTGACTTAGCTTCTTATATTGATCATCATGATGGGCGCGCAAACCAGGACCTGTTCGTGCGAATCGATCATAGTTTGCCGAAATAATTTAGATAAAAAGTCTTTACTTTTTTTTCGTATTTAGTATAATATCAAAGGACGTTTTCATTAGGCATGGCTCTATGCATTAAAATACTAGGCATTTGCCAATGAAAGTAGTACAATATTCAACAGAGAACTATCCGTTACTTACTCAACGGACTTCTTGCAAATTTACAGGAGGGTCATTTTAATGGCAGAAAAAGAACATTACGTTAGAACAAAGCCACACGTAAACATTGGTACCATCGGTCACGTTGACCATGGTAAGACCACTTTAACAGCGGCTATTACTAAAGTTTTATCAGAAAAGGGCTTGGCAAAGGCTGAAGATTATTCAGAAATCGATGCAGCTCCAGAAGAAAAAGAACGTGGTATTACTATCAATACCGCTCACGTAGAGTACGAAACTGAAAAACGTCACTACGCTCACATGGATGCTCCAGGTCACGCTGACTACATCAAGAACATGATTACTGGTGCCGCACAAATGGATGGTGCTATCTTGGTTGTTGCTGCAACTGATGGTCCTATGCCTCAAACTCGTGAACACATTTTGCTTGCTCGTCAAGTTGGTGTTAACTACATCGTTGTCTTCTTAAACAAGACCGATTTAGTTGACGATCCAGAATTGATCGACTTAGTTGAAATGGAAGTTCGTGACTTGTTGACTGAATACGATTATCCAGGTGATGATGTTCCTGTTATCCGTGGTTCAGCATTGAAAGCTTTACAAGGCGACAAGGAACAACAAGAAGTTATCATGAAGTTAATGGACACAGTTGATGAATACATTCCAACTCCAGAACGTCAAACTGATAAGCCATTCTTAATGCCAGTTGAAGATGTTTTCACTATTACTGGTCGTGGTACTGTTGCCTCAGGTCGTATTGACCGTGGTACTGTTAAAGTCGGCGACGAAATTGAAATTGTTGGTTTAGTTGACAAAGTTCTTAAGTCAGTTGTTACCGGTTTGGAAATGTTCCACAAGACTTTAGATTTAGGTGAAGCCGGCGATAACGTTGGTGTATTGCTTCGTGGTATTGACCGTGATCAAGTTGTTCGTGGTCAAGTTTTGGCAGCACCTGGTTCGATTCAAACTCACCGCGAGTTTAAGGGTCAAGTTTATGTCTTGAAGAAGGAAGAAGGCGGACGTCACACTCCATTCTTCTCAGACTACCGTCCACAATTCTATTTCCACACTACTGATATTACTGGTGAAATTGAATTGCCAGAAGGTACTGAAATGGTTATGCCTGGTGATAACACAGAATTTACTGTTAAGTTAATCAAGCCAGCAGCCATTGAAAAGGGTACTAAATTCACTATCCGTGAAGGTGGTCGTACTGTTGGTGCTGGTCAAGTTACTGAAATTCTTGACTAGTTCGAAGAAACAGTTTAAAAAGATGTACTTCTTCATAGAAGTACATTTTTTTTGTCTAAATTTGTTTTTTACGAGCGTTTAATGTAAGATAATTTAGTATGTAACGATGCAGTTTAACTTGACATTGGAGGTATTTAATTAATGTCTGTAAAATGGAATAAAACCGGTAAAACTACTGGCGAACTTACTTTTGATATTTCCCAAGCTGAGGTGAAGCTTGGATTAGATCAAGCATTCAAAAGAGTAAAGAAAAATTTGCGTGTTCCTGGCTTTAGAAAGGGTCACGTGTCCCGTGTTATTTTTGATCAATACTATGGTGAAGAAGCTCTATACGAAGACGCTTTAAACCTTGTTTTGCCCAACGCATATGCAGCTGCTATCAAAGAAGCTGGAATTTCTGCTGTTGGTCAACCTCAAATTATTCCGGATTCAATGGAAAAGGGCAAAAACTGGACGATGAAAGCCACGGTTACCGTTGAACCAGAAGTTGAATTAGGCGATTACAAGGGAATAGAAGTACCCAAGCAAAACACACGTGTTTATGCTAAAGACATTGATGCTGAGCTTAACAAAGAGCGTGAAAAGAATGCTGAACTCGTCCTTAAGAAGAGTGCAGCTGCTAAGGGTGATACTCTAACTATTGATTACAAGGGTACTATTGATGATAAGGCCTTTGATGGCGGCTCTGCAGAAGACTATGCTCTCGAACTTGGTTCAAATACCTTTATCCCCGGCTTTGAAGATCAATTAATTGGTCATAAGGCTGGCGATGAAGTAGATGTTGTTGTTACTTTCCCGGAAGATTATAGTGCAAAGGATTTAGCTGGGAAAGAAGCCCATTTTGCTACCAAGATTCATGAAGTTAAATCAAAGCAATTGCCTAAACTTGATGATGAGTTTGCTAAAGATGTTGATGATTCGGTTGACACTCTTGATGACTTGAAGGAAAAGATCAAGAAAGACCTAAAGTCTAAGAAAGAAGAAGCTGCTAAAGACGCAATTGAACAAGCAGCAGTTGAAGGTGCAGTAAAGAATGCCAAAATTGATGAAATTCCTGATGCAATGATTCAAGAAGATGTTAATACACAAATGAATCAATATTTGGGTAATATGCAACGTCAAGGTATTGACCCACAGACATACTACAAGCTTACTAATACTACTGAGGACCAATTACGTGCTCAATTTAGTAAGGATGCAGCTGAAAGAGTTAAGACCAACTTGGTTCTTGAAGCAATTGTTAAGAAAGAGGATATCAAGGCTTCTAAAGAAGAGATTGATAATGAAATCAAAGATCTTGCTGGCGAATACAATATGGATGAAAAGACTGTTCGCAACACCTTAACTGATGAGATGCTATCTCATGACATCAACGTTCGTAAAGCCATCGATCTTGTAGCTGATAACGCAAAACAAGTTGCTAAATCCAAAAGCAAAAAAGATGATAAAAAATCTAAAAAATGATAGGATTTAAAATCTAGGTAAAAAGGTGGTTATTGAACTGCCTTTTTATTTTTCTACAAGCAAATTATTCAAGCAATACGCTCGATGTATGATACTCTTATTCTTGTAGATATGAGGAGGAATATAATGGCATCACAGTTTACTGATCAGGAAGAAATTAAATGTTCTTTTTGTGATAAAACACAGGATCAAGTTAAAAAAATGATTGCTGGTAACGGAGTTTATATTTGTAATGAATGTGTCGACTTGTCAAAGAAAATTATTGATGATGAGTTAAAGTCAGATTCATTAAAAAAGGCTAGAGACCTTCCGAAACCAATGGAAATAAAAAAGCAGCTTGATCAATATGTAATTGGACAAGAAAGCGCAAAAAAAGTTTTATCAGTAGCCGTTTATAATCATTATAAACGGATTAGTCAAATGGATGTTGATTCTTCAACCGAATTGCAAAAATCAAATATTGCACTCATTGGTCCAACTGGCTCAGGTAAAACTTATCTGGCACAAACTTTAGCCCGAATTTTGGATGTTCCGTTTGCCATTGCTGACGCTACTACCTTGACTGAAGCTGGTTATGTCGGTGAAGATGTCGAAAACATTCTGCTGAAATTGTTGCAAAATGCAGATTATGATATTGAACGTGCTGAACGTGGAATCGTTTATATCGATGAAATTGATAAAATTTCAAAAAAATCAGAAAATGTCTCGATTACACGTGATGTTTCTGGTGAAGGGGTTCAGCAATCACTTCTAAAGATTTTAGAAGGCACTGTTGCTTCAGTTCCACCACAAGGTGGTCGTAAACACCCACAACAAGAATTAATTCAAATTGATACCACCAATATTTTGTTTATCGTTGGTGGAGCTTTTGATGGTATTGAACAAATTGTCAAAGGCCGTATGGGCAAAAAGATTATTGGTTTTAGTGCCGAAAACAAGTTAAACAAAACTAAAGATGATTCATGGACGAAGCATTTAACTACCGGTGATTTAGTTAAATTTGGAATGATTCCAGAATTTGTTGGCCGAATTCCAATTATTACCACCTTAGATAAATTAAATCAAAAAGACTTAGTTAGAATATTGACTGAGCCTAAGAATGCGTTGGTAAAACAATACAAGAAGTTATTGTCGCTTGACCAAGTTGAACTCGACTTTTCTGACAGCGCACTGAGTGCTATTGCCGATTTAGCAATCGAAAGAAATATGGGTGCGCGTGGACTGAGAACAATAATTGAAAATGCAATGATGAGCATTATGTATCAGACACCTAGTGATCCAGATATTGAAAAAGTCGAAGTGACTAAGGATGTAATTACTAAAAACGCAGAACCACGAGTAACTCGGAGAGCTAGCGAGGACACCCAAGAAGTTAAGGCAGCAAATGATCATTAAAAGTAGCGATTATGCAATTAGTGCGGTAAAAGAAGAACAATACCCTAAAGATAATTTGCCTGAGATTGCCTTGGCAGGAAGGTCAAATGTGGGTAAGTCTAGCTTGATTAATTCACTGTTAGGTCGCAAAAATTTGGCAAGAACATCATCACAGCCAGGTAAAACCCAGACACTAAACTTTTACGTTGTCAATCAGGATTTTTATTTGGTTGATGTGCCGGGGTATGGCTATGCGAAAGTTTCGCAGGTGCAACGACAAAAGTTTGGTGAGATGATTCAGGACTACTTGGAAACAAGGGAAAACCTTCAAGGGTTAATTCTTTTAACTGATTCACGTCATGAACCAACAAAAGATGATGTTGCAATGTATAATTATGCTTTATACTTGAATTTACCAATTTTAGTTATTTGTACCAAAATTGATAAAGTTAAAAAGAGCCAGGAAAACAAGGTAATAGCTAATTTGAACAAGAAGCTAGATTTAGCTTATGACAATGTTAGTGTACTTACTTATAGTGCAGTTAAAAAGACCCATGTAAAAGAAGTATGGGATTGGATCGAGCAAAATTTATAAAATAAAAATGACTCTCCTTCTTAGAGAGTCATTTTTATTTACTCTTTTCTTTGCTGTCTTTCTTACTAAGCTTTTTCTTTTTATCCTTAGGAACAGTAGCAAATTTATCGAATAACTTTTCTAATTCATCTTGTTTTTTAAATGTTAAGCCCATATTTTCGTTCCTTTCATTAATTATCATCATTATAATAAATAAGCGGTTAACAAGCCAGTAATATTCTGGTTCGATTTAACCGTCATTTTATTATCCAGTCTTAGATTGTGGTCATTAAAAAATCATTAGTTCGCATTTTGTGGTAAAATTGATAGAGCAAATTTTGGGAAGGAGTGATTTTTTGGCATCAGAATTAATTGAAAATAAATTGAAACTTCTCCCAGCAAAACCCGGCTGTTATTTAATGAAAGATATTAATGGTAAGGTCATCTATGTTGGCAAGTCAAAAAATCTAAAAAACCGGGTACGGTCTTATTTTAAAAGTAAGCAAGTAGGTAGACGAGCTGATCTGGTTAGAGAAATTCGTGACTATGATATAATCACGGTTTCAACTGACAAGGAATCTTTTCTGCTTGAAGTTACTTTAATTAAAAAATACCAACCATATTATAATGTGCAATTAAAACAGGGAACAGGCTATCCTTACATTGAAATTACCAATGAACGTGATCCACAGACTAAGCTGACAAGTATTGTCAGAAAAGATGGCGGTTATTATTTTGGACCATACCCAAATGTATACGCGGCGCAAGCAACATTGAAGTTTATTCAGAAGGTTTATCCTTTAAGACGCTGCAATGGGCGGCAGAAAAGACCGTGCCTTTATTATCATATGGGTCAATGCTTAGGTGCGTGTTTTAAGACCGTCCCTAAGTCAGTTTATAGCGCCCAAATTAAAAAAATTAAGAGCTTTTTAAATGGTGATATCGGGCGTGTTAAACAAGAATTGAATCAAAGAATGGTTGCAGCATCACAGAATCTTGAATTTGAGCGTGCTGCGGAAATTCGTGATCAATTGAAATACATTGAAGAAACAGTTGAAAAACAAAAAATCATCTCCAATGATAATACACAGCGTGATATCTTTAATTTTTATGTCGATAAATCTTGGATTTCAATTCAGATCTTTTTTCTTCGGCAAGCAAAGCTGCTTCGAAGAGAAACTAGAATGTATCCTTTGACGGACACTGGGGATCCGGAAGACACTTTTACCTCATTTATTGTTCAATTCTATGGCCAAAAAAATCGTGTTCTTCCCAAAGAGGTTTTAGTTCCTGCTGGAATTGATAATGAGGCACTCAGCGAAGTGCTCAAGGTTCCTGTTAGGACACCCAAAAGGGGACAAAAGCGGTCTTTATTATCAATGGCAAAAGAAAATGCCAAGTTGAAATTAGACGACAAGTTCCGTTTGTTAGAATTAGGCAATCGTAAAACTAAGGGAGCACAAAAAGAGATTTTTGCTGCTCTAGGGTTGCCATACGGACATGTTATTGAAAGTTTTGACCACTCACATATTCAAGGAACCGATCCAGTTTCAGCGTTAGTTGTATTCAAAGACGGCGAGCCCGATAAGAATTCATACCGTAAGTATAAGTTAAAGGGTGAAGTTGAACACCAAAATGGGGGCGACGAGGTTCGCAATACGCGTGAAGTTGTGCGAAGACGCTATAGTCGGCTTTTACGTGAGCATAAACCAATGCCTGATTTGATCCTAATGGATGGTGGACAAATTCAAGTTGATGCGTGTGAAGATATTTTACATAACGAACTTAATCTTAATATCCCCGTTGCGGGGATGGTAAAGGATGACAAGCACCGGACTAACCACTTGCTTTATGGGGATCCCATTAATGGGGTACCGATGAAATTAATTCCGATGGATCCAAAGTCACAGGGATTTTATTTGATGACCCGGATTCAGGATGAAGTTCACCGCTTTGCGATTACATTTCATCGCCGAACACATGCTAAAAACGCACTGTCAAGTAAACTTGATTCAATTAAGGGCATCGGACCTAAGAGTCGTAATAAATTATTGCGCACTTTCGGTTCATTGAAAAAAATTAAAGAGGCATCGGTTGAACAGTTATGTGATGCTGGTTTAACTCTGCCCCAAGCACAGACGGTTAAATTGACATTATAACCGGTAATTTTCCCACGAAAAATAAGCCTTTTGTGGTATAGTATTTAAAGTTAGAGCAGACGGAAGGAGAATTTGCATGCCTACATTTGTCGATCAAACCAAGATTGAAGTCCAAGCCGGTAAAGGCGGGGATGGCATGGTTGCTTTCCGCCATGAAAAGTACGTTCCAAATGGCGGACCCGCTGGTGGAGACGGTGGCCGTGGCGGTAGTATCATTTTTGTAGCTGATAGTGGCTTAAGAACCCTAATGGATTTTCGCTATCGGCGTAAGTTTAAAGCTGAGAGCGGTGAAAATGGCCGTATTAAGTCACAATATGGTCGCGGTGCCAAAGATTTATATCTTCGTGTTCCTGTCGGAACTACCGTATATGATTTTAATACCAATGAAGAAATTGGCGATTTGACTAAAAATAAGCAAGAGCTTGTTGTTGCCCGCGGTGGTCGTGGTGGTCGTGGCAATATTCATTTTGCTACGAGTGTAAATACTGCACCAGAAATTGCTGAAAATGGTGAACCGGGTGAAGACCGAGTTTTGCGGTTAGAACTAAAGGTTTTAGCTGATGTTGGTCTTGTCGGTTTTCCTTCAGTTGGGAAGTCAACGCTGCTTTCAGTAGTTACTAAGGCAAAGCCTAAGATTGCAGCTTACTCGTTCACTACTTTAACTCCTAATTTGGGCATGGTGATTTTGCCAGATGGCCGTGATTTTTCAATGGCTGATTTGCCAGGATTAATTGAGGGTGCTAGTCAGGGAGTTGGCCTTGGAATTCAATTCTTACGTCACATTGAAAGAACCAAAGTAATTTTACACTTGGTTTCAATGGATCCTGAAAATGGCCGAGATCCTTTAGAGGATTACCAAAAGATCCGTAAAGAATTATTGCTTTACGACCAAAGCCTAAAGGAAAAGCGTGAGTTAATTGTTGCAACTCAACTGGATTTGCCTAATTCGGCTGAAAAATTGGCGGAGTTTAAAAAAGAACTTAGCCAAGCTGGGATTGACCAGCCTGTTTATGCAATTTCAAGCGTAACTCATCAGGGCGTTAGCCAATTAATGCAAGATACTGCAACGGTAGTGGCGGAAGTAGAAAGCAAGCAGGCTGAAAAGGAAGTCAAGCCGGCAGCTGGCGTAAAGGAATACAAATACCAGGCGCCTAAGAAAAACGAATTTACGATTACTAAACTTGAAGATCATGTTTTTGAAATTAAAGGTGAGAGTTTAGAACGACTAGTTGAACGAACGAACCTTGATTACCAAGATGGTGTCTTACGTTTAGCACGCAAATTGAAGAACCTGGGTGTAGATGAAGCATTGCGTGAAAAAGGAGCCGTTGACGGCGACGATGTAATAATTGGCACGTTCAATTTTGAATTTGTCCAATAATAATTAAAAAGAAAAGTAGAAATATGGCAAAAAATCGGTTTATTACAGGATATTCTGGACTTAGGGCGTTAGCAGTTATTGGGGTGATTTTATATCATCTTGATCCTAATACTTTTGTTGGTGGTTATCTTGGGGTACCGATTTTTTTTGTATTATCAGGATACTTAGTTACCTGCCAAATGCTTAAGGCATATGATGATCACGGCTTTTTTGATAACAAGAATTTTTATTTAAAAAGGCTGAAAAAGCTTTATCCGCCTTTAATTGCGCTATTATGGCTTTGTGCCGCTTATATTTTTGTCTTTCAGCGAAATTTATTGGCTAAGTTGAGTCAGATTGTGATAACGAATCTGTTAAATGTTTATAATTTTTGGCAGATTTTAAATGGTCAAAGTTATTTTGAGCGTTTTGCCGCCAATGAATCGCCTTTCGTGCATTTATGGACAATGTCGATTAACGGACAATTCTATTTTTTGTGGCCATTAGTGATCTTTTTGCTGGTTAAATTTAGTAAAAAACGGGAAAACACTTTTTGGATTCTATTTAGCGTCTCAATGTTATCGGCACTAGAAATGGCAATCATGTATAAAACCGGTGTCGATTTAAACCGGATCTATTATGGCACTGATACAAGATTCTTTTCACTGGGACTTGGTGCCAGTTTAGCTGTAATCTGGCCAATGGATAAATTAAAGGCTAAAATCGAGCGAATTGATGCTAATTTGCTCGACATTAGTGGACTAATCTCGCTTCTTGCTATGGTCTTTTTATTTTTTAGTCCGTTGATGAATCCGGAAAATGCTTTTCCTTATTATGGTGGGATGCTCTTATTTACTGTTTTTACGGTTTTATTGGTTGGAATTATCGCACATCCTTGTAGCCATTGGAATAACTGGCTAACTAACCCACTTTTTAACTGGATTGGCTCTAGGAGTTACGGTATTTATCTTTACCAATTTCCCGTAATGATCTTTTTTGAAGATAAAGTAACTAATATGGCAGATCATGTTTTGCTGTACCGTCTAATTGAAATTTGCTTAATTTTGATTTTGAGTGAAATGTCCTACCGTGTGATTGAAAAGCCATTGGGTAAGGTGACGTGGGCAAAAACTAAGAATTACTTAGATAGTCTTTTTGATAAAACAAGAGAAAGTAATGCCCCTCAAATTAAGGCCGTTATTGCCTGCTTAATTTTTGTAATTGGTAGTGTCGCAATTCTTGTTTCGCCAACAGCAAGAGCCGAAGATTATAATAAATCACAGTTAGCACAGCGAATTAGTGCTAATCAACAACGGCAAAGCAGGGAAAATAAGACCTTAATTGCTAAGCTGAAGAAATCAAATACTAAGGGACCGAGGGCTACTAAGCTGATTGCTCAGGCTAAACGTTCAGCTAAGAAACACCCGGTAAATAAATCATTCAAAAAATTCGGCATTAGTCAGGTTGATTTACAATTGGCTCATCAGGTGCCATTGACTGCAATTGGTGATTCAGTGATGGCAGGCTCAAGTAATGATTTAGCTAAATTAATGCCTAAAGCCGTCATTGATGCGGCCGTTTCCAGGCAATTATCGGTGGCGTTTGGGCTAATTAACCAATATAAATTGCAAAAAGTTTTAGCTAATAATGTCTTAATTGCCTTAGGGACAAATGGCCCATTTCCAATGTCAGATTTAGATCATTTGATGACTGAAATTGGTCCAAAAAGACAAGTATTTTGGGTGAATACTCATGTTCCAAATAAGCCTTGGCAAAATCAGGTAAACAAAACTTTGCAAACTGCAGCTAAGCGCTACCACAATTTAACAGTTATTAACTGGTATAATCATTCGCAAGCGCATTCTAACTGGTTTTATGAAGATCAAACCCACCCAACGCCAGTAGGATCGAAGTATTACAGTGCTTTCATTGTCAAAACAATTGTTGAGCACGCTAAATTTTAGAATAGGAATTATATGGAATTACAATTTTTAGGTACAGGGGCAGGCCAACCATCAAAACAGCGTAACGTCTCAAGCATTGCGCTTAAAATGTTAGATGAAATTAATGAAATTTGGTTATTTGATGTTGGTGAGGCAACACAACACCAAATTTTACGGACTAATATTCGTTTACGGAAGGTCACTAAAATTTTCATCTCCCATAATCATGGTGATCATATTTTTGGCTTGCCAGGGTTACTCGCAACTAGATCATTTCAGGGTGATGTCGGTCCGATAACAATCTATGGTCCTCCAGGTTTAGAGCAATTTGTAAGGACTGCTTTAAAAATTTCGCGGACAAAGGTTTCATACCCCATAAAGTTTGTTGCCTTGGAAGAGGGCGGTTTAATTTTTCAAGGACAAGGGTTTAAGGTTTATGCCGAAAAATTAGCCCATCGCGTTCCCAGTTTTGGTTACCGGGTTGTCGAGGATGCACATCAAGGCGAACTTTTAATGGACAAATTAACGCAATATAATATACCTAATGGGCCATTACTTGGTAAACTAAAGAATGGCGAGACTATTACCTTGGATGATGGGACAATATTAGATGGAAATGATTTTTTAGGTCCAAATAAAGCTGGTAGAATAGTTACTATAATCTATGATACGCGTTCAACTCCTGTGATTGCCCAACTCGCCAAAAATGCTGATGTACTGGTCCATGAATCGACTTTTGCTGGCCATGAAGCTGATTTAGCTCGTTCTTATTATCATTCAACAGCAGTTGAAGCTGCAAAGATTGCGCGCGATAATGGAGTAAAGCGGTTGTATTTGGACCATATCTCTGCTAGATATCTAGGTGCTAAAGCCAAAAAACTAGAGAATCAGGCTGTAAAAATATTTCCTAATACCAAGCTAGCAAATGATTTTGATCGAGTTATAATTCCGATGAAAGGTGAGAAGAAATGAGTGATTCATTAAGAAATAAAGTTGTTGTTGTTACCGGTGCTTCTAGTGGAATTGGACATTCAATTGCTTTAGAAAGTGCGGGTCGCGGCGCTACTGTTATCTTAATTGCCAGAAATAAAAATAAACTGGAGAAAGTAGCCGCTGAGGCACATGAATTATCAGGTGCTCCTACCTATATTTTTGCTACTGACATGGGTGAAAGTGAGCAAATCGATGCTGCTTTTAATAATATCGTTAAGGTAACAAAACATGTTGATTATTTGGTAAATTGTGCTGGCTTTGGCAAGTTCGAGAATTTCGTCGAAATGGATCGGCGTGAAGTAACTGCGATGTTCCAGGTCAATGTATTAGGTTTAATGTACTTCACTAGACTGATTGGCAGGCTAATGATGGATCAAAAAACTGGTCAAATAATCAACTTTGGCTCAATGGCTGGTAAGATGCCAACCGTTAAATCTGCTGCTTATAGTGCATCAAAAGCTGCCGTTATTCAGTTTTCTAATGTTTTACGGCTTGAGCTAAAGCCTTTTGGTGTTAAAGTAATGACGGTTAACCCGGGACCGGTTTACACTAATTTCTTTAATATTGCTGATAAGAGTGGTAATTACGTTAAAAATGTTGAGCGCTATATGCTGGATCCCGATGATGTGGCCTGGCAAGTTGTCCATTTCTTTGGCAGCAATAAGCGCGAATTGAATTTGCCGCTAAGTCTTGCATTTTTAGCTAAACTTTATAATCTGTTTCCAGCAATTGGAGATGAATTATCGCTTAAGTTTGCATCAAGAAAGTAGTGCAGAACAATGAAAGATAAAACTCGACAAATTAAAATGGTATTGATTTTAATCCTTTGCCTTTTGGCAGTAATCTTTGTTGTTCTCAATACCAACAATGTGGCCATCAATTTTGGCTTATTTAATGTGAAAGTGCCATTGATAATTATTTTGGTTATCATGATTATTATTGGTGTCCTCATTGGTTGGTTTTGTGGTTCAAACGGACATAATCAAGATAAGAATAACTAATATATCTTGATTTATTTAAGATACAATAGTATCATTAACAAACGTGAAGTGTTTTAGGCACTCTTTTATTAGTGACCTAAAAACGTAATTCTACAATAAAGGAGATCAAATAAATGGCAGTTCCTAAGAGACATACTTCTAAGCAAAAGAAACGTTCACGTCGTGGCCATATCAAGTTAGCTGTTCCAGCAATGCACTATGATGCAACTACTGGTGAATATCGTTTAAGTCATCGCGTTTCACCTAAAGGTTATTACAAGGGTCGTCAAGTTGTTAGTGAAACTAACGCAAGCGACAACAACTAATTAAAAAGGGCACCTATTATGTGGTGTCTTTTTTTTACCTAAAATTATTTAATTGCCACGGGAAAGGTAAATAATGAAACTAGTATTTTTGAGTTCAAGCGATATTCATGGTTATATTTTGCCAACTGATTATCAAAACCAGCATGACACTGATGCACCAATTGGGTTAGCTAGGGTGAGTGCAATCTTTAAAGCCGAGCAAGCTCGTTATGGAAAAGAAAATGTCATTCTAACGGATGCGGGTGATTACTTACAAGGATCACCACTTGCCTCTTATGTTCATTCGGTTAAGAATTACCGTGCTTTGTCTAAGTACTTAGCTTTTGACCAAGCAATTGGCTATGATGCCCGTTGTCTAGGGAATCATGATTTTAACTATGGGCTTGATTATCTCAAATATTTTCTTAGTCATAATTTCAGTCCAATCGTGAATAGTAACATCTTGGATCAGACGACTAACCAACCGGCTTTTGGCAATGATTATTTGATTATTGAAAAAAATGGGCTAAAAATCGGACTAATTGGTTTGACAACGCAAAAGGTCCCTAGCTGGGAATCGGCAGCGCATGTCGCTGGCTTACGGTTTGCTTCTGCCTATGAGCAAGCAAGTTATTATGCGCAATTATTGCGGCCTCAAGTTGATGTCTTAACAGTTTTATATCATGGCGGTTTTGAAAAGGATCCAGAATCAGGTCAGATAACTGAACCAGCAACGGGGGAGAATGAAGGTTACCAAATATTAACGCAAATTCCAGAAATCGATATCATGCTAACTGGGCACCAGCATCTCCGAATGAGCCTAGTAGCCCATGATACCGCGATTGTACAACCGGGTTATCGCGGAGAAGCGGTGGGAAAAGTTGTTCTTGAAATTGATGAGCAAACAAGAAAAATTAAGACAAAAACGGCTTCGTTGATTGATGCTAAAGACTTTGCTCCTGATCCAGAAATAATCAAACTAGCGGCGACCTTGAATAAAGAAACGCAAATTTGGCTAGATCAACCTGTTGCTAAGCTTGCTCAACCGGCACCAATTAATAATGCCGAGCAAGCTCGCATCAAAGGAGCACCATTTGTCAACCTTCTGCAGCAAATGCAACTATATTTTACTCATGCTGATGTTTCTGCGACTGCTGTTATGAGCGATACAGCTAAGGGCTTTGGCAAAAGTGTCACCATGCGTGATATTTTATTAAATTACCCGTACGCAAACCAGTTATGCAAAGTTAAGCTTACTGGCCAAGAACTACGTGAGATTATTGAATATAGCTTATCCTTTTTAACAAAAGACGCTAAGGGACAAGTCACTTTTTTATCTGCTAAGCGTGATCAATTATTTAATTTTGATATCTTTTATCCTATTAATTATCAGGCAGACATTAAGAAAAAACCGGGCCACCGATTGACTAAGCTTGAATTAAATGGTCAACCAATTAAAGATAAAAAAACGTATTATTTAGCTGTCAATAATTACCGCGCAATGGGCGGAGGATTTTATCCGGGTTATGCTCCCGAAAAAATCACATCAATTCTTGCTAAAGATTATGTTCAAATGTTTCAAGAATTTTTGACTGAAGCTAAACCTCAAGTCGATTGCAAACCAAACTTTTTATTGCAATAAGAAAAGCCATTAACGCATTTGCGTTAATGGCTTTTACTATTGATCTATTTTATTTAAGCTTAGAATACTTGCTCTTATCTTTACTTGAGTGGGCGGTAATAGTTGGAATAATGGCAGCGAATAACACTCCAAAAATTAAACCAACAATCGCAGCTTCGCCCAAGTTAAAAACATTTTGTGTTAAAGGTGCGGCAATAAAACCGACGATTAACATATAAACAATGCTCCAGCAAATTGTTACGATATAACGACTCATAGCAGTTCCCTCTTTCATAGAAGAATTTTAGCAAAGTTTGTGCAGGTTTTCAAACTAAAAGAGAGGTTTTTGGTATACTAAATTTAAAATAAAGGAGGAGTCCAGATGAAAGTTGCGGCACTGCAAAATATTAGTTCATTTACATTGTTAGAAAGCCCAATTAAAATTAGGGACTTATTGAGTGCGGCCAAAAAGGCTGACTATGAAGCAGTTGCGTTAACCGATATTAACGTTACTTATGGTCTGGTCAACTTTTATGAAATTGCGCAAGAACTTGGTATTAAGCCACTGCTAGGGATGCAGCTTAGGCTAAACGGATTGATTGATAGCGCACACCACTATGATTTGATTGCTCTAGCTAAGACGGATGAAGGCTACCGCAATATTTTACGAATTTCGAGCAGAATTAATCTGTTAACTGAAAATGGGACAAAAAAGGCAGTTTTAACTTTAAAAGAAGTCCAAAAAGATTTGCATGATATCGTACTTATTGTTCCAGCTAACACGCATAGCGAGCTTTTACAGCTGCAAAAGCAAGATGAACAACTCGGCAATGATTTATTACGTCAATTATTGGCATTAGTGGACGATAGTGACTCAGTTTATTTAGGGGTTTATGGCTCAGAAAAGCAGCAGACTTATATCAATTATGTTAGAGTATTGTCTAAACAATTTAAGATACCACTTGTTAGTGTTGAAGATACGCAATATTTGCAACCTCACGATCAATTTCTTGCTAAAACATTGCGAGCAGTAAAAAAAGGCGAGATGCTGCAAGACATAGATGAACTAGCAAAACAAAAGGGTTCACACTATTTGCCTTCTGCCCAAGAACTTAGCAACAGGTATCATGAATTGGATTTGGATGATGCTTTAAAGAATACGCACAAGCTTGCACAAGAATGTAATGCTAAAGTTATTTTTCAAACCCCTGTCTTACCCAAATACAAGCAAACTAAGTTTAAAACGTCGAAAGAATATCTTTACTACTTAGCACAAAAGGGATTACAGGAGCGCTTTAATGGTGGGCAAGCACCGGAAAAATACCAAAAGCAGCTTGATTACGAACTCCAAGTAATCGATCAGATGGGATTTAATGATTACTTTTTAATTGTGTGGGATGTAATCAATTATTGCCATCGAGCCGGAATTGTCACGGGACCAGGACGAGGTTCTGCTTGTGGTTCGTTAGTTTCATATTCTTTGCGAATTACGGAAGTTGATCCGATCGAATATCAGCTGCTCTTTGAACGCTTTTTAAATCCTGCTCGACATGAAATGCCGGATATTGATTTAGATATTCCTGATAATCGCAGAGATGACGTAATTAAATACATGTTTGAAAAATACGGAATGGATCATGCAGCGCAAATCTTGACTTTTGGAACATTGGCCGCAAAGCAAGTATTGCGTGATACGGGACGCGCTTTTGGCTTAAAAGAACCGGAAATGGCAAAATGGTCGCAGAGTGTGCCTTATTCTAAGACTAAAATTTCACTACCAGAAGCTTACGAGAATTCGTCTAAGATGCGGTTACTTGTTGGAGCTAATACTAAAAACAAATTATTGTTTGAAACAGCTAAGAAGCTTGAGGGCTTACCGCGGCATTATTCAATTCATGCTGCTGGCTTAGTCCTCAGTGATAATTCAATCGCAGCTATTTCTGGCTTGCAGGCAGGGCAGCTTGGCATCCCGATTACCCAGCAAACCAAAAAATATGTTGAAGCGCTTGGACTTTTAAAAATCGACTTTTTGGGATTACGAAATCTAACCATTTTAGGCGATACCGTTGACATGATTCACAGTCAAGGAAAAAGAATTGATGTCAATCAGATTCCGTTAGATGATCCAGCGACGATGAAAATGTTTCAAGAAGGAAAGACTGATCTTGTTTTCCAATTTGAATCAGGCGGGATTAGAGGAGTTTTGCGCGAATTGCACCCCGATAACTTTGAAGATTTAGTAGCCGTCAATGCCCTTTATCGTCCAGGTCCGATGCAAAATATCCATTCTTTTATTGCCAGAAAAAGGGGAAAGGAAAAAGTTACTTACCCCGATCCTAGTTTGAAGCAGATTCTGGCGCCCACGTATGGTATCTTGGTTTATCAAGAGCAAGTTATGCAGACGGCCCAGATTTTAGCTGGCTTTTCGTTAGGAGAAGCTGATATCTTGCGGCGGGCAATGTCAAAAAAGAATCAGAAAGTGATTGAGCAAAAGCGGGCCGAATTTATTAATGGCACGGTCAAAAATGGTCGTTCACGTGAGGTAGGACAAAAGGTTTATAGCTACATTGAGCAATTTGCCAATTATGGCTTTAACCGATCACATGCAGTCGCGTACACCAAAATAGCCTTTTGGCTTGCCTACCTTAAGGTGCATTTCCCTGCAGAATTCTACGGTGCCATGTTAAATTCTAATAGTGGCAATCATTTCAAAGTTAGTGATTACATCATGCGGGCACAAGGCGCTGGGGTTAAAATCTTACCACCGGATATTAATAAAAGCGCACTAAGCTATCAAATTGTTAATGGCCAAATTTTAGTTGGTTTGCGGGCAGTTAAAGGTCTGAGAAATGACTTTCTGACTCAAATTATTAAGCAGCGTAACAATAAGCTTTTTGATTCGTTTGATGATTTTTTACGGCGGATCAATTCAAATTACTTGAAGATTAAAATGATTCAACCTATGATCAAAGCTGGTTGCTTTGATAACCTGAATGCCAACCGAAATGAATTACTGGAAAATAGTCCAGAAATTATTGAAAATATTCAGTTAACTGGTAATAATCAGGCACTATCTGAAAGTCTCGGTGGGGTACCAATTAAGCAGGCTCCTGAACCAACTAGCGCGGAAAAAGCTGATATGGAGCAAGAAGCTTTAGGCTTTTCCACGATGACTTCGCCTCTTGTTGCTGTTCAAAAGTATGCTGAAAAATTTAAGGCTAGGCCACTAGAGCAATATGAAATTAATGATTCGGGAGTTGCCGTGGGAAAACTGATGTCACTAAAACTGATCAAAACCAAAAAAAATACCACGATGGCTTTTGGTAATTTTGTTGATTCGACTGGTCGCCAAGATATTGTAATTTTTCCTAATATATATGAAAAAAATCAATCTATTTTAAAAGAAGGTAACATCTATTTATTGGGAATAAAAGTTCAAAATGACCGTTTTGATTCAAGTAAAAAGCAGTATGTTTTGACTAATTTACGGGTGGTTAATTACAAATAAGCATTTTTTGCGCATACTTGAGCAATTTCAGACTGATAGCGCTAACAAGCAAAAAGACTGGTAAATCAAGAAAATATCTCATTTTTTGTGAGATTTTTTTGGCAAAGAATGTTAAAATTTAGTGGATGTGAGAAATTACACAATAAATCTTAATGAGGTGAATTCATGAAACGAATTGGTATTTTAACGAGCGGCGGCGATGCTCCTGGTATGAATGCAGCCGTTAGAGCTGTTACCAAGACTGCTATTCATAACGGGCTTGGTGTCGTTGGTATTCGTTATGGCTTTGCCGGGTTAGTTGCGGGTGACTTTGTTACGCTAACTGCTGAAAAAGTTGACCACATGATAAGTTTAGGCGGCACTTTTCTTTACAGTGCACGTTTCCCAGAATTTGCACAAGAAGAAGTGCAAAAAAAGGGCGTCGAACAGTTAAAGAAACATGACATTGATACTGTTATCGTTATTGGTGGTGACGGTTCTTATCACGGTGCTTTGGCATTAACCCGTCTAGGCATTAACTCGATTGGTCTGCCAGGAACCATTGATAACGATATTCCTTGCACTGATTACACCATTGGCCTTGATACAGCCTGCAATACAGCTTTAGAAGCAATCGATAAGATTCGTGATACTGCTAGCAGCCATCACCGCGTTTTCATTGTTAACGTAATGGGACGTGGCTGTGGTGATATTGCAATGCGCGTAGGTCTAGCCAGTGGTGCAGACGCTATTGTTGTTCCTGAACGTCCTTATGATATTAAGGAAATTGCTCAGACACTAACACGTGGCTTTGCAGAAGGCAAGGATCATGGTATTATCGTATTGGCTGAAGGCGTAATGGATGCCGATGAATTTAGAACTGAACTTCTAAAATACGGCGATTTTGACGCCAGAGCTAATATCTTAGGTCACATGCAACGTGGTGGTTCACCAACTGTTTTGGATAGAATCAATGCGACAAAAATGGGTAATTATGCTGTTAAGTTACTTCTCGATGGTAAAGGCGGTTTAGCTGTCGGCATGGAGAATGGCCAATTAGAAACACATGATATTCTCGATTTGTTTGATGATACCCACCGCAGTGATGAGACGTTATTAGATATAAATGATGAAATGACTAAATAATTTAGTCGATTTTGGGGAGATTTTTACATAATGAAGAAAACTAAAATTGTTAGTACCTTAGGGCCAGCATCGAATGATATTGAAACTATTACTGCTCTAGCAAAATCTGGAGTAAATGTATTTCGTTTCAACTTTTCACACGGTGACCATGCTGAACACCTTTCGCGGATGAAGATGGTTCGCCAAGTTGAAAAAGAAACTGGTTTAGTTCTTGGTATTGCTTTAGATACTAAAGGTGCTGAAATTAGAACCACTGATCAAGAAGGTGGCAAGTTCACTCTCAACACTGGTGATAAGATCCGCGTTTCAATGGATGCAACTAAGCCAGGTAACAAGGACATGATTCATGTTACTTACGACGGACTTTATGATGATACTCATGTTGGTGGTCACGTTCTAATTGATGATGGTTTAGTTGATTTATTAATTAAAGAAAAAGACGATGCTAACAGAGAATTAGTCTGTGAAGCACAAAATACTGGTGTAATCGGTTCTAAGAAGGGTGTTAATGCACCTGGCGTTGAAATTCGCCTTCCAGGAATCACTGAAAAAGATACTGATGACATTAAATTTGGTTTAGAGCACGGAATTAACTTTATTTTCGCTTCATTTGCTCGTAAAGCTCAAGATATTCTTGACATCCGTAAGCTTTGTGAAGAAGCTGGTTGTGATTACGTTAAGATTTATCCTAAGATTGAATCACAAGAAGGTATTGACAATGCCGATGAAATCTTACAAGTTTCTGATGGTTTGATGGTTGCTCGTGGAGATATGGGTGTTGAAATTCCGTTCATCGATGTTCCATTTGTTCAAAAAGATTTAATCAAAAGAGCTAATGCCCTTGGCAAACCAGTTATTACTGCTACACAAATGCTTGATTCAATGCAAGAAAACCCACGTCCAACCCGTGCGGAAGTTTCTGACGTTGCTAATGCTGTTCTTGATGGAACCGATGCAACAATGCTTTCTGGTGAATCAGCAAATGGTTTGTACCCAGTTAAGGCTGTTAGTGCAATGGCTGAAATTGACGAAAGAACTGAGCAAGAACTTCTTAAGCGCAATACTTTAGCTTTACAAAGATTTGAAGAATACAAGGGTTCAAACGTAACCGAAGCAATCGGTGAATCTGTTGTTCGGACTGCTCAAGAATTAGGTGTCAAGACTATTATTACTGCAACTAATTCTGGTTACACTGCAAGAATGATTTCTAAGTACCGTCCAAATGCCAACATCTTGGCTTTGACATTTGATGAAAAGATTCAACACTCACTTGGCATTTGCTGGGGCGTTCAACCAATGCTCACTGAAAAGCCTGAATCAACTGACGACATGTTTGAAGTAGCTGCTAAAGTTGCTAAGGAACAAGGTTATGTTAAAGATGGTGATTTAGTAATTATCGTTGCCGGTGTTCCTGTTGGTGATTCTGGTACAACTAACTTGATGAAATTACAAATCATTGGTAGCAAGTTAGCTCAAGGCTTAGGTGTTGGTAATGGTTCAGTTGTTGGCAAGACTGTTGTTGTTAACAGTGCTGAAGAAGCTATTAGCAAGACTAAGGAAGGCGACATCTTAGTTGCTAAGACTACAGACCCTGACTACCTGCCTGCTATTAAGAAGGCTTCTGGCTTGGTTGTAGAAGCTTCTGGTTTAACTTCACATGCTGCTGTTGTTGGACTTTCACTTGGTATTCCAGTTGTTGTTGGTGTAACCGAAGCAACTGAGAAGATTGCTGGTGACACAACTATTACAGTTGATGCACGTCGTGGTGCAATTTACCAAGGCGAAGTTTCAAATCTTTAATTTTGTGAACCAATATTAATGAAAAAGTTAGCAGGGATGCTAGCTTTTTTGTTTTTTCAAGAATCTAATACTCATTTTACTGGTGCTACTGCTCGCTAATTAAATAAGATTAGCGATTGTCAAATTCTTTCGGTAAAATGGTATACTTGGTAAAGATGAAATATGTAAAATTAGGGGAGAAGTTTATGCTCGGCACGATTGCAAAAGGAAAAATTATTGACCAAAATGATGAAGCATATTATGTTCAGATTGAGGGACTGACTTACGAATTAAAGCGCAAGGAGATTACTCAGGAACAGCAGCCTAAGCTTGGCGATGAAATAAAGGGCTTTTTATATGACGACAAGCAGCATAACAGGGAAATGACACAATTTCTACCTTTTGCGCAACAAGACCAGTACGGTTGGGGTAAAGTAACCGATGTAAAATTCGATTTGGGCGTTTTTGTTGATATTGGCTTACCGGATAAGGATGTCGTTTTATCAGTTGATGATTTGCCCTTTGCCAAAGAGAGGTGGCCCCGTAAAGATGATCAATTGTTAGTTCACCTTGAAACAGACGATAAAGAGCGAATTTGGGCCAAGTTGGCTGATGAAAATATTTTTGAGCAATTGGCAGCCCATTTTCCTAACGATATGAAAAATAAGGATGTTTTTGGAACAGTCTATTCTAGCCGAGAAATTGGCGCTTTTGTGATTACTACTGATTATTATTTAGCTTTTGTTCATGCCTCCCAGATGAGTCGTCCACTACGTTTAGGTGAGCAGTTTAAAGGTCGTGTAATCGGCATTAGTCAATATGGCAGGTTGAATTTGAGTAGCTTGCCACGTGCTTTTGAAGAAATAGATGATGATGCCCAAATGATTTTAATGAGTTTGCGGCGAAAGAATACTAAAACATTACCGTTTTACGACAAATCTAATGCGCAAGAAATTAAGAATTATTTTGGCATTTCAAAATCGGCCTTTAAACGGGCTCTGGGCCATTTGCTTAAAGCACGTTATATTTCGGAAGATAAAACTGCCGGTACGATTAGTTTGATTAATGATCCAGAAGACGAGCAAGATGCATAAACTGCGAGAAGATGTTGAAGATTATTTAAGATACAGCCAAATTGAGCGCGGACTCAGTGACAATACCATCACTGCATATCGGCAAGACTTAATGGATTTCTTGACTTTTTTAAAAAACGAGGGTTTTACGTCTTGGCCAACAAAAGCAGTTGATATCGATGCGTTTTTAGCTGGTCAAAAAGACTTAAATAAGGCAACTAGTTCAATTAGCCGCATGATTTCGAGTTTGCGGAAATTTTATCAATGGCTTGTTCGTCAGAATATCCAAAAACTTAATCCAATGCTTGAAGTTGACTCACCAAAAAAAGAGCATAGATTGCCGGTAGCGTTAAGTGTCGCTGAAGTTAATAATTTATTGCAGCAGCCTGATGTAAAGAAAAAACTTGGTTTACGTGATCGAGCTTTGCTCGAAACCCTATATGCAACGGGAATTCGTGTGAGTGAGTTAATTAACCTTAAATTTAATGATTTGCATGAAGAATTAAAATTATTGAAAGTATTCGGTAAAGGTTCGAAGGAGCGCTTGATTCCGATTAGTGACGTGGCGATTTCTTGGATTAACAGCTATCAGGAAAAAGTCCGTGATCCTTTATTACTAAAAGTAGGTAAGAATACTGACTTTATTTTTCTCAATAATCGTGGCGGTGCTTTAACTAGACAGGCAGTTTGGCAAATTATCAAACGTTATTGTCAGATGGCGGGGATAACCAAAAATGTTACACCGCATACCTTGCGTCATACTTTTGCGACCCATTTACTGGAAAATGGTGCAGATTTACGCGTGGTGCAGGAAATTTTGGGCCATTCTGACATTAGTACAACGCAGATTTATACCAATCTATCCCAAAAGCATATTTTAGAAGTTTATGCAAAAACACATCCGCGATTTTAGGTGAACATATGTTAATTGAATGCAAAAATGATAAAGAAAAAGTAGCGATGGGCTTATTGTCCTACCTCCCAGACTTTAAAAATTTAGCTAATCTAAAAGATGAAATTCGGCTTAATAAAAACAGTAAGGAATTTCGGTTATTTTTGTATCGTGACCATAATCCCAACTTTGTTGGCGTAATCGGCACTCAGTGGGATGAACAATTTATTGTCATACGCTACATTTCCCTTGCTCCAGATTACCGTAAGAAAAAATATGAAGAGCAGGCAATCTGTGAATTAGCGGCTGGCAATCCCCAGAAAAAAATAACCACTGTCCCAGAATACGTTTATTTGATGAAATATTTAAAACAGAAATAGAACTATGACCAGTAACTTAACTTTAGAATTGCCCAATTTTGAGGGGCCGCTTGATTTACTTCTTCACTTAATCAAATCACAAAAAATTGATATCTATGATATTCCAATTGCTCAGATCACCAGCCAATATTTGTCTTACTTGCATGAGATGCAGAAACTAAACTTGCAAATTGCTGGCGAGTATTTTGTCATGTCGTCAATGCTGTTGAGGATCAAGTCGCAATCACTTTTGCCTCAAAATGATTTTACCGAAAATGATGAACCCGAAGAAGATCCTAGAGATGAGTTGGTACAACAGCTAGTTCAGTATTCCGTTTTCAAAAAAGTATCGGCTTATTTTAAACAGCGAAATAATGAAGTACCCATTACAGCTGCTAAAGAAGAAAGTATACCAGCTGCCAAAAGGGTGCAACCGTTGCCTTTAGGTCAAATTACCTCTTCAGAATTAGCAAATACTTTCATAGTTGTACTTCAAAGATTAAGACTCCGCCAGCCTGATATTGTTTCGGTTAATGTGAAAGAAACGCCAATTAATGATATGATTGACTTCTTACGCACCAAATTGGCTAAGCAGAAAAAAATTAGCTTTTTCTCCTGTAGCGACAAGATGACTAGCTTATCAGATGTAATTGGCTTGTTTTTAGCATTATTAGAATTATGTAAAAAACAGGAAATTAAGGTCAAGCAGTCGCGAATTTTCGGTGATCTGGAATTAGAAAGAATTGAAAAAGATGGTAAGTAAAATTGCACAATTGGAGGCATTGCTATATATAGCAGGCGATAATGGTATTCCAAGTGAAAATTTGTGTGAGTTAATGCAAGTTGAGCATTCCGCATTGCGCGAATTAGCCAAAAATCTGGCAGCTAAGCTTAAGCAAAATCAAGATTCTGGTCTCCAGGTGATACACATCAACCATAATTATAAATTGACTACTAGACCAGAAGTTAGTGAAGTAGTGGCTAATTTTTTTCAAAAAGATTTGTCAAAGTCGTTAAGTCAATCGGCACTAGAAATTTTATCAATTATTGCTTATCGTCAGCCCATTACGCGCATTGAAATAGATGAAATTCGTGGGGTAAATTCGTCAGGGGCGCTCCAAACTTTAATTTGGCGTGGACTTATTAAAGCAGATGGTAAAAAGGATGCACCAGGACACCCCAATTTGTATGTCACCAGTGATTATTTCTTACAGTATTTTGGCTATCAAAGTCTAGCTGACTTACCTCTGATAGAAGACTTTGAAGATGAAAGTATTAACTCTGAGGGTGAAATCGACTTATTCTCAGCTAATGGAAAAGCAGATAAAAATATTGCTGAAGCACAAAAAGGAGATAAAGAATGAGTTTACAACGTTTACAAAAGGTAATCGCAGAGGCGGGAATTGCCTCTCGTCGTAAGGCTGAAAAAATGATTGAAGAAGGCAGAGTAACCGTTGACGGCGAGATTATTACCAAACTTGGAACCAAGGTAGATACTTTTAGCAATATTACGGTTGATGGGGAACCAATTGAGCGTGAAAGTCTGCATACTTATCTTTTTTATAAACCACGCGGCGTCGTTTCAACAGCAAATGATGACAAGGGAAGAAAGACCGTAGTAGATTATTTTTCCGATTTGCCTTATCGGCTATACCCAATTGGCCGGCTTGATTATGATACTTCAGGTTTGTTATTAATGACTAATGATGGTGAACTAGCTAATTTAATGATGCATCCTCGCAATAAGGTTGCTAAGGTCTATGTAGCAAAGATTGAGGGTCAACTGACACCAGAGGAAATTCATCGTTTATCTCATGGAGTCAGAATTGATCGTCATCGAAGTGCACCAGCTAAAGTAAAAATTATCCGGAGCGATAAAAAGAAGAATAGCCAAATTGTGCAGTTAACGATTCATGAAGGACATTACCATCAAGTCAAAAGAATGTTTAAAGCCGTAGGCCATCAGGTAAAGAAATTATCCCGTGAACGATACTCCTTTTTGACTTTGGGTAATCTTGTTTCTGGCAAATACAGGGAACTTACCCACAGTGAAGTTGACAGATTAAAACAGGTAGACTAGTATTTACTTGTAGTTAAATATCAGTTTGTTGTCTTCATGGCAGGGTGAAAATCCCGACCGGTGGTGAAAGTCCACGACCCACTTTTGTGGTGGAACCAATTATGGTACCGATAGTTAAAGTCTAGATGAAAGAAGACAGGCTAAACTAAAAGTTAAGACTTATTTTTGAATACTTACTTTTATTAGGTCTGTTGCTAGGAGCAACAGACCTATTCTTTTTGGAGGTAAGTATTGTGAAAAGAAGAAATATCACAAATCTAACTAATATAATTGCTTATGTACTAATTGGAACCATTTCATTTATCTTAATGGAATTGGCTTTTCCTCTCCCAGTAGCTAGCTTTTTAAAATTCGACTTTTCTGATGTTATTGTTACGATTGGGACCTTTTTATTCGGTCCAGTACCTGGTCTTATTATTGCCGCTGTTCGAATGTTAATTGACCTGATTTATAAAGGATTTGCATTGCCAAGTGTCATTGGCCAATTAGCTGCTTTAGCCGCCTCTATGTCATTTGCACTGCCATTTTATTACATTGCTAAGGATGTTTCGGCTGGCGAAAAAAATGCCAAAAAACTTTATGTTAAACCAATTATCGGAATTATTTTGGGCATAATAGCGATGACAATTGTTTTATCCTTGTTAAATGCCTTAATCTTGACGCCAATATATGCAGTGACTACGGTTACGAATTTACCAGCAATTCACGGCTATACTGGACTGCTTAACTTTACGGAGAAAGTTTATCTTGGTCAACTTCTCCATATTCCGTCAATGTCTACGTATATTTTTGGCATAATCGTCCCATTTAACTTATTAAAAGGAGCAATAAATGGGGTAGTGGTTTATTTCCTATTTGAAGTTGTTTTACGCAGCTTAAAGCCATTCGTAAGAAAGCATTTTAATTTAAAGAATTAACTTAATCTTGGGATATTATTTTTTAAAATATGATTAGGAAAACAGTTCTCGTTCAAGAACTGTTTTTTATTTGCCACTTTTTGCCCAATCATTTTAAAGTTGAAAAAACCAGTAAAAATTGATTTTATTTTTGGTAAAATATCGCAAATCATATTTTTAGGCATTAAGCTACAAGGTAACTTGATGCTTTTTCGTGACTAAAATTTAGCGGCCTTATAGCCAGTTAAATTAGTAAAATTGTAGTGACCATAAATTTTACATTCAGTTAACCGCCCCAAAAGAATCAAAAATCCAAGTATTTCTTGTTGTTTTATTATTTACATGTAGTGCAATTAAACTTGTCGAAAATAAAACAACAAATTATGAATTCTGAAAGGTAAGACTAAAAATGAAATACGCTGTTACAGCTGCAACCGGAAATTTTGGCCAACTGGCTGTGAAATACTTAAGTCAATTAACTAGTTCAAAAAATATTGTCGTCATTGCCAGAAATCGGGAGAAAGCCGAGAAACTTTTTCCCAATTTTGAAATAAGAATTGGTGACTATGATAAGCAAACTTCAATTACCGAAGCATTGCAGGGAATTGATCGGGTCTTATTTATTTCCTCTCAACCTGGCGGAAAAGTTGACCGCAAAGTGCAGCACCAAAATGTAGTTAACGCGATTCAGGCAAATCCTGTTAGCTTTGTGGCCTATACTAGTTTTGCTCATGCTCAAAGTTCACCTACACCGCTAGCTCAAGATCACAAGCTAACTGAAGTCATGATTACTAAAACCAATATTGCGCACTCGTTTTTGCGTAACAACTGGTATTTAGAAAATGAAGCAGGATTTTTTGCAAGTGCTAAAGAAGCACAAAAAGCTGTTTACTGGGCAGACAATTCTGCCGGCTGGGCTTTAGAAAGTGAATATGCACAGGCAGCTGCTAATGTTTTAACTTCTTCAGAGCCACGTGAAGTTTACGAATTTACGGGCAAGCCAACTACTTATCAAGAGCTAGGACAAGCTACAAGCGAAGCATTGGGCAAAAAGTGTTCAATTTTGCAGGTCTCTCGTGAAGATTATATTGCTGACCTGGAAAATAAGGGGTTGGATCACTCAACGGCAACTCTTTATGCCTCTTTCTAAGAGCCAATTGCTAGCGGTTCCTTAAACGAAACTAGTTTAGATTTACCATTAGTGTTAGGACACCCATTGACCGATTTAAGTACAGCAATCAAGAAAATTGTTTTATAAAAGGGGAACAAAATTAAATACTCTTATAAATTAAGTGATGCTATTCATGTTTTAGCTTATTTATTACTTTGCCCAGATTCTGACCATTCGAGCAAAGCAATTGCGGCAAGCGTAGAAGCTAATCCTAGTGTAATTAGAAGCATAATGAGTGACTTACGCAAAGCTAATTTACTTTCTAGTCATCAAGGTTCAGTTAAACCAACTTTAGTTAAGTCGCCTTCCGAAATCAGTTTATTCGATATCCATCAAGCTCTTAATGTTAATCACCATCTTTTCTATGTCGATCCTGATACCAATCAAAATTGTATTGTGCGTAGAAATATTCAACCAGTTCTTCAAAATGTTTATGGTGAAATTGAAAAAGATGCAGAAAAGAAAATGATGGAAATATCTTTGGAAGATATCGTTAAGCAAATTAACCAACAAATTGCGGACCATGCTTCTTCAAACGAAAATACTAACTAAAAACAGTTTCTAAATTCAACTTGATTCAATATTATTTTTATCCATTTTACCTATTAAATATGCTAAAATTAAGCAAGTTAGGTGAAGGAGGTTTTCAAATTGAATCAGAACCCGCAAGGACCGTTTAAGCATTATGAACGCCCTCATAATTCTAGGACGATGATTAATAAGTCAGGCTCAAAATACTGGATGATCTTAATGGTTCTTATAGTTATTATTATTGTTGCTCTTGTACCGGTTGTGCATCATTTAGCTGCAAATAGTGAAACCAGCAACCGGGTAGTTGAATTGCAAAAAGCGACTAAGAAGCGCAAACGGGTAACAGAAAAGAAGACTTCCAAGACTCAAATTAATGCGAAGGTTAAAGACAGGGCAAAGAAAAAAACATTATCCAAGCCTAAAGTTCAGGCACAGGATAAGCCAGCTGAAACAAAAGTTAAACAATATACAGTTCAAAGCGGCGATTCTTTAACTAGTATTGCAGATAAATTTAACCTAACGGTTAATGATTTGGCACAACTTAATCAACTTAATCCAGAAGATCAAGTAAATGCCGGTCAGAAGCTGAGAGTAAAGTAGTTAATAGAAAGGGCAGGGACTTCAAGTCCCTTTTTTAATGGCATGCAGATAGCAATTGATGGACCAGCTTCAGCTGGTAAAAGTACAGTCGCAAAAATTATTGCGCAAAAATTGGGTTTTACTTACATTGATACTGGGGCAATGTATCGTGCCTGCACGGTAATAGCAAAAGAAAATCAGCTTGATTATGGTGACGAAGAGGCGATCCTAGCCGCAGTTGATCAAAATCAAATTGAATTAAAAGTAGTTGATGGTGAACAAAAAGTTTTTGCAGGTAAAAATGATGTTACACAGGCAATTCGGATGCCTGAAGTTTCAGCAAATGTTTCCCAGGTTTCAGCACTTTCTGGCGTTAGGCAAAAAATGGTCAGTCTTCAGCGGCAAATGGCAGGTAAGATGAATGTCGTAATGGATGGGCGTGATATTGGCACTACAGTCTTACCCCATGCGGAAGTGAAAATTTTTTTGGTAGCTTCAGCACAATCTCGTGCCCAAAGAAGAATGTTAGATTTGAAGCAACGCGGAATAAAAAGCAGTCAAACATTGACAGAGATTGAGGAAAGCATTAAGCAACGTGATTACAAAGATTCTCATCGCAAAATTTCACCGTTAAAAAAGGCGCCAGATGCGGTTGAAGTTGATACGACTAAGATGAGTATTGAACAAGTTGTTGACGCAATTTTGGCTGAAATTGCTAAAAGTCAAAAAAATATTTAAAAAAGGTGCTAAAACAGTAGAAAAATATCTCACTTTCATTTAAAATTAGATTATGATATTGGGAGGTAAATAATGTCAGAAAACAGTAATCAATTTTTAGATGCATTAAAGCAAATGCAAGGAGTTGAGGTCGGCGATATTGTAGATGTTGAAGTATTAGACGTTGAAGAAGGTCAAATCGATGTTGGTGTTGAAAATGCTGGTGTCGAAGGTGTGATTCCACGTCGTGAATTCACTTCAGATCGCAACGTTGATCTACGCGAAGCCGTTAAGCCAGGAGACAAGTTTAAAGCTTTAGTCTTGAGAAAAGCTGGTGGAGACAAGGAGAACGGTGAGTTCTTCTTCTCAGTAACTCGTCTTAAGGAAAGAGAAGCTTACGACGAATTGCAAAAAGACTTTGAGGCAGGTAAAACAATCGAAGGTACTGTTACTTCATCAGTACGTGGTGGTTTATTAGTTGATGTTGGTACAAGAGGATTCTTACCAGCTTCACTTATTTCCAACCGCTATGTATCTGATCTTAAACCATACATTGGCAAGACAATGAAGCTTAAGATTACAGAAATTGATCCAAGCAAGAACCGTTTGATTCTTTCTCACAAGGATTTAATTGAAGAAGAACGTGAAGAAGCCTTTGATAAAGTTGCATCACAATTAGTTGTAGGTGATGTAGTAGAAGGCAAAGTTTCTCGTTTGACTAACTTTGGTGCTTTTGTTGATGTTGGTGGTGTAGACGGTTTAGTTCACATCTCTGAAATTTCTTACAAGCACGTTGATAAGCCTAGTGATGTATTAAAGGCTGGTCAAGATGTTAAAGTTAAAGTTATTGGTATCGATGATGACAGACACCGCATCTCCCTTTCAATCAAGCAAACTGAACCTTCCCCATTTGAACAAGCTACCGCTGAATTACACGAAGGCGACATTTTTGAAGGTGAAGTTAAGTCTTTAACTAACTTTGGTGCCTTTGTAGAAGTTGCTGATGGCATTCAAGGCTTGGTCCACGTTTCTGAAATATCATATAAACACGTAGACAAACCTAGTGATGTTCTTGAAGTTGGACAAACAGTTAAGGTTAAAGTTTTGAACATTGACCCTAATGAACGTAGAATTTCACTTTCAATGAAGGCTGCTGATTCTAAAGGTTCTGAAAATGAAGGATCTCATTCACACAGTTCATACAACAGAAACTCTGTTAACAAGAAATACATGAACAACGATGACAGTGGCTTTGCTTTAGGTGACATTATTGGTGACCAATTGAAAGATCGTCGTTAGTTGTAAATTTAATGAGCCGACTTTTTAAGTCGGCTTTTTTTATTATTAAAAGGAGGCTGAAAATATGGTTTTACCTGTAGTTGCAATTGTAGGACAACCAAATGTTGGTAAATCTACTCTTTTCAACCGGATTATTAATGAGCGTTTGGCAATTGTAGAAGATAAGCCCGGCGTTACCCGTGACCGCAATTATGCCCAAGCTGAATGGATGGGACATAAATTTGACTTAATTGATACTGGCGGTATTACTTGGGAAAATGGCCGAATCGAAGATGAGATTCGTGCCCAAGCCGAAATAGCTATTGAAGAGGCAGATGTGATTGTAATTTTAACTAGTGTTACTAATCACTTAACCGATTTAGATGAGCGAATTTCGCAAATGCTTTATCAAACAAAAAAGCCGGTTATATTAGCGGTTAATAAAGCAGATAATCCTGAACAAAGAATGGATATTTATGATTTTTACAGTTTAGGTTTCGGGGATCCAATTCCCATTTCTAGTGTTCACGGAACGGGAATTGGTGATTTGCTTGATCGAATTGTTAGTGAACTACCAAAAGATCTAGCTAAAGATGATGATGACCAGATTTCGTTCAGTGTGATTGGGCGACCAAACGTTGGTAAATCATCGATTGTCAATAGTTTACTCGGACAAAAGCGGGTAATTGTCAATAATGAAGAGGGAACAACTCGTGATGCTGTAGATACCCCTTTTATTAGCGAAGATGGCACAAAATACCGAATTGTTGATACAGCTGGAATCAGGCGACGGGGCAAAGTCTATGAAAAGACTGAGAAGTATTCGGTAATGCGTGCAATGAGTGCGATCGAGCATTCTAATATCGTCTGCTTGGTTCTTGATGCTAGTACCGGTATTAGAGAACAAGATAAACATGTTGCTGGGTACGCACATGAGGCTGGACGCGGTATTATTATTGTCGTTAACAAGTGGGATCTACCTAAGAAAAATAGTAATAGTGGTAAAGATTTTGAGCGAGTTATCCGTAATGAATTCCAGTACCTAGACTATGCGCCTATTTTATTCGTTTCGGCAAAAACGGGCCAAAACTTGGAGCACATTCCCAAAATGGTTAAGCAGGTTTATCAAAACCAGACTCAGAGAATTAAATCCAGCGTTTTAAACGATCTCCTGCTCGAAGCCAGCAAGTTAGTGCCGACACCAATGATACGAGGAAGACGTCTTAGAGTTTACTATATGACTCAGGTAACCACTAATCCGCCCACTTTTGTGGTGTTTGTAAATGATCCAGAATTAATGCATTTTTCTTATGAGCGATTTTTAATAAATCAGTTACGTGATAACTTTGATTTTACGGGCACACCAATTAAGGTTATTGCACGTAAGAGAAAATAGTTTGTATCTAGCAAATAGATAAAAATGACAATTTTCAGCTAAATTGCTTGTTGTGCTATGGCTTTTGTGCTATTTTGAAACAAGGAAGGAATGATTAGTCATGATCATTGTTCCTTGTTTCTCTGATGAGGAATAAGTAAAGAATCTCTATTATGAGATTCATTTTTGGGAGGTGAATTTTCCATGGCAAATAAGGCAGAATTAGTAACTGAAGTTGCTTCAAAAACTAAGTTAACCAAAAAGGATGCAGCTACAGCTGTTGATGCAATTTTCAGTTCGATCCAAGAGGATCTTTCAAAAGGTAAAAAAGTTCAATTGATTGGCTTTGGTACTTTTGAAGTGCGTAAGCGTGCAGCTAGAAAAGGACGTAACCCACAAACTGGTGATGAAATAAAAATTCCAGCTAGTGTTGTTCCTGCATTTAGACCAGGTAAAGCTCTTAAAGAAGCTGTTAAATAGGCTGATTAGTTTTATCGAAAAGGTGGTGGCCAAAAATGCCATCATCTTTTTGTTTGTATTTTTATCTAAAATGAACACGATGAATCTGAGACAGGAAGGGAAATTATGAGCTATTCAGAAGAGTTGCTAGATTCAATTCAAAAACAAGATTTTTCCAAAGAAAAAATTTTATTAAAAAAGGCTCTAGATGAAGATGAACCAGAAATTTTGGCTTCATTAGCCGAAAATTTAACTGGCTTAGGTTTTACTGATATAGCCAAAGAAGTTTACCGCAGTTTAATTGCGCGTTTTCCAAAAGAAGACCTTTTCAAAATTTACCTCGCTGAAATTCTATTGAATGATGGTAAAGACGATGATGGACTGTCACTTCTTTATGCAATTCCAAAAGATTCATCCGCTTATTTGGATAGCCTATTAGTCCAAGCTGATTACTATCAAACTAATGGCTTGCTTGAGACGGCGTATAGCAAGCTCATAAAGGCTGCTAAAGTCGCACCTGAAGAAGATGTCGTAAAGTTTGGATTAGCGGAACTAGACTATCTTAGTGGCCGTTATGAGCAAGCCTTAGATTTGTATCAGGATTTATTAAAAAGACATAAAAACTTTAGTGAGATTAACCTAAATGACCGTCTGTTTCAGACTCTAGCTAAGTTGGGCCGCTATGAAGAAGCAAGTGAAGTAATTGAAAAACACGCGAGTGAACTGTTAGACATTGACAGTAAGTACCAAGCAGCCTTAGTTATGTTAGCGGTCAATAAAGACGATCAGGCAATCAAATACCTAGATGAAGTGATTGACCAAAGTCCTGATTACGTGAATGCATATCGGCTGTTGACGTCTGCTTATGAACACAAAAATGATAATGACCAAGTTTTACGGTCAGCACAAGCCGGAATCGCATATAACGAGCTTGATGCATCTTTATACGCAATTGGGGCAAAAGCCGCTGTTAAGCTTAATGAACTTGACACCGCTGAGAAATTGCTCAAAAAAGGCTTGAAATTTTTACCTGAAAACGTTGATTTACGTTTGCAACTATCAGATTTATATTTAAAGGAAAATAAGCACCAAGAAAACTTAGAATTATTTAGTGAAATACCTGATAATGAATTAGAGCCACAAGCACATTGGAACATGGCTCTTTCTTATGAGGCTCTTGAGCAGACTGAAAAGGCTAAAAGTGAGTTTTTACTTGTTTATCCCGAATTTCAGGATAACACCGCTTTTTTACGGCAAATGATTCTCTTTTTTAATGCTGAACCTAATTCAACTACCATTGTTCAAGAATTATTAAATCGTTATTTGAAACTTGAACCAGAGGATACAGAAATGCAGGATTTAGCTAATAATTTACTTGATTAACAGAACTAAAAAAGATCGCATATCAGAATGCGATCTTTTTATTTGCGGATAATAAAGTGACGTTGCTTTTGTTTGTAAGTAAAGCCTTCTCCCAGTGCTTCGTGAACTTCAATTACGCTCACAAATGCTTTGGGGTCTTCGGCGCTAATTAATTCTTTCACGGCGGGAATTTCACGTGGCGAAACGACTAAATAGATTACTGGACGATTAACTTTACTATAGCCGCCCCGAGCTTCGAAATAGGTAAAACCGCGATCAAGTTTTAAATCAATCATCTGCGCGATTTGCTGGTACTTATCTGATATTATTAGTAAACCACGAGCGGAGTAGGCTCCTTGTTGGACAGCATCCATTACGCGTGAAAGGATAAATGATGCCACCAGCGTATACATAATGTGCTTTAGGTCTAAATAAGTTAGCGACGCAAACAAGACCAGCGCATCGCAGAATAAAAGCACCTTGCCTGAGGACATGCCGTATTTTAGTTGACAAATTCGGGCAATGATATCGGTCCCGCCCGAAGTGCCATTATACCTAAACACTAATCCCAGACCTATTCCAGATAGGGTTCCCGCTAAAATCGCTGACAAGAAGAGGTCGTGTTCCAAGTTTAATTGATATATAATAGGTATCAAGCGCCAAAACCATAGGAAAAAAGAGAGCCAAAGAGTTCCCCAAATTGTGTAAATCAAGAGTCGCTTACCCATAAATCGATATCCCAAAAATATTAGTGGGATATTTAAAATAAGCGAGGAAAGCCCCATATTGATGCCCCAAAAGTGTCTAAGAAGCAAAGTAACACCGCTGATGCCGCCATCTGTTAACTGATTAGGTGCGGAAATCATGTCTAAACTTAAGCCATAAATGGCGCAACCTAGCATGATCATAAATAGTTCTAGAATGTTTCTTCTAGTAATTTTTTGCATGATGATTATTATCTTTCTATTCAACCTTTGACGCTATAAACTTACCACATTTTCTAATGAAAAACACTATACAAATGAGTTGATTATCTGATGAAAAAAATAAATGATTTACCCCAAATTTTTGTTGCTGCGTTTCCCGTACTTGAAAAGCTTGAAGAAGCGGGTTTTGAAGCATACTTTGTTGGTGGTTCAATTCGTGATTTGCTATTAAAACGACATATTCATGATATTGATATTGCCAGCAGTGCATATCCTGAAGAAGTTAAACGATTATTTCCCAAAACAATCGACACAGGTATTAAGCATGGTACTGTAACTGTCTTGTACAATGGTAGTAGTTATGAAATAACAACGTTTCGAACCGAATCAGGTTACCAGGATTTTCGCCGCCCTGATCATGTTACCTTTGTTAGAAGTCTTAAAGAGGACTTAAAGCGACGTGATTTTACCATCAATGCGTTAGCAATGAATACTAAAGGTGAAATTGTTGATTTATTCAATGGTTTAGATGATTTGCATCATCATTTAATTAAAGCCGTTGGTGATCCCTTAGAACGTTTTCATGAGGACGCATTGCGCATGATGCGTGCAGTCCGCTTTATGAGTCAATTACAATTCGACTTGGAAGGGCAAACCGAAGAGGCTATTCGACAACTTCACTATTTGTTACCTAAAATTTCGATTGAACGAATCCGTGACGAGTTTGTCAAAATGGGGACGGGACCAAATTCAAGAAAAGCATTTGCAGTATTCTTAGATACTAAATTAAGCGAAGGAGCTCCCGATTTTGCCGGCAAGAAAGATTTACTAGCAATTTACCCAAGCTTGAAATTTGATCCTATTTTAGAATCAAGTCTTTGGGCCGTGATTATCATTTTACTGAAAATAGCTAATAATGAAATTGGCCAATTTATGCACGATTGGAAAAATTCCAATGCAATGACCAGCAAAGTAGAAAAAATTGTTGATTTGTTTGACCTGCTTTCAGAACGTGCCCCAACGGATTATGAACTTTTTGAAGCAGGCAAAGAAACTTTATTGAATACAATTGATGTTGCGCAAATTTTGGGGCAGCCAATTAATTCTGAGGCTCTAGTTGACCGCTATATGGCATTACCAATTAAGTCTTCTTCTGAACTAGTAATTGATGGTCGCTTTTTAATCGCTGCTGGTGTTAATCCTGGACCTAAACTAGGTGAACTACTTACTGACATTAAGAAAAAAGTGATTGCCGGTGAATTGGAAAATTCACGTGAGGCAATCACCGCATTTTTAGGTAATGATTTTTAAACATAAAATAAAACAGCAAAATACATCAAAGCTGAACCGAGAAGAACAAACAGATGCCAGACAACATGAATAAAGGGAACGTTTTTCATGGTATAAAGCAGTGCCCCAACGGTATAAGCAATTCCGCCGCCAACGAGGAGCCAAAAGCCGTTAGGACTCAAGCGGACATACAGGTATTTGCCAGCTAAAATAACCAGCCACCCCATACCAACATATAAAACCGTATCCAAAATGACATGCTTGCCCCGGTTAAAAATATAGTAGATGACTCCAAAGATTGCGATTAGCCAAATGAGGCTAAACAGCAGCCAGCCCCATTTGCCACCGATAGCTACTAATGCAAAGGGCGTATACGAGCCACCAATTAAAAGGTAGATAGAGGAATGGTCAAAAATTTGGAAAACATTTCGTGCTTTGGTAAAAATTAAGCTATGAAATAACGTCGAAAATAAATATAAAATCAATAAGCAGCTGCCATAAATGGCAAAGGTAAAAAGCCTTATGGTGCTATGCATTGATACTGCCTTTAAAATTAATAAAATTAGGCCAACAATTGCTAAGCAAAAACCGATTCCGTGGGTAACCGCACTAAGCGTGTTATCTAATACGTAATAGTTTTTGCTTTTTTTAATTGGCTCCTGCCAAAGTTCTTTTAATTTCATTATGAAAAAAGATATTCACTTTCTTTTTTTTGTTATAATAATTTATAATTGATACAATTCACATTCTATCATACAATGTGAACAGCAATTCAGAATTGAGGTCGAGTAGGTTGTCAGAAATAAAAATTTTGACCGATTCTTCTGCACAGTTAACGCCAGAAGAAATTGAAAAATATCATATAACAGTTGTACCATTATCCGTAACAGTTGGTGGAAAGACATATCTTGATGGCGTTGAAATCACCAGGCAAGAATTTGTTGAAAAAATGAGTCAGGCAGAAGATCTGCCTAAAACAAGTCAACCACCAATCGGCAGATTAGTAGATACAATTAAGGACTTAACGGCTGATGGGAGTGAAGTCGTTGGCATCTTTTTGGGTAAGGCACTTAGCGGAACGGTTGATGCTGCCAGACAAGCAGTCGAATTAAGTGGCAAGTTGGATCTAGTTCATGTTGTTGACTCTGAACTGACTGATCGGGCTGAAGGCTTGCAAGTTTTGGCTGCCGCACGCGATGTTGCAGCTGGGAAGCAAGTTCCAGAAATTTTAACTCACCTTGAAAATATCAAGAAAACTCAGCGTTTGCGAATGATGATTGTCAACCTGGAAAATGTAATCAAAGGTGGACGGTTAGGACCAATCTCAGGTAAGATTGCTAATTTGTTGAACGTTAGAATCGAATTGCAAATGCCGCATGGTGAATTAAAAGTAGCTAAAAAAGGGCGCGGTAAAAGATTTACAATGGCTTTTGATCAACGTGTCTTAGATGATATTGAAGCTAATAAAGAAAAAATTAAAGAAGTTGGTATTTCCTACGTATCACTCAATGGTGTACCACAGCGTTTGCTTGATTTTGCCCAAAAAATTAAGGACATTAATTCTAAAATTGACGTGTTGGTACGCGAAACTAGCCCAATAATTGCTACACACGCGGGCATGGATGCATACGCAATTTTATATTATACGGAGTAATTAATTGGCATATCGAGAAAGTTTTTACCGTTACTTAATGACGTTACGGGATGCAGATTCCACCGATCCTGTCGTGCAATTTGCAAATAATGCACAAAATGATCAAACTTTTCCTAAGCAAGAGCAAAATTATGAAAAGCTATCGGAGTATCTTGAGCTAAATGCGGGCTATTTACCGAGCATGAGCATTTTTGATCAAGCTTATCAGATGTATCACGATAAAATGATGTATTAACAAAGGCTCCTTCTTGGGGCCTTTTTAGTGTAAAGAAGGCAAAAACAATGGCTAAAATTCAATGGTATCCTGGTCACATGAACAAGGCTCGCAATCAACTTGAGGACAAAATGGGATTAATTGATGTTCTGGTTGAAGTACTTGATGCGAGAATTCCTGAGTCATCTAGAAATCCGATGATTGAAGACTTAGTTGGCGATAAACCGCACTTAATTATTTTAAATAAAGCTGACTTGGCCGACCCGGTAATGACTAAAATCTGGCAGAAAAAATTGAGTGGCAAAGGCAAGGTGGTAATGGCACTGGACTCTTTGCATAATACTAACATGCAGGTTTTAGTTCGGATGGTGAAAAAAGCAGCAAGCGCTAAAATTGCTAAATTGGAAGCAAAAGGTGCAGCCAATCCGGTTATTCGCATTGCTCTGGCAGGTATCCCTAACTGTGGTAAGTCGACCATTATTAATCGTTTGGTTGGCCGCAATGTAGCGGCTGTGGGTAATAAGCCTGGTGTAACCAAGGGCCAAACTTGGTTGAAGACGCAATCTAACATTCAGATTTTAGATACTCCCGGAATTTTATGGCCTAAATTCGAAGATCAGGACGTTGGCTATAAGCTTGCCGCTTTTGGCGCAATTAAAGATAGTATTTTTAGTGCTGATGATGTTGCGCTATTTTTACTTGCCAGGTTGCGTGAACATTATTTGGGCGATGTGGCGAAGTTTGCGCGGACAACTAAGGAACAAGTAGGCCGAATCAATGATACAGATTTGCTTTTGGCCCTTACCGAAGAATACGGGATGCGTGACGACTATGATCGCTTTTCTTTGTATCTTCTCCAACGCCTGCGTAAAGGCAAAGTAGGAAGGATTACATTAGATCGACCATGACAATCAATGAAATAAAAACTTTATTAGCCCAGGAAAAACTTCCCGCAGAAACAATCACCCAGTTGGCGCAAGATCCAAGAGCAGGCGTTCAAAAATTACTGGTTAGCTATCAAAAGCGTCAGGCTAAATTAGCAAGTAAAAAAGCAGCGTTTGAAAAGCGGTTTGATTATGAGCGCCAATTTTGGGCTAAAAAGCAAGTAGTGGCCGGTGTCGATGAAGTTGGTCGTGGGCCCTTGGCTGGTCCGGTGGTGACAGCTGCCGTCGTTATTGACCAGGATTTTGATCTGATCGATGTGAATGATTCGAAAAAACTGAGTGCTAAAAAAAGATGCGAACTTTATCCTAAAATTTTTGAAGAAGCAGTCAGTGTCGCTGTCGGCCTCAAAGACGCTGAGGTAATAGACAAAGTAAATATTTATGAAGCAGACCGATTGGCTATGGCACAGGCCGTCAATAATTTAGATTGTTCCGTTGATGCTTTGCTTGTTGATGCGATGGATGTGCCGGTAGCTCTTCCGCAAGTGAAGTTAATTAAAGGGGATGCAAAGTCTAATTCGATTGCTGCCGCTTCAATTGTTGCCAAGGTTTTTCGTGATAAGCTAATGGCAGATTATGCTAAAATCTATCCCGAATATCACTTTGAAGTCAATGCCGGCTATGGTACTAAAGAGCATTTGGCCGCTATCAGGCAGTATGGCCCATCACCAATTCACCGTAAAACATTTGCACCTGTCAGTGAGTTTTATCAATAAAAAATTTCCCTCCTTTTTTACGTATATGTAGATAGGGAGGTTTTTTATGAAAACAACAAATTTTCTTTTGCGTTTAAAATTACAAAAAGGAATTGGTTATGTTAAGATGTTAAAAATTGCTAGTCAACTAGATACAGCTGATGTCAATCTTAAAACGCTGATGAAAATGGACTTGCCTAGCAATTTAAAAAGAGCGAGCCTAGCTGCTTATAATGATGATCAGGCGGAAATTTACGTAAAACGAATCAAGAAGCAGTGTCAGGTTATTAGCTTTTTTGACGATGTGTATCCAGAACAATTGCGCCAAATTTACCGGCCGCCGTTAGTTTTGTTTGCTCAGGGAGATGTTAATCTCTTACAGCAAAAAATTGTGACAATAGTTGGTTCACGCATGGCAACGTCATATAGTCGTTCAGTTATGACCAAATTGGTTCCCCGTCTTGTTAAAAAAGGCTGGGTGATTGCTAGTGGCTTGGCTAAGGGCGTTGACGTGATGGCTCATCAAGCTGCACTAACTATTGAAGGTAAAACAATCGCGGTAGTTGGTAATGGCTTAAATCATTTTTATCCGCTCAGTAATTATCACGTTCAAGAACAAATTATCCGCCGTGGCCTAATTCTTAGCGAGTATTTGCCTGACACGCCGCCAAGACCCTTTCGTTTTCCGCAAAGAAATCGGATATTAGCTGGTATTGCTCAAAAAGTAATTGTTACCGAGGCGCAGGAAAAATCCGGTTCACTGATTACAGCGAACCTGGCATTACAAGAAAATCGCGATATTTATGCGGTTCCGGGGCCAATTGACAATGAGCTTTCTGCTGGGCCAAACAAGCTGATTGCCGCGGGGGCGATTCCGATAACTGATTATCAGTTATAACTTGAAAGATTTGACAATTTGCGGGTAAATATACTATTGTCAGACTAGTATTTTAAAAAAGAATTTAATGAGGAGGCTTTTGATGCCAACAAAATCAAAGCCAAAAAAACGTAAAAAAACATTAGTGATTGTTGAGTCGCCAGCTAAGGCGAAGACTATTGAAAAATATCTCGGACGTAATTATCGGGTCATTGCATCGAAAGGCCATATTCGTGATTTACCTAAGTCACAAATGGGAATTGATTTTGATCATGATTACAAACCGAAATATATTTCGATTCGGGGTAAAGGCGATACGATTAAAGAATTAAAATCTGAAGCTAAGAAAGCTAAAGATGTTTACCTGGCATCTGACCCCGATCGTGAAGGAGAAGCAATTGCGTGGCATGTGGCTCATGCCTTAAATCTGGATGATACGGCTAAGAACCGGGTTACTTTTAACGAAGTTACCAAGGATGCTGTTAAAAATAGTTTTAAAAATCCCCGTGCCATTGATATGGATACGGTAAATGCTCAGCAGGCCAGAAGAATCCTAGATCGGATTGTAGGTTATTCTTTATCGCCAATCCTTTGGGATAAGGTGAAAAAAGGACTTAGTGCAGGACGTGTTCAGTCTGTTGCTCTTAAGTTGGTAATTGACCGTGAAAAGGAAATTAAAAACTTTAAGCCCGAAGAATACTGGACAATTGATGCCGAGTTCAAAAAGAAAACTAAGGCATTTAAGGCACAATTCTGGGGCGTCGATGGCAAAAAGCAGAACTTGCCTAATAATGAAGCCGTACAGAAGGTCCTAGCAAAAATTGATAAAAAGCAGGCTTTTCAAGTTAATAATGTCGTCAAGCGTGAACGTCGGCGGCAACCTGCTGCACCGTTTACGACTTCAACTATGCAGCAAGAAGCTAATAAGCGCCTGAATTATCGGACGCGCAGAACTATGAGTATTGCTCAGCAGTTATATGAAGGTATTAGTCTGGGCAAACAGGGCACAGTCGGTCTAATCACTTATATGAGAACGGACTCTAAAAGGACATCCCCAATTGCTCAAGCTGAAGCATCTAAGTTCCTAAATGAAAAATTCGGCAAAGAATATGCTGCCAAAGGTGCAAGACACTTTAAAAATCAGGAAGATGCGCAGGATGCCCATGAAGCAATTCGGCCTACAAGTGTTTACCGGACACCCGAGTCTTTAAAGGATGTTTTAACTACCGAGCAATATCGTCTTTACAAGCTGATTTGGTCCCGCTTTTTAGCTAGTGAAATGACGCCTGCCGTTTACGATACCGTAAGAGCTGACATTGAACAAAATGGGGTAATTTTCCGGACAACTGGTTCGAAAATGAAGTTTGCTGGTTTCACCAAGGTTTATGATAATTTGCAGGAAAAAAATGTTGAATTACCTGAACTAGATGATGGTGATCAAGTTAAGTTAGCAAAATCCGATAACAAGCAGCATTTTACGTTGCCGCCTGCACGCTACACGGAAGCCAGTTTAGTTCATACACTAGAAGAAAATGGTGTCGGGCGTCCGTCAACCTACGCGCCAACGATTGATACGATTCAGCGTCGCTATTATGTCAAGCTTGAAGGTAAAGCAATAGTGCCTACTGAATTAGGTGAGATTGTCGATAACTTAATCGAAAAATTCTTCCCGGATATTGTTAACATTGATTTTACCGCCCAATTAGAAAGCGACCTCGATAGCATTGAGGCAGGGAAGAAAAATTGGGTCAAGGTAATTGACGAATATTATCACCCGTTTAAAAAGGAATTAGATAAAGCCGAGTCAGGCATTCAAAAAGTTCAGATTAAGGATGAACCTGCTGGTTTTAACTGCGATATCTGTGGTGCCCCGATGGTGATCAAGATGGGACGCTATGGTAAGTTCTACGCCTGCTCACGTTTTCCTGATTGCCGCAATACTAAGGCAATTGTGAAAAAGGTCGGTGTAATCTGTCCGAAATGTGGTAAAGGTGATGTAGTTGAGAAGAAGTCAAAGCGCAACCGCAAATTTTATGGCTGCTCACGCTACCCTGACTGTGATTTTGTTTCCTGGGACAAGCCGATTAACCGTGTCTGTCCTAATGACGGTCATTTCTTAGTGGAAAAGAAAAACAAAAAAGGTCTGGTTATTTTATGTCCAAATGGCGACTATAAAGAAGAGCCTAAGGAAGAACAGACCGCAAAATAACATTAAATTTAATTAAATATCATCAAATCACTTAGATTTGATGATATTCTTTTTATATAAGTAAATAAAAATTAGTAAAGGAATATAAATATGCCAAAAACTGTAACTGTTGTCGGTGGAGGCTTGGCGGGTAGTGAAGCCGCTTGGCAATTAGCCAAACAAGGGATTTCGGTTGATCTATATGAAATGAGACCAACTAAAATGACGCCAGCTCATAAAACCGGCGAATTAGCAGAGCTTGTTTGTACCAATTCAATGCGGTCTAATCAGCTGTCCAATGCTGTCGGATTACTGAAAGAAGAGATGCGTCAATTGGATTCGCTTGTTTTAAAAGCGGCTGATAAAACTCAGGTTCCAGCTGGCGGAGCTCTTGCTGTTGACCGGGATGAGTTTAGTGCTTACATCACTAAGACACTCCATGCACTGCCCAATATTACGTTTCATGATGAAGAAATTACTGAATTGCCCCAGGATGGCATTACCATTATTGCAACTGGTCCCTTAACCAGTGATAAGTTGGCTGCTAAAATTCAGAAATTTTCGGGAACTGAAAGTCTGCACTTTTTTGATGCAGCAGCGCCAATTGTTGCCGCCGATTCGATTGATTTAGATATTGTTTATAAAAAATCACGCTATGATCGCGGGGATGCGGCTTACCTTAACTGCCCGATGACGCAGGAAGAATACGAAAAATTCACTCAAGAATTGGTTAATGCGGAAACAGCACAAATGCATGATTTTGAAAAAGATGATGTTTTTGAGGGATGCATGCCAATTGAAGTAATGGCTTCGCGGGGAGAAAAGACGATGTTGTTTGGCCCTCTTAAACCCGTTGGTTTAGAAGATTCTCATACTGGCAAGACGCCATACGCGGTAGTTCAATTACGCCAAGATAACGCCGCCGCTTCAATGTACAACATTGTTGGCTTTCAAACGCACTTGAAATATGGTGAACAAAAACGAGTCTTTTCAATGATTCCTGGTTTAGCCAATGCGCGTTTCATCCGTTACGGGAAAATGCACCGTAATACTTATATGGCTTCGCCCGAAGTTTTGACTGCCAGTTATGAAGCGAAAAAACAACCGGGGTTATTTTTCGCAGGTCAAATGACGGGTGTTGAAGGTTACGTTGAAAGTGCTGGTAGCGGCTTAGTTGCCGGTATTAATGCTGCCAAGGAAGCTCTTGATGAGTCTACTGTAATTTTTCCTAAAATGACCGCTCTTGGCTCGATGGCAAATTATGTGACTACAACCAGCGTTAAACACTTTCAACCAATGAATGCCAGTTTTGCTTTGATCCCTGGTCTTGAAGGGAAAAAGATTCGGAACAAACGGGAACGGCATGAAAAAATTAGTGAGCGTAGTTTAGAAAAACTTCAAGAATTTAAGCAAAAAGAGTTGGATTAACAATGGCTGCTTTAGAAAATAGTGATGAACTAGATCTGTTTCTGTCTTATCTAAAAAACGAACGACATTATAGTCAGAAGACCATTAAGTCTTACCAAACGGATTTGCTCGAGGCAAAGTCTTTTTGGAAAAGTAATGGTGGATTTGCTGGCTGGAAAAAGATTGAACGCCGTGATGTTGAGATTTTTTTACAAAATCTGGCAGAACGTAAGTTAGCTCGTTCAACTCAATCCCGTAAAATGTCTAGTTTAAGATCTTTTTATCGCTTTTTAACTAAGCGTAAAATTGTTAAAATAGACCCGACGCAGGCAATTGTTCTGCGGGCAAAAGAGCACAAACTGCCGCAGTTTTTTTATGTACCCGAGATGAAACAGGTTTTTGCATCGCTCAATGGCAGTGAACCGTTAACTAGGCGGAACTTAGCCATGTTTGAGTTGTTTTATACAACCGGCATGCGTGTTAGCGAAGTTAGCAATTTAACGCTTGAGCAAGTTGATTTAGATTTAAAAATTATTCTCGTACACGGAAAGGGAAACAAAGATCGTTATGTTGCCTTTGATAAGCAAACTAAAGAGGCCTTGGCAAATTATCTGACTGATGCCCGGCCCGAGCTCATCAAAGATCACGATTGTCTTTTTGTTTTTGTCAATCATCAAGGTAAACAATTGACAACCCGGGGCATAGAATATGTTATGCAAAAAGTATTTAATGGTGCGGGGATTAACGGTAAAGTTCATCCCCATGAATTGCGACACAGCTTTGCGACAGCAATGCTGAATAATGGTGCAGATTTGCGTAGCGTACAGGAGTTATTGGGGCACATTAATTTATCAACTACCCAAATATATACGCATGTAACAATGAGTCATTTACAGGAAAACTATGAGCAATTTTTTACCCGTAATGATAAGAAAGATGAGGCAAAATAATGACAACGATTTGTTCAGTTAAATATAACGGAAAAACAGCAATTGCTGGTGACGGCCAAGTAACCTTAGGCGAAAAGGTCATTGCTAAGGCAACAGCTAAAAAAATAAGACGCATATACCATGATCGTGTCGTCATCGGCTTTGCTGGTGGTGTGGCCGATGCGGTTAGCTTGCAGGAAATGCTTGAAGGAAAGTTAGAAGCATTTGGTGGTGATTTACGGCGTGCGGCTGTTGAAATGGCCCAAGCTTGGCGTAAGGATGCTACCTTACAAAAATTAGATGCAATGCTGATTGCCTTTAACGAAAAGGATTTATTGCTTATTTCAGGTAATGGTGAAGTGCTTGAGCCTGATGAAAATGTTGTAGCAATCGGTTCGGGTGGTAATTTTGCCCAGGCTGCTGCTATCGCGATGACGCGCCATTCTTCGGGGATGTCTGCCAGTGAAATTGCTCATGAAGCAGTTGAGATTGCTTCCGGTATCGATATTTTTACTGATGATCAGATTCATACAGATGAACTTTAAAAGTAGGTGAAATTAGTTATGGAAACAAAAACGCCAAAACAAATCGTTAGTTTATTAGACGAATATATTATCGGTCAAGACGAGGCCAAGAAGGCGGTGGCTGTTGCTCTGTACAACCGTTATCGAAGAATGCAGCTGCCTAAAAAGATGCAGGAAGACATCACTCCGAAAAACTTGCTTATGGCAGGTCCAACCGGGGTAGGTAAAACTGAAATAGCTAGAAGACTTGCTCTGATTGTCAATGCTCCGTTTGTTAAGGTGGAAGCAACCAAATTTACGGAAGTCGGTTATGTTGGACGGGACGTTGAATCGATGGTACGCGACCTAGTAACTGAAGCAGTTCGAATGGAAGAAAAAGAGCAGTTTGATCGTGTACGTGTGCAGGCGGCTAAAGAAGCCAATAAGACATTGGTTCGGTTGTTAGTTCCTGGCATTAAGCACGAAAAACGGCAAAATCAAATGCAAGAATTCCAGGACATGATGTCAATGCTGATGACCAATGGTCAAAATAATGATCAAGCAGCCGATACTGATCAAGATGAAGTAACTGACGAAATTAGGAATGAACGTTTGTCAGTTGCTGAACAGCTAAATAAGGGATTGTTAGAAGATCGGGACGTCACGATTGAAGTAGAACAAGCTCCTAAAGTTAATCCAATGAATGATATGATGAGTCAAATGGGAATGGACATGAGTTCCGTACTTAATGGCTTAGTCCCTAAAAAGCGGGTTAAACGGACGCTACCGGTCAAAGATGCCCGTGAAGTCTTGATTCAAGAAGAATCTAGAAAAATGGTTGACTACGATACAATTTACCAAAAAGCAATTGAACGGACAGCCAACAACGGAATTATTTTTATTGATGAAATTGATAAAATTACTGCTGGCAACAAAAAGACTTCGGGTGAGGTATCTCGTGAAGGTGTACAGCGTGATATTTTGCCAATCGTTGAAGGATCGACTGTCCAGACAAAGTACGGTCCGGTTTCAACTGACCATATTTTGTTCATTGCTGCAGGGGCTTTTTCTGAGTCAAAGCCAAGCGATTTGATTCCAGAACTGCAAGGACGTTTCCCAATTCGGGTTGAACTTAATGCTCTTTCAAAAGATGATTTTGTAAAAATCCTGAAGGATCCAGCTGATTCACTACTTGAGCAATATGTTGCTTTGATGAAAGCAGATGGCATCAAGCTAATCTTTACTAAAGAAGCAGTTGACCGTATTGCACAAATTGCTTATGACGTTAACCAGGGAACAGATAATATTGGGGCTAGAAGACTGTCAACTATTCTCGAAAAGCTGCTTGAAGATGTCCTTTATGAAGGACCTGATATGACCATGGGTGAAATAACTGTAACCCAAGCATATGTTGATGAAAAACTTAGTGATATAATAACTAATAAGGATTTAACTAAGTTTATTCTGTAAAAAGGCGATGTATTATCATGGATTACACTATCAAAAACAGTATTTTACAAGTCGTCATATCAAGTACTGGCGCTGAAATTCAAAGCGTGAAGAGCCAACACAGCGGATATGAGTATATATGGCAAGCTGACCCTAATGTTTGGCAGCGCCATGCACCGGTTTTATTTCCCATCGTTGGCAAATTGCAAGATGATGAGTATACGTATCAAGGTAAAACCTATCATATGACCCAGCATGGTTTTGCCCGGGATATGGAGTTTACTGTTGAACATCAGACCGCTGAAAGTATCACTTTTTTGTTAACTGATACGCCAGAGACATTAGCGATTTACCCGTTCAAGTTTGAACTACGGGTAAATTACAATTTGCTTAATAACTTGTTGGAAGAAAATTTCAGTGTGACCAACCGGTCTGATGGCGAAATGATTTTTGGTATTGGTGGTCATCCAGGGTTTAATATTCCAACAGATGAAAAGGTAGCAAAAGAAGATTTTTACTTTAGTACCAAACCTTCGCGGGCTCGGGTTCAAATTCCGCTAAAGGGAGCATATTTGGACTGGGATAACCGCTCACTAGCATCAACTAACAGCTTGATAACTTTAAGTGATCATTTATTTAAAAATGATGCTTTAATTTTTCAATTGCGTGGTCATGATAATCGCGTTTCGCTAAAAACAGATACTAGTAATTTCCATGTAAATGTTTGGTTGCGTGATGCTCCATTTGTTGGTATTTGGTCGCAATATCCTAAAACGGCTGATTATGTTTGTATTGAGCCGTGGTGGGGGATTGCCGATCGGGCAGATACGAACCAAAAGTTAGAAGAAAAGTATGGCATGAATCATTTAGATGCTAATGCAACCTTTACCGCTGGTTTTAGTATGGCTTTTCATGATCAAGACTAGCTAGCAAGTTTAGACTAAAGTTTAATAATTAACTAAAGGCGTCAAGTTAAAACTCGACGCCTTTTAATTGCCACTAAGAATAGATTGTTAGCCAAAAATTATTTGATTTTAGTTTTGAAGAACATTTTTAAAGCGACTAAGAGTAAAGCTTGCGGTGGCCTTATTACGCCGCAGTCAAAAGTTGGTAGTAAGTAAGGTCCAGCTCTTTACATAAATAATCCAATTTGTTTATTTTTCACTTGCGAACTATTGTTCCCAAAAGTTATAATATAAAAGCCAGTAACTTAATTACTGGCTGTATTTATTTTAGCTTTATAACTTGTGGTGGCTTTTTTTATACCAGTACCACAACCCGAAAGGGATGATATTTTCTTGGTGGTGAATGAGCCGCTTGATGTTACTGCGGTGACGAACAAATAAAATGATCATGATGCAGCCAACAATTACCTCAAGGAAAATGTCATGAAAGAAAAAGGTAGCAATAAAAATTAATACGACTGCGATTAGACTGGATAAACTAACATACGATGTAATGAATACCAGTGGCAAGAAAATCACTGCACAAACGGCAAAGAATTTTAGGTTATAGCCCAAAAACAGGCCTGCACTTGTTGCAACTGCTTTTCCACCCTTAAATTTAAGAAAAATTGAACAAGTATGTCCCAAAATAGCTAATCCACCAGAAATTAGCAATAAATATTTTGGCCCTGGAAGGTGAAACAGTCGTGGCAAGCTTGTTGCAAGTGTTCCTTTGAGAACATCAACTATCAAAACGAAACTTCCAGCAACCGGTCCAAAGACGCGAAAGGAATTTGTTGTACCGATATTACCAGAGCCATAATCACGGATATCTTCTGCGAAAAATATTTTACCGACGATTACACCTGTTGGGAAGGATCCGAGCAAGTATGCTAGAATAAATACCAGTATTAATTTAAGATTTATCATTTATATCCTACTTCCTTAATAACTAAAGCTATTTTATCAAAAATTGCTTAGTATGAGGATTAAAATAAATAAATGATTTAAACTGGAGGAGTTTATTTGGTTAAAGCAAATAAAAAAACGAATTCTTATGATGACTCATCAATCCAGATTCTTCATGGTTTAGAAGCTGTTCGTAAGCGCCCAGGAATGTACATTGGATCGACAGATATCCACGGATTAAATCAGCTCGTTTACGAAATAGTTGATAATTCAGTTGATGAGGCAATGGCCGGGTTTGGTCAAGAAATTGATGTAACCATCCACCAAGACAATAGCGTGACCGTCCGCGATTTTGGTCGTGGAATGCCCACAGGGATGCATAAATCAGGCAGACCGACAATTGAAGTCATTCTGACCGTTTTGCATGCCGGAGGTAAGTTCACGGAGCAAAACTATAAAACTTCAGGTGGATTACATGGTGTTGGTTCTTCGGTAGTTAACGCTCTTTCCAGTTATATGGATGTTAAGGTTGTTCGCGATGGCGTTGCCTATGAAGAAGAGTTTAAGGATGGCGGTCATCCTGTTGGTACTTTGAAGCGTTTAGGCAAGACAAAGGAAAAAACAGGAACGACAATCACCTTTAAACCGGATGAGAAGATTTTTTCAACAACTAAGTATAAGTATGAGACGATTCAGGAAAGAATTAGAGAATCTGCCTTCTTATTAAAAGGCGTTCGCTTTGTTTTGACTGATGAACGTGAGCCTGAGCATCATGATGATTTTAAGTATGACAATGGGATTGAGTCCTTTGTGTCCTACTTAAATGAAGGCAAAGATACGTTAAATGATGTTTTTTACTTTTCAGGTAAACAAGACGAAATCGAAGTCGAATTCAGTGGTCAATACAGTGACAGTTACTCTGAAAGTCTAGTATCGTTTGTTAATAATGTGCGAACTGCTGATGGTGGTACACACGAAGTTGGTGCACGAAGCGGTTTTACGCGGGCATTTAACGATTATGCGAAAAAGCAGGGCTTATTAGGTAAAAAAGATAAAAATATTGATGGTTCCGACTACCGTGAAGGTCTAAGTGCTGTGTTATCCGTCAAGATACCAGAAGAACAACTGGAATTTGAAGGACAGACGAAGGGCAAATTAGGCACGCCGCAAGCAAGATCAGTTGTAGACGCAATTGTTTACGAAAAGATGTCTTATTACTTAATGGAAAACGGCGAATTGGCCCAGGAATTAGTGAAAAAAGCTCAGCGTGCAAGGGATGCACGTGAGGCAGCTAAAAAGGCTCGAAATGAGAGTCGAAATGGTAAAAAACGTCGGAAAAAAGAAGTACTCTCGGGTAAACTGACACCAGCACAATCACGTAATCCTAAAAAGAACGAATTGTTCTTAGTTGAGGGGGATTCAGCTGGTGGTTCAGCAAAGCAAGGACGTGACCGTCGTTTCCAAGCTATTCTGCCATTGCGTGGTAAGGTGTTAAATACGCAAAAAGCTAAATTGCAGGATATTTTTAAAAATGAAGAAATCAATACAATGATCTATACCATCGGTGCGGGAGTTGGCGCTGAATTTAATGTTGCTGATTCTAATTACGATAAAGTCATCATTATGACGGATGCCGATGACGATGGTGCGCACATTCAGATCTTGCTGTTGACTTTCTTTTACCGTTACATGCGACCAATGATTGAAAACGGCAAAGTATATATTGCTTTACCGCCTTTATACCGGTTGCAAAAGGGTCGTGGCAAGAATACTCAAGTTAAATATTCCTGGACTGATGAAGAATTGCGGGCTGACGAAGATAAGATGGGCCGCGGTTACGCTTTGCAGCGATTTAAAGGTTTGGGGGAAATGAATGCCGAGCAGTTGTGGCAGACAACAATGAACCCAGAATCTAGAATGCTTATCAGAGTTAAAATCGATGATGCAGCTTTAGCTGAACGCCGAGTTACCACGCTAATGGGCGACAAGGTCGATGCCAGAAGAAGATGGATTGAAGAAAATGTTAAGTTCAGAATGGGCGAAAATGCTTCAATCTTGGAAGAAGAAAATGAGTAAAGAGGTTTTTAATTAATGGCAACAAAAGAACGAATTCGTGAAATGCCGCTTGAGCAGGTCATGGGTGAACGTTTTGGAAGATACTCCAAGTACATTATTCAAGAACGGGCTTTGCCGGATATTCGTGATGGTTTGAAACCCGTTCAAAGAAGAATCTTGTATGCTATGTACCGGGACGGGAATACCTATGACAAACCCTTTAAAAAGGCTGCCAAGGCGGTTGGTAATATCATGGGTAACTTCCATCCCCATGGTGACAGTTCAATCTATGGTGCTTTAGTTCACTTGTCACAAGATTGGAAGATGCGTGAGACCTTAATTGAAATGCACGGTAATAACGGTTCAATGGATGGTGACGGTCCTGCGGCGATGCGTTACACGGAATCTCGCTTAAGCAAAATATCAAATATGCTTTTACAGGATATTGATAAAGATACGGTTAATATGGTGCTTAATTTCGATGACACGGAATATGAACCAACCGTTTTACCTGTCCGTTTTCCTAATCTGCTAGTTAATGGTTCAACGGGAATTTCAGCTGGTTATGCAACAGAAATTCCGCCACACAACTTAACGGAAGTAATTGATGCGACCATCTATTTATTAAAGCACCCGGATGCAACCTTAGATGACCTGATGAAGTTTGTTAAAGGTCCCGATTTTCCTACCGGTGCAATCGTGATGGGACAAAAAGGGCTAAAAGAAGCGTATGAAACTGGCCGTGGTCGTGTACAAGTGCGGGCTAAGTCATCTATTCAGGAAATTCGTGGTCACCGTGAAGAAATTGTCATTACGGAAATACCATATGCAGTCAATAAAGCTCTTTTAGTCAAAAAGATGGATGAAATCCGTTTGAATAAAGAAATTGACGGCATTGCGGAAGTACGTGATGAAACTGATCGTCATGGTTTGTCTATTGTTGTCGAACTTAAAAAGGGTGCAGATGCACAAAATATTTTAAATTATCTTTTTAAGAACACAGAATTACAAGTTTCCTACAACTTCAACATGGTCGCAATTGATCATATGACGCCAATGCAAGTTGGTTTAAAGCATATCCTAGCGTCTTATTTGGAGCATGAGAAAGATGTAGTTACTAAGAGAACTAAATACGACCTTAATAAAGCAGAGAATCGCCTAGAAATTATTCAAGGTTTGATTCACGCGATGGATATCCTTGATGAAGTAATTAAGGTGATTCGTGCTTCAAAGAATAAAACCGAAGCGAAAGTTAATTTGGCTAAAAAGTTTGGTTTTACTGAACGGCAAGCAGAGGCAATCGTTTCTTTGCAGCTTTACCGGTTAACTAATACCGATGTTGATGCATTAGTTGACGAGCAGACTGATTTAAACCAAAAGATTGATCGGTATCAAACTTTGTTATCTGATTCAAAGGTTTTGGATAAAGAAGTCATTAAAGAGCTGTCAATTGTTAAGCGTGAATTTGGTAATCCAAGGCGAACGGAAATTTCGGCTGAAACAGCCAAGATTCAGATTGATGAAAAAGCGTTGGTTGCTGATGAGCAAGTTAGAGTCCTAATAAGTAGGGATGGCTATTTAAAGCGTTCCTCTTTGCGTTCTTGGCAATCTAGTGATGATGAAGATAATGGTTTGCCGGATGGGGATGAAGTTGTTTTTGAAAAAACACTATCAACTCTGACTAATCTTTATCTCTTTACTAATCGCGGGAATTTGATTTACCGGCCAGTTAATGAATTAGTTGAAACTAAGTGGAAGGATACTGGTCAGCACCTTTCACAGGAAATTGGCTTAAACAGTGAAGAACAAATCATCCGGGTCTTTGAATTTGATCAGCTTGATCAAGATGTCAACTTCCTGCTTGCAACTGATGATGGTTATATTAAGCAATTGCAATTGCAAAATCTGCAACCGACTAGAACCTACCGTTCCCGGGCAATTACTGCAATTAAAATGAAGAAAGATGATAGCCAGGTTGTACGAGTTGATTTAATTAAGCCGGATACTAAAGCAGAAATAATTTTATTTACCCATAAGGCATACGCTGTACGCTATGATGTCAGTGAAGTTCCTGAATCTGGTGCTAAAGCAGCCGGGGTAAAATCAGTTAACTTAAAAGATGATGATTTTGTTGTTTCTTATATTTTAGTTGATCCGCAATATCTCAATTTGGTACGAGTTGGCTTGGTAACGCAGCGAGGTGCATTTAAACAATTTAAAGTAAAACTAATTAATAAAGTTTCGCGTGCTAAACGCGGCGTTCTCGTATTGCGAGAACTCAAAAATAATCCTCATCGCATAGTAGCAGTGGTATCATATGGCCAAGACCACGAATTAACAATTACTACTAGCAGCAAGCGACGGATTAAACTGGAAACAAATGATTATCCACTTGGTGATCGCTATTCAAATGGTTCATTCGTAGTGGATACGACAAGTGACGGCATACCTGTTAATTTACAAATTGGGAAACCACTTAGTTCGAGATAAATTTTATTTACTTATACACTGTAAATAGGCTAAAAAAGGCTTAATTGACTTTGAATTATACTTTGACATGTAATATTTTTTGACAGATAATAGCATATAAATAGGGTTATATTATTGTTAAGATAGAAGGATAAATTTTATGCCTAAAACAGATACAATACTCTCAACTAAGTCTTTACATTATTTTTTACAGCTGATTGATACTATGAACTATACTCAAGCGGCCCAAATCTTAGGAATTACACAACCAGCTTTGACTCAACAAATTAAAAAAATCGAGCACGCGATTGGTACTCCTTTGTTTGGACAGATGGGTAAGAAGCTTTATCTGACTGAAGCAGGCAAGCAGCTGCAAACGGGTGCAATCAAGCTTTTGGGGACAATCAATTCAGTTGTCAATGATATTCAGGAGTTTACTCAAGCAGATAAGGGTAATATCTCAATCGGAGTCTTAGATAGTGTAGACTCCGAAGTATTACGAAAGTTTTTGGTCAAATTTAACCAAAAAAGTCCTGATATAACCGTAAACGTATGCTATTTTAATCGGAAGGATCTTTGGTATAATCTGGACAATAATTTAATTGATTTGGCACTTATTTATGTACCAGATAACATGAAGAAGAGTCAGGTTAATCTTCAGAATCAATACGATTACATGAAAGTTTGTGAAGATCGCTTGACGATCTTAACGCATGATAAAAAAGTAAAATCCGGAAATTCTTACTCAATTTCTAAATTTATTGACAGACAGTGGGTAGCCTATCCAGATAATTTTTATCTAACCCAATTAATGAAAGAAAAATTTGGTAGCAAAATTAATGCTAAGAATGGCATGAAGGTGCCACTGAGCTTTTCTTCGACAAAGCAATTGATCGATACTGCTGAGGAAACTGAGTACGACACTTTTATCAATAATTCATACTATCAAATACATAAAAATGAGATTAAATTAATGCCAGTTTATTTAAAAGATGATACGAAGTTCTCGACCTCAGTGATTTATCGTAAGGGTAAAAAAGATGTTCCCCGAATTGAACATTTTTTAGACGAATTCAAAAAATTCTTGGATGAATAGCCATTATTAGGTAAAATTAATAATATTGAATAATATTTTTGAAAGAAAAAGAGGAAGATTAATGGAGAAAGAGTTGATTTTTGGTCATCAAAATCCTGATACAGACGCAATTGGAACGGCTATTGCTTACTCATATTTGCAAAACAAGTTGGGTTACAATACTGAACCTGTTGCATTGGGTGAGGCTAATGACGAGACAACATTTGCTTTAAATAAGTTTGGTTTTGAAGCTCCTAGAGTTGTTAAAACTGCTGCAAATGAGGTAAACAAGGTAATGCTTGTTGATCACAACGAACCGCAGCAAAGTGTTTCAGATATTGATAAGGTAACTGTTACTCATGTGGTTGATCACCATCGAATTATGAATTTTAATACTAGCTCACCATTATTCTACCTAGCTGCTCCTGTTGGCTGTACAAGTACGATTATGTGGCAATTATATAAGCACTACAATGTTGAAATTCCACAAAATATCGCTGGAATTATGCTCTCCGCAATTATTTCCGATACTTTGCTTTTGAAATCACCGACAACTACAGATGAAGATAAGAAAGCAGTTAAAGCTTTAGCAGAAATCGCTGACGTGGACTATGAGAAATATGGTCTTGAAGAATTAAAGGCTGGAACTAATATTGCCAGCAAGTCTGAAGAAGACTTAATTGACTTAGATGCTAAGAGCTTTGATTTAAACGGCAAAAGTGTCCGTGTAGCGCAAATAAATGTGGTTGACTTACCAGAGGCGATGGAACGTAAAAATGCCTTCTTGAAGGCAATGAACGCCGCTTCAGCAAGTGAAAATTATGATTTGTTCATGTTGCTAATTACTAATGTACTTGATTCTGATTCAACGGCATTGGTAACCGGCTCAGATGAAGCTATAGCAGCATTTGAAAAGGCTTTTGGCAAGGTTGCTGATTCAGAAATTAGTTTACCAGGAGTAGTGTCACGAAAAAAACAAGTGGTTCCGCCATTGACTGAAGCATTTAACTAAAAAATAAAAAAGCACAAGGCAGGTGAGAAACCTAACTTGTGCTTTTTAGATTCAGGATTAATTCTTAATCTTTATTAATCTCTTTGGCCAAAATAATGAAAGACTTGCACACTCTTTCAGCTTTTTCTGGATCCATCTTTCTTAATTCATTAAGAACTTTCTTGATAAATACCGGTGTATTATCATGATGATTTTCAACTTTAACTTCTTTAAAGCGATAGGCATTCATAATAATATCTGGCGTAGTAGTATTCAAAGCTCTAGCAATCGAGTCCAACTTTTGAATACTAATATTTTGATTTTTAGTTCTTTCAAGACGTGAAATAAAGTTAACTGACAAATCGCTTAATTCAGCGAGGTCCTCCTGCGTCAGCTTCTGCTCACGTCTACGACGACATATCTCTTTTCCTAAATTTATACTCATGGAATAAATTCAACCCTTTCAAAAATATAATTCCATATTCCATAATAACAGATTAATTATGGAATTAAAAACAAAAATAATAAAAATTTTTGAATAAAACGTTTTAATTCGGCTAAAACTTAAATAAAAACAGCCAAATGAAATACTTTAAACTATACCCTAGATAGTATTGTAGGACAAATCAAAAAAAAATCAAATAAAATTTACTAAAAAAATCAACCTAAAATAAAAACTTAAAAAGTGGCAAATACTATTTTAACTATTAAAAAGCATAATTATCAGCAAAGTCCAAAATATGTCTAGGAACAGCATTACCAAAAAGGGTAATAATATATAACATTAAGATGAAAAGCGCTTATCAATTTATTTTGAGAAAATTTAAATGATTAGCAGTTTTGCTAAAAGCTCAAAAATAATAGCTTTAAATCAAGTAAATTTAGCGCAAACAAAAAATGTTTACAATTCTAAGAAAAATTTATAATTACATCGAAATTAGCAAAGTAAATTAGCTAATAATTACATTAAATGAATCAAATTAAAAAAGATATTTTGCCAGCTGCTACAAACCTAAATAAATATTGGTCTTAGGAAAGTAAATAAAGGGTATAGCAATTGAAAGTGATTCAATTCTTGAGATAACTTCGTATAATATATATTATGTAAAGTTATCTCAATTTTATCAATAATGACTGCCAGTTGTTTTAGTAGAAGTGCGTTTTGCCAAAATCTGTTAATAATCAACGACAATCGACCTAATATTACTATTTAAGTTTTAAGCAGTAGTTAGTTTAATTCCTCTTAGCTTATTCGACAAATCTTACACTACTGACTTTAGAGAGTCTTAATAATTTTCAATAAAGGTAGTTTTATTGCTGAAATAAAACTATTGTCGTCAAGAAAACTAGTAGAAGTCAATTAATGACACACTTGATAAACTTGATGCTTTCACGGTTAGTTTGAGCAAGCAAAAGCGTTCTGTTGCTGTTTAACTATAAGATATCTTGAAGATATCTTGGTGAGGAATTTGAACAAGTAAATGAAGATCACCACTAGCAAGTATGAACTGAACGCAAAAACTATTCTCTGCCAGGATACATTTGCTAGTAGAGTAACTAATTTTACTGGGTATGGTTTACTGCTTAAAATGTATTAGTTTATCCGCGCTAAATAATCAAAATTTTATTTTGGTATCATTAAAACTATAATTTTAATGATAAGTAAAAGTGGCTATCTGACAGGCTTTTGCTGAATTTGCTTCAATTCTAACTCAAAAATATTATAAAAATGATTACATAACTTTTGTTAAAGCCATTTGCAAAATATTCTAGTAATTAAAGTTTTAACTATCAACTTGGCAACTTGGGATTTGGGCTGTTTAAGATTTTAAGTTGGCGGTTTTTGGCTGGATTTATTCAAAATATCTGTTTTTTACCGGCTTTTTTACCCTCCTGCGTGTTTCTTAATAAAAGTTTTCCCACCAAGTCTAACAATGCTAAAGAACGCAATTTATCCTGCTTAGTTACCTAAAATGGTGCTGACCAAGTATTCTTTAACGTGGTCAACTTCCACTTATTATTGCAGTTAAATTAGCCTTATTAAGCCTCTTCTTCCCCACTTCCCACTCTTTCACTATAAAAAAGACAAACATACATTCAGATTTTGCTATATAATAGTTAGTAAAAAAGCTAGGAGAACTACGTGGAAACAAAAAAGTATTTGGATCTCATTCAAGAAGAATTAAATAAGATGCCGGATTTTGTTAAAGAGTACAATTTTGGTACCAGTCATTCTTTAGCGACATCGTACCAGTATCTTACAGAAATTAGACGTTTTTTTGATTGGCTTCGTCATGAAGGTATTTCCCCTGCTGATACCAATCAAAAAATTAGTATTGAAACTTTGGCGACTTTGCACCGAAATGATATTATGCTCTATATCAATTATTTGGGCCATGTTCGAAACAAGCAAGGTAATTTAAATTCACCGACAACGATTAACCGGTCAATTAATGCGTTGCGTTCCTTATTCAAATTTTTAACTATTACCGCTGATAATAATGATGGAAAACCATATTTTGAACGAAATGTAATGCTGAAGATTGACTCACTTAACAATACTGAGACGTTAAATTATCGTGCACATGTTTTGGAATCGCATATGTACACCGGGAAATTAAAATATCAGTTTTTAGATTTTATTGCTAATGAATTTGAAAAGCAGTGTAATGTTCATGCGCTACCTAGTTTTAAAGTCAATAAGGAACGTGATATGGCTATTATTGCTTTAATTCTTGGAACCGGCATTCGTGTTTCAGAATGTGCCGGAATTGACCTTACCGATTTGAATTTGAAAAAGGCTACCTTAGATGTCACCCGTAAAGGCGGACAGCGCGATAGCGTGCCGATTGCTCAATGGACACTAAACTATATATCCGACTATAAAAAAGTCCGCAGACAGCGTTATATGGCCTCAAAAAAGGAAACAGCTTTCTTCCTCACGAGGTGGCATCATCAAACAAAAAGAATTACGACTAATGCCATTGAAAAAATGGTTAATAAATATTCTGCTGCTTTTGGGCATCCACTAACTCCACATAAATTGCGGCATACACTCGCTTCCGAATTATATGATGTGACTAAAGACCAGGTGTTAGTAGCACAGCAACTTGGACAAAAAGGTACCTCGGCTACCGATTTGTACACACACGTTGACCAAAAAAAGCAACGAGCAGCTTTAGATAGAATTGCTACAGCTAAAGATAAAAAAGAATAGCTAAGAAAAAAAGAACTCCAATAATGATATGTGGAGTTCTTTTTAGTTTTGTTTTAATCAAATAAAACTTGCCAGTTTGCGGCCTTATGAGCATCAAAACAAATTTTAATTTCTTCCGGAGTATTTCTAATAAGTGAAAGCGGCGGCAAATTGTCTAAGGAAAAATAGTCGCATTCAGTTGTTTCAGTATTTTTTACAAAATCTCCACCTAGTTCATGACATAAAAATATTACATTACAGACATTAATTGCTCGCTCAGTTCGGTCATGGCCATGAACGTTAGTTTTGCTGTTTCTGATTGCAATTACTTGATCAATTGCAATCTTTCGGCCAGATTCTTCCCGAGCTTCTTTAATACAGTTTTGCGCAACTGATAAATTTGGCTCGCACCAACCGCCAGGCATTGACCAATGATCATCTGTGGTTTCGTGTACCAGCAATAGCTTATCATTCTTAAAAATTGCCGCACGTGTAGACAATTTGGGTGTTTGGTAGCCATCATCGCTGCTGAATAAGTCCTTTACTTGTTTTAACGGCAAGCTGCCATCATTTCAGTTGCAATTTCTCTAATGCGAGCATATCGTTCCAAATCAAAGCGATCATGACCATATTCCAGTCCATCTTGTGCGATACTTTGTAATTCAATTGCCCATTTTGAAAATTGATCCTTTTTTTCCATTATTGTTTCCTTTCGGCTGCAAGCAGCCCGATTTGTTTTTACAAAAAAAGCAACTGGAACAGTTGCATACATAAATTATGTTAAATCGATTTTGTCAATATCGATCATCCAACCAATTGCAAATGACTTTTCACCTAAATGTGTAGCAATTACCGGACTAAATTTAGTGACGGATACATTCTGCTCAGGAAATTCCTGTTTGATCCATTCTTTTGCTTCTTCAACCTGGCTGCTATCATTGGAATCAATAATAAAGAGTTTGATTTTATCCTTATACGGCAATTTAGCAATATCTTTAACCGTGAGTTTCTTGATTTTGGCAAATGCCCGCTTCATGGAACGAATTTTATCAAAGGCAACAATATTGCCCTCCTTAAACGTTAAAAGAGGCTTAATATTGAGCATGGAGCCAATAAAAGCCCCGGCATTACTTAGTCGTCCGCCACGACTAAGGTTGTTCAAGTCATTAACAACAAAAATCTCGTTAATAGTTGAGCGGATATTTTCAAGGCGCTCAAGAATAACGTTCAATTCTACCCCATTCTTAATCATTTTAGCAGCTGCTAAAACTAAGTTTCCCTGTAAGCGTACCGTCATCTTTGTGTCAATTGGATGTAAATTATACTTTGGATTGCTTTCCGCAATGTTACATAAAGTATGATAAAATCCAGAAATTCCGCTTGATAAAGTAATCGCTATAATTGCTTCATAACCATCATCATGGAGTTTATCAAATAGACTAATCAAATAGCCCAGACTTGGTTGTGAAGTTTTAGGAAAATCAGTTCCCTGCTTTTGCATTTCGAACAGTTGATCAGAAGTAATGTCGATATCTTCTAAGTACTCTTTGTTACCGATGATAATCGGAATAGGAACGACAACAATGTTGTTTTCCTTGGCTTCTTCTTTAGTAATAACGCTAGTACTATCAGTAACTAATGCAATCTTCATCTAATTAACCTTTCGCTTCTTGTATGTACAATATAGGGAAATTATAGCATAAAAAAAGAAGTGGTTCGACAGCTAGTTTAATGAATTTGCTTGCGCTTGCTCTACTAATGAATTAAAGATTTTAGTAAAAACTGCCACGTCTTGATCTGAAAAATCTTTAAACATTGCTTTTTCAATCTGAGTCAAAGCCCGTTTTAGCTCAATAATTTTTTGCAGCCCATTTTCATTTAAAACAACGGTCTTGCTAGAATCATTTTCTGAACGTGTGATGGTAACAAAACTTAATGTTTTTTTCTGCTGTAGCTGTCTACTCAAAGTTGAGAGTGAGATTTGCAAATTAACGGCTAAATCCCCCATTTTTAAAGCCATATTATTGTTTTGATCAAAATATAGCAAAATTCGTGTTTGTGAGAGGTTTAATCCGCACCTTTTGCTAATCTCTTTTTTGACATTTCCCGCTATTGTACTAAAAGATAAAATATCCATCTAACTACCTTTTCTTTGTTAAAGTAAACAATAAAAATATTTTATAAGTGAAAACTATTCCTAGAAAAACCGGTCACCATAAGAAGACGCGGCTTTTACCTTTAAAAATCCGTGAAACATCACCACGGACACAAAATAATTTTTGCTGTGAAACAAACTATATTATTTTTAACTTATGATATTTCATAGCAATAATCATAAATCTATATTACCAGTATATCGACTTTTTGCAATGATTTATTTGCAAAAGTGTCTAAAAGTTAATATATGAACAAAGGTAACTTATTTTAAGATTAATCATTCTTATTCTTCTTTTATACTTATGCCAAAATAATTGGTATAATAGATATCGTATTTTGAGGTGATATTATGGCATTCGATGGATTATTCATTCATAGCCTATTAAACAGTATTAAGCCAACTCTCGTTAACGGTCGTCTTTCAAAAATATATCAGCCGTTTGAACAAGACCTGGTTTTAACATTTAGAAATGAACGTAAAAATTATCAGTTACTTATTTCTGCTAATGCGCAATATCCGCGGTTTTATTTAACTAAGAAAGCAATTGCGAACCCAGATAAGGCTCCGACCTTTGTGATGGTACTTAGAAAGTATTTAGAGGGCTCAATATTACAGGAGATTGAACAAGTAGGTGTAGACCGCATAGTTAATTTTCGCTTTAGTAATCGTAACGAATTGGGCGATCAGGTTCAGCTAGTTTTATCAGTTGAATTAATGGGTCGGCATAGTAATGTTATTCTTTACGATAATAGCAATGGTCATATCATTGATTTACTGAAGCGGATTAACCCTGATGAAAATCGGGCGCGTATTCTTTTACCGAAAGCTAAGTATGAGCTCCCTCCTCTTAACCCAGGAATTAATGGTTTTGATTTGAGCGAGCAAGAATTCAAGCAAAAAGCTGCTGTAAATGATCCTAGCGAATTTGCTGGTCAGATAAATGGTCTTGATCGTGATGATCGCTCCGAGTTAATAGGTTATCTTGAGGATGATTTTTCTTATTCCTCATTTAGGACTTTTATAAATCAATTTGATAAAAAAGGTGCTTTTGTACTATTAACACCTAGAAATAAACGTAAAATTTTTCCTTACCTTCCCTACCATTTGGATTTAGTTAAGGAAAGTTCTGATCCTGATTTAAATCATGCCTTAGATGAGTTTTATCTTTACCAAGCAAATCATGATTGGGTAAAACAAAAATCTAGCAAAATTGAACGTTTGGTTAAAAACGAACAAAAAAAGCTGACTAAAAAAGTTGTTAAGCTCAAGAAGCAGCTAGAGCAAGCTGAAAACTCTGAAGGATATCGCATTCGCGGTGAAATATTAAACGCTAATTTGGCGCGGGTCAAACCAGGTATGACCAAAATTTCGTTGCCTAATTATTATGATAATAATCGGCCAATTGAGATTAAACTTGACGCTGCCCTCTCGCCTGCTCGAAATGGGCAGAAATATTTCACACGCTACAAAAAATTGCGTGATTCAATTAAGCATGTTAAAGAACAAATTGAGATTGCTAATGACAACTTACGTTATTTTGACTCAATTCAAACTGCTATTGATAATGCTGAACCAGAAGACATTGATCAAATAACTGATGAATTAATAAATCAGGGTTACCTTAAGCGACCACAAAAGCAAAAACGGAAAAAGAAGGTAACGGAACATAATTTGAACAAATTCAGATTATCATCGGGTAAAACTGTTTTGGTAGGAAAAAATAATTATCAAAATGACTGGCTAACTTTAAAAAAGGCTAATAAAACCGATATTTGGTTTCATGTAAAAAATATCCCTGGTTCTCATGTCATCTTACAAGATGCTAATCCATCTGATGATGATATTTTAGAAGCGGCAGAAATAGCAGCCTACTTTTCGAAAGCCAAAAATTCTGCGCATGTTCAAGTAGATTACGTACAAGATAAGCGCGTAAAGAAACCAAACGGTGCAAGACCTGGCTTTGTCATTTACACAGGACAGAATTCAATTGAAGTTACGCCTGAAAAAGAACGTGTTTTGGCCAAAAGAATAGACTAAAAAAGTGATGACAATTTGTCATCACTTTTCTGTTGTAAAAATATTTAATTGTTAAATTGGTTGTGTAGTTAAAGAAAGAGATTCTAAAACTTTTAAAATCAATTCGGTAGTTTCGATACTCGAGAAAACCGGTACGTGAATATTTAGTGCTTCATCTCTAATCCGAATTGCGTCTTCGCTAGCAGTATCAGATAAATCCGTGATATTGATTACCATAACAATCTTACGCTGGCGTATCTTAGTTAACAAATTATTTGGATCAGAATGTACCTTAGTAACGAGTCCTGTTGTAATGCCAGCCTCAGCAAAATTATTAGCTGTTCCCTCAGTGGCAACGATTTTGAAACCTAAACGATAAAATCGTTGCGCTAGTTCGGTCATTTTCGCTTTATCTTCATCACGAACAGAAATAAAAATTGTTCCATAGCTTGGGATACGCAGACCACTTGCTTCGTAGCCCTTAAACAGAGCCTTAGCTAATTCAGTATCTCGTCCCATAACAGAACCCGAAGATTTCATTTTAGAATCAAAGGTATTATCGCTATTATAATTGATGTAAGAAAATACGGGCATTTTAACGTAAATAAAATCATTAGATGGCCAAAGCCCATTTGGATAGCCTAAATCACTTAAATTTTGGCCGCTTAGAACTTCAGTGGCACATTGCGTAATGTCTTTACCTAAAGCCTGCGATAAAAATGCTACATTATGGCCAGCATAAGGCTTAATTTGTAAGAGATAAATATCATGATTAACGGTCAAAAAGTGTAAGGTAAAGATTCCCCGCATTTTGACTTTTTTAATCAGTTCAATTGCATAATAAGTTAGTCTCTTTCTACCACTGTCTGATAAATTTTGCGGTTTAAAGACGGCAATTGAATCAGAAGCATGAGAGCCTGTTTGCTCTAAGTGCTCAATTATTCCCGGGACAGTTACATTTTTTCCATCAGAAATAGCAGTAATCTCGTATTTATTGCCTTCAATAAAATGAGATAACGTAATTTTGGCTAATAAGTTTTCCTCTAAGTACTTGAGTAAAGCTGGCATATCATAGACAACCGCAGATTTTTGCTTAACGCCCTGATCATTAAATCCACCAATTAAGATTGGAAAACCATTATCATGAATGAATTCTTTAGCCTGCAGTCGATCCACGGTAGTGACTAATTGATTTTGTTTAAGAGTCTTCATCGGTAACTCAAGAACTTGCCTGATTCGTTTCTTAGGGTTAAGATCCCCTGTTCCCAAAACGTTTAAACCATTTTCAATTAGTCTTTTACTTAAAGAATTAATCTCTTTACCAGAAAATTGTAGCAAAACGTCTTTAATTTGTTCTTTTTCAGCTACATGAATAATACTTTCAACGGTAATTGGTTCGAAGTAAATTTTATCGGCTTTTTTGAAACGTGTTGCAACGGATTCATCATTATTAGAAATTAATACAGTGGCATAATTATTATTATGTAAAGTATCAATTGCATGGCTAATCATGTAGTCAAATTCGCTGGTTACGGAAACCTGAGATGGCAACATACCAATAACTAAAACCTTTTTTTGCGCAGTTAAAGGAACAGATTCATCTTGAACCCCAAAAGCACTGTAGTAAGCATGAACCAGAGGCTCATGTAGGCCAGCCGACCCATCAATTTGTAAATATGAAGGTTTAAGATGTAATTTTGCGATTCGCTTTTTTAAAGCCGTAATTGGAATGCCATTTAAATCAGAAATTAGTACGTTGCGAAAGCCCCGTTTTTTTGCTTCAAGTAACAATTCATCTGTGAGTTTCCCTGCAGCCAAAGACTGACCAATTTTGACAATATGTTCAAATTTTTGGTAATAAATTGGATGAATGTTAATAATCTTTTGTAAATCCTGATAAGAAAAGCCGACAGCAATTGCTGCTAAAAGTTTAACTAGATGAAGCTCGTCTGGATAAACCAAATCGTAAATAATTTGTTCTCTATCTTTAGTGGTTTCATCATGAAAAACTTTAATTGCCGTTTTGACATTGACTGTTGAAGCTAGTCCTTTTAGAAAAGCAGATTCAAAATTTTGACCAATGCCGATCGCTTCCCCACTGGCCTGCATTTTATTACCTAAGGCATAATGATTACTACCAGATTGGGTTAACGACCAAAATGGCATTCTAATCGCAACCTTATCTTGAGCAGGCTCGATTGCCGCATTTAGACCAGACATTGGGTCAAAGATCTCGTTAAGGCGATAGCCAATGGCAACTTTGCATACAATGTAGCCCATGCTGTAAAGCCCAATTCTCTGCGACCAGATTGCACTTCTTGTAAGTCGCGGCTTAATTGTTAGTACTTTAACGGTAAATTTTGTTCCGTGGTGCTTGACAGCAAAGTGAATATTTAAGATACCGACTATTTTGAGTCCTTCCGCAATTTTTTTCGCAATTGCTCGTAGTTTTTGGACCTGATCATTATTTAGGGTCAAAGCCGGCATAACTGCCGCTGAGTCACCTGAATCAATCGCTACTGATTCAATCGTGTCAGCTAAACTGGTAAAAAGAACGTTTCCGTCACTATCGCGAATGATATTAAGGATTACTTCTTCCCATGAAGACAAGTCCTCAGTTAAGCGGTATTGATTATAAGAAAAATTATCATTTTGTCGTTCATTTTTGAGGTAATCAACCACATCTTGCGCACTGTCAAAAACAAGTTGCTTGTTATGGAAAAACTGCTCTTCTTTAATAAGCATTGCTGGAAAAACGATTCGTTCTGTCAACTGTTTTTCTAAATGCGTTGAGTCAAAGGCAGTTAATTTCCAATATTGGTTAACATCAATCTGATTTTGTTCAAGAAATGATGTCATCTTTTGCTGGTTGTTAATCATGAGAGCTTGCTCGTTAATAGTAAGTAAGCGAATTCCCATTTTTCCCAGAATACCGTCTTTAACTAAATCACGTGTAACTTTGATTCCCATCGTTGAGCCATAAGCAGAAATAATTGCATTAGGCTCTTCCATGCGAATTATTCTCTTTAGAAAGTCTAATGACATTGGCTCTAAATATACAGTTACGTGCGGTCTTTTGTCAGTTGAGACGGTTGCGGGATTAGGATTAACCAAGACAACCTGAATATCTTCCTCTAAAAGAGCCTTAATCGCATCTGTAATTAAGATATCCGTTTCCGAAACATTACCTATCAAAGTTGGCCCAGAACCGATAATTAATACTTTGTTTAAGTCGTTTTCTAAAGGCATAATTACACCATCATCTTTACAAAATCATCGAAAATTTCGAGTGCATCTAAGCTTCCTGGTGCCCCTTCAGCATTAAAAGCCGTTGCAATTACTTTGCTTTTTTTATTACTGAAACCAGCCAAAAGTTCACTGTGCAAGTCATAATATTCTTGCTCCATTTCCATTTGGACACTGTTAGGTAAAACAAGCTGGTCAATATTCATGGCCGTCTGCCAAATACGATTGGAATTCTGCTCAATAACCGGATAATTGGTCCCGTTAAATGCCTCTGGCAATTTTATTAATTCAAAGTTTAAATATGAACTAAGAGCCAAAAAGCCTAGTCCAATGCCCCATATGGGATAATTGCCAAAAAAGGTATCAAAGATAGGTTTGAGATTAGCGGCAACTTCTTCAACTTTGCCGGGGCCACCAGAAATAATGATTCCTTCAGGACGAAGATTTTTAATATCCGGGACGGAAACATCATACGGTAAAACGGTGGCGTTAATTTTTCTAAGAGATAATTCTCGCAGCATCGAGTGTTTGAGCCCAAGATCAATAACGGCCACTGTTTTGCCGACATTTGGAACTGCATAGGCATTCTTCGTTGACACATTTGCGGACCGATTCTTTGGTAAAACAAGAGCCTTAATCTGATCAAAAGCATGCTCATCATTAGTATCCATGATGGAAGCCTTAATCGTTTTCTCTTTATTAAGCCGGTGCACCAAAGCTCGGGTATCGATGTTATAAATAGCAGGAATATTTTTTTCTTTTAAAAAAGAATCTAAATCCTGGAAATTCTCACTATCAGAAATATTCCGCGCAACATCATTGGCAATAATTCCTTTAACGGTTGGATTAATGCTTTCATAATCAATAGCATTAATTCCGTTACCACCAATCATTGGTGCAGTAAAAACTAAAATTCTACCCGCATTTGTAGGATCAGTTAGAACTTCTTGATAACCAAAATTACCGGTTTGAATTGCTAATTCACCGGTTGAAATAATTGATGAGCCTAACCCCTCTCCTAGAAATGAACTACCGTCTTCGAGAATCAAATATCTTTTCATATCATCACTTAGTTTCTCTTAGTTCGGATAATCGCTGTTCAAAAATTTGTGGTGGATCAATCGAAAATTCAAGCCATTTTTGCGATACCGGTTGCGTAAAGCCTAAAACCTGTGCATGTAAAAATTGCCCGTGCCCCTTCAACGTGTGCTGTGGTCCGTACAATGGATCGCCAGCGACGGGATGCCCAATGTAAGCTAAATGGACTCTAATTTGATGCGTTCGACCTGTTTCAAGCTGACATTGAATTAAGCTGTAGCCTTTAAACTGTTCTAAAACCTTGAAATGGGTTATAGCGTCTTTGCCGTTTTCAACTACTGCCATTTTCTTACGGTTATAATGGTCTCGCCCAATCGGGGCATCAATTAGACCGGAATCTTCGGTAAAATTACCATGAACAATTGCAAGATATAGGCGTTTATTACTTTTATTTGCCAATTGTTGCTCCAAACTTGTACGTGCATTGGCATTTTTAGCAATCATTAACAAGCCAGAAGTATCCTTATCAATGCGGTGAACAATCCCCGGACGAAAACCCTCGGGGCTAGCTGCTAAATCCTTGGTATGATATAAAAGCGCGTTGACTAGTGTATGGTCGGGATGACCTACTGAAGGGTGAACGACCATTCCTTGAGGCTTATTAACCACAATTACGTCATCATCTTCATAGACAATTGCAAGTGGAATATTTTCTGGTTCAACAGAAAGTGGCTTCAGTGCTGGAACAGTGACTTTGATTTCATCGCCCTCATGAACCTGATAAGAAGTTTTCTCTTTTTTGTCATTAACCAAAACGTGCTTTTCCTTAATCAGTTCTTTAATTCGTGTACGTGATAAAGAACTGATTTTCTCTGCAATAAATTTATCCAGCCTCGTGTTCTCATTTTTTACCTGTAAAAGATAATTTTCAGTCATGTTCTTCATCACTTTCATCGAAAAAGATTAGGTAGATAAATACTAGGATAATTCCGATAGTAATTGCAGAATCAGCCACGTTAAAAATATTAAAATGAATAAAATCAACTTGGATCATATCGATCACATATTTTAAATGGATCCGATCAATCAAGTTACCGAGAATACCCCCTAAAACCATGCTAATACCAACATCAAAAAGCTTACCCTGCTTTTGGTGTCTAAAAAGGTAATAGAGACAAACCAAAATAGCTACTACACTAATAATGTAAAATAGCCACATTTGTCCAGGCAAAATATTCCAAGCGGCACCCTCATTTTGAAGATAATTAAAAGATAAGATACCCGGAATAATCTGGTGAACCTCTCCAAGGGCATAGTTATTGGCAATGAAAAATTTTAAGCCTTGATCTAAACAAACAACAATTATAGGAATAATTAAGTATAAAAATTGCATAAATATTTTTAGAATAAACCACTTATTTTTCCGTTATTATCAACGTCAATATCAAGAGCAGCTGGATGTTTTGGTAAACCCGGCATGTCTAAAACATGACCAGTCGTAATTACAATGAACCCAGCACCGTTCTTTAAACTTGCACCCTTAACATGCAAGGTGAAATCAGTTGGTGCACCTAAAAGCTTTTGATTGTCAGTAAATGAATATTGCGTTTTGGCAATAATAACAGGTAATTTATCTTTACCAATTTTCTCTAGTTCTTGAATATCTTTTTCGGCCTTATCGCTATATTCAACGTTTTTAGCGTGATAGATCTTTTTAGCGACTTTCTCAATCTTAGTCTTAACCGGATCACTTTCGCTGTATGTTGTTTCTAACTGAGCTTGACCAGAATTAGCAAGATCGACTACTGCTTTGGCAGCCTCAACGCCACCCTTTGAACCTTGCTCATGGTAATCAACGACAATTGCATCAATTCCCTGCTCTTTGACCAGTTTCTGCAGCAAAGCTAATTCCGCTGGTGTATCGGTGGTGAAGTGGTTGATCAAAACAATTACAGGTACATGATAATTGCGCATATTATTCATATGCTGTTCAAGATTTTTAAATCCAGTACGTAAAGCAGCAAGATTTTCTTCATCTAAATGATCAGTTGTACTTTCAGCTTGATACTTCAAGGCACGGACAGTAGCGACTACTACACTCGCATCAGGCTTTCGTTCTAAGTGCTTAGAGACAAAATCCATAAATTTTTGACCGCCTAAATCGCTACCAAAACCGGCTTCTGTCAACGTGTAATCACTAAGATGCAATGCTAAGTTGGTAGCCATAACTGTATTGGCACCATGAGCAATATTGGCAAAAGGACCACCATGAACTAAGGCTGGTGTGTGTTCAATTGTTTGAACTAAGTTAGGCTTCAAAGCATTTGATAATAATGCTGCAATCGCGCCTTCGAATTTCAAGTCCTTAACGAAAACTGGTTGATCATCTTTAGTGTAGCCAACTAACATTAAGCCAATTCGTTTTTTAAGATCATCAATATCAGTGGCTAAACATAAAATAGCCATTAATTCATTTGCTACTGTAATTGCAAAGCTTGATTGGTGTTCAACACCGTTAAACTTTGATCCTTGGCCAACAGTAATATTGCGCAAACTGCGGTCGTTAACATCAATTCCGCGCTTTAGCACAATTCGATTTGGATCAAGTCCGATTTCATTACCCTGGTAAATATAGTTATCAACCAAAGCCGCTAAAGTATCAATAGCGGCAGTCAGTGCATGCATGTCACCTGTAAAATGTAAATTGATATCTTCCATTGGAATTACTTGCGCTTGGCCTCCGCCAGTAGCGCCGCCTTTAAGTCCAAATACAGGTCCCATTGAGGGCTCGCGCAAAGCAATCATAGTTTTTTGATGCAATTGATTATTGATAGCGTCCCCCAGACCAATAGTCATGGTGGATTTGCCCTCACCTGCTGGTGTTGGGGAAATAGATGTCACTAAAATCAACTTGCCCAAATGACCGTTAGCCATTGTCTTGTTAATAGCTTGCCAATTGATTTTGGCCTTATCAAAACCGTAAGGTTCAAGGTCATTTTCGCTTAAACCAACTTTTGCTGCAATTTCTTTGATAGGTAATGCGTGAGCTTCTTGTGCAATTTGAATATCTGTTTTCATTGCGCATGCCTCTTTCTATTTAATTTAGTTAATGAATAATTTTATATTGTCATTTTAGTTATTTGCCTTTTCATATTAGAATTTAGGTCCCACCTTTTTATTAATCAGGTTCAATTATACCAAATTTTTCCCCATAAATACTTTTTAATAGATATCTGGTGACAAATTTTAGTTTCAATATAGAATTAATCGACACTAATAAATAATTGTTGTTTAATTTTGTTTTTCGATGCGCAATAATAGGTATTTTTCTAATTCAGTTACCTTAACTTGATAAATTGTTAACCAGTTGAAACGGCTAATCAGTTGAGGTTGCTTGTTTTCATTAATTTTTCGCTTAAATGGTAACTTTAAGCAATTATTTTGCCAATAAGAATTGAAGTAGGTGTATAACACCAGTAAAAAGAAAAGTATTCCTGCGATAATTGCGGGCCAATTAATAGCTTTTGTACTCTCATAAGCGAAAATTAAGCAGAGAAAAAGCACCACTAATAGCCAACTGTAATAAATTAAGCCTACTCTACCTAAGATCATAAAATGCTTTTTTTTCATAAAACCTTCTCAATTAATAATTAAGTGTGACAGATAGATTACTGTGATCGGTCGTATCATAAAGAGTTTTTAAATATTTACTAAAACGGGGATGATCAGCCACCAATGCTTTAAATTCAGGCGAAGCATATAAATCATGTAGCTGCTTTTCACTAAGATGGTTGTGTCCGGTAAAGTAGTTATAATTCATTTCAATAAACAATTGATTTATTTTGTTCAGTCTAGATGATTTTTGATTAGCCAAAGAATCTTTCTGCTTTGAATTCGTACTGAGATTACGTAGCTGAATATTTTTTAAATATTGGTGAAAATTAGTTAGTAACGGATTCTGGCGCTGTTTAGCGCTTAAATACGGCGTCATTTCAAATGTCTGTCGCTGATAAGTTAAAGAAGTTGGGTCCAGCTTAACAATGCCATATGCTTGGTCGTAAGAGCAAAAGCTTGAAGTTACGATTTCAGTCGTTGGTGTTCTGTCTTGCGGACCAACGATATTTTGTGCATGAATATGCCCAGAAAAGGCGGCTTTAATGTCATAATCTTTACATAGTTGTCGCAGTAAAGGTGCATTATTTAACACAAAGCCACGATTAACTGCTGGATTATGAACATAAAGATTGTGATGCATAAAAAGTAGCGGTCGCAAATGATGCTTTTTTGCATAAGTTAGCTGTTTTTCTAACCAAACAATTTGCTCTTCGCTAATTTGTCCTTCGGTCGGAGGAGCACCGATTGCTTCACGCTTGCCGTAAATATTGGAATCTAAAAGTAACAATAAGTATTGCGGATTAAGCTGGACACTATAGCCAAGGCAATAATGGTCTTGACTGAGAGCACATTCATAAGATGAACTAAAAATCCTTTTCCAATCGGTTGGACTAATCTGCTCGGTATAAAGCTGCTGTTCTTCTTTGAAAATCCGTGCCCATCCATCATAAATATCATGATTGCCCGGAATGACAAGTAATTTCGTTGCAGTTAAAGCACTGAATATTTCTTGGAATTTTTTGGCTGACAATAATTCACCGTTAAAAGTGACGTCACCCGTCACAATGATTGCGGCTGGCTTTTTATCATTAACCAATTGGCAAAAGGCACTAAGCGCTATTTCTTGGTAGGCCAGGTCTTTACCTTGACTGGTTTTTTGAATTTCTTGAAAGGCCGTTTTATCATCATGGAGACAATCTGCAATCAAATGAGTGTCAGTAATAATCCAAAATTCAGTGTTTAGCTTGTCAGTAATCATTTTTTCTTTGCCCAATATTGATAGAAATCAACCCGCAAATTGCCGTTAAACAGCTTCCTTTTTTTGGTCGCTTTTTTACCAAAAAATTCTTCAAAAAGGGGATCACCGACTAAATAATATTGACTAAAGTCATCATATTTGAGCAAGGCCTCGCCCATCTGCTGGTATAACTCTTCAGCGGATTTCTTTTCTTTTAATCGCTTACCATAAGGTGGATTTGCAATAATCACACCATTTTTCAAATCAGTAGCAAAATCTTTTACAGCGACCTGTTTAAAATAAATGTCTTGCAAAACGCCAGCATTATTGGCATTTAATTTAGCAATTTCTAAAATTGACTGATCAATATCACAAGCCCAAATTGGTTGCTCAAGTGGTTTTACTTGCGTGCGCGCTTCTTCTACAGCTTCCTCATGCAAAGATTGATCAAACCAATCAAAGCCATCAAAAGCAAATTTACGCCAAGAACCTGGCGCAATATTTCTGCCAATTAATGCGGCTTCAATTGCCAAAGTTCCGGAACCAGTCATTGGATCAATTAACGGATGACTGCCATCATAAGGCGTCAGTTTAATTAAGGAAGCACTAAAATTTTCTTTTAGCGGTGCACCACCATGCTCAATTCGGTATCCCCGTTTAAATAAACTGGCACCAGTAGTGTCAAGAGAAATTCGCGCAACATCTTTATAAATATGAATATCTAGCGGATACTCATTACCACTTTCCGGCAAAAATCCACGGCGATGGTATTGATCTGACATCTTATTGACAATTGCTTTTTTGACAATTGACTGTATGCCTGGTTCTGAATGTAATTTAGATCGAACTGCCCTTCCCTGAACTGGGAATTTGGCATCAACAGGTAAAAGTTCTGCCCAATCAATATCATATACTTGATTGTAAAGAGTATCGAAATCTAATGCTCGGAATTCTTTAAGTAAAATTTTTACCCGATCAGCAGTTCTAAGCCAGAGATTGGTTTTAACAATATCTGCTTGATCGCCTTTAAAAAAGACCCGACCGTTTTCTGTCTGTGTTTGGTAACCTAACGATTGTAATTCTTTGGCAACAACGCTCTCAAAGCCTGCTCCCATTGTCGTATATAGTTGATATTGCTTCATTATTACTTCTTTCATTCTTTAAAAAAAGCGTTGAGCCCTTTGAAAAGCTCAACGCTGCCAGTGCAAATTTTTATAAGCCACGTTCTGTTCCAGTAATTTTGGCCAAATTACCTTTAGCAGCCATCTATCTTTGCTATTAATAGCAATCCAACCTTTAGTTCAATTCCCTAGGTTGAGACGCCCCCACCCAATTTGGGTTGCACGCTCGCAGGGTTTACCTCGTTCCACCAAGAGCGTTTCCGCTCAAGCTTCGTCACTGTGGCACTTTTCAGAATAATCATGCATATCAAAAATGACTTAGCACTTTTTTCGCCGTAATTGTAACCAATTCTTTAGCTTATTGGGCTAAATACGAACACTACAAGCTTCGCAGCCTGTGCGTGCGTGGACTTTCCTCAGCTCAGTCAATAATAGACCAAACCGCGACTGCTCAAAATTTGTACCATTAAAAATTATACCAGAGCTTAGTCCTTTTGTAACCCATAAACTCGTTGTTCTAGATTATAGACTTTGCGTTCCAGAGTTGAAATGCGTTGAATTATTGCCATGTTCGTTGAACTTTCAGTTTGTGAATCACTGTTCAGTGAGCTGAATGTGTTGTCGCGGCCTTGGCTAGGAGTGTATGTCTTTACTGTTTCTTCAGTATTAACTGGGGTTATTCTCCTAGTCTTTTGCAATTGAACAGCGCTTTGCTTGTGTTGATCGTCCATTAATTGGCCTTGTAATTTGCCAATTTGGCCGTATAAATCCTCAATAATTTGTTCAAAAGTATCATAATCGGCAATCACCTGGTCCAAAAAAGCATCAACTTCGTCTGGATCAATGCCTTTAACCTTGGTTCTGAATTGTTTTTTTAATATATCCTGCGTGGATAGTTTAATGTCTTTTAAATCTGCCATAATGATGACAACTCCTTTATAATTCCCTAGTTTATTCTAGCAAAAAGCACCGGTTCTTAAAACAGAAAAGATAAGTTTAGAAAAAGTTTTAGAAATTATTCGTCAAAGGTATTTCCTTCCTGTTCAGACTGGTATTCCTCAGCAGCATCTTGAAGATCATAAAAATCAATTAATTCTAGTGGATAATTATTGGCTTCCTGGTATTTTTTGATTAAATTATAATCAAACTTAGGTTTGCCAGGACTTTCTAAATCATAAACCATTAATGCGCTGTCAGTGTGCATCAACATAAAATTTTGATAATTCCTTAATTGCACAGGGCTTTGATAAGGCTTATTTGAAGTTGCAGCAAAAAAGTCGACCTGATTTTTGAGGCTTAAAAATTTAGCTTGGTTATTTTCGTTCCACCTAGACGCAAATTCCTCATAAGGAATAATCATTGAAACTCTTAAGGGGTATTTTTGCCTTAATTCAACGGCAACCTCACTAGTCCACTGTTCAACGCCAAGATTTGCCCCGGTGATTACCCAATCGAGTTGTCCATCCTCTAACATTTCTGTTAAACGTTTTTCTATTACAAACTTGATGATTTTTATTTTAGGATCTTTTTCACCAAAAGTGTTCAGTTCATAATTGCGGTACCCAGTAACCCATAGTCGTTGCATATTGAAAGAGATAGCTCCTTGTTCAAAAACTTTTCCTTTATTGCTATAATGCTAGCAGGAGTGAGATTGATGGTCAAATATCCAAGCGGTAGTTCTGCCGCATATCGTAAAGCTGCTGAAGAACCAAAAATCAGGAAAAAGTACACGCATCGTGAAAATGTTAATTTTTCTGATCGGGGAATGAATCTTGAGCAGATGATTAACGAATCAAATAAATTTTATCGCATTAAAGAGATTGCGGTAGTACATAAAAAACCAACACCAATCCAAATTGTTAAGGTAGATTACCCGAAAAGATCACGAGCAGTTATTAAAGAAGCTTATTTTCGCCAAGAATCGACAACGGACTATAATGGAGTGTATCAGGGTTATTATTTAGACTTTGAGGCTAAAGAAACTAAAAATAAAACAAATTTTCCGTTAAAAAATTTTCATGAGCACCAGATTATTCACTTAGAACAGTGCTTGAAACAAAAAGGAATTTGTTTTACCATTATTGGTTTCACGGTTTTAAATAGGTACTTCGTTACGCCAGCAAGTAAAATTATTGAGGCTTGGTGGGACAAGGACAAAAGCTCGGTCACGTTAAAAGAAGTTGAAAAATGGTCAATTGAAATTAAAAGCGGCTTTCAACCTACCTTACCTTATTTAAAAGCTGTAGATCATTTTATCGCAGATAGGAAATTGAATAATGGCAAATAGAAATTATAATTCAAACAATGGACGCGAATCACGAAAAGATTACCGCGAAAATTTACCTAAACCAAGGTGGCACCGTGTAGTTAAATTGCTCTTGATGGCTATTTTTCTATTATTGCTTTCCGGTGTTGGTCTTTTTGCATATTATGCTAAGGATGCGCCTAACATTAGTAGGGCTAGTCTTGAAAGTGGTGGTTCTACCGCCTTTTATACCCCAAACGGCAAGTTTTTATTATCTCTTGGTTCAGAAAAAAGAATCTATGCTAAAGATAGTCCAGACATGCAACTGTTAAAAGATGCAATCGTCTCTGTCGAAGACAAGCGCTTTTACAAGGATAAATTGGGAATTGACCCAATCAGAATTGTCGGTTCCATGTTAAGCAATGCTAAAAGTCAAAGTATTTCTGCGGGTGGTTCAACGATTACGCAGCAACTCGTTAAACTTAGTGTGTTCTCCACTGATGCATCACAGAGAACCTTAAGGAGAAAAGCACAAGAAGCTTGGCTAGCAATGCGAGTTCAACGTGAATATACCCATGATGAAATTCTGGAATTTTATATTAATAAGGTTTACATGAATTACGGTAATTATGGTATCGGCACGGCTGCTAACTATTATTATGGTAAGAAAATTGGCGAATTAGATCTATCACAAACTGCACTTTTGGCTGGGATGCCTAACAGACCAACGATTTATAACCCATACGTTTATCCTAAATATGCCAAATATCGGCGTGACATTGTTTTGCAGGCTATGCTTGATAATAAAAAAATTACTAAAGCCCAGTACAATCAAGCACGAAAAGAAAGCATCAAAAAGGGCCTAAAGCCACATCAACAAAAGAACCAGTCAAATATTCGTAAAATTGATGATCCTTACATCAAGGAAGCAGTTCAAGAAGTTAAAAATAAGGGCTTTGACCCCTACCGTGACAATTTAAAGATTACATTAAACATTAATCAAAAAGCCCAAAGAAAGCTTTATGAATTAGCAAATAATGGTCAAGTACCATTTACCAGCGATACTATGCAGGTGGGTGCTACGGTAGTAGATCCAAGCAATGGCCATGTTGTAGCAATAATTGGTGGCCGGCATATTCCGTCAACGGTTCAATTAGGTCTTGATCGAGCAGTTCAAACTAGTCGCTCTACTGGTTCTTCAATAAAACCCGTTCTTGATTATGGTCCAGCTATTGAATATTTAAACTGGTCAACTGCTAAAGTACTGGATGACAGTAAATATTACTACCCTGGAACTAGTATCCAACTTTATGATTGGGATAATAAGTATGAAGGCCAAATGACTATGCGGCACGCATTAGAGCAGTCTAGAAATGTTCCGGCTGTTAAAACTCTAAAAGAGGTCGGCATTAGACGCGCTTCTAGGTTTGCCCGGCAAATGGATATTAATGTGCCAAAGACAGCAGGTCTATCCGTAGGTATTGGCGCAGACGCATCGAGCCTACAAATGGCAGGTGCATATGGTGCCTTTGCTACAATGGGGATTTACCACAAACCACAATTTGTTTCCAAAATTGAAACACCTGACGGTTTAGTAAGAAACTATGATTCCGAAGGAATTCGGGTGATGAGTAAAGCTACCGCTTATATGATCACTGATATGTTAAAGGGTGTTATCAAGCATGGTTCTGGAACCAATGCGCAAATCAGAGGTTTATACCACGCCGGTAAAACCGGTTCCGTTAAATACTCTAACCAAGAATTAACTCGTTATCCTGGTTATGGCGCAACACCTAAAGATTCTTGGTTTGTAGGTTATACACAGAGCTATTCAATGGGAGTTTGGACAGGCTATGATAATTTGAAGGATGGAACTATTTCAGGTATTGGCCAGCAATCTGCTCAATTGCTTTATAAAAATATGATGTCCTATCTTATGAGCAATAAAGAAAATGTTGATTGGCAAAAACCAGATTCAGTCATTAGAGCTAGAATAATTAAAAATTCTAATCCTCCTGTTGTTTCTTCAACTGGTGAATGGCAACTGTTTGTTCGTGGGCATGCTCCAGCGGGAATTGTTGATGACAGTAGTGATTATGATAGTTCTGAGGAACAGACTGGCAGCAATTCAACTCAGAGTAATTATTACGAGCAAAACAGAACTATTACCCGTAAAAAGAGACCAACTGAATCACAGTCTGATGAAAATAAAAATGATGCTGGCCATGATCGTGATCAGACAAATAATGGTAATAATTCACCGGAAAATAAACCAAATAATCATGATAATGACAGCTCTCATTCAAATTCAAACGAAAATGCTGATAATCATGAAGGCAATAACAATCCGGCTAATGACGGCGAACATGATCATTAATAATTAAAAATAAAAATGCCATAGCTAATTTACAGCTATGGCATTTTTGTATGCGGTGTTATTGTTTTTTCAAATATGAATATGGATCTTCTTTATCTCTTGCTGTCATAGAATAACGACCAAATAAAATCATTGCGTGATGAGTGTGGATCCACTCGCTTTTTGGTAATATTTCTTCTAGTCGTTTTTCAATTTCCAGTGGCTTGGCATTTTGCGGTACGATATGAAATCTTTTTGAGATTCGGGAAACATGTGTATCAACAGCAATAGCCGGTACACCAAAGCCGTCAGCTAAAACTACATTTGCAGTCTTCTCGCCCACTCCGGGCAATGTCACTAACGTTTTCTTATCTTCAGGAATCTGACCAGCAAATTTGTCCACCAAAATTTGGGCGGTTTCTTTTAAGTGCTTGGCCTTAGAATGATAGAGACCAATTTTTGAAATATGGTGCTCAATATCGGTAATTGATGCTTGCGCTAAAGAGCTTGGATCTGGATAATCCGCAATAAATTTAGGCATGATTCTGTTAACCATTTTATCAGTCGTTTGAGCACTCATTAACACGGCACAAAGTAAATGAAATTTATTATCCCAAATCAATTCACTTTTTGCATCAGGGTACATCTCGTTTATGGCACGCAAGACTTTTCTTGCTTCTGCTGTACTTAATAATTTTTCAGGCATTTACCGGTTCCTTTGTAAAAATTTTTGCACTTCACTTGTTGTTTTTAGGTTGTGCCGCTGCCAGTTAAGAAGCACGCGGTCAACATACTTTAAACTATATGCTTGCGACAGTACAGCCTCTCTCAACGCCAACTTGATAATTTCCGGATCATAATGATCAACCTTCAACCAGGCGGCAACTTCTTCTCGTTCGATTGGACTAAGATAACGGCCAAATTCAATTTCAAATTGCCGCATTAACTGGTTTAACGGACTATTATCAACAGTTGAAGAGCTGCTTTCAGTTACTCCTTCTTTACCATTAGGCAAAACATTCTTGGCTAACAACTCATCGAGTTTTATATATAATTGGTCCAGATTAAATTGATTGCCAATCCGGCCCTTCTTATCAGTGACTTGGTCGATTGCCAAGTAATTTTTTTCAATTAGGCGCTGAATAATATCAGCGATTTCGGCTGAAGAAAAATTAGTGTTAGCGGCGATCTGTTCGTTAGAGGGAAAATTCTCACCTTTTTGAGCAAATAATTCAAGTTGCATAATTAAGATTATTTCAGAGTCACTAATTTTAAGTTGCGGATAATAAGCTAATAAACCATTGGAAAAAGTTGTAAATCCAAGAGTTCGGTAATCATTGTAATGCATGATAATTTTCTCTCCTTTAAAAAAGTTGAACTAAAATATTTTAGTTCAACTTTTTTAATTATTTAGTTAATGCAAATTTATGGCTTAACCCGGTTAATCATTCTTGGGAATGGAATAGCTTCGCGAACATGATCTAATTTGCAAATCCAAGCAATTACACGCTCAAAGCCCATACCAAAGCCTGAGTGAGGAACACTACCATATTTACGTAAGTCAAGATACCAATCATAATTTTCTTCTTTAAGACCGGCTTCTTTAATTTGCTCTTTCAGAGTGTCGTAGTCACTTTCACGTTCAGAACCACCCATAATTTCGCCATAGCCCTCTGGAGCCAAAACATCGGCACATAAATATTCCTTAAGGTTATCTGGATTTTTCTTCATGTAGAATGGCTTAATTGCCGTTGGGTAATTAACAATAAAAAATGGCCGGTCAAATTTTTCAGAAATGAATGCTTCGTCTGGAGCACCAAAATCATCGCCCCACTTGAAATCTCTGCCATCTTCTTGAAGCATTTTAACCGCATCATCATAAGATAAACGGGTATAGTTGCCTTCTGCAGCAGGCCGCAGTTTTTCCTTATCACGGCCGAGTAATTCTAATTCGTAATCGCAGTTTTCCAAGACTTGTTTAACAACGTATGATAAAAAGCGTTCTTGAATATCCAAAGACTCATCTTGGTGCATCCAGGCCATTTCAGGTTCCATCATCCAAAATTCAGTAAGATGACGTCTTGTCTTAGATTCTTCTGCTCTAAAAGTAGGACCGAAAGTGAAAATCTTACCAAAGGCTTCAGCGCCTACTTCACCATAAAGCTGACCAGATTGTGATAAATAAGCATCGCCACCAAAGTATTCGGTATGGAATAGCTCCGTGGTACCTTCAGGAGCTGAATGCATAAAAATTGGAGCATCAAATTTAACGAAGCCCTCGTTTTCAAAGAAATCAACCGTTGCCTTAAAGATGGTGTTTCTAATGCGCATGATTGCAAATGGTCTTCTGCTACGCAACCATAAGTGCCGGTGATCAAGCAAGAATTCAATTCCGTGTTCTTTATTCCCGATTGGGTAGCCTTCATTATTAGTGACAACCTTTAAATCAGAAATTTGAATTTCATAGCCGAAATGAGAACGATCATCTTGGTGAACAGTTCCTGTGATGTAAAAGCTAGCTTCTTGGTGCAATGATTTTGCTGCTTCAAAAACTTCATCTGTAACATCATTTTTTCTAACTATTCCTTGGAAAAATGCAGTTCCATCACGTAACTGTAAAAATACGATTTTTCCACTTGACCGTTTATCAGTCAGCCAAACATGCATTTGAACTTCTTCATCAACATGCTTTGAACAATCTCTAATTGAAATTAATTTTGTCATAAACTTTTATTCCACTTTCCTTATCATATCAACTTAATAATACCAAAGTTTTGTTAAATAAGCGACTTAACCTAGTAAATTTCCGTTTTTAAATTCATAGAGTTTGTAATGGTAGTCACCTGAGCTATTTTTACCCGCTACTTCCCAAACCGCTTTGTTACGATACCAACCCAAGTTAACCGCAGTAATTTTATCATCTGGATACTTAGTTCCATATTTATTTCTAACTGCTGTCTCACTAACGCCCTTTTTACTAGATAAAAGGTAGGCTTTCTTCGAGGCGGGTAAATAAATGAAGTAATAGGTTTGGCTGTTTTTAGCAATGCCTTTAGCGGAGTAACTATTAACACCGCGATCTAAATGATAGTTTCGCTCAATTTTTTTAATCGGTGATTTTTGCAAGACTATTTGATTAAGCTCACGTGTTTCATTTCGTACGGGACTGCTTGCTTTATAAAAAATAAGCAGTAATGAAAAATAGAGCACAACAATAATGGCAATTAGCCAAGCAATAAATTTAAGCGTTTGTTTTGTGTCGTCTTCAATTATCATAATTATCCAACTTATTCCGTAAATCTTTTATCAAAATTTTTCTTGTTGTTACAGGTATTGCGTTTAAAAATACTTTACCATAATCTTTGCTCCAAATCCGTGAATCCAAAATTAAGAACTGACCATGATCTTTTTCGCCACGAATTAGGCGTCCCATGCCCTGCTTAAACCGAATAATTGCCCGTGGCATCGTATCATTTTGGAAAACATTAATGCCCTTTTTTTGCAATTGGCGTTGACGTAAACGGACTTCCGGCTGGTCGGGGGATTCAAATGGTAGTTTAGCGGCAATAACTAAATCAATCCGACATTCATGAAAATCAATTCCTTCCCAGAAACTATCTGCTCCGATTAAAATAGCCTTTTGCGCAATCGCAAACCTTTTGGTAATGCGGTTATTAGAGCCGGATACACCTTGGGCTAAAATTTCAAAGTCACGTAGATTAGGCGAATTTAAAATGGCACTAAAGACTTCTTTTATTTTATCTAAATTAGTCATTAAAACTAGAATATGGCTTTTCTGACTCAAGTCATTTTCTAGAATGTTAGCCAGCTGCTGATCATATTGCGGCGTGTCAATAGCAGGGAAGTCTTTCACGGCTAAAACCTGCAAATGCTGATCAAGTTTAAATGTGCTGCTACCAATAAATTTTTCCGGATGTAAATCAGTTAAAGCTAACTGTTTAATTGTAAAGGAAAAATCATTATCATTTGTCAAAGTAGCACTAACAAAGCAAAGATGGTCAAAACGAGCGTAAATTTGTTTTAATTCACTGGAAGCGTCTAATGTCATCCAGCTCAGATTAACACTTAACGGATCCTGGGGATTGGTTAAAGTCAGTAAAAATCCTTCCTGAGTTAAAACTTCCTTGGTATGAAGAATATCTGATAGCTGGTAGCTTTTAGTAATATAAAAATCAAGACGATCAATTTGATCAGTTAACTCACTTAAAACAGCATCCCTCTGCAATTCCGAATTATCAGTTTCATTATACAGCTTAAATAAAATGGCATTAGTCTGCTGCCGGACATCTTCTAATTTGCGTTGAAACTCTCCAAGTTTCGGTAAAAATGGACTCTCACTAGCGAATAAATCCGTGCCCTCAAAACTTAAGAGCAGATTACCATTTGGCAAGATATTTTTATTTACCGCTTGCTCGTTTTGGGCAAATAATATTCTCTGTAACTGGTTGATGACGTGAATCAAGTCCAATATCGCCGGATCTAATTTTTCTAGTAAAAAGTTGACTGAAACATCATTACCATACTGGTTAAATACGCTATCTTCAGCATAAAACAAAAGATTGCGCAAATGATTGAGTACGCCCCAAAGTGATTCAAACTGAAATGAATCATTCCGCGAATTGATTACGCTATCGACAAAACGGTGAGCTTCATCGATCACCAAATAAGGATTTTGCCCCCAGATTGTGTCGTTGTAATGATTGGCCAAATAGGCGTGGTTAGTAATTAAAATATCGGCTTCTTCTTGCTTTTGCCGCGCTAAATTCCAAAAATCGACTTTAGCAAAACTACTACCTACCCGGGCATCCCCCGGATGAGCTATCTGAACAAACAACGGTGCCTTATAGTTAGTCAGCTGTAATTCATCTAGATCTCCCGTTTTAGTCTCCGTTAACCACACCAAGATTCGCATTTGCAAGACTAGCGTCATTTTGTTAGGCGTTCCTTGGTATAGACTTTGGTAAAAGCCATCTAAATCGAGATAATGACTACTTGATTTCACCACTTCTGCAGTTAAATCAAGGTCAGTGACCTTAAGCAATTGGGGAATTTCTTGCGTGATAATCTGATCCTGCAAAACTTTAGTTGGCGTCGCCACCACAAGCTTTCGACTCGTATATAAATGATAGGAATAAGCAAACAAATAGGAAAAAGTTTTACCAGTACCATTGGGTGCTTCAACCAATAACGCCCTTTGATCAGGATTCTTGATGAACTGATTAATTTGGTTGATTAAATCAACTTGTGGCTGCCGGTAATTAATTTTTCCTTTAAATAGCTGATGCTTGGCTTTATTACTGAGAGGAAAAGATGCATTTGAGCCATTACTGTGCTCTGGAATTTTAGTCTGTTGTTTTTGCAAAATAATATTGCGGACCTGCACGTAGTTTTTACCTAGTGGTCTTTTAGTTATCCGCAACTCATCTGCAATTGTGGTAAAAATCCAGGAAGTATCTCGGATAAGACCGTGCGCAAGAGAACTTAACGTATTCAGTGTGGCTTGCGGCAATGTTTCCAATTTGTTGATAATCTTAAGCAGTAACACAGCCGTCCCGTATGCATCTGAATCAGCTTTATGCGGATTTAGGTGTGGGATGTTTAGCTGATTAGTTAGATCTGTCAGCTTATATGATGGTAAAGTCGGAAATGCAATCTTAGCCAGTTCAACTGTATCGATTGCCCTATTGGTTAAAGCCTCATAGCCATGCTGCACTAGCTCATAATTAAGAAACGGCAAGTCAAAATTTACATTATGCGCCACAAAGACCGCATCTTTTAAGATAGCAATAATCTTTGGAGCATAATAAGAAAAGTCCTTTTGCTGAGCTACATCTGAATTATGAATATGCGTAAGGTTCTGAATTGCTAAAGGGATGTCACGGTGAGGATTAATCATAAAAGAGTAGGTTTTAACAACCTTCATATTTTTGATGATGGCACAGCCAAACTGGATAATATGATTGTCCTCTTCGCGCTGGGTTCCGGTTGTTTCCAGATCAACGACTGCAAATGTCTCCTTAGCAAATAATGTCATTAAATTCGACCTCCTTTCTTTTCTACTTAATTTCGACGATTTTTTGCGCTGCCAGTAAAATTAGGTATTTGTGCGTTACCTTTTTGTTAGCAAACGAATTTAAAGCCTGCTCATAAAGTCGTAACTGCCCCGTGTATTTTTGCTTAAGATGATTAATTGCTAAATCCAAATGATTAGGATCGAGATAATCAGTTTTATAGTCAAATAGTATTATGCCATCATTTTGGATGAAGTAACCATCAATTGTACCGTGAATTAAAATTTTAGCATTTGGATCACTAAAATGGTCAAATAAGCTACTTGCCGAAAGTAAACTAGAAAATTCAATTTCACGTTTTAAGTTCTCCGGCTTTTGCCAAAATTCACGGGTAAAGTCGCTATGAACAAACCAGTTAATCTGTTCTTTATTTAAATCCGGTACAATAGCGGAATTTAGTTTATCTTGCTTAACCAAAGAAGCAATTTCATCATCTAACTGCTGGTCGTCACCCTTGCCGTGATAATCATAATATTGTAACAGCAGGTGTGTCGCGGTTCCGATTTCGGCACCGGTAAACTTGGTTGCAAACAAAAAATTAGGCTTAGTATCGATCGGCTGTAAATACCTATTGGTTGATGAGAGCAAATGAGCATTCTCTAGTTCACTGTCCAGCGGATCATTAAAAGCCTTTTTAATTTCTGAAACAGATTGGTAAGCGGTCGTTTGACTAGCATCTTTAAACGGATAAGCAAAATCATAGAGCTTTTTGGCTGTTTGTTTTAAAAGCGTGAAATCCTCTGTAGCGGCCGTTTTTTCTTGTACGGTTTTGGGCCGTGCAATTGTTTCATCTTGGTAGTGAATTAAGAGAAAATCTTCTTGCTCATCTAGTTCCGGGGTGATCTCACTCATCGGCAAAGCTACCTGATGCGTAAAGTTAATGGCTGGACCAATAAAGCTCATTGCGCTGGTAGCATCAATCTTATCGCTTAAGGGTAACTTATGCTCATGATTGAGCTGCTGACTCCAGGTCTGAGTAAGTTTGGGAAAATTCTTTAAGTCAGTCACTAAAATTAACTTCTGCCGTGCTCTAGTCATACCAACGTAAAGTATTCTAGCCTCTTCTTCGAGTAATTGTTTTTTCTTGGCAACATTGTCATATGATTTAAGCAGTGAATCAGCGCGATAATGCTCTTGGCGTAAAGTCAATCCGACATTATCTGCGTTAATAATATAATTTCCACTAAGATCACGCAATTGAAACCGGTGCTGCAACCCAAGATAAAAAACAATGGGAAATTCCAGGCCCTTAGACCCGTGAACAGTCATTAGCCGCACTGAATTGCCTGCTTCTTTAGCCAATAATGGCTGTGCCAGATCCTTTTGGCTACGGCGCATTCTTTCGATAAAGTTAATAAACTGGTAAAGTCCCTTAAAACCGGCACTTTCATATGAGCTTGCCCGTTCATACAGTGCTTCTAAGTTGACCCGACGCTGTTTGCCGTTGGGCAATGCCGTCATGATTTCTAGCAAATTGGTTCGCTCATAAATGCTCCAGACTAATTCGGAAATCCGGTGATTTGTAGCAAATTGTCTTAATTCAGCTAATTGGTTTAAAAAATCCTTTATTTTTTGACTGAGGCCATCGTTAATTGCCACGTAAGAGGTCAAAGCATCATAAAAATTAGTATTTTTGCTATGAATCCGAATTTGGGCTAAATCTTGTTCGCTAAAGTTAAACAGCGGTGAGCGCAGAACAGTTACCAAGGGGATATCTTGATCAGGGTTATCAATAATGCGCAAGTAATTCATAACAATGGTCAATTCAATTGTTTGAAAATAATTTTTGGCATCCGTCACCATTAACGGCAGATCGTTTTTCGCAAATTCCTGCATGATAGCAAGGTTCTCACTCCGGCTACGAGTCAAGATGGCAATATCACTATATTTAAAAGGCCGCTTTTGACCTGTTTGTGGGTCATATACTTCTAAGTGTTCATTTTGAAATTGCTTGATGCGATTAATAACCATGGCTATTTCTGCTGAGTCAATATCTTGCTCCTGCTCCTCATTTAATGAACCCTCTTTTTCATCTTGGTTATGATAAATGATTTCGCATGCAGCGGGAAGTGCAGACGGATAATATTTAGCCCCTAAAACCAACTGCCCTTCTTTTTGGTAGTCAATGCCGCCAAAGTCGGGTGTTAAGATGGTTTTAAACACTTGGTTAACAATTTTGAGAACGGGATTAGTCGAACGAAAGTTTTCGGAAAGCAAAATTCGCTCTTGATCGGTATTTTCTTTCTTCGCCGCCTCTTGGTATTTATGCAAGAAAAGCGTGGGTTCGGCTTGCCTAAAACCGTAAATTGATTGTTTGACGTCACCTACCATAAATAAGTTATTTTGACCGGTTTTCTTAATTAGTTGTAAGATCTTTTCTTGCAACGGATTAATATCCTGGTATTCATCAACTAAAATTTCAGTGAACTTATTTTGGTAAAAGGAGCGTGCCATTTCAGCGTTAGATGTGTCTTGACTTAGGATCTGGTAGGCAAACTGCTCCATATCACTGAAGTCGACCAAATTTTCTGCCCGCTTTAATTCCCCGAAACGTTTGATTAGGGCATTTTCTGCTTTTACAACTGCGGTCATAATTTTTTGGCCACGTTTTAGGATCTCAATTTGCTCATGTTCATCTGTAGCGTAAAAAGACGTGAAGGCAGTAAACACTTGCTCAGCGGCTTCGGCTTTGCGGTCATAACAATTTTGGTAAAAAGCTAGTAGATCCTCATCCCATTTTTTTGACTTACGAAAGGTTCCGGTAAAAAGACAACTACGCAATAACTGCCTTTGGTCGTCGTAATTAGCGTCATTAACTAATCCTTCAAGATACCGGTTTAAGCATTTCTGAAAGATAGTAAAACTTTCCTTAACCTTCGCTAGTTCCTTGGTTTCAATCAATGGGTCGTTAACAATTTGTTCAATTTTATTGCTGAGTTCAGTAAAAGTATTCTTTAAATAAGGTTTAATTTGCTTTTGCCACAGCTTAGTTGTAATTACGCTTTCCCCTACTTCATATTTAGCAGCTAAGCCTTTTAACCAACTGGAATAATCCGGTTTAGCCATTGCGTAAGAGTATAAATCTAAAAGAAGATTTTGCGCTGATTCTGCATCCCTGTCGCCAGCAAAATTATTATAAAAGCTAATGAAGTCCTCGTCATTTGCCTCTAAAAACTCGCTTTCAATTTCGTGCAGTGCTCGTTCACGCATCAATTCGGCTTGCGTTTCATCCGTCAAGACGCTAAAGCTTGGATCAAGATCGATGACGTAGTAAAAGCGATGAATGACGTCTAGGCAAAAGGCATCAATTGTGGAAATATTGGCAGAGTCCACCGCGTTAAGCTGCTGCCTGAGATAGGTTTTGGCAGTCGTCTTGGCTAGCTCAGTTTGCAAAACTTGTTTAATTCGCCCCTTCATTTCTTGGGCTGCTGCCTTAGTAAACGTCACTACTAATAGTTGGTCTACCCTAGTTCCGGCAAGAATTTCTTGCAGCAAACGCTGCACTAAAACGGTGGTTTTGCCACTTCCAGCGGAAGCAGAAACTAAGATGTCGTGTCCGCGATCGGTAATCGCCTTATTTTGGGCTTGAGTAAAATCTGCCATGACTATTCCTCCTCTCCCAGTTTCTCTTTAATTTTGCTTAATAACTCTTTTTTACTTAAACTGCCTACCTGGTGATACTTGTTTTCCTTAAGCATTGCGTCAAAAAAGAAAATATCACGATAGTCGGAATAAGTTAAGGCGTTAATACCTTTGCCATACTTATATGGATTGAGCTTAATTTCACCGGATAAAATTTGACTTGCGGCGTCCTTAATGAGCTCTTCATCATATTGCAGCAAAAGCTCAATTTCATCGTCTTTAAAAGCATTACCCCGAAAGCTGAGACTGCCATCTTTTTTACTATTAACACCGGTATACAAATCCGAGGTGGTACTGTTTTTTTCAAGCTCAGGGTCAGCGTCAAGAACTAGTGCTTGGTCATAATTAATTAATCCGGTGTATTTTAGCCTGGTTTTGCCATCCAGATTATCTTGTTTTAACTCTAAATGACTATTGTACAAATCTTTACCGTTTAACCGCTCAGTTTGCCTCGTAATTGTTTGGTAAAATGCACCAAGCAAGTAAAGTGGTGTTTTGCCCGTAAAGAAGGGCTGGTTTTTCAGTAAAACATCGAGATAGGAAACCATTTGTAGCGAAATACCTTGGTAAAAGAGGCCCAAATTAAATTTCTTTGCGGAAGACTTGTAATCAATCACCTGCGCCAAGTATTCATTCTTGTCACTAATTTGGGCCAAATCAACCCGGTCCATCTTACCGCGTAAATTAACGTAATGCTTGCCAGCCAAGTTAGGAACAACCAGGTCAAGGCCGTGGACTTTTTCTCCAAAACCAAAACTAAGCTCAGAGTATTTTGCTCGTAAAGGCGTTTTTTGTACTACTTTTTGCCAGTTAAAAGCAACCTTGGTGGTAGTTTGATCAAGACACTTAAATAAAAATTGGTTAAAAGGATCATTGGCTAGCTGCTTATACTTAGCTTCAGCCATCATTTTCGCTCTAGCAATGGCTAGTAATTGACTTAAAGTAGTTTCGTCAACATCGGCTAAATCTAAGTGCTTTTGGTTAAGTTCTTTTACCAAACGGTCGAAAGTTTCGTGAAAATAATTACCAGCTTGAATAATATCAAACTCATTTTCAAAGCGTTTATGCAAATGCAAACCGTAATTTAAAAAGTATTCGTAAGAATTTTCATAAAAAGTTTCCAGTTGTGAAACGGATGAATTTAAATTCTGGCCGTACAATTCCTGGGCTAACTCAGCACCAATATCTGCCGGCTGGTTGTCAAATTGACTGGCTTCTAGAACCATTGCCGTCTTAGTTGGAATTTTTGCTGCTGTTAATTTTAATAATTGATCAACATCAATTTCGCTATTTGCCTGCTTTAAGTAAGTCAAGTAACCTAAACTTGCCTGGGGATTGGTCAGGAAACTTAAAAGGTCCTGGAATTTTTCCGGTAAATTGTGTTGCTGGAATTCGATTGCACCAGCGCGTTTGAGCCGGTCATAATAAATTGAAGGCTCAACTGCTTCGTTGTCAGAATTGGCCACCGAATAAGATAGGTAAACCTTGTCACTGGCCAAGGCTAAACAAATACCAAACTGATAGTTCTGATCAAGATTGCTTAATTGCTGGTGATCTTCCAAATAAGAATCTTCGCCAAAGGCAGTACTTAAATTCTCTAGATTTTCAGTGCTTAAAAAACCTGGGGTAGTTTGAATTGCTGGCAAACCAGTGCTAGTAGCGCCCATGATGAAAACTTGCTTATAGCCGCTAACTTGGACAATACCTGTTTCAGAAAGATTAACTGCATCCAAGGTAGAAGGAATTTGGGAGAAAGTAGCCTCTTTAAAGCCATTGGTTAAAACATTGAAAAAACTGGCTACATCAAATTCAGTCGGATTAATCAGTAAGTAATCATGTAATAACGTAATGAGCAAGTCCCATACTTGTTCAGATTGGCGAGCTTGCTGCAAGTCACCAGCGGTTTGCGCATCTTCGCGCCATTTTTCAAGCACTTGATTAACTTTATTATTAGTTAAAAAATTAAAGAAAGTGGTAATCGCTTTTTGCGTGTCCTCTTCCTGCTTAAGTTTAGTTAATAACCGTTCAAGCTTTTTCACAAAAAAGTCTTTTAATTTGCTTATTTTAGCCACTTCATCAGGAACTTTGTCTAGCCTGATCACTTCAGAAGCAACATAGTCCGTAAAATCACGTTTCCATAAATTATGGTTGATTCCGTGCGCTAAAACAAAATTTTCCAGCTCATCGACGTCATGAATATAAGCTGATTCTTCTTGGTACCAGTCCGGAATAATTAGATGGGTTTTCATAATTGCTAGCATATTTTGGGTTTGAAACGGCCGTGCCAAAAGCTGAGCAATATTTTCAATTAAAATAACTAACGGATGATATTTCATTTCTTGCTGTAAGTCATCAAAAAATGGGACATGATTCTGCCGTAAAATCGGAATCAGGTATGTTTCGTATTCATGTAGATTGGGTGCTAAGACCAAGAAATCGCGGTAACGGTAGTTTTTTAGGGCCACTTGTTGGTAAATTGTATGGGCAACATAATAGGCTTCGGCATACCGGTTATCTGCTCGAACTAATTGCACCTGGTCAAGTTTACCCACATCATAAGCAGTACCAGTCCAGAACTCATTGAGCAATTCCCGCTTAGTGGGCTGGGGCGAAATAGGAGTTTTTTCTACTTCATAAGACAGATCGTGCTGTTTCAAATAATTCAGTAATTGATTAATTGTTCTCTGAATTACATAATCGTAATCACCTTGCGCAAAATCAGGGTTAATGTCGCCAATTTTGGTTTTAAAAGCTAAGGTAACGCTATGAGCATGCATCATTAACAATTTGACCGTCAAACATTCCTGCAGTGAAAAATGAGAAAAATCACTAAAATAAAAATCGGTCTTGCTTAAATCAATTCCGCTAGCAAGATACTCATTCAGCTGCAATTGCACCTCATTTGAAGTCGAAAACTTAGTAGCAATTGTACTGGTAAATGCCTCGTAAATGATTTTAAGGTCTGCAATCTTATTTTTCGTTTCTAAGTCAAGAGAAGCTTCGTCGATTTCATCAAGATCAAGGTTCCCTTCCCTAACCTGCAAAATCGTATCATAAAGCTGTTTAACTAAACCGGGACTGACGCTAACCGTTTTAAAAAGATGAAGCTGGTCACGTTTTTGCTCAATAATCTTGGCTAAAATCATGGCAGCCGCGGCATTATCAAGTTGTGTTGGCAAACCCTGTTCGGCATCTTTGAGGAAAAACCAGGCAAGTCGCGAAAATGATAAAACCTGCAAATTTTTAACCGATTGCTCAACGTTGCCCTTGCTAACGGCTAATCTGTTTATTGCTCTGACTTCTGTGGTAAACTTAATATGATTAGGAACGATAATAAAAGTTTCGTGTTCTGGAAAGCGTTGGTAGTTATCAACTGCAGCTTGCAGGACTTTTTCTTGTAAAGAATCTGTCTGCCGACCGACTAAAATCTTGATCATCTGTTCTCTTCTCCTTTGCTATTTATTTTAGCATAAGGAGTAAAAAAATTTCACAAACAGTAAGGATCTTAAGCAAAATGAAATCTAGTTATTTGGCCCATGGCAAAGTAATTTTAATCGGGGAACATTCGGTTGTATATGGCTATGATGCGTTAGCAATGCCAATTAATTCGCTTCATATCAAAACAACTGTTGAACCGGCCCCCGAGATGTGGATGGACACTGAGCGTTATCAAGGGCCTTTTTTTATGGCTCCAAATGAATATAACGGCTTAAAATATGTTGTTAAAAAAATGTTGGAGTTAGCTGCCAGTACAGAGCAACTGAAAATTTCATATACTGGGCAAATACCAATTGAACGCGGATTGGGTTCCAGTGCCACCGTTGCCCTGGCAACCACTCGGGCAATGGACGATTATTTCAAGCTTAATCTGACCGAAGAGCAAATTTTGGCTATTACCAATCATGCGGAAATGATTAATCATGGTAAAGCCTCAGGTTTAGATGCGGCTACAGTTAATTCTAACTACCTCGTTTTTTTTAATCAAAAAGATGGTCCACGCGTTTTAAAAGCAAAACTGGGGGCTACTTTATTAATTATGGATACGGGAGAATTAGGCAGTACGAAAGAAGCCGTTATGCAAGTTCATGATCAAATAAAAGCTTCACCACAAGCAGCAGATAAGTTAAAGCGGCTGGGAAAATTGGCCGATAGGACTAAGACATCTTGGCTTAATCATGATGCTGGTCAAATTGGTACTTACTTTAATGAAGCACAAGAAATTCTGTGTTCTTTTGGCTTATCAACGGCTAAAATTGACCAATTACAAAAAATTGCACTTGCGCACCAAGCGCTCGGCTTTAAGCTTTCAGGCAGCGGTCTTGGCGGCATTGTAATTGCTCTTTGCAAGAATCATGCGGTAGCGCAAGCAATAGCAGATCATAGTCAAAAAATTGCTGTTAATAGTTGGATTGAGGAGATTTAATGGGAAAAACTGTACGAGCACACGCCAATATTGCACTAATTAAATATTGGGGGAAAAAAGACGAACGTTTGCGACTACCTTTAATGTCAAGCCTTTCTATGACGTTGGATCGTTTTTATACTGATACTAAAATTACCGAAAGCGATCTTAATCATTTTTACTTAAACGGGATTGAACAAATCGGTCAAAGTTCGCAGCGTGTTTTCACTTATCTTAAATTTTTGCAGGACAAGTTTGGTGTTAGTGGTAATTTAGCCGTTAGATCAACCAATCATGTTCCAACGGCTGCTGGCCTGGCATCGTCTTCATCGGCTTTTGCTGCTTTAGCCGGAGCTTTCTGCTCTCATTATGGCTTTGAAATAGAAATCAAAGAATTATCCCGGCTTGCTAGAATGGGTTCAGGCTCTGCGTGTCGGTCAGTTTTTGGTGGCTTTGTCTTGTGGCAGAAAGGTGAAGATGATACTTCATCTTACGCCTACCCCTTAAACGAAAAGCCCGAGATGGACTTACAGCTTTTGGCAATTGAATTAAATCCGAAACCTAAGAAACTTTCATCAACGGAAGGGATGAAACAAGCGACCAGTTCCCCCTTCTTTAAGCCTTGGTTACAGCGAAATCAGACCGAGCTAGACCAAATGATAACGGCTATTGAAAATAATGATTTTACTGCGCTGGGACAACTAGCAGAATTAAACGCTAACGAAATGCACGCAATTAACTTAACCGCCCAGCCTGGTTTTACATATTTTGAGCCACAAACAATTGCAGCGATTAACTTGGTAAGGCATTTACGTGAAACTGGGATTGAGTGTTATTACACGATTGATGCCGGTCCCAACGTAAAAGTTATTACTCGTTTAAAAAATGTAAAAGAAATTACTAATCAGTTTGTATCGCAATTTGACAATGTTAAGATAGTAAATGCAAGTTTTGGTCCAGGTCTATCATATTTGGACTAATTAATGTAATTTAATTGATTAGGAGATTAAATTCTTTTGATAACAGAACAAGCGCCCGGAAAGTTATATATTGCTGGCGAATATGCGGTACTTGAACAAGATTGTCCCGCAATTTTAGTCGCAGTTAATCAATTTATCCGGGTTTCAATTACTAAAACAAAGTCATCTACTGGGTTAATCCATTCTAAACAATATTCACAAGATTCAATTCACTGGGTTAGGCATGGGGCCGAAATGGTTATTGACAATCGTGATAACCCTTTCGAATATATTTTGGCGGCTATTTCGTTTACTGAACGATTTTGTCTTGAAAAGCACATTGAGATGCAGGTCTATGATCTTTATATCAATTCGGATCTTGATTCGGCTGATGGTAAAAAGTATGGCTTGGGCTCCAGCGCAGCAGTTACGGTAGCAACTGTAAAAGCAATCTTACGCTTTTATAACGTACCCTTCAGTAACGAACTTGTTTATAAATTGTCAGCCATCTCTCATTATTCAGTTCAGGGTAATGGTTCGGCTGGTGATATTGCTGCCAGTGTTTATGGTGGCTGGCTTGCCTACCAGACTTTTGATAAGAGTTGGCTAAAACAAGAACTAGCACATAAATCGCTGTCTGAAGTTGTCGATGAAGCATGGCCGGGACTAAAAATTCAGTTGTTAACGCCGCCAACCGGCATGAATTTAATGATTGGTTGGAGTCAAAAGCCTGCTTCCACTTCCCGCTTAGTTGATGAAACTAATGCCAACAAAGAGGCACTGAACGGAAAGTACCGGGAATTTATTAGGCTTTCACGAAAATGTGTCTTAAAAATGATTGTTGGGTTTGAAAGAAACGATATCGACCTAATTAAAAAGCAGATCCGCGAAAACCGTAAATTGTTGCAACACTTTGCTGTTATCAATCAAATTGCGATTGAAATTCCCCGCTTATCCAAATTAATTAACATTGCTGAATCATTTGGTGGTGCTGCTAAAACTTCTGGTGCCGGTAACGGTGATTGCGGGATCGTCATTACAGATGAGCAAACCAACATAGCGGCCCTTGAAGAAGAATGGCGTCAAAACGGAATTATGCCCCTTGATTTTCACGTTCATTCCGTCAAGTTAGCCCGGTAAATGAGTAAGAGGAAAAAATGTCCATTAGATCTACGCGTAAAGAAGAACACTTGGCTTTAGCCCAAAAGTTCTATGAGAATGAGAAGTCGAATAGTTTTGATCAGATGCATTTAGTTCGGCCGGCTTTACCCGAAACTAATGTTAACTTGCAGGCGATTAGCACAAAAATGTTTGGCAAAACTGTGAGTGCCCCATTTTTCATTAATGCAATGACGGGCGGCTCTAAAAAATCTTTTGCAATTAACCAAGCTTTAGGTAAAATTGCCCAACAAACGCACATTGCGCTTGCTTTAGGCTCGGCTAGCATTCTTGTCAAAGAAGCAGATCAGCTGGATAGTTTTATCATTGCTCGTCAAGAAAATCCCAACGGTGTATTGCTCGCTAACATAAATGCTAAGACTTCTGTAAGAGATGCTGAAAAAATTATTGCTGAGCTGCAAGCAGATGCCTTGCAAGTCCATTTAAACGTCGTGCAGGAAATAGCAATGCCGGAAGGTGATCGCGACTTTCACTGGCTAGCTAACCTTCAAGAACTACGCCAACAAATAACTGTACCAATCATTATTAAAGAAGTTGGTTGTGGTCTGGATCAAGCAACAATTCACCGTTTAAAAAAAGAAGGTATCACCTTCTTCGATATCGCTGGTAGTGGTGGAACCAATTTTGCACAAATCGAAAATGCCCGAAACCCGCAGCCTCTTTCTTACCTTGAAAATATCGGCTTACCTACTGTTATTGCTGCGGTGCTAGCTGCAAACGAAGATGTTGATTTAATTGTTTCTGGGGGGATTCGCAATCCGTTAGATGTCTTCAAGGGACTTTGCTTAGGTGGAAAATATGTTGGTATTTCTAACACCTTCTTACAAGTCTTGCTTCAAGACAATGGCTTTGAAAATTTACTTCAACTGATTAAAGAATGGCAAAAGCAACTTGCTTATTTAATGGCGATTTATGGTCAAACCAATTTAACCGATTTACCTAAAATTAAGCGGTACTTTGATTTACCATTAAAAGCGCAAATTGACCAATTACTTTAAAAATAAGTCAAAAACATAAGTATTGAAAAATCCTGTTAAATCTTGGTATTGTAAACCTTGATTTAACAGGATTTTTGTTTGGATTAAAAGATAAAGTATATTTAACTGACTTGCTTATTATTAGTCATTTAAAAGCCGCCAAATTTCTTTTTGAACTGCACTACTATTGCTAGAGCCAATTACGCGGTTAGCTGCACTTTTAGCGATTGGCAAGGCGGTAGCAGTTACATAACTTTGACCAACATATTTAAGCATTCCCACATCATTGCCACTATCACCGAAAGCAACCATTTCGCGGGGATTGATATGATACTTTTTGCTTAAGTATTCTAACCCAATCGCCTTGTTCATTTTCTTGGTCGAAATATCAATTGAAGTAGCTGACCCCGACACAAAACCGATCTGAGGATAATTATTTTGCAATTCGCTAATAATTCGTGGCCGCTCATTTGCTGGAACATCGAGCGTAACTTTAAAAATCTGATCTTGCAAATCGGTAAAACTTGGCACAATTGTCAATTTAGCATAATATTTTTTTAACTCAGTAGCATATTCTGGTCCGTCACTTGCGCGTACGTATGCACTTGCAAGACCGGAAACGGTTATCTTTTCATGAGCATACTTAGCGATAATCTCAAAAATGACTTGCAGATCCTCATCGGAAATACAATCGGTATGAATAACCTGCCTGCCCTGGGCTACCAATGCTCCATTCTCAGCAATAAAGTACATTTTAGCTGCCGTTTTAGGAAAACGGGCATAAATATTTTCATATTGGTTACCGCTAGCAATGACAAATTTAATTCCGCGCTCCTGCATAATTGCAAATTCACGTAAAAATAGTTCCTCATCGTAGGTTTTTTGATCGGTCAACCATGTTCCGTCCATATCGGTAGCAATTAATTTAAGCATGTTAATCTCTAATCTTTCTTCAAAATTCGTAAACCCTTAGGGTAAAAATTCTTCAAAACGCCATCTTTCGTATTTTTACCAAAGCTAAAGATTAAGTGCTGGTAACTAAGTAAAATAAAGCCCTGCATCTTATTATCTTGGCCACGTAATGTTTCTCCATGTAAAAAAGCGGCGAAATCTGGTTGGCTAAGTTCAAGCACCTGCGTTTGTTCAACTTGACTTAAAACCATTGCCAATTGATGGCTCGGTTCAAACCGGTTTTTCTTGAGCAAACCTAGTTCAAAACCATTATTTAAAATTTTCAAATGAGCAATGTTTGTCGTTAAAGCTGGTAAAAAAACGTGATCGTGGCTTACTAAGCAGCGCTTGGGCCATTCACTTAAAGCCGAAGGCAGATTGAATGGTTTTAAGACTAGTGCAATCAATTCCACCTCTTGATTAGTTAGGTGCCTAGTACTGGCTTTTTCACGTTTACGTTTTTGTCGTTGAGACTTGGCTTTAGTGATTACTGAGCTGGCAGGCTTTTGCAATCTTGCCACAAATTGGCCTTCTCCTAGCTCATCAAAAGGCCAGAAACGTACTGTGTTAGTTAACGCCGGATTTTGATCAGCCCAATCAGGGTTTCCAGCAGCGCAGTTAGTATTGCTTAAAGTGATAGGTAAAATCTCAAAGCTATAAGTTTGGGCGAGCCAAGATACAATTTGTTCATCTTCTTCGGGAGCAAAAGTACACGTCGAGTAAATAAGCTCGCCGCCCGGTCGCAACATTTCTGTCGCAGCTGCTAAAATTTCTTTTTGACGACTTTGGCAGGTTAAGACATAATCTTGGGACCAATAAGAAACGGCATCTGGATTTTTGCGAAACATCCCTTCCCCACTACATGGTGCATCAACGACAATTTTATCAAAGAAACTGTTAAAGTGCTGCGCTAATCTTGCTGGACTTTCATTGGTAATTAATGCATTGGTGACTCCCCAGCGCTCCAGATTTTCACGGAGGACTTTTGCTCGGGAAGATGAGATATCGTTAGCAACTAATAGACCATCACCTCTTAACTGTTCAGCCAAAGCGGTACTTTTTCCGCCAGGCGCAGCGCAAAGATCAAGCACTTTCTCTCCGGGTTTTACCTGAGCAATCTGTGCAGGAAACATTGCAGCTGGCTCTTGTGAATAGACCATCCCACTTACCCATTCAGGATCTGAACCACTAACTTGACCATAATATGCGTTATTAATCCCTAAAACAGGTTTGGTTAGCGCATAACCAATATCTTGTTTTTGCTTGAGTGCGTTAATGCGAAATGCTTTCTTTGGTTCTTCATCGTTCATTGCAGCAAATAGCTGATCGGCTTTTGGACCCAATAATTTGCGGTACTTAGCAGTAAATTCATTAGGTAATTTAAGCATCTAGTTTTTCCTTTCGTACGCGATAAAAAATGCCGTAACTATAAATAATGGAAATAATTATCCAGCTAGCTAGTAACAATAACAAGAGATGCTGCGGCTTTGAGAAGAAAGCCCGCCAGCATAAGAAGAAATAGGCACCAAACACCAGTAAAATTTCGGTTAAAATGGTTCTAATTCCGTGGTTTAACAGCCAATTACGCAGTAATCCGCCACTTAAGTGAGTTTGCTTAACAGTTTGCCAATCTAAAAAGGCTAAAATAAGATTGCTGATTCCGGCAATCAAAATAAACACGACAATTAATAAAATTTCTTTGATCACTGAAAATTGATGGCTCTGGTGACTTTTGACAAATGATGGTGTTTTAACCTTTACACCATAATGAGCAGCAATCTGTCTGATCACCCTAGTCGAACTATCAATGATAATTACGTAATTGCGCAATTTAAATTGGCCAGTCGGCTGCATTGAACCCGTAGTTAAGTAATACCCATTCTGTTTCATTTGCCGATAATGCTTTAATGTCCCAATTACGGTGTAATATTTATTGTTTAAAACAATGTACTGGTTTCCCTGCGTTTTATACTGTTTAACATTGGCATTTAAGCCTAAGACACCAAAAGAGACCCTACCCTTAAAGTCGTCAGAAGTAAAGTAACGACCCGCTTCTGTTGGCAGAGTTAAGACATCTTTGTTAGACCAAATTAAAGTTTGCTTATCTTTTCTGTTACTTGCTAGGTGAAGCTGGATCTTGTTTTTTGGGAACTTTTGCTCTAAATAACACACAAAAGTGCTAATGTTTTGGTCATTTTTAATTTTAATATAACGAGTATTATTGCTTAATCCGTATGCTTCAAGTAATTGATTGGCTTCATCGGATTGAATATTAGATAGCATTGAGCCCACACCGAGCATTGCTAAAAAAATAATAAATAATAAAAAAATCTTTTTAAATTTCATGTTCTATCTCAAATATTTGTTCATCGATAAAATCGTAACTGGTAAAAGTTTGCTTAATTTGTCTAAGAGCTGGTGAATGACGAAATTTTTCATGATGCCAAAAAGCTGGTGAGTTTGTGGCACCATTTTTTTCGCCAATAAACAAGAAGTGACTTTTGGGATTGTACTTTTGCCAAGCATTAACTGCTGCTAAATCACTGCGGTTAAAATTGGGCGCCCAAGAACAAAGAATTAAGTCTACTGCCGAATACTGGGCAATAGCTGAACTAGCATTTAGATTAACCACAGAAGCAAACGGTTGCTGGCCAGTTCGCGAAGTCTTCGCCCACTGTAATGAATCTGTTGCAACTGTTTGAACCCCAACCTGTTGTAATGCCCGAGTCCAATAAGCGTTACCCGCCATTATTTCCAGTGCTGAATTTACATGTAAGTTCTCTTTGATTGCTTGAGCCGTTTCCAAGTTCGGTAAAGACCATAAACCATAGTGAATCGATAAAAACTGCCTTGTACTGTTAAAAAGCTGGTTAATTATCTTAAGTGCCGCTGCTTTTTGCGGTCCGACTTCTGTCATTATCTCCTCTAGTTTATCAGGATAAAAGCCGAGTAAGCTCGGTGCTTTAGCTAAAACTTGCTTTTTTTCAATTGTTTGAATGATGCACATGATTTCTTTAGCTTGCTGATCAACCTGTTGGTTGTCAATCTCAATTGCTAAGTGCTTAATTTTCTCTAAAAATTCTGTCATATCAAATACCTATAATGATTTTACCATTCAAATGAAATGATTTCAGTTATAATAAAGAGTAATAGAATAAAGGAGAATATTTGATGGAAAATGATATAAAAAAAGACGATGAGGAAGAAAGTTTAGGGAAATTCCTTTTAGATCTTGTCGTAATGGTAGTCGTTATTTTCGGAATCTTTTATCTGCTGTTTCACTTTGTTTTAGTTAACGTGCGTGTTTCTGGCAATTCGATGCAGCCGACTTTTGAAAATAACGAGCGAATGATCTCAGTTCGTCACTTTACACCCAAAAGATACGATGTTGTAGCCTTGATTCCCCCTAAAAAGGCAAATGATCCGCATGCACTCTACGTTAAGCGTGTGATTGGATTGCCGGGTGATAAGGTTACAGCAAAAAATGATAAAATGTATGTTAATGGCAAACTAATACCTGAACCTTATTTGAATAACAAATTCAAGAAAGCAGATAATGCTGCGGGCTATACCTATACCAACAATTTTACCTATCGCGTACCTAGTGGCCATTATTGGGTTATGGGTGATCATCGGGATATCTCAAAAGATTCACGCAAATTTGGTCCCGTTAGCCGTGGTAATTTAGTTGGTAAAGTTGTCTTTCGTTATTGGCCGTTTAACCGGGTTCAAAGTTTTTAATCTAAAATAGGGAGAATTTTTATGGCAAAAAATGTTACAAAAAAGCAGGATCAAGAGGAAGAAAGCCTTGGCAAATTTATTTTAGATATCGTCATTATGATGGCGGTTATCTTAGGCGCTTTTTATCTCATTTTCCATTTCGTATTGTCTAATGATCGGGTTTCGGGTCCATCAATGCAACCCACTTTTGAAGATAATGATCGGTTGATTTCCGTCAGAAATTTCACACCTAAAAGAAATGATGTCGTCGTTTTATTGGCTCCTAAGGCTGCTAACGATGTTCCTGGCGCTCTATATATTAAGCGTGTTATCGGCTTACCTGGCGATAAACTGGTGTCTAAAAACGATAAAATGTATGTTAACGGGAAATTGCTTCCTGAGTCTTATTTAAATAATAGCTTTAAAAAAGCAGCTAATGACACTGGCCATACTTATACTAATAATTTTACTTATAAGGTACCGAAAGGTTACTACTGGGTAATGGGTGATCACCGCGATATTTCGAGGGATTCACATATTTTTGGCCCGGTAAAACGTAAGAACTTAATTGGTAAGGTGGTATTGCGGTATTGGCCTTTTAACAAAGTACAAGGTTTTTAATATGACTTTTCTTTAAAATTACCGGTTTTTTCGCTAAAATAAACTGTAAAGGAGAATTATTATGAATCAGCAACTAGAAGAATTATCCAGTTCAATTATTAATTATCAAATTAAGCATCATATCACGGACACTGACTTGGCTTTTGCCAGTCACCTTTCGGTTGAAAAAATTCATGCAATGAAAACCGGTGAGGGTGAGTTCACTCCTGAAGAAATTAACCAACTCTATGATTACCTTGCCGCTAACCATTAGGAGTTACGATTTTAATAATTAAAGGGCACTAAGCAGATACTTAGTGCCCTTTTTGCTTAAGATAAAATGTGTTTTACTAGTAACTTTACTTACTTTCACTTGCTTCAAAGAATTTGTTGTAAGAGAATAAATTAATAATAGCTAATACAACATTAAACGTGATCAATATAATAATTATGTTTGACAAAGTATGATTGTCGGAAAACAGGTCCCCGCGCAAAAATGAAAGTGGATATAATACAATTGAAGCGATAAAGTTATTTGTATTAATAATGGTCCAAGCAATCAAAATAATCAACAAGATAATAATAACTCTGATATACGCTTGACCGTTAGAACCGGGAAGAAAATCAGCAATTGAGCGGCTGCTAAAGTTTAAAAAATCAACTATGAAGTAAAATAAGAAACCCAGTAAGATTAAGATAAAGACTAAACTCAATATACTAGAAACAATTTGAAAATCAATCTTAGTTGCATCGGCATTAGCATATTGAAAGCTTTTAATAACTTCTTTGGCAAATTGGCGATCGACCAGCATTGTAATTAAAAGAAAAATTATATTACTAATGATTTCCAATACGCAAAAGAATGCTACGGAAACAAATGAACTTAACATGTTGTCTGCGTATAGTCCCGAACTACTCATTGGAATTAAACGCCAAGTTTGATTGCGGTTGACTTTTTCATGAGTGATACAGGTTATACAATAATAAATTCCAATAAATAAAAAAGTTAAATATAAGAAATTAGTCAGCCACGTTGCGATGAAACTGGCATTCTGAAGAGATTTATCGTGAATGTAAATAAAGAAGGTCAGGGCAAATGAGCCAATTAGCTGGCAAATAAACCATAGATGAGTATTTTTGATTTTTAGCTTGAACAGCTCAGTAAAACTACGGTAAAAAATTGACATTACTCTTCCTCCTTCTCGTAAAGACCTTCATAATAGTCTTCGAGACTTTCGTTTTTAGCCCTGATTTCTTCAGTAGACTTGTGGCAATAAATTGTTTTGTCTTTGATAATGACCACTTCATCTAAAAGTGATGCAATTTCATTAACAAAGTGGTCAGAAATCAAAATGGTAGCTTTTTCTGCTTTCCACAAGATAATAGAACTAATTATTTTTTTGCGGGCCATCGCATCAATGCCAGAAAAAGGCTCATCAAGCAAATAAAGGTCAGTTTTACGCGAAAAAGTTAAAGCAATAACTAGTTTTTCCCGCATCCCCTTTGATAGTTCTGCCAATCGTGAACTTGCATCTAGCCTCATAAACTGGCGTAACTGGTCAAATTCTTCAAGATCAAAATCTTGATAAATCACTTCGTAGAATTTTTCAATTTCACTAATTCTGGTTGAATCAGTAAAACCTGTCAGGCCGTCAGTAAAGGACAGGTGTGCCTTTCTTTCGGCTTCTTTTTCACGTCCAGCTACATAGACACTGCCATGGTAATTCTTGGCTGTGCTGCTGATGATACGCATCAGGGTGGTTTTCCCTGCCCCATTTTCACCTAGTAGGGCTACAATTTTACCAGGTTGCAGGGTTAAGTTAATATTTTTTAAAATTGACTTTTGATTTTTCCGGTAGGTCAAATCCTTGATTTGTAAAAGATTTTCCATTGTACTACTCCTGTTTTGAATAACCAGATAAGATTGTACTGGTTTTTGGTGTCCTCCGCTTTATTGTCTAAAGTGTTGGCAAGCATTAAGCTATTTTTTAACTGTTTAGTGTGGTTAGACGTTGATGGTATTTTATCATTCACGAGAGAAATTTTTTAAAAAAATCCCTTGCAAGATAATAAGATTAAGCTCAAAGCATCAGATTTTTCTTTTTACTGTATTATTTTTCTAATACAGTATCATGTTAAACTAAATAATAAGAATTTGCAATAACTTTAAGAAAAAGACCAGCCCTGACATGATTTCAGTAGTTGGTCTTTTGAATTGGATATTTGCTCAATCTTTTGGCTCAAAATAGCGGTTGAATAAAAATAAATCCGCTAATAAGAATACAAGAAAGATAATCACAAAAATGAGGCTAGAGCTATAAAAGAAGCCCGTCAAGTCCGGGTCATTGTAGAATAAAGAACCTGGAACATTGGAAGCAAGGAGCCAATTGATGGGTTCCATTACTTTAATTATTAGCCAAGAAATTACTAAAATTAGTAATCCGCGAACAAAAAATAAGGCTGGACGATTTGAAAGTCCAGGTAAAAAATTAAGAATGGCCTTGCTAGAGAAATTTAAAAAGCTAATTAAGACATAAGTTACAAATATTAGTAGCATCAACCAAACTACTATTTGTAACATCGTAAGATAAAAGTCGGCCCCTAGTTTGAAAGCATCATGACAAATATCTTGCCAGATACTGATGGTATTTATTCGAAAATCTTGATCTGTCACAAAGGCTAATATGGAAAAAAGGACGACAAATAACAGATTAATAATATTCATCACGATCAGGGCAACAAATGAACTTAAAATATTAGCTAAAAAATATTTAGTATCGCTAATCGCCAATAATCGGTAGCTTTGGTTGCTATTATAGCTTTCGTTGTTAAAGCAAGTAATACCAAAAAATACTATCAGAGCAATCACAGCCAGACTAGCGAAAACTCCAATCAAGATGAGGAAAAAGCCAACATTGCCATTATCGTATAAGTAAAAATGGCCGTTTCTAAAACCAATTACACTAATAATTGAAATAACTATTGCCGCAATCGTTTGGATTGCTAGCAGAATGTAGCCTTGCTTCATTTTATTCTTGAAAAAGACTGAAAATAACCGCTGAAACATCTAATCCTCCTCATCTTCATAAATATTTTCGTAAAAGTCTTCGATACTTTCATTGCTTTCCCTGATTTTCTCGGTAGACTTATGCGCATAAATTGTCTTGTCTTTAATAACAACGACCTCATCAAGGATAGAAGCAATTTCATTTACAAAGTGGTCGGAGATTAACATTGTTGACTTCTCATCTTTCCACAGAATAATAGATTTAATTATCTTCTTACGCGCCATCGCGTCAATACCAGAGAATGGTTCATCCAAAAGGTAAAGATCAGTCTTACGTGAAAAAGATAAAGCAATGATTAGCTTTTCGCGCATCCCTTTAGACATTTGCGCTAAGCGAAGATCAGGATCCAATTTCATAAATTTTACTAGTTGCTCAAATTGTTTATTATCAAAATCAGCATAAAGCTCCTGGTAAAACTCACCTAGTTGCTTTATTTTGCTTGATTCCCGAAAGCCAGAAAGACGATCACTAAAAGATAAATGAGCTTTACGCTGAGTGAGGTCTGAAAAATCACTGACGGTCACAATACCAGTATAATTTTTGGCAATTCCTGCGATTATCCGCATTAAAGTGGTCTTCCCTGCACCGTTTTTTCCTAAAAGAGCAACGATTTTTCCTGACTGCAAGGTTAAATTCACATCTTGCAAAATTTTTTTCTGATTTTTCTTATAACTTAGATTTTTAATTTCTAAAAGGTTAGCCATTACTTAAACTCCTAGCTTTAGAATCCGCCTAAAGGCTGAATTGATTTGATTATTATCAACGCCTTGCTTATTTAGACCCCCAATGAAGTCCTTTACTGCATTATTAAGCAAATCTTGTTTAAGCTCCGAGATTTTTTCGTTATTGTCCGTTACAAAATAGTCATCAGCCTTGTTAACTAAGATTTGCTCGTGCAATAATTCGGTTAACACCCGCTGAACGATATGCGAATTAACCGTCAACTCAGCTGCCAGATTACGACTTCCAGGTAGTTTCTGGCCAGCAGCCAATTTACCGTAATAAATTTGCCACTCAATGTATTGTTTGACCTGTAAATAAAGCGGCCAGTCATCTACTAGACGAAATCTTCTTACTTTTTTGTCGTGCAAGCTAATGCTCATAGTTATTGCTCCTTTTTTAAATATTCGGTTAAAAAAGTACTAATTTGATCATCAGAAACGCCTAAAGCATGCATGCTTTGAACAAATTTATCTAGTTCTTCATTAATTAAATCCTGCTTGGTCTTATCAAGCAAATTGGTATCTTCCGTAACGAAGTTTCCTTCACCACGTTTCGTATATAAAATACCTTCTACATTCATTTGTTGCAGTGCCCGTTGAACTGTGTTGACGTTTACAGTTAGTTGGACAGCTAATTCTCTTACAGAAGGTATTTTTTCTCCTGATTTTAATTTTCCCGTAACGATTTGCCGATAAAGGTACTGCTTAATTTGCAAATAAATGGGAATGTTATCCTTGAATTCCACAAGTCCACCATCCTTTTAAGCTGTATTACATTTCTAATACACCGTAATATTATCGCAGTTTCGCTTATTGTGCAATCTTTTTTATTTTATTATGATAAATATTTCATTGTTACTATTCTGACCTCTTCACTATTAATTGTTTTAGCAGGAAGAGGTTAGACTGCAAGTAAATTTTTAGACATTTTTAACTGTTCCACGACTTATCACTTTTAGTCCTGAGAAAGAAAAAAAGCCCATAAAACCATCTATAGCAATGATTTTATGAGCTATTTTTTTACTTTATACTAGATGTGCATAATTTTTCAATTATAGTAGAAATACGCTTTTCTTTAGTATAACAAGCTTTTTAATGTTTAAGCTGATTTTTAACAAAGCAACTTTAATGTCATTTTTGTTTCACTAATTATTGTTTGTAGCATTCATTTCGGCCATTTTTACCATAACGTCTACTGCTTGATACATTGATTCAAGTACAGTGTATTCAAAACGACCATGCATGTTTTCCTGTCCTGAGAATAAGTTTGGACAAGGAAGACCCATGTATGTCAATTGGCAACCATCTGTACCACCTCTAATGGGATCTTCGTCAATTTGATTCAAACCTACAGCACGATATGCATCACGCGCCAAGTTAACAACATCCATGTGTTTTTCTAATTCGTCAGCCATGTTGTAGTATTGATCTCTCATGGTCAGCTTGATGCGTTCTTTACCAAATTTTTCATTCATCTCATTTACGATTTTTTTGACTAAGTTCTTGCGCTTTTCAAGCCCATCACGTTCAAAGTCACGAATAATATACTCTAAGTGAGCATTGTCAACCGTTCCTTGGAAGTCGGTTAGATGATAGAAACCTTGTCTTTTATCTGTCTTTTCTGGTACTTCGTCACTAGGCAATTGATTTTGAAAATCAATTGCAACTTGAATTGCGCTAATCATTTGGTTTTTAGCAACTGATGGGTGAACATTCACTCCTTGAATATCAAGCGTAAATGTGGCAGCTGAAAATGTTCCCCAATCTAATTTACCAGGTGCGGCACCATCAAGCGTATAACCAAAATCAGCACCAAATTCTTTGACGTCAAAATGAGGTGCACCGGTTCCAATTTCTTCATCTGGTGTAAAGGCTAACCGAATTTTACCGTGCTTAATTTCAGGATGGTTAAGCAAATATTCAGCCAGAGTAACAACTTCAGCTACCCCACATTTATCGTCTCCACCAAGCAACGTGTCACCCGAAGTTGTGATTAAGGTTTTGCCTTGGTATTTTTTTAGATTTGGAAAAACTGCTGGATCTAAGTAAAATTCAGAATCCCCTAGTTGAATTTTTGACTTACCATCATAGTTTTCATGGATTTGAGGTTTAACGTTTTCAGCATTAAAATCAGCTGTATCACAGTGTGCCAAAAAGCCCATAACTGGGACATCATAATCAACATTTGCTGGAATTTCAGCAATAACACAACCGGAGTCTTGGTTGTAATGAACATCTGATAAACCTAATTCTTCGAGGTCCTTTTGCACAACTTCCTTTTGGAACTTTTCCTCACGTTCAGTTGAGGGAAAACGATCTGAGTGTTCATCTGAGCGTGAATTCACTTTGACATACTTTAAAAATCGCGGTAATAAATTTGGGTATTCCATAAAATCTCCTTTTAAAACAAATCCTGAAATGGGTTAGTGGAAACAATAGATTTTTTAAGCTTAATTTGCCACTGATTTACATCATTCCATTTAATTAACTTTTCATACATTCTATCTTTAAATAATTTTTCTGTATAGTGCCCAGGGTCAACAACTGTCAATCCGGAAGAAATAATATCATGGCCAGTATGGTAATAAACATCACCAGTAATAAAGGCATCAATATTCTCTTCTACCGCCAGGTGCCAGTATTTGCCACCATCACCACAAATAAAACTGACGCTAGAAATTGTTTGTTCATTATTAGCACAAATCAAGCGGGCCATTTTAGTTTTCATCTTATCTTTGACATAGTAAGCAAAATCAAAAGCGCTCATTGGCTCAGGCAGATTACCCTTTCGGCCAATCGCGATGCCATCGTCATCAAGACAGAAAGGTTCGACATTTTGTAAACCCAATTCTTCAGCCTGCCAGTCGCTTGAACCATTCTCAGCTTTATCAGAATTAGTGTGAATAGAATAAACAGTTATGTTATTGGCGATAATTTTGGCATACATTTCATTTTGGGGATTAGCATAATTTAAGTTGGGTGCGGGACGAAACATTACGGGATGATGACTGATAATCAAGTCAACTTTGTTAGCAATCGCTTCATCAACTACTTGCGGGCGCACATCCAATGTAGTCATGACGCAATTAACTTCTTGATTTAATGAACCGATCTGAATTCCTACTGGATCACCTTTACTGGCAATTTTCTCAGGAAAATACTGTTGTAAAACTGCCACGATATCTGCAACTTTAGTCATTTAATACTCCTTCAATCATTTTTATTTCATGTTCAACTTGCTTGATATGGACTAAATCTTTATTTTTAGCCTTATTAAGGTTAGTTAATAAGGACCGGTGATACTTTAGTTGTCCGAGCCATTTTTGCTTAAAAATATCATTTTTTTCCCGTAATAGGAATGGCCCAAAATACAATTCCGCCGCAGACAAATTACTTTTTATTTGCGACTTAACTGCCTTAATTAACTCGTAAGTGTGACCAGCTTCTGCCACAATTTGTTCAGCTTTAATTTCATATGAATGCTCAGTCAACCATTTACGCACGCCACATTCACCAACATTTGGTTCAAGTATCAATGTCTTAAACTGCAACTTATTCTGCCAGGCATCATTTAAGATTTGTGTGATTAATTTTCCACCCATACCAGCAATAATCACCGTATCAATTTGATCTTGTTCAGATACCGTTGACAATCCCGCGCCTAAGCGAGTATCTATTTGATCTGCTAGTCCTGCTTCTTGAACATCTTTTTTAGCGTTATCCAGCGGTCCCTTTGCTATATCGCTGGCAATTGCATAGGATATTTTACCACTTTTAATGAGTTCAATTGGTAAATAAGCGTGATCAGTTCCAATATCAGCAACTCGAACGTCATTATCCACCATTGCTGCCAAACTATTCAATCGTAAATTCACTTTTCTTCCTACTTTCTTTGTATAAAAATTTTAACATAATCTTTTCTGGCATTGAGTAAAATAACCAGAAATCTCTATATTTTTGGGGCGTAAAAGTTTTATAATTAAAATAACATACTAAGAAGAGTGAGAGGATATTTTCAGATGAATAAAACTGACCCTGATGTTTTAAATTCACAGCTGAAAGCAAATGAAAATGAAAAGAAGAAAGAAATTAATGATAATAACGAACCTGCAAAAGACCCTCCAAATCGTTCTGATAAAGCAATTCGGGTAGCCAACGCTAGCAATATTTCTTTCAGGGAAATTAAAGATTTAACTGAACTAAATAAAGTTCTTAAACGGCTTGCTGAAGCTTTTTCAGATAATTCTACAAAAGAGTCTACCTCAGTAGACGTTAAAGTCGCTAAAGAAATAACTAATCCAGATTTATTTAAGACTGATTATCGAGTTGTCAGTAATTTTAGTGAATTTTCCAGAAATTGGGAAAACACTACACAGCCTAATAATAGTAGTTCAGTAAAAAAATCTGCTAAACCAAAAATTGAAATCAATATAACTAAGCAAGAATTTAACATTAAGCTAAACGGAAGAGCATTTCCGTTCCATCCCTTTAATAAATAATAATGTAGGACAAATTTGAAAGGAAAATTAATGGACAGAACCGAACCAGTCACTTTGACTAATATGTGCATGATTGTAAAAGATAAGAAGATTTTGGTTTTAAATCGAAATGACCTTAACTGGCCCGGACTAACTTTTCCTGGCGGACATGTTGAAAATCATGAATCGTTCTATGACTCCGTTGTGCGGGAAGTTAAAGAAGAGACAAATTTGGCAATCGAAAATCCACGGCTTTGTGGCTTAAAGCAATTTTATGATGACAATGACCATCGCTATATTGTCTTTTTTTATACTGCAACCAAGTTTAAAGGACAGGTGAAAGCATCAAACGAAGGTGATTTAGCCTGGATGACAAAACAAGAATTACTTAATACGCAATTGGCCTATAATTTTGATCGCGATTTACTCGTTTATTTTAATGATAAAATCGACGAACATCTTTTAGATGGAAAACGTGATGAACTCTTTTAAATTTATTCCAAACCTAAAAAGATAGTTAATCATCTTTTTATTAAAGATTAAAAACACTAGCTGGTATTTAATAGCAGTTTCTTCCTTAAAACTTAATTTTTTATGATGAAATTTGGACCGAAACCTTAAGGGTTTTATGTAAGCGACAAACAGGCTATTTTGTGCAAATTACTAACTACCTTTTCAGCAAGGTGTCCATCATGAGTAGCAATGGTCTTTAATAGTCAGTTAAATACTCCTATATTATGAACTGGTGAAATTAATTCTAATTTCACATTTTTTATACAGTACCTCCCCTTATTTTTACTTGATAAAATTTTTTATTTAAATCAAGGAGAATCAAATATTCTGGTAAACAAAAAAGTGATATTTCCTTGTTAAGAGAAAATATCACTTTAACACATTAATTTAATCAGTTTTAGTCCAAGAAGTCGCGTAGTTGGTTAGAACGACTTGGATGACGTAATTTCCGCAAAGCTTTTGCTTCAATCTGCCTAATTCGTTCCCTGGTTACACCAAAGACTTTACCAACTTCTTCTAAAGTTCTAGTCCGACCATCATCAAGGCCAAAACGTAATCGTAAAACATTTTCTTCACGATCAGTCAAAGTGTCCAAGACCTCTTCAAGTTGTTCTTTCAGCATTTCATACGAAGCATGCTGCTCGGGACTAGTGGCATCTTTATCCTTGATGAAATCACCTAAATGAGAATCGTCTTCTTCACCAATAGGAGTTTCAAGAGAAACTGGTTCTTGGGCAATCTTTAGGATGTCACGCACTTTACTCGTCGGCATATCCATTTCTGCACCAATTTCTTCAGGAGTCGGTTCACGTCCTAAGTCTTGAAGTAATTGTCTTTGAATTCTAATCAGTTTATTGATGGTTTCAACCATATGAACAGGAATTCTGATAGTTCTAGCTTGATCAGCAATCGCACGAGTAATTGCCTGCCTAATCCACCAAGTAGCATAGGTTGAAAATTTGAACCCAAGGCTATAATCAAACTTATCGACGGCCTTCATCAACCCCATGTTACCTTCTTGAATTAAGTCAAGAAACGACATTCCACGACCAACATAGCGCTTAGCGATTGAAACAACTAAACGAAGGTTAGCTTCAGCTAATTCTTGTTTTGCCTCTTCATCGCCTTTTTCAATTCTTTTGGCCAAAGCAATTTCTTGATCAGCATTTAAAAGCGGAACACGACCGATTTCCTTTAAATACATCCGAACCGGATCATTCATTCTAACACTAGATGGTGCAGACATATCCTTCAGTTCAGCTTTTTCAACATCCTTTTGCTTTTTCAGAGCTAGTTTAGATGGTTCACCTTTATCGTCTACAATGCTAATGCCGTTGTCTTCGAATTCTTGAACTAATTGATCCACTGCTTTGCCCTGCAGTTTATAGGGCTTAACTAGACGATCAACAAACTCATTTTCTGTAATTGATTTTTCCTTTTTTACAGCTTTAACAACATCTCTAACGACTTTATCTAAAGATGGTTGTTTATTTTTGCTAGTGCTTTTCTTTTCTACCACTGTAAGCCCCCCTTTAACCCTGGATTCTTTTTAATTGTAAAATCTTTTGTGTGATTGTAATAATTTCATCAGAGTCCATTTTGCGCTTGGCATCCTGAAGATTATTCATCAAATCATGCAGCTGATCATTTACTTGCCGCATTTGCAGTGCATGAATTTGCTCACTAAGTTCACGATCAGAAAAATCCTGGGGCATGTCTGTCATTTCAGCATTTACTATTATACCTTGAAGTTGACTAGGAATAAAATTTAAAAAACTATTCACTGTCGGTTTTTCTTGGGTTTCACTAAAATTTAACCATAATTCCGCTAATTTTTGGTAATTTTGATCTGGAAATAAAAACTTATTTTCCAGTAAGTAATCACGAGCGTGTTCTGAATGAATAAATAAATATAAAAGTCTTGTTTGTACCGGATCATTAGCCGGTGAAGTATCAGCTACTATTTCAGGTGGCGCATCCTGTTCAGCGCTCACCATACTTTGATTACCTTTATGTTGCTGAGCGGCATTAAACTGCCGGCGATATTTAACCAAATTTACTTTTAAAGAATCAAGCGAGACTCGTTGCTGCCGTGCAATTTTTTCTAAATAGAGGTCTTGTTCAACTGGATTAGATAATTGTGCAATCTCTCGAACCGCTTCATCTAAATATAATAATTTTTCGCGATCGTTACTCAAATTATATTTTTTAGCCAGCCGCTTTAAGTAAAAATCGGTTGGCGTTAAAGCGCCTTTGATTTCGTCACGATATTTTTCTACACCGTATTTTTTGACATATTCATCTGGATCCAACTTTTCGGGAAGAACGACGACTCCGAGATTAAAACCACCTGCTTTTTCAAATAGCTTAGTAGCACGTTCTTCAGCATGAACTCCAGGATCATCACCATCGTAATTGATGATAATGTTTTTGGTAATACGCTTAAGCATGTAAACCTGCTGCTCGGTTAGGCTTGTCCCCATAGAAGCAATCCCTGATTTAACACCAGCTTGATAGGCAGCAATTACATCCATGTATCCTTCGTATAATACTAAATGTCCTTCAGCTCTTGCTGCTTTTTTGGCTTCAGCAAAATGAAAAAGTACGTTTGATTTTTCAAAAACCTTTGTTTCCGGACTATTCATGTACTTGGCTTCGGTTTTATCATTAGATAGCCTTCTACCAGAAAAACCAACTGCATAGTCGCCCTCATTTGTTAAGGTAAACATTAAGCGGTCACGAAAACGGTCGAATAGTTCCCCACTTTGTGCCTGAACAAATAAGCCACTCGCAATTAAATCCTGATCTTGGTAATCATGTCCTCGAAGGTAAGTTAAGAGCAGATTATTTTGCTTTGGTGCATACCCAATCCGAAAATGATCAATAATTTCTTCAGTCAGTCCACGTTGATGGGCATAATCCAGTCCCCGTTTACCTGCATTGGTTGACAACAAAACGCGATGATAAAAATCCGCTGCTTCCTCATTTATTTTAATTAAAATGTTGGAATATTTTGGTGTTTTGTTGGTAAACTCACCAACATCAATATGAGCAATCTCAGCTACCTTTTGAACACTTTCAGGAAAAGTCAGGTTTTCCTTTTCCATTAAAAAGGTAAAAACATTGCCACCTTTGCCACAACCAAAACACTTAAAAAATTGCTTTCCCTCATTAACGGTAAAAGAAGGCGTTTTTTCTTCATGAAAAGGACATAGACCGACATAATCTTTCCCTTTCTTTTCAAGAGAAACATACTGGCTAATCACGTTAACGATATTAACATTATCGCGAACTTTGGCAATGGTTTCCTCAGGTATTAAGCCAGCCATTTTTTCACCCGCTTTTTTAAACTATTTATTTAATTACTAATTTACTCAAATCACCCAAGTTATCGGCTAATTCAGCAACTGCACTTAATTGGTTTAACCGGTTATTTTTAATTTCTTCGTTTTTATCTAAAATCATATTAGTCTCAAAGTAGCGGTCAATAACTGGTTGTAATTTAACAAAACCGTCATACAAATCAGTTAAGTTAGAAATATCTTTTAGTGCATTAACGCCAGCATATAATTCTTGCTCGCTCTCATTAGCAAATAAATCGGGATTAACTGCATTTTTACCCTTGTATTTGGCTTTTTTCAGAATATTCTTAATTCTGATTAGACTTTCAACCACTGGTTTAAATTTATCATCATCATGGTGTAGTTGCAAAACATTAGCAGCTGCTAAGATCTGAATTGGATCTTGTTGGCTGGAAGCAAGAACTGCATCAATAATGTCGTACTTAAAGTTATTTCTCTGCAAATATTGCTTAATTCGATCACGGATAAAGGCTGCAATTTCTTCGTCTTGTTCAGCTGTTTTTGGTAATTTAGCTGGAGTCTTATCGTCAAGAGCACTAACAATTTCAGGTAAAACTTCTTTAAATGGCAGAGACCATTTTTGCTTCAACAAAATTCGTACGATACCGTAAGCATAACGACGAAGAGCATATGGATCATTTGAAGAACTTGGAATCATGCCAACGGCAAAAAAGGTAATGATGGTATCAAGCTTATCTGCAACTGACAATAAGGAGCCAACTGTAGTTTCAGGTAATTCACCTTCGGAAGTTGTCGGCATGTAATGTTCCTTGATTGCAACGGCAACATCATCTTTTTCACCAGCAAGTTTAGCGTAATGCATCCCCATAATTCCCTGAAGTTCAGCAAATTCACCAACCATTTGGGTTACTAAGTCAAATTTATACAGTTCACTTGCCCGATCAAAATCCTTAATCGTTTGTTCGTCTAACTTCCAACGTTTAGCAAGCAAATCACCAATGATTCGAACCCGAACAGTTTTTTCTGCCATTGAGCCGATCTTATCATGGAATGAAACATTCTTTAATTTATTTACAAAATGACTCAACGGGTATTTGCGGTCTTCATCATAAAAGAATTGGGCATCATCTAAACGAGCAACCAACACTTTTTCATTACCAGAAACAACATTTTCTAAGTAGTCTTTATTACCATTTCTGACAGAAATAAAGTGGTTGATTAAATGACTGTCTTGATCATAAACTTCAAAATAGCGCTGATTATCTTTCATTGAAGTAATTAAGACTTCTTGTGGCATTTCTAAATATTTTTTGTCAAATGAACCGGCAAAAACAGTTGGATATTCAACTAAATTTGTAACCTCTTCTAACAGATTTTGGTCCATTTTGATTTGCCAATTATTTTCTTTAACCAGCTGATTCATTTGATCAACAATCATTTCTTTACGTTTTTTTGCATCAACGATTACAAATTGATCTTTTAAAGCATCCTCATAATCAGCAGTGTTTGCAAGCACCACTGAGTCGCCCAAGAAGCGGTGCCCCTCTGTTTTACGACCAGCTGTAATATCTAAAATTTTGACAGGAATAACATCGCTACCAAATAAGGAAACTAACCAGTGAATTGGACGAACAAATTCAAAGTCGTGTGAATCCCACCGCATTTTTGTCGGGAAGGTCATTGCTTTGATAATGTCGCTCATGCCTAAAAGGATATCAGCTGCTTTTTTACCTTCTTTTTGAACGTGAACGTATGCATACTCGGTTCCCTTAAGTTCTTCGAAGTAGATATCGTCAGTTGACATTCCTTGGCCACGCGCAAAACCTTCAGCCGCTTTTGTCCAATTTTTGTCTTTATCCAAGGCAATCTTTTTGGCTGGCCCTTTTTTTATCTCATCGATATCATTTTGCTTTTCAGCTAATTCTTCAATTAAGATTGTGAGTCGACGAGGAGTAGAAAAAGTTTTTACGTTTTTGAATTTTAAACCATTTTCTTTTAAGAATTTTTTGGTTCTTTCGGCTAGTTGCTTAACGCTACGTGAAACAACGTGCGCAGGCATTTCCTCAGTACCAATTTCAAATAAATAATCTTTAGTCATCTTCAAGCCCCGCATTCTTATCTTCTGCATTCTTTAACAAAGGAAAGCCTCTCTTTTCACGCTCTTCTACAAAGCAGGTAGCTATTTCATGTGCCATACTTCTAATTCTTGCTAAATAACCAGCACGTTCAGTAACAGAAACTGCTCCGCGTGCATCAAGTAAGTTAAAAGTGTGTGAACATTTCAAGATGTAGTCGTAAGCTGGTTGAACTAGGTTTAACCCAATTAGTTCTTTAGCAGTTCTTTCGTAGACATCAAAGAATTTCAATAAATCTTCTTGATTAGATTCTTCAAAGGCATATTTTGAATTTTCATACTCGGCTTCTTTAAAGATATCACGATAGTAAACTCCGTTACCCCATTCCAAGTCAAAAACAGAGTTAACGTCTTGAATATAGGAAGCTAATCGTTCAACACCATAAGTGATTTCGCTCATCGTTGGTTTTACGTCAAGTTCACCGACCGTTTGGAAATAAGTAAATTGGCTTACTTCCATTCCGTCTAGCCAAACTTCCCAACCGACACCGGCACAACCCATTGATGGATTCTCCCAGTTATCCTCGACAAACCTGATATCGTGTTCAAGCGGATTAATGCCTAAAACTTTTAAGCTATCAAGATAATATTGCTGAATATCGGTTGGAGCAGGTTTAATGACCACTTGAAATTGGTGGTGTTGGAAAAGCCGATTGGGATTATCTCCATAACGGCCATCAGCTGGGCGTCTTGAAGGCTCAACGTAACAAGCAGCCCAAGGTTCTGGTCCCACAGCTCGTAAGAATGTGTACGGGCTCATCGTTCCTGCCCCTTTTTCAACATCGTATGATGGCATAACCATACAGCCCTTTGAAGACCAAAATTCTTCAAGTTTAAAAATCATATTTTGAATTGTCAGTTTTTTCTTTGCCATTTCTGTTCCTCCCTGCATTAGGCCATAAAAAAAGCCTATGCAAAACTTGCATAGGGACGATTAAATCGCGGTTCCACCCTAATTCAGGAAAATTAATAATTATTCCCTGCTCTTAATTAGATTGACTAGAGGTGCCTTTTCCCAGATGTCCTTGCACCGTCCGACACTCGCTTTACTGGTACTTTCTCTGATCCTCATCTTTATCAAAACACACTAATATTTTACCATAATAACAATTTAACCTAAAGCTTTACATGGATAAATTCAACTCATCAAGGAATTTTTTCGTTTTTAAATTAAGGTCAATCGTTTCTTGGTAAATGCGATCGATTGCTTTACGGGTAGCTTTCTTGGTAGCAGAATTAATTTTTACTGTTCCCAAACGCTCAAAAGGTAAAAGAGCAATTGTACGCAAAACGGCAGTTTCTTTCGGTAATAAATGAAGACGGGCAGAATCTACGTAAAAGTGCTGACTGCATAAGATGCCACCCTGTTTAATTGAATAATCGAATTCGCCTTGTTGCTTGCCGCAAATTACACAGTGCCGCAGTTCTGGTGCAACTCCATAAGCGGCTAATAGCTGCATTTGCACCATTTGAGTGATCATTTCAGGGTCTGTTCCAGCATCAATTTTTTGAAGAGCATAAAAAAGCAAATCGTAATATTTACCAATGTTTTGGTATTCAATAAAAGCGTGGTCGGCTAAATCTAAAATAAATGAAGCATAAGCATTTTTGGTTAAATCATTAAAAATGCCATCAAATTGCTTAACATTCTTATACGTCCGTAAGTTACTTAATCCTTGACCAGAAGAATAGATGACGTAAGTACCAAATGAAAAATTAAGCAGACTTGCCCCTAATTTTGATTTTGGCCTCAACGCTCCGCGAGCAATCATCGTAATAATGCCATTTTTTTGCGTCACGATTTTAGCTAGTAAATCAGCTTCATGAAATTTTTGTCGTTTAAAAATAATTCCTTGAACTTCTTTCAGTTCGCGCGCCATTTTAAGTTAAATCCTTGGTGTTATACCCAATTTGTTTCAAAAATCTTGGATCAGAGCGCCAGTTACGTTGAACTTTTACCCAAAGATGTAAGTTTACCTTTTCACCGAGTAAGTCTTCAATTTGCTTACGTGAATTAATACCAATCTTCTTAAGCATACTGCCATTTTTACCAATAATAATTCCTTTTTGGCCGCTTTTTTCGACGTAAATAGTTGCTTCAATTTGGAGTTTATTATTTTCATGCTTATTCATCTGTTCAACCCAAACAGCCGCAGCATGAGGTACTTCTTCAGCAGTAAGCTGCAAGATTTGCTCTCGGATCAACTCTGCCACCATAAAGTATTCTGGGCGATCAGTAATTTGATCAGGATCATAATACGCAGGACCTTCTGGCAAATAGTCATAAAGAACTTTATTTAAATCCGTAATACCAATACCTTGCGTAGCAGAAATCGGCAGGTATTCCTTGAAAATTCCTAATTGACGATAGTCATCAATGATCGGCAATAATTCATTAGGGTTAACCTGATCGACCTTGTTAATCACTAAAAATACGGGTACCGTAACCTTTTTCAATAATTCGATAATGTACTGGTCACCCTTACCCATTTTTTCAGGTTCAACCATAAATAAAATCAAATCGACCTCATTTAAACTAGAGACACTGGCTTTATCCATGTAATCATCTAACTCAACATGAGGCTTAAAAATTCCAGGCGTATCGACAAAAACAACTTGCATATCGTTGGTGGTATAAATGCCGGATATTTTATTTCGTGTAGTTTGCGGCTTATTGGAAGTAATTGCTACTTTTTGTCCAACTAAAAAATTCATTAGAGTCGATTTACCAACATTGGGACGGCCAAGTAACGCAACAAAACCAGATTTATTTTTCTTTTCTTCAGACATTATTTTCCTCTGCCTTTATCTAATTGATCAGGATAAAGCGGTAAACCATAGTCTTCCAAAACTTTACCTTGAATCCCAAACATTTCTTTAGCCTCTTTTGGATCAATATGATCGTAGCCGTTTAAATGTAAAAAACCATGGACTAGTGTGTAGCCAAATTCACGTTCCCAACCAGTACCATATTCTTCACTATGACGCTTTATGACACTTGGACACATAAATAAATCGCCAATATCCTCTTGAAAAGTTGGATCAGCTGCAAAAACAGCAAAATCAAGCATGTCATCGCCATCTTCAATTGCAAAAGAAATGACATCCGTTGGCCGATCTTTTTCACGATACTCGGCATTAATTTTTTGACTACGTTCTTCGTCAACGAAATTAATGCTCATTTCCAAATTATTTTTCTTGCCAATTTCATTTTTAGCAAGTAAAAGCAGTTTAGCAATCCAATCTTGCCAATTTTGGTCGTTATTTTCTAAAAAACCGACTTCATCATTGTAAGTGATTTCGATTGGTGTCATTAATTTCGTTCATCTTCCTTTTCATAAGCATTGATAATTTTGGCAACTACCGGGTGACGAACAACATCATTAGCGGAAAACTGAATAAATTTAATCTGTTCAATTCCCTTCAAAATGTGTTGCGCGTCAATTAATCCGCTACGCTGACGTCCAGGTAAATCTACCTGGGTCATATCACCATTAACTATCATTTTGGAATTAAAGCCTAACCGAGTTAGAAACATTTTCATCTGCGCATCGGTGGTGTTTTGTGCTTCGTCTAGAATTACAAAAGCATCATCCAGAGTCCGTCCTCGCATATATGCTAAGGGGGCAACTTCAATTACTCCGCGCTCCATCAAATGATCAGTTGTGTTTGTTCCTAATATAGAATATAGAGAATCATAGATTGGTCGCAAATACGGATCTACTTTTTCTTTTAAATCGCCGGGCAAAAATCCCAGTGACTCGCCAGCTTCAACAGCAGGCCTAGTAAGAACTATCCTAGAAACCTCACCTTTTTTAAAAGCTGCTATTGCACAAACAACAGCCAAAAACGTTTTACCAGTACCAGCAGGTCCGATACCAAATACAACATCATTTTTGGCGATTGCTTCAACGTACTTCTTTTGTCCCATATTTTTGACTCTAATCGGTTTGCCTTTAGCATCACGAATTAAAATCTTTTTATACAGGTCAGGAAAATACTCTGTTGTTCCTTTGTCAGCCATTTTCATCGCACTGACGACATCGGGAGCTCCGATATTAATATTGGCACTGACAACATTATCAAGTGCCTTTAAAACAGCCAATACTTTCTTAGTATTAGCGTCTTGATTAGCACCCTCAATAATAATTTCACTGCCAGTGTCAGTAACATTGACATCATAGCCTTCGGCTAAAAGAGTTAAGTTGCTATCATTAACCCCAACAAGCTTTTGAATGTTTTCTGGATTTTTTGGAATAAAAGTGGTTTGAACCAAATATCCATGCTCCTTTTCTTAATTAACCAAGCTGACTGCGTACCGCGTCAGAAGCTGCTTTACCGTCGGCTCTACCCTTGATTTTTGGCATCACTGCTTTCATTACTTTACCAAAATCTGCTTTTCCAGTAGCACCAACTTCTTTAATTGTTGAAGTAACTATTTCGCTTAATTCATCATCGGAAAGCTGCTTTGGCAAGTAACTCTCAACAACAGCCAGTTCTTTTTTAGTTTCATCAGCTAAGTCATCACGATTAGCTTTGGCAAATTCGGCAATTGATTCTTCACGCTGCTTTTTTTCGCGGTTAAGAACGGTTAGTTCCTCATCGGAATTCAATTCATGTCCTACTTTAATCTTTTCATTCATTAAAGCAGACTTAATCATTCGCACAGTGTTAAGCTTCACTTTATCACGTGCCTTCATTGCTTCTTTCATATCAGACATAATTTGTTCAGATAAACTCAAAGTAACTCCCTCTTTCTAATTAAAACCTAGATAAATTATACCAAATTCCTGAACTAGATTGGCAAAAAAATAACTAATGTTAAAAAAGACACCTACCACAATTGATAGGTGTCTTTTCAAATCCATTAATAATGTCTACGCTTCCGAGCTGCTTCTGATTTCAGCTTTCTGCGGACACTAGGTTTTTCATAGAATTCGCGCTTACGATATTCTTGCAAAGTACCACTTCTTGAAACGGAACGTTTAAAACGACGAAGAGCATCATCAATAGACTCGTTTTCGTGAACGACTGTCTTGGCCATATGTGATCCCTCCTTCCATTTCTTGACGTAACCGTCATGCATTTATATAAATTATATCAAACCATATTAATCGGTCAATACATACGTACAATATTTTTCAAAAAAATTTGTGCGTCAGACTATTTTTTATTTCAAATCTGTTAATGAGGGTGCTTAAATTGTATAATTAGAGAAAAAAAGGAGCTAATAATGGTTGAAGAAACACCAAAAAAAGAAGTCAACATAGTAATTATTTCGGATTCGGCTGGTGATACTGCTTTTAACAATGCTGTTGCTGCAGCTGCACAGTTCCCCGATGCACAAATTAATTATCGGCGTTACCCATTTATCATTAATAAAGAAAAATTAGAGGAAACTTTCCAAGAGGTAGAAAATTACCCTAATTTAATTATTATCTACAGTTTGGCTAAGGATGAAATGCAAATTCCAGTAATACGGTTCGTGCGTGAGCATCATATTGAGAGCGTTGACGTTCTCTCCCCTGCAATGGAAGCAATTCAAAAAACTACCGGTATGCGGCCGCAAATGAAAATTGGTGCCCAGCATAAAATGAACCAAAAATATTTTGACCGTATTTCGGCGATGGAATTTGCAGTAATGTACGATGATGGCAAAGATCCAAAAGGCTTTCTTGAAGCTGATGTGGTCTTACTAGGAGTCTCACGAACCTCTAAAACCCCATTATCATTGTTTTTAGCTAACAAGAACTTAAAAGTCGCAAACTTGCCTCTAGTTCCCGACACGCATATTCCAAAGGAAATATATAAAGTTGATCCTAAGAAAATAATTGGTTTAACTAATGACCTGTCGGTTTTAAATGAAATTCGGCGCCAACGAATGATTTCGTACGGATTAAACCCAGATACTACTTATTCGAATACCGATGCTATCAAAGCTGAGCTTGATTCTGCTAAAAAGCTATATGACAAGTTGGGATGTTATGTCATTAACGTGGCTCACCGCTCAATTGAAGAAACGGCAGCACTAATTTTAAAACATTTAGGGATTGAAGATTAGTAATTGTTTTATCTAACAGATAACCTTGAAAGAGTTCGATTAATTGCAGTTATCTCAGGTCTGAATTAGACTTACCTTAAAGCACTTAATTAATATGTGTTAAATTTTACGAGAAGGTGGACAAAAGATGACAGAAATAAATTCTGATAAGTCAAATTTAGATACTGCAATTTTTGCAGGTGGATGTTTTTGGTGTATGGTTAAGCCATTTGATTCTTTACCTGGAATTAAAAAAGTGGTTTCTGGTTACACAGGTGGCACAGTAGAAAACCCAACCTATGAACAAGTAGTAAGTGGAACGACTGGACACACAGAAGCTGTTGAAATTACTTTTGATCCCCAAGTAATGCCTTATGAAAAGCTATTAGACTACTATTGGCAAGTAACGGATCCAACCGATGCTTCTGGTCAATTTCAGGATCGCGGGGCTAATTATCGTCCAGTAATTTTTTATAATTCTTCAAGTCAAAAAGCTGCTGCTGAAAAATCCAAACAAGAATTACAAAATAGCGGTAGATTTGGTGCTCCAATTGTTACAGCAATTGAGCCAGCAAAACCTTTCTACCCTGCTGAAGATTATCATCAAGATTTTTATAAGAAGAATCCATTAAGATATCAATTAGAAGAATCTGGCGGTCGTGAAGAATTTATCAAAAAACATTGGAAGAATAAATAATTTTTTGCAAAAATAGTTACTATTTTGTTTAGGTTATCATTAGTATTATTGTATTTACGATAAGTTCTTATTAAAAAAGCAACTTCAATCATATAGAAACTTTTAAGTGCTTTTGAACCATTGTGTTTCTTTATATAAGATGTTTATACACTTTAGGCTAATATAAATTTTTAATGTAATATACGCCAAAAAGGTAATCGGTTTAACGACTGATTATTTTTTTGGTATAATGCAGAGCTAGAAAATTACTTACAACTATTTTGCAAAAGGAAAATATAAATGGATCAACTCGATAAATTTAATCGGCGCTATAGTTTATTATCAAAGATTTCTGCCTCATTTTTTTATTCTTTAACGGTCGCCATTGCCCTTAATTTTTTCTGGGGACCCGGACATATGTATTCGTCTGGAATTACCGGTTTTGCTCAATTGATTAATACGTTAAGTGAGCGCTTTTTGCCGGTTACGCTGTCTACTTCGGAAATGTACTTCGCATTAAATCTTCCCATTTTATTATTGGCATGGTTTAAAATCGGGCATAAGTTTACCTTCTTCACTGTGGTAACCGTTATTTTGGGTTCAATTATGATGCACGTCATTCAGCCAGTCAACATGCACGTTGATCCGTTAGTTTGTGCAATATTTGGTGGAATGATTAACGGCTTAGGAACCGGTTTTGCTTTAAAAAATGGTATTTCAACTGGTGGCTTGGATATTATTGGTATTGTCATTAGAAGAAAAACTGGTGCAAGCTACGGTAAAGTCAGCATTTTAATTAACCTAGTTATTATTGCTGCTGCTGGTTTTGCTTTTGGCTGGAATCGAGCACTCTATTCGGCATTAACTATTTTTATTAATGGACGCGTGATTGATGCAATCTATACGCAGCACCAAAAATTACAAGTAACTATTGTCACGGATCAACCACAAGCAATCATTGATGGTATTCAAGAAAAAATGCATCGTGGGATTACCATTTTTCATGATGTCGAAGGTGCATACAGTCACAGCGAAAAAAAGGTTTTAATAACTGTTATTGATCGTTACGATATGTATGATATTTTACAAATCGTCAAAAAGAGTGATCCATACGCTTTCATGAGTGTTACCGAAGTTGAACGCGTATATGGCAGTTTTAAAGAGCAGGAAATTGTCTAACCAAAAAGCACACCTCGTTTGAGGTGTGCTTTTATTTTACATAATTTTTATTATTTAAAGATTTTTTTAAATTCGCCATAACCCTTTTCATCGAGTTGGTCATAAGGAATAAAATCTAAAGCCGACGAATTAATGCAATATCTTAATCCGCCTTGATCGGCTGGTCCGTCATTAAAAACATGTCCTAGATGAGAATCGGCATCAGGACTTTTAACTTCGGTCCTTTCCATGCCCATTGACTGATCACGATGATATACCAGTTTTTCAATTGGCTTTGTAAAACTAGGCCAGCCACAACCCGCGTCGTATTTATCCTCACTTGAAAATAGTGGCTCACCTGACACAATATCAACGTATATCCCTTTTTGATAAAAATCATCATATTTACCTTTAAAGGGATAGTCGGTAGCTGCATGCTGCGTTACTTCATATTGATCTTGGGTTAATTCTTTTAACCTTGCGTTTTTCTTTGTCTCGTCCATATTTTCACCTTCTTTATTTAACTATACCAAAGTTTCTTTTAATAACCTCATTATGAGCTCAATAAATTAACGTTAATTTAAATATTCGCAACGTAAATACTAGGTTATAATGATATCTGTACAAAAATTCTAGAAAGGTTTTTTTTATGCCAACATTAGCAAAAAGTTTATTTAAAACGATTAATCAGAAAATTAGTAAATTACCAAAATCCGAAATTCGTGCTTTCAGCGACAATATCTCGCAAATTCCTGGAATCATCAAACTTACTGTCGGTGAACCTGATTTAAAAACTCCGGAACATATTAAGAAAGCCGCAATGAATGATATTGCCTGTGATGATTCCCATTACGCACCCGAAGCAGGAAAAGAAGAATATTTAAAAGCGGTTAGCAAATATTTAAATGATAGTTTAGGTGTTTCCTACGATTCGAAAGGAGAAATCTGTGCAACTGTTGGCGTTTCAGAAGCACTAAATGTTTCAATAATGTCGATTATTAATCCGGGTGATAAAATTATTGTCCCTACTCCCGTGTGGGGCGTTTATTTTGGCATTATTGAAATGGCTGGTGGAATTGCAGTTCAAGTCGATACCTCCGCTAATAATTTTATTCTTTCTCCAGAAATGTTGTGTGACACGTTGGAGAATGAAGGCAAAGGTGCCAAGGCCATCATTATGACGGATCCCTCCAATCCTACTGGTCGTGTTTATTCTAAAGAAGAACTGACAGATTTAGCTGAAGTCATTTGTGACTATAACTTATTCGCTTTAAGTGATGAAATTTACGCAGAGTTAATATATGGCCATAAAAAGCATTATTCCTTAGCACAAATTATTCCTGAACGGACCATTTTGTTATCGGGTCTATCAAAGAACTTTGCCATGACAGGCTGGCGAATTGGCTACATTGCCGCTCCTAACGAAATTATGAAAACAATTATTAAAGTAAATTCGTTTATGATTACTTCCGTAACCGATAATGTTCAAATCGGAGCAGCTGAAGCGTTAGAAAATGGCGAGCAAGATTATGTAGAAGCTCGGGCAATTTATGAAAGAAGATTGCATATTGTTCAAACTGGACTTGAGAAAAATGGGTTCAAAATGGCTACTCCCGAAGGTGCTTTTTATGTTTTTGCGCAAATACCAGACAAATTTGGCCAAGATGACGTTGCTTTTGCTAAAGATTTAGCTGTTAAAGCTAAAGTTGGTGTTGTTCCGGGAAGCTACTTTGGTAAAGGTGGACAAGGCTTTGTTCGTCTTTCTTATGCCTCTTCAGATGAAAATCTAAAATTAGCTGTTTCTAGGATCAGTGAATACGTCAAAGATACTTTAAATAATTAAAGTGCGTATCGTTTGGGGTTTAAAGGCTTTCTAGTTTAAACTAGAAAGGTATTATTGTTATTTTATATCAGAAAAGGGTTTAAAAGAATGAAAATTACAATGAAAAATGAGCCTTTAACAACTAATGGTCAACCACCTGTTGTCGGCGCTAACTTACCAGATTTTGAAGTTAAAAAAGCTGATGGTACAATCGTTAAAATGAGTGAGCTAATCAACCAACCTACTTTGATTAGTGTTGTGCCTAATATCAACACTAGCGTTTGCAGCATTTCTACTAAACGCTTTAATGGTGAAGTTGACAAGTATCAAAACATTAATTTCTACACTGTTTCAACAAACACGCCAGCTGAACAAAAAGATTGGTGTGCAGCCGAAGATGTTGAAAACATGGAACTTTTGTCAGATGAAAGTCATGATTTCGGTGAGAAGATGGGACTTTTTGTTGAATCTGCTGGAATTGATGCAAGAAGTATTTGGATCGTTGATGCTGACAACAAAGTTCTTTACCAAGAACTAATTCATGAAATGACTAATGAACCTAATTATGATGCAGCATTAAATTTCTTAAATAATTTAAGCAAATAATAACCAAAAAAGGCAGCTAGTAAAGCTAGCTGCCCTTTTTATTAAAATAGCGGTTTTTGCAGTATTTGCCAATCAGTATAAGTTTGATCCTGTAAACTAAATTCATTTGGTCTAAGTAAGTATTCTTTTGCCTTTAAAACAAGTGGCGAAGAATTTTGAATATTAATTTTAGCCAAAGGAACTTTGACTGCGCCGAGTGAATCTTGCCCAGCAAATTGCTCTACGCTTTGCTGCAGTTTTCCTGTAAAAGACGTAATCCGATAAAACACGCAAATATGTTGGTTATAATGCCACTCCTGATAATCCCACGGATACCTAAAGGAGGTGACTCCGATTTGGTCAAAATGAAGAGCCTCAAGCCCAGTTTCTTCCTTAACTTCACGAACAACGGCTTTAGCTAACTCTTCCCCATCTTCTAAGCTGCCTCCTGGTAAGTCATAGCGATTAATGTAGGGTCCGGCATTTTTTCTGATAACAACTAATTCATTTGAATTACCAATTATTCCATAACAGCCAAACGCACGATGATATTTTTGTGACATAATTTTTCCTCAATTAAAATTACAATGTTTTCTAAAAAATAAAGAGATGAAGCTTTTTTGCTCCATCTTTTTGCATTTAATCTTCTTCCCAAGTTGAATGGGCAGCATAATCCTTAACGGCCTGCTCTTGCAGGTTGGCGTCAGTTTTCGCTACACTTTCTTGGTATTGTTCCTTAACTTCAATTCCTAAATCAGCTAATTGCTGATCGGCTACTGGAGCTGGAGCATGCATCATTGGCTCGGAAGCATTGGCATTCTTTGGAAAGGCCAGTACATCTCGAATATTATCTTTTTCTGCTAAAAGCATTGCAAACCGATCTAAGCCAATCGCCAAACCTGCATGTGGTGGGAATCCCATATCTAAAGCTTCGAGTAAGTAACCGAATTGTTCATAGGCACGTTTCTTGGTAAATCCTAAAGCTTTGAACATTTTTTCTTGAATTGAACGTTTATGAATACGGATTGAGCCACCACCAAGTTCATCACCGTTCATAACGATATCATAACTGCGAGCATGCGCTTTATGTGGATCGGTATCAAGTAGCTTAATTCCCTCATCATCGGGCATCGTAAATGGGTGGTGAGCAGCAATCCATCTACCAATACCTTCATCGTATTCAAATAGTGGCCAATCAACTACCCAAACAAAATCAAATTCATGTTTAGGAATAATTCCAGTTTCCTTAGCAAATTCACGCCGTAAATGATCAAGTGAGTCACAACAAACTTTCCATTTATCAGCTACAAAGACTAACAACTCGCCACCTTCGAGTTGGAACTCATTAATAAGTTGTTCTTGGTTCGTAGTAGTTAAAAAGCGTGCAACTGGACCTGAAAATTCATTATTTTCATATTTAACCCAGGCAAGACCTTTTGCATGGAAACGTTTGATATATTCTTGTTTCTTTTCAATTTGCTTGCGTGAATATGCCTTAGCACCACCCTTAACAGCAATTCCCTTTACAAAACCACCATCAGCAATTGCACCTGAGAAAACTTTAAAGTCGCTATCCTTGAAAATAGGACTTAAATCATGAATAAGCATGTCAAAACGGATATCAGGCTTATCTGTTCCGTAATTATTCATTGAATCGGTCCAAGAAATTCGTGCAATCGGCGTCTTCAAGTCAATGCCCATTACATCCTTCATAATCTTTTTAAGCAGTCCTTCAGTATAGTCTTGTACTTGCTGTTCATCGGTGAAAGATGTTTCCATATCAATTTGCGTAAATTCGGGCTGACGATCCCCACGCAAATCCTCGTCTCTGAAACATCTTGCTAATTGATAATACTTATCAAAGCCTGCTCCCATCAATAACTGTTTGAACAATTGTGGTGATTGCGGTAAAGCATAAAAACTACCGGGGTAAATACGCGATGGTACTAAATAGTCACGAGCTCCCTCAGGTGAGGACTTACCCAAAACTGGTGTCTCAATATTAATAAAGCCGTTTTCGTCAAAATACTCGTGAGTAGCTTGCAAAATTTTAGACCGCAAAATTATTGCTTTTTGTAAATTAGGCCGACGCAAATCCAGATAACGGTATTTCAGCCGAGTCTGTTCCCCAACTTCAATATTGTCTTTAATTTCAAATGGAGGGTTTTGTGACTTATTTAAAATGTTAATTTCGCTAGCATCAACTTCAACTTCACCAGTCTTCATTTCGGGGTTAACACTTGAACGCTTAACAACCTTGCCTTTTACTTGAATAACGTATTCATTACCCAGTGAATCAGCAATTGCCATCAATTCTTTTCCTGAGTCATGGTTAATCACAACTTGGACAATGCCTTCACGATCGCGCAGATCAATAAAAACTAGGTTCCCCAAGTTACGAACACGTTGAACCCAACCATATAGGTTAACCTCTTGATCAATATATTCGGCAGTAATGTTGCCACAGTAATTCGTTCTTTTTTCCATTTTGTTTAATCCTTTAATTTCTTTATGACTTCTTTGATATTGTCGACATCGGTCAAGTTTAATTCTAATGTTTTACCATCACTTAATCTTTTAACATTCAAAATTCCGTTAGCAAGTTCCTTGGCACCTAACGTGATTACAAACTGGGCGTGCACACGGTCGGCCTTTTTAAACTGTGCCTTAAGTTTCTTTTGGTCAACATCATATTGGGCCTTAAATCCTTGATTACGTAAAGAGCGCGCTATTTCAACCGCTTTAATTTCCGTTCCGTCACCAATATTGGTAATGAAAAAGTCGATTCCTTGATCGGCAAAAAGAGCTGGATTCTGCTTTTGTAAAACTAGCATTAAGCGCTCTTCGCCAATACCAAATCCTACAGCTGGAGTTGCCGGACCATCAAATTCTTCAACTAGATTATCATAGCGTCCCCCACCTAAGATTGTAGTGGCAGATTCCCATAGACTAGGATCTTCAACCATGAATTCAAAAATAATTCCTGAATAATAATCTAACCCGCGAACCAAATCATTATCGATTGTATATGAAATGCCGAGCTGATCGAGCATTTGGGTAATTTGGTCAAAATTCTTTCTTGCATCATCATTAAGATAATCAATTATTTTAGGGGCATTTGGTAAAAATTGTTTATCTTGTTCATCTTTAGAGTCTAAAATTCGCAATGGATTCTTTTCCAAACGACGCTTAGAATCATCCGATAATTGCTCTTTTAATGGTCTAAAGTAGTTAACTAATGCATCATGATAATCTTTTCGAACCTGAGCATTACCCAAGGTATTAATGTGTAATTCGTAATTTTTAACCCCAAGTTCTGCCAGTAAATCATGAGCCAAAACAATTGTTTCAACATCAGCCAATGGATTTTTGGAACCAAAACTTTCAATTCCAATCTGGTGAAATTCACGTTGACGGCCCGCTTGTGGCCGTTCATAACGGAATGTTGATTCAAGATAATAAACATTGAGTGGCTTGACCATTTCGGGTGCATATAATTTATCTTCAACATATGCACGAACCACACCCGCAGTTCCTTCAGGTCTTAGAGCAATATGTCTGCCACCCTTATCATTGAAATCATACATTTCTTTTTCAACTACATCAGACGTTTCACCGCTAGAACGTGAAAATACTTCATAGTTTTCAAAACTAGGGGTTCTAATTTCACGGTAATTTGCCCTTTTGAAGAAATCACGTAAAATTTGTTCTACTTTTTCCCAAGAACCTGATTGATCAGGGAGAATATCAACTGTTCCTTTAGGTTTTTGAACTCTCATTTAATCATCCTTTTTAATAAAAAGACGCCCTTGAATAAAATCAAGGGCGCTCTGAATCAGCACGGTACCACCTTTTGCCTGCTGCGAATAACGCTCGCGATGCGGTTATTATCTGGTAAAGGGGTCACAGTTTAGCTTTTTATTCGTTCTTTCAGCAAGATGAACGTTCTCTGTTATTAAAAAGTGCTAATCTTCAGTCTTTGTCATTGATAATTTCTTTTTTTAGCTTATAGTTTTAACCTTAAAAAGTCAACCTGTACTGTTATTCCGGCTAAAATTTTTTATAAGTCAAGTACAATCGTAAAAGGTCCATCATTTTCTAAAGTAACTTGCATGTCGGCACCAAATTTGCCAGTAGCAACATCCAAGCCATTATTTTCAAGTTCATGATTAAAAGCCTGCCATAACTCATCCGACTTTGGTGGTCTCATTGCCTGAATAAAGCTAGGACGATTACCTTTCTTAGTATCGGCAAGTAAAGTGAATTGACTAACACTCAAGATTTTGCCGCCAACATCTTTAATTGCCAAATTAGTCTTTCCGTCTTGATCTTCGAAAATCCGCATTTTAGCTATCTTAGAAGCAGCTTTTTTCACCGTTTGGCTATCGTCGCCTTCTTTTAAGCCAACTAATAATAGAAGGCCCTTTTTGATTTCACCAACATTTTCGTTTGCAATTTTAACGTTAGCATAATTTACTCTTTGAATTACTACTCGCATTAATTATCAGCCCTTCTAGTTTCATAAACATCAGGAATATCACGTAACTTGGTTAAAATACTATCAAGTTGACCAGAATTATTGACAGCAACCGTTGCATAAATATGAGCAATATTTTCGTCATTAACTTTACCTGAAAGATTGTTAATATTGGGCGTTAACGAGTTTAATTTAGTTAAAACATCGCTTAATAGACGACTGCGATTATAGCCAAAAACCTCAATATTAGCGTTAAAGGCTTGTGCGCTATTTTCTTCAACATTTTCCCATTCTACTTCAATTAGGCGTCCCTGACTGGCATCATTATGAACAATATTACGACAATCGCTACGGTGAATTGTAACCCCACGGCCCTTTGTAACGTAACCGACAATCTTATCACCAGGAACCGGATTACAGCATTTAGCTAAATGCAGCATTAAATCGCTGATGCCTTGAATCACCACACCATTCTTGTGTTTAACTTTCATAGCTGAGGAATTACTATTATTTGTTTCAGAAACTGCTTTTTGTCCTGAATTTAAAATTTCTTCTTCAAGCTGCTTTTGGCGCTTTTTTTCATCCTCATGGCGAATGTCGGCAGTCAAGCGATTAACCACACTAATGGCCGAAAGATCACCAAAACCAACTGATGCAAACATTTCATCTGCTGTATGATAATTTAATTGTTGCAATAGTTGCTCGATGTGGTCTTTATCCATGAATTCCTTAGGTGAGAAATTTTGCTCGCGTAAATTATCCGCGATCATCTGCTCACCTTGCTCAATGCTATGCTCTCGGTCTAAGTTTCTAAAATAGCGCCTGATTTTATTCCGAGCGCGTGAAGTTTTGACCATGTCCACCCAATCCCGCGATGGACTAGCATTGGATTGCGTCATAATATCAATGACATCACCATTTTTTAACTTGTAGTCTAGTGGCACTAATTTGCCATTCACTTTAGCGCCAACCGCGTGACTTCCTACCTGAGTATGAATCTCGTAGGCAAAGTCTAAGGTAACTGAGCCCTTGGGCAGTTCGTAGACCTCACCTTTTGGCGTAAACACGTAAACACGGTCAGAGAAGATCTCACTTTTGACGCTCTTCATAAACTCGCCAGCGTCCTGTGTTTCATCCTTTAATTCAAGAATTTCTCGCACCATGTCAAGTTTTTCGTTGGAAGAAGTTTGCTCAACTCCAGAGAAATTGCCGCGCTTATATGCCCAGTGGGCAGCTACACCGTATTCCGCCACTTCATGCATTTGTTCTGTTCTAATTTGAATTTCAAGTGGACGGCCACCGGGACCAATAATTGTAGTGTGAAGTGATTGATACCCGTTTACTTTAGGAACGGCAATATAATCTTTAAATCTACCGGGCATCGGCTTCCACTTAGTATGGACGGCACCTAAAACTGCATAACAATCCTTGACAGTCTTAACAATTACCCTAACCGCTAAGAGATCGTAGATTTCATTAAAATCCTTATGCTTATTAACCATTTTTTTATAAATGGAATAGATATGCTTAGGTCGACCATGAATATCATAAGTAATTCCTAAACCATCTAGACTTTCTTTTAATGTATTAATTGCATCTTGAATATATTTTTCCCGTTCGCTTCTTTTTAAGCTCATTAAGTTCACGATCCGGTAATAAGCTTTCGGATTAAGATAATGAAAACTGAGATCCTCCAGTTCCCACTTAATAGTACCGATACCTAATCGATCAGCTAATGGAGCATAAATGTCCATTGTTTCTGAAGCAATACGTCGTTGTTTATCCGGCCGTAAATGCTCTAGCGTGTGCATGTTATGCAATCTATCAGCTAACTTGACCATAATGACGCGGATATCCTTAGCCATTGCTATGAGCATTTTACGGTGATTTTCAGCTAAGAACTCTTGGTGCGATTTGTATTCATATTTATTTAGCTTAGTAACGCCATCAACAATAAAAGCAACATCTTTACCAAAGATATTTTTAATATCGTCATTAGTTACTTCCGTATCTTCGACTGTGTCATGTAAAAAGCCGGCAGCTATTGTATCTGGGTCAAGTCCAAGAGTGGCCAAGGTCCCTGCCACTTGCGTGGGATGCACAATGTAAGGCTGACCAGACGCGCGTTTTTGCTCTTTATGCGCATTTTCAGCAAATTCATATGCCTTTTCAACAAAAGCAATTTGCTCATCATTCATGTATTTTTTACAGGTGTCAATTACTTGATCATGCGTCATTTCCGCATATTTTGACATAGAACCCGACCCTTCTTATTTATAAAATTGTCTATCCATTAAGCCAAAGATTTCAAAGATTAAATAAATTAAACCAAATAATAAATTGTAGTTAGCATATTTGATTAAAACGATTAAACAAAAACAAACTGGCAGCAATAACAGCCAATACCATTTCAAGGCAATTTTTTTAACCAATATTCCTAAGTGGTAACTGACCAGACAGTTAAAAACGATAAAAAGTAATCCAACACGCCAAACGGTTGGAATCCGGCACAAGCTAAAAATAAATGGTAATAATAAAACCAATATTGTCCACCAGATAATAGGCATTGCTTGATACTGATTTAACTTTTTAATAAATGGTATGTGTTTTAATTTATCAATCAATTCACTTTTTCCTTACTTAACTTAATTTTCTATTATAACTCTTTTTATTGTTCTTTTCGCGCAATTACTAAACTTACCCAACGATCCTGTTTCATCGTTAATTCAACCTTAAAGTCATAATTATCTAGGGCCTTTTCTACCTTTGTTAACTGTAAATAATCGATTCCGGAGAAAATAACTTTTCCGCCTTTTTGCAAATGATCATTTAGCTGAGGTATCAAGTCGAGTAAAATTTCCGCCAAAATATTAGCAACAATAATATCAAATTTACCGTCAATATTCTCTAATAAATTTGCTTTTTTAATCTGAATATTATCTAAATGATTTAAGGCAACATTTTCTTGAGCTGCCGTGACAGCTTCGTCAGAAACATCGGTGCCAATTACCTTGTTAGCTCCTAAAAGTGAAGCGGCAATAGCCAAAATACCTGATCCAGTTCCAACATCAATTACGCTTTTAGGAGCAGTCAGTGTTCGCTCTAAGCCCATCATTGCAAGTTGTGTAGTTTTATGGCCACCTGTGCCAAAAGCTAATCCTGGATCCAAATTAATTAGCTTTTGATCAGAAAACTGGGGTTGGTAATTTTCCCATTCTGGAACAATTGCCAGGTGCCTGGAAAAATTAATAACGTGATAAAATTTTTGCCATACTGTATTCCAGTCTTTATCTTCGATGTAAGATGCACTAATTTTGGCTTGACCAATATCAAGTCCGTATCCCTTCAATTCCTGTAACTTTTGGCGAAAATCTGCAAGTAATTTATCGCGGTCTGAATCTTCCCTAAAATACGCATAAAATTCTAAGTCTTGAGGAAGATCTTTGATTTCTTCCAGATTAACAATGGTAGAATCATTTTCCCAGCCGGCATGTTCAAAATCAGACCGCTTGCGTGTTTCTGTTCCCAAGCAGTGAAGGACGTCCTGGCTGTATACACTGAGTGCATCTTCTATTTCGTGACTAGTCTCAATTTTAATAATTAATAATTTCATGAATAAACTCCCTTTTTTATTTCTCTTTATCAATGCTATGATTAAAAAGGTGATAATTATGGCGAAAAAGAAAAATAAAATTGAAAAAACGTTAGTTGAAAAAATTTTAGATAGAAATAAAATTCCATATCATCAAGCTGAATTTGCTACACACAAAGACTCAGGTGGCGTTGCGCAAATGGATACTTCTATTCTAAACGAGAATGAACATTTGGTCTACAAAACACTTGTCTGTTCTGGTAATAAAACTGGAGTGTTAGTTGGAGTCATTCCTGTTACCGAACATTTAAGCATGAAAAAGCTAGCAAAAGCTTCTGGTAATAAAAAATGTGAACTTCTACCATTGAAGGACCTTGAAAAAACAACTGGTTATGTTCACGGAGCAAACACGCCAATTGGCATCTACTTCAATCATCATTTTCCAATTTACCTAGACCAAGACATGAAAAAAGAAACTGAAATAGCGGTTTCTAGTGGAAAAGTCGGAAGAAGTGTCTACTTAAAACCAAATGACTTGCAATTAGTGACCCATGGTACTTTTTGTGATTTGCTTGAATAAGTTTACAATTTATGGTGTTTTTTTGAATAATAATAAATATATTTTATTAACTTTTTAAAATTATTGTTTTAAATAAATTTTTGTTTATATTTTTATAGAATAAAGAGCCGTTTTTGTAATATAATTTAAAATAATATTAAAGAAAAGGGATACCCACATGACACTATTAACAGATGAACAATTAGCTAATATTGCACAAGATTATTTTTTAAGTCAACTAAATATTGCTGATATATCTAATAAATACAACATTTCACGCTACTTAATCACGAAAGCGATTGAAGAAGCTAAGGATAAAGGAATTGTCAAAATCAGCATTTCTCAAAGCCCAAAAAGGTCACAAAAGTTGGAAAATGAATTTCAGCGTATTTTTAATCTCAAAGAAGTTTATATTCTTGAAGATTTAGAAACGAAAAATCAGGACAACGAAGTAATTGTCAACTACGCGGCAAAACAAATTCAAAACTACACTAAATCTGCCCATTTAATCGGTTTAACTTGGGGTACGCTTCTCAAGGATATTATTGATAATTTTACTGAAGAAACAAGGGATGATTTAACTTTTATTCAGCTTGTTGGTCAAGCTGTCAATACCAGTAGACGAAAAAATCAGCTAACACAAGAGGCTGCAGATAAATTTAATGCTAAGAGCTTAACTTTTCCTGCCCCACTTTATTCAATTAATCCGCAAGTCGTAAAAGAGCTTAAAACTGAACCTTACTATGAATATTTTGCTAAGAAATTTTCTGAAATAGATTTGCTTTTTGCCAGCATTGGAACGGTTCAATCATTAGAATCTGACCAATTCTTTATGGATTACTATGCTGAGAATCTATTGAAAAATGTTGATAGCCTGCAAATTGCGGGCGTCATCTTCGGTCGACCATATGATATTAACGGTAACTTTTATAAACCAATTGACTCACACATTTGTGGTATCAGTATGGCGGACATTATGAAAATACCTACTCGTTTTGTTGTCGTTAAAAATCGCTTTAAAGAAGATGCATTGTTAGGAGCATTACGAAGCGGCGTAATTACTCATTTGGTCACAAATAGCGGTATTGCCGAACGCGTTCTACGTAAAAACAAGAGTTTTATTTAACTTGCTGATAGTAAATCCGACTAATATATTCTTGCAATTCTTGTACCGAATGACGTCGTGAGCGAGCACAGTCTTTAGCTGGACGATCGCATAAAAAGCATTTACGAGCGGGCATGTCCAAGTCAGTGCGTGATAGTGCTGCCTGTTGGTTTTTAACTAAAACATCAGCGTCGAAAAGTCGCGTTAATTGTGATTGGTTTTCAAAGTCAACTGCAGTTTTTTTGACGACTCGACTATTGCCATTCACTAAATAAAAATTTTCGCATCCGGTTGGCTTATCCCACTTTTCCATTAATTTAAAGGATAAGTGTTCTTTCTTAAGTGACTCTTCCAAAGTTTTTATACCTGTTAAGAAGAGCTGCTTTAGGTACTGGTTATTTTTAATTGGCCCAGGTATGTTAAGCTTAACGTCCAGTAAAACACTGTGCGGAAACTCTCGAAAAAGTTTTTTCTGTAAATTAACGCGTTGATCTTTGTCCGCAAGAACTTGTTCTATTGATTGTTTTGTTCCAGATGCAAATATAGTTTTAGTCATTAAAAAACTCCTTTTTAAATATAAGAGTTAGAAATCTACTTCGACTTATTCAGAGGTAGGTTTTTGCTCTAAAAATAGAGATCTAATCTTTAGTAATTATAGCTTAAATCAGTTAGGGTTAATTTAGCTAAATATAAAAAGCTTCAAAAGTCATAACTTTTGAAGCTTTTATGATTTATCCAAAAAATTGCTAGACTATTAGTCTTTTACTTCTTTGATTGTGTCAATAATTGTACCATCACGATATTGAATCAATGCTACTGTTCTATCAGTATACTCTAATGGCTTTGGAGTTCCTACTTGTTTTTCAGCCATCTTTTGCAAATCCTTAATATCAACAATCTTAAGCTCTGGTACTTTGCTAAATGCAGCAATTAAATCTTGCCGTTTTGGATTGATTGCAATTCCCCGTTCAGTAACTAAAACATCAATCGAGTCACTTGGAGTAACAACAGTTTCAACTGAAGGTACAATCGTTGCGTTACGTCCACGTACAAGTGGCGCAGTAATAATCGTCATTTTGGCAGAGGCAGCATCTTGGTGACCACCAATTGCACCACGAATTACCCCATCCGAACCAGTCATTACATTAACGTTGAAGTCAGTATCAATTTGTAAGGCCGACAAAATAGCAACATCTAAATTATTTACTACTGCTCCCTTATTATGTGGGTCAGCGTACCAAGAAGCATCAATTTCTTGTTGGTTTTTATTTTTAGCCATTGATGCAGCAGCACCCTTATCAAAGTCCTGCACATCCATTACCTTGTTAACTAGTCCCTCTTCGAGTAAATCAGTGGTTGGTTTGGTAATTCCACCTAATGCAAATGAAGCTGTAATATTATCATCAAGCATCGATTGCCGTAAATACCTAGTTACAGCAAGAGCGGCACCACCAGAACCAGTTTGGAATGAAAAACCTTGCTTATAATATGGAGAATTAACAATCACTTGGTTAACCATCTGCGCAATTTTTAATTCCTTAGGATCCTTGGTAAAACGGGTAGCGCCAGAACCAATTTTATCGGCATCACCAATTTGATCAACTTTTACTATATAGTCAACTTGAGTTTGTTTAATTGATGCAGGCGTATTAGGATAGTCAACGATATTATCAGTAAGTAAAACAACTTTATCTGCGTATTGTGCGTCAACTAAAGCATAGCCTAATGAACCAAAGACTGCATCACCTTCTTGCCCGTTAGCATTTCCAGCTGGGTCAGATACAGGAACACCTAAAAAGGCAACATCAATCTTAATTTCGCCTTCTTCAATTGAACGTGCACGATTACCATGTGAGCGAAAAATAACTGGATTTTTCAGGCCACCATGAGAAACAAAGTCACCAAGACTGCCACGCATACCTGAAGAAGTAATATTCGTAATGACGCCCTTTTTAATTGCCTCAATTACTTTATCATTCATAACGCCGGTTAAAGAAGATGGTGCTAGGGTTAAGTCCTTATAACCGAGTTTAATAATTAAATCCATTACCTTGTTGAAGGCAAAATCACCGTTTCTAAAATGGTGGTGGAAAGAAATAGTCATCCCATCCTTGAGTGTTTTCTTAATAACTTCTTCTAAAGATTCAACTACTTTGTTTTCGCCAGTGGTTACACTAGCTTTAGGAGCCACTCTTTGAACGTCAGGATTACCGATATTAACACCCTCAAATGGTTTTAAACTCATTTTTGTCATTAAATCATCCGGTAAATTGCGTTTTACTTTATTCTCCAATGTAATTGCCCTCCTCATCAATTAAGTTTGACGCTTTGGCTGTTTCGATTACGCGATTAGCCTTTTCAACAACAGGTTTATCAACCATCTTGCCATTCATTGAAATTACTCCAGAGCCCTTAGCTTTAGCTTCGCGAATTGCATTTTGAACTGCTTGAGCATTTTCAATTTCATCTTTGGTTGGGTTGAAGACTTTGTTAACCATTGGAATTTGTCTTGGATTAACCAGTGATTTCCCATCATAACCTAGTTCATAAATATAGTTTGTTTCGCGGTAAAAGCCTTCCGTATCATTCATATTAGAAAAGACAGTATCAAACGCGTAAACGTCAGCTGCACGAGCTGCTTGCAAAACCATATTCCGAGCAAATTCGAGTTCACGACCATCAGGATAACGATGAGTATGCATATCAGCAGTATAGTCTTCACCAGAAACGGCCAAGCCCATCATTAACGGCGTAGAAGTGGCAATTTCAGGAGCGTTTAGAACTCCCTTAGCACTTTCAATAGCTGCCATTACACCGATTGAACCTTTCTCGACGCCATATTCTTGTTCAGCTTTTTCCATATCACTGACCAATTTTTTAATCATTGCAGCAGATTCAGTTTTTGGCAACCGAATAACATCAACGCCAGCTTTAACCATTGCTTTTACGTCTTCATCATAAAATGGTGTATCCTGGCCATTTATTCTAACGACTATTTCTGCTCCGCCGAAATCAACAGTTTTGATGGCATTATATACAAGCATCCGTGCAGCGTCTTTTTCGGTTAGAGAAACAGCATCTTCTAGATCCAGCATAATTGAATCGGCACCATAAATTCCAGCATCTTTAACCATGGCAGGATTATTACCTGGTACAAACATCATGGTTCGACGCAAACGGTTTTTTACATAAGTCATTTATTGCAATACCTCCAATTCTGGTTTATCCGAGGTCTCAGTTGCTCTTTGGGCAGCGGCAAGTGTCCGCGCTGCGATTACACAATCAAGAGCTCCCTTATCAGTGGCCTTTACTTTTGCATTTTCAATGCCATATTTTTGTAAGGTCGTAGTAATTACTTTTTTGATTTGATCACCATAAGCCTTGATAACTTCTGAGTCTAAATCAATTTGAATTCCTTCGTTGCCCTCTGAAATCATGATTTGGATGTCTGAGGACTCTAATGTTCCTGCAACACCAACTGTCTTAATTTCCATTGATATTCATTCCTTTCTTTATTCGCATTTGTAAATCTTGCTTGTTGTTAATAATAAATTGCATTGTGCTAACTGGAACCAAAGGTTTTATTTCTGCTAAATGGTCTTGCTTAATTAGCTGCCGCACTTTTGTTGCTGTTATTACCTGACTATCTGCTTGGAAACGTTCAACAATTTTAACTTCGATATCAGGACTTAAAGTCTTTATCAGGCTTTGATTATAGAAATTAGTTGTTCGCGAAAGTGGTTCTGTTCCTAAATATCTTCTGTTAATTGTTAGAGCGGGAGCAACATAGTTTTTAAAAACTAAGGCATCAATTTCAGTCTGAACAGTAATTAAATCATCGGCTGATTTTAGGAAATAAGCTGGAAATGTCGACTGGGAAACCATATAGTCTCCACCACTGACGACAAGGACATTTTTTAAATCCTTTGTCCCCTCTTTTACCAGCTGCATCCTTTCATTGGTTTTAAAGAGCGAAGCATCTGTAGCCACAACAAAAACATAAACCAAATCATTTTCTTTACTTGCTAATTCAACGAGTTGACGATGACCAAGCGTAAAAGGGTTTGCATTCATGACAATTGCTGCCACTTGCAGTTTTTCTTGGTCTTTAACCCGAGGAATTTGTGCTAAAAAATCATTAATATCTGGCGTCCCATTTTCTAAAAAAGCGGCTGACTCATTATGAGCGAGTTCTTGAAATCCTAAATGGGCAAAACTTGTAGAATACTTTTCTTTGGTGAAAACAAAGCTATGAAAAATCTGTTGACTAAAGAGATATTGCTGCAAAGCAGTAATTATCTGGTTGAAACGAGCACCTGGAGTTGTTTCATCATCATTTGAAACCGCGATGTACTTTAAGACATTGTTCGCTGTACTTCCGGTACCAACTAATTCCCCGTCTTCATTAATCAAACCTAAAGTATGATCAATCACGTTGACTTCACGGGAATTAAAATTTGATAGACCATGATGAAGCAAAAAATTTTGCCATTTTTTGTATGTCTCTGGTGTTTTTAAATAAAGATCTACGATCTTATCCATTAAGTAACTTCCTCTTCAATATCAACTTCTGCATTCAATTATGCAAGAAATTTATTATTTCTTTGTACATCAAATTTGGTTGTTCAGCCTGAATTAAGTGCCCACAATTAGGAATCACTTTTGCCTTAATTAATGGATTTAATTTTGTTGTTGCTTCAGCAAAGTGATAGTCAAAAAAGGGTGACTTTTCACCAGCCAAAACTAGCATTGGCTTCTTTAATTCAATCAGCACATCACGCCAATCTTGTTCAGCATGATTAATGCGACACAATAGGTTTTCTTCAGGATGATATGGAAAACTTTGAGCTTCCTTTTTTGCGAGTGCAAACATTGCATCGTCAACGTGGGTGGCCATCCCGGTACCAAAATCGGCCTTTAGATAGCTCGGATAATTATTCCAAGTAAGGTCTTGGTATCCGTATTGCCAAGTTTTATCTTTTATCATTTTGGGAGGTTGATCCAAATCCACGATCGCCTTTAGGCGCTTTTCACCATAAAGTGAAATATAAGCCCACAAATTCGCAGCACCCATCGAATTGCCAATGCCAATAATATCAACTAAATCTAGCTTTTCAATCAACTGATTTAAATCAGCGGCATGTCGACTAATTCTTTGGCCTTTAAATGTTCGCGCAGATCTGCCCTGGTTTCTTGGATCGATAATAATAAAACGATAATCTGAGCTAAAAAGCTCTATTGCCTTTTGCCATAATGCGGCAGAGCCACCGATTCCCGGGATAGCAAGAATTGGTGGTTGCGTAGTTTTTGTATCATAATAATGGATTCTTACTCCATCATTAGTTATAAAGTCTGCTTGACTAATCATTTACCACATGCCAATAATTTTCATCCAGAAAGTACCGATTACCCCGAAAATCAATAGATATACGATACCGAGGATAAAGTTCATCTTCCACCATTCGCTTTGTTTGATATAACCGGTGGTGGCTAAAATGGAAGCTGGTCCGTTGGCATAATGTGTAGTTGAAGCGTTAATTGCACCAGTGAATGCTAAAAGCATTGCTGACAGGGCAAGTGGTGCTCCGGTAGCGACTGCTACTGATAAAAATGGTAGATACAATGCTGTCATATGAGCTGTTCCACTGGCAAAGAAGTAGTGGGTGTAGAACATTAGAATTACTAATACTGCTAAAACAATTTCCCAGCTAATTCCGTGAAGGCCAGATTGGATAGTCTTTGAGAACCAATCAATAAAACCAAATGAGATTAGCTTGCTAGCCATAAATACCAAAATTGATAGCCAGATTAAAATGTTCCAAGCTCCAGTCTGCTTCAAAGCATCCTGCATGGTCAAAACCCCAGTTAACAAGAGTAGGCCAACAGCTAAGAATGCAACGAAAGTTGAATCTAATTGTGGAATTTTATAAATTCCTGATAAAACCCATAAAACAATCGCCAACAAGAAAACTGCAGACATTATTTTTTCAGGCTTAGTGACAGGACCCATATCTGCTAAACGGTCATCTGCCCATTTTTTAGCATTAGGAGTTTCCTTAATCTCAGGTGGGAAAATTTTATAAATGATTAATGGAATGACAATTGTTGCAATTATTGCTGGCACAATTGCTGCAGTAAACCAGCTTATCCAGCTCATTTGATAGCCCTTTTGAATTGCCATTTGGGAAGCAACCATATTAGGAGCAGCACCTGTAATAAACAGAGCTGTCGAAATGACGTTAGCATGAAAGGCAATAAAACTTAGATAGGCACCGATTTTTTTCCGAGATGGATCATTTGGTAAAGAATCATAGTCTTTTGAGATTGATTCTGTGACTGGCCATACTACCCCACCTGTACGTGCACTATTAGAAGGAATTAAAGCTCCGAGAATCAATTCAAGACCAGTAATGGCATAGCCAATTCCAATCGAGCGTTTACCAAAACGACGAATCATCCAATAAGCGATTCTATTTCCTAAACCGGTTTTACTAATACCATAGGCCATGATAAAAGCCATTGCAATCAACCAAGAAGCGGAGTTACTGAAAGCACTCAGGATCCCGGCATTAACTGCACCGGTTTTTGGATTTACTTCATTTTGAATTGGTGCTAAACCAACCAAAACAGTTACAATCAAACCAATTAATGTGGTACCACCAATTGGTAAGGGTTTAGTAATACAGCCAACAATGGTAGCTACAAATATTGCAAACATTTCCCATGCTTGTGCTGATAAGCCATACGGTCGAATTGGAGTAAAACACCATAAAGCAATACCAATTATTACTGGTAAAACAAATCCTTTATAGTTTACTTTCTCTAAAGTTTTCATAATTATCCTCTTTTATTTATGGGCGGTAAATATCGTCGATAATTTTATAATCCTTGTTTTTCAGTTCCTCATCAAGCCAGTCAATATTTCCTGTTCCATTATGAAAACTCTCAGTTTTACGATCATCTTCTTGGTGAAAGGCCTGGACTTTAGGAAGTAATTCAGTCGTCTTTTCACGAGCTACTTTAACCACGCCATCAGCATCGCCAACAATTAAATCACCAGGATTTACGCTGACCTCACCACAAGAAACTGGAATATTAATTTCTCCTGGACCTTCCTTATATGGACCATTTGGCGAAGTGCTTACAGCATAAATGGGAAGATCCCAATTGCGTAAGCTATCAATGTCACGCATCGGACCATCTACAACAACACCAGCTACGTGTCTTTGATCACGAAGCCATGTCATCATAACTTCACCGATAACGGCCCTAGTATTGTCGCCCTCATTATCAATTACAATGACATCACCTTCATGACAGTATTTTAAAGCCGCATAAATAGTTAAGTTATCACCAGGACGATTATGAACTGTAAATGCCGGGCCACACATCTCTTTTGTAGGACTAGACATCAACTTAATGCGAGTAGCCATTGCCCCTCTGCGATTCATACAGTCCGCTATATTAGATGTCGGCAAATCCTTATAGCCTTCAACAATTTCTTTATCAGGAAGTTCTCTTTTCAGGAAAATCCGTTTACCAACTTGCATGTTTATCTCTTTTCTTCACTAATCTAAGCTAATTCCAGCAAGAACTTCTTGCATCTTATCTGCAGAATTGAGCATTTTCTTAATTTCAGAATCAGATAATTTAGCTTCAATAACATGACTAATACCAGTTCCATCAATTGCTGTAGGAGTTCCTAGGTAAAGGTCATGCTTAATGCCGTATTCACCATTAATTGGTGCTGAAAGTGGCAAAACAATTGCACGATTATCCAGAATGGCACTAACAATTTGAGTCAGCATCATTGCGATGCCATAGAATGTGGCACCTTTGTTTTCAATAATCTTGCCACCCTTTTGGCGAATATCTGCTTCAATATCATTTAAGACATCAGCAGTAATTGCGTCATAATCTTTTAAGGCTTTTTTAGCAACAACTGATTCATCAAAGTTTTCAAATGAAGTATCACCGTGTTCGCCAAGAACCATTGAATTTACTTCAGCTACAGGCACATTCAATTTTCTTGCAAGTTCAACTTGTAAACGAGCTGAATCAAGAGAAGTACCTGTACCAATAACCTTATTCTTAGGAAAACCAGATAATTTTTGGGTTAAAGTGGTCAAAATATCAACTGGGTTTGCTGAAACTACAAACACTCCATCAAAGCCGGAATCTACAACTGGTTGAATAATACTCTTCAAGATTTTGACATTTTTGTTTACTAAATCTAATCTAGTCTCTCCGGGTTTACGCGGAACGCCTGCAGTGATTACTACCACATCAGCATCCTTTGCATCTGAATACTCGCCGGCATGAATATTACACTCACCAGCAAATGGGATGATGTCTTCAAGATCCATTGAATCGCCTATTGGCCTTTTTTTAACAACATCAGTGATGACTAGTTCATCAACATTTGTATGTTGCAGTAGGTCATTGGCAAAAGTTGATCCAACAGCTCCATCACCAACAAGTAAAACTTTTCTAGACATAATTTAATCCTTTCAATCTCTAAAAAATGAAATCCTTTTCATCTGTCATTATATATGTGAAATGGAAATTTTGCAATATTTTAAAGAAATAAATTATTTTTTACTTTTTTAAATATTAAAACTAATTTTTATTTTTCAATTTTAAAAAATAAAAGTAAATTTACAAAATTAAAAAAGCACTCAATTTTACTAAGTGCTTTTAAAACTTTAAAATTCAATTACTATTTTGCTGAATGAACAAATTCAGCCATTTGCATACCTGCTTGGCGACCAAAGATAACTGTTTCAGCAATTGAGTTACCACCAATTCGGTTATTTCCATGCAATCCACCAGAAACTTCGCCAGCTGCGTAAAGGCCAGAGATGATATTTCCATTAGTATCTAAGACTTCTGTCTTAGGTGTAATGTGAATACCACCCATAGTGTAGTGAATAGCCGGATTAATGTGGATAGCAAAGAAAGGTCCGCGGTCAATTGCACGGTCCATCCCAGTTGTCCGGTTAAATTCTTGGTCATTGCCTGACGAAACGGCTTCATTCCAAGTCTTAACAGTATTTTCTAAGTTTTGACCATTAATACCGTTTGCTTCCGCAATTTCGCTTAACGTGTCACCGTGGCTTACTAAACCGATGTGATCATAAAATTCAACGGCAGTGAAATTGTCACGAATACCCTGATCAAAAATGAGGTAAGCCCCATTTTCGTGCAAGTCATTAATTGAATTAGAAACAATTTTACGGGTATTCATTTCATTAACAAAGCGTTTACCAGCCTTATTAACTAAGATTGCTCCCTCACCACGAAGTCCTTCACCAATCAAGTAAACATGGTCTGTGTCTGTTTGAGCGGTCGGATGTACCTGGATAAAGTCCATTTGTTCGAGTTGAGCATCAATTTGATCAGCTAACTTAAGTCCGTCACCAGTTGCACCTGGTTGATTAGTTGTTTTAAAGTCGACTAAGTCTGGTCGATATTTCTTGATCAATTCTTTTGATGAGCCAAAACCACCACTGGCAAGTAATACTGCCTTGGCATTAACAATCTTGTTCCCTGCTTCAGTTTCAAGTTCGACACCAGTAACATTCTTATTGTCATCTTGAACTAACTTAATTACCTTAGAATTGTTAAAAACAGGAATATTTTCTTTTTGGATTTGCTTTAACGCACCGGTAACAAGGTAATTTCCGACAGGTGCCATTGAAGCAGGACGGTGGGCACGCTTTTTACTCATTCCACCAGTAATAGTTAAATTGGTTAATTCAATTCCATGATTACTCAACCAGTCAATTGCAATAGCTGAATGATCCACGAAGTAACGCAGCAATTCAGGGTCATTTAATCGACCTCCGCCTTGCATTGTTTCTTGGTAAAAATCTTCTTTGTTATCAATAATTCCTTCGTTAATTTGAACCAAGCTTTCTGATGCATTCATACCGGATGAAGCCCGATTAGTGTTTCCACCTAGTTCAGCATTTTTTTCAAAAACAGCTACTTTTAAGCCCAATTCATTTGCCTGAATTGCGGCTGTTAACCCGGCACCACCAGCACCGACGATTATTGCATCGTAACTATCTTTTATTTCGGAACATTTGCTTGGTGTAAAGACAAATTTAGCCATTAATCTAATCTTCTCCTATACCTATAATATTATTTTTCAGGTTCAGTACGATCAATATTGGTCATTTCCATGTAGTCCATCCATTCATCGTATTGCTCTTCTGTAACTTCACCACTCTTCAAAGCTGCTTCTTTCAAAGTTGTACCTTCTTTGTCAGCAGCTTGAGCAATTTTAGCGGCAGCATGGTAACCAATATGAGGTGACAAGGCAGTAACTGTCATCAATGAATTTTCTAGTAGCTCATCCATCTTTTCTGAGTTAACAGTTAAGCCATCAATCATCTTATCAGCAAAGCCCTCAATTGTTCCAGTTAAAATATCACAAGAATCAAGGAATGCAGCAATCATAACTGTCTTGAAAACATTCATTTCGAAATTACCTTGTGACGCGGCAAAAGTGATGGTGGTATCATTGCCGAAAACTTTTGCGGCTGCCATTGTTACAGCTTCAGCCTGAGTTGGGTTTACTTTACCTGGCATGATTGATGAACCCGGTTCATTAGCAGGAATGTTCAATTCATGGTAAGCAGCTCTAGGACCAGAAGCTAAGAAACGAATATCCTGGGCAATCTTAAACATATCAGCGGCTAATGTCTTTAGTGCGCCATGAACAACATCGATTCCTGAGTGATGTGCCAGACCCCAGAATTTATTCGTTTTAACCTTAAATTCATGTCCATATACTTTTGACAATTTAGCTGCAATTTTTTCGGTCATTCCAGGAGCAGCATTTAAGCCAGTTCCAACAGCAGTTCCACCTATTGCTAATTCATACAATGTTGGCTTAAGCTCTTGAATATATTCTAAATCATGCTTTAGGGCAGAGATATAACCGGAAACTTCTTGACCAAAAGTAATTGGCGTAGCATCTTGCAAGTGAGTACGACCAACTTTCACCGTCTTCCAATACTTGTCTTGTTTAACTTTGAGTTTTTCAATTAAATGCTTAATTGCAGGCTCCAGTTTATCAAGTGCTTCAACGGCAACAATATTCATTGCCGTTGGATATGTATCATTTGAAGATTGACCACGATTAACATCATCGTTAGGCAAAATATTCAATCCTGGGTGCAATTTATTAGCTAAATTAGCAACAACTTCATTAACATTCATATTGCTTTGCGTTCCTGAACCAGTTTGCAAAACATGAAGTGGAAAGTCTTTTTGTAATTCTTCGTCTCTTAATTGAAGTAAGTGATCAACCGCATCTTCAATGGCTGCTCCTTTTTCTTCAGGTTCATCTCCAACCTCGACATTTGATTCAGCAGCTGCCTTTTTCAAGTTAAGAAAGGCCCGAATAATTGCTAATGGCATTAATTCACCGCTTGGAAAATTATTCCGGCTCCTTTCAGTTTGCGGACCCCACAGTGCATCCTTAGGAATTTTAACTGGACCGATCGTGTCACTTTCAACACGGTATTCTTCTTCGTTCATTTTAGTTCTCCTTTTTGGTTTTTACTATATTTTATCTGAAAAATTGCCGATTTACGACTTCAATACTCATCATACCTGTTCTTAAATTTTATTTCAATATTTTTCAAAAGAAAGGGCTTTCCTTTTAATTTTTTAAAAAGAAGTTTTATTTTTTGAAATCAACCCCACGACCAATATTTTGTAAACAAAAAGCACCCCACACAGGAGATGCTTAGAATTCATTTATTAAATATGAAGAGTTTCAGCATTAATTGCTACAATAACTGTCGACAAGGACATTAAAATTGCTCCGACAGCCGGTGCTAAAATAATGCCCCATGGGGCCAAAATACCTGCCGCTAGTGGTAGTGCAATAATATTATAACCTGCTCCCCACCATAAATTTTGAACAGTTTTCTTTTGCGTATTCTGTGCCAGTTTCAAAAAGCTAATAATATCTGTTGGTTCGCTGTTTACTAAAACGACATCGGCTGAATCAACAGCTACATCAGTCCCTGCTCCAATTGCGACCCCAATATCAGCTTTAGCCAAACTAGGAGCATCATTGATTCCGTCACCAACCATCATGACTTTGTTGCCTTCACTTTGTAATTTAGCAACAATTTTTTGTTTGTCTTCAGGCATCAATTCTGAATAAACTTCTGTTATTCCGAGTTTCTTAGCAATACTATTAGCAACTTTTTCATTATCACCAGTTAACATTACTGGGGTAATATTTAATTGTTTTATTTGCTTAATCAACGAACTTGCAGATGATTTAACTTGGTCACCCACAGCAACATAACCAATTAGAGTTTTATCTTGAATCAAGTAACTAGTAGTATAATCGGCAACATCAATAATCGGAAAATTAGTTATGATTTCGCGGGCCGCTTTTTCATTTACTAGTAAATATTCTTTACCACCTAAAACACCCGAAACACCTTTACCCGAAATATTTTTACTCTCAGATAACGGCAACAACTCAATCTGCTTTTCATGCGCATATTGCAAAATACTTTTTGCGATTGGGTGAGTTGAATCTTGCTCAATCGAAGCAATTAATTTCAATGCTTCAATCGGAGACATTGATTCTTTTAATGAATCACACTTACGTACTTGAAATTTACCCTCAGTCAGTGTGCCCGTTTTATCCATTAAAAGATAGTTAATCTTAGAGCTGACACTTATCACATTTCGATTTCTAATTAATAAACCATTTTTGGCACCAATAGAAGTGCTTTTAGCATTAACCAATGGAATTGCTAGCCCTAAAGCATGAGGACATGCAATTACTAAAACGGTAACCATTCTTTCTAGCCCATCGGCAATGCCATTGATGCTTGTCCACACGATTAGCGCAATGATACCAATAATTAACGCTGCGTAGAAAAGCCAACCAGAAACTTGGTCAGCCAAGGTTTGCAGCTTTGATTTATTCATCTGCGAAGATTGAACAAGTTTATTAACATTAGCCAAAAAACCGGAATTGGCAGAGTTTGTTACTTTAATAGTTAATGCATTTGAACCATTAACAGAACCCCCGATTACTTTATCGTCTTTTTTACGCGTAACATCATTCGATTCGCCCGTAACTAGCGATTCATTAATATCACTTGTACCATTCAAAATAATCCCATCAAGGGGAATACTTTCACCCGGCTTAACAATAATCGTTGCGTCTTTTTGAACTTCATTGATAGCAACATCACTAGTTTGACCGTCTCGTTGAACATGAACTTTATCCGGCAGCAACTTGGCCAAATCATTAACTGAACTGCTTGCGTTCATTACCGAGGTCATTTCAATCCAATGCCCAAGTAACATAATTAAAATCAACGTTGCTAATTCCCAAAAGAAATCCATTATATGATTTTTACTATTCAGCAGATCGTTTTGGATAAATGCATATAGACTATAAACATAGGCAGTCGTAATTCCCAATGAGATTAAAGTCATCATTTCTGGCTTTTTAGACTTTAATTCGTAGTACGCTCCCTTAAGAAACGGCTCGCCACCGTAAACAAAAAGAATAGTAGCAAAAATAACAACAACCCATTCGGAGCCAGGAAACGAAAATTGAAATGGCAAATGGACTCCCATTGCAGGTGCTAAAAATAGAATAGGAAGTGAAAGAATTACGGAAATCCAAAATTTTTGTTTTAAATTGCCCATGTGCATCATGTGATTGCCATGCATCATCATGTCACCACCACCCATGCTCATTTGCTGGCCATGATCCATATGCATTGATGAATCATGGTTCATTCCATGACTATTATCATTCATATTCATATTATTCAAATTAATCAAGTCCCATCTTTAAACATCAACCATATCATTCAGTTAACTTTAATCTACTTTGATAAGTGAATAATGTCAAAGAAGAGGCTCAACAATTTAGTAACAGCTAATTAAAAAATTTAAGCCTTTTTGAGCTTAGCATTTTGATATAAATGATGGATAAAGCCGATTACTAAGCCAATAATTGTTGGAATCACCCAGTCCATGCCAATTTTGGCAAAAGGTAGAAAACGAGTTTGAATAGCTTGTAATTGCAGAGCCCAAGGTTGCTGGCTTACTACAGGAGGAAAAGAGGCAATCATGTCAAAAATAGCTGGAATAAAAGTTAATCCGACTGCCCAGTAATAAACTATTGCATCATGATTAAATAACGGGCCAGTAATTGACAAGATTATCAGAACAATTGCAATTGGATAAAGGAACATTAACATTGGTGTTGACCATGATATGATTGTGTCAAGCCCAAAATTAGCGGTGATAAAAGAAGCCACTGTCATTATCAATAGCCAAGTATGATAACTAATTTTGTTGAAACTGCGGTGAAAATCTTGCGCAAAGGCTGCTAATAAGCCAACTGCTGTTGTTAAACAGGTCAATGTTACTAAGGTCGCCAGCAACGCATGGCCAAAGTCTCCTAAATAGTAAGTAACAATTTGGTTAAAAGTGGTACCTCCTTCTGGAGCGATTTTAAAATGATTAAGTGTCGTTGCTCCGAGCCAAATTAAGCAAATATAAATAATTCCAATAGCACTTGTTGCCAATACACCAGCCTTAGCAGTCACTTTTGCGTTACTCTTAGCTGAGGTTTTACCCAGCTGCTTAACTGCCGAAACAATCGTATAGCCAAAAGCTAAACCAGCTAATGCATCCATCGTGTTATAGCCTTGCAAAAAACCGTTAAAAAATGGCATGGTTTGATAAGCAGGAGTAACACTTTGCTGTTTAGCAGCCCCCATAGGTGAAATTGCTGCCAATAAAAAAATAAAGAATAACAACACTAAGAATAGTGGATTTAATATTTTTCCGATACTTTCTAATATTGATGATTGCTTATATGAAATAATAAAAGCTAATATAAAAAAGACCGCAGAGAAAAGTAATAGACTAATTTGAGAGTATTTTTGCGGTAAAATTGGAGCTAGGCCAACCGAAAAAGAAATACTCGCTGTTCGCGGTGTTGCAAATAATGGTCCTAAAGTTAAATGGATTAGAACCATAAAAGCAAGTGCAAATTTAGGCCCAAGTGGTAGACCGATATCATAAACACCTTTTGCATGGCTGGCACTAATAGCTAAAACTGCTAATAAAGGTAATAAAACTGCTGTGACCAAAAAGCCAAAGGTTGCCATTCCCCAGTTTGCGCCCGCCATTTGACCCAAATGAATGGGGAAAATTAAATTTCCTGCTCCGAAAAAAAGTCCGAATAACAAAGAGGCAACAACAAGATATTGCTTCCAGGTTAAGGGCTCTTGATTTAAGTCTTGTTCTAAATTTTCCATAATAAATCTCCTTTAATTTATACTCGCTGATGGTTCCGACATTCTTTGTATCAATATTCCATATGAAAGACCACTTTCTGCGTAATTTTAGAAAGGTAAGCTTAGGTTTTGTAACTAAAAAAGCACCCTTGAAATTAATCAAGGGTGCTTTTAACACGGTACCACCTAAATTACTAATAACCTAGTCAGAAAAAACCAAGTTAATAAGTCACTTCACGTACGGCAATAATGCGATACGCTAACACGATAATGGGTGTTCCCAATATTAGCTACTTTTAATTCACCATATAGCTCAAAGTTACTTTCACTCTGCCATCACGGTTCTTTTTCAGCAACAGAACTCTCTAAAACGCTACGTGCAAAGTTACTTTTCTTTTCATTGCTTTCTTAATATTAATAATATTTTAATCAAGACATTATTTTTTGTCAACGTCAAATCTAAAAAATAAGACTAATCAACTCATTCTGCCTATCATAATCATTTTGGCAACACAATCTTTGTTCCATGCAATTGATTAACTCTTAGTTCACCAGCAACCAAAGATGCATTACTAGTATTAATTCCACCGCCAGGTAAAATTTCAATTTGGTTATTCGCCCAAGCAATAATCTTTTTCAAATGATCAAAGTTGGCTTCTACCGGCTCTTCTAAATTTCCTCCGTGCGTCAAGATACGTTTAACACCCATACTAATCAATGATGTTACTGCATTTTTTTGGTCAGATTCTGTTATATGATCAAACGCCATATGCATTACAACGTCAAGTCCTAGTGCTGTAGCTAGCGAAACTAGCTCTTCCATTTGGACCTTATTAAGCAAATGTTGCTTAGTCAAGCAGCCAAATGTCACTGCGTCTGCTCCTAACAAGCCCGCAATTTGAATATCATTTTTCATCATATCCAGTTCGATACTATCGTAAACAAAATTGCCACCTCTGGGCCTAATCATAACAACGACTGGAACCTGAAAACCATGAGCATAATCAACCGTTTTTTTGATAACACCAAATGAAGGAGTTGTTCCCCCAGCCTGTAAATTATTATTTAATTCAATTCTACCGGCTCCTGCAGCAATATTCTTAGGGACAGACACAAAATTTTCAACACATGCTTCTTTAATCACGATTGTTTCTCTTTCTTAATCTAATGGAATATGAGTTTCAGCCTTAAATTTTTCGAGCCATTTTTGTGTAAATGGAAAAATATGGGTTTTGTTGTCCTCCGGCTCAGCTACAAAAATTGTTGGCGTTTGATTAGTGCCAGCTACACAAAAAGCAAATTGAACGTTAGTAGCTACGCCAAAATTACCGTTTTGATCCAAAGCAATAAGTGATATCGCTCCTACGCTACCATATTTTTCCTTTAGCTTATTAATAAAGGGGTAAAGTGCCTCATCACAAGCCTGTTGTGGACTTTTTCCCTCACCCATTTTATTAACAATTTCATAGGACAGGCATCCCTTCATAATATCTTCGCCAAGACCTGTCGCAGCTGCTCCACCAATAGAACTATCGACATAAAAGCCTGCTCCCGATAAAGGTGAGTCACCTATTCGCCCATTTTCTTTCATAAATAATCCGGAAGTTGATGTTGCCGCAACCATCGAACCTTTTTGATCAAGCGTAACCGCACCAACCGTATCATGCCCATCATAAGGGACTAAGTTTTCCTGCTTTTTAGCTTGAATTCTATCTTCCCACTGAGTTTTTGCTTTTTTAGTTAGCATATTTGTCATGGTAAAACCATTTTGCATGGCAAACTTAGTAGCACCTTGACCAACTAAAAAGCTATTCGTTTTGCGTTCACTTAATTTTCGTGCAACAGATACTGCATTTTTGACATTTTCAATTGCGGCTACCGATCCTTGAGCAAAAGTGTCACCTTCCATGTAACCAGCATCCATCTGCACCACGCCCTCTTCATTGGGTAGACCGCCGTAACCAACAGAGTGGTAATCGGGAAAAGATTCTACATCATTAATTAGTTGTTCAACTGCATCACCGGCAGATTGATGCTCTTGTAATAATTTACTGGCCTTTTTAAGTCCCTTAAAGGACATTCTCCAAGTCGAAATTGCTGCCCAAGTCATGTTTTTACCTTCTTTTTATTAATTTAGATAATTTTAATCTTAAACTATGTATAGAAGAGTTACAACTATTGGTAACAACAAAAAAAGATTCTAACCTAATATAAAAGGCTGAGAATCTTTTTGTAATTACCACATTCCAATTACTTTTGTCCAAACAAGTCCGCCGCCAAGCCAGATTACGTTCAAGACAACGCCAATGATGGCACTGAGTTTCCACCAATCTTTATTGGAAACATAACCAGTTGAAGATAATAAAGCGGCTGGACCCGCAGAGTAGCTCGAAGTTGACAGGTATAGTGAACCATCTAATGCAAGCATTAAAGCGGCCATGACTGGCGGTACTCCAGCACCAATTGCTATTGATAAAAAGCCAGCATATAGAGCTGAAATTTGAGTTGATACACTTGGGAATAAATAATGTAGGTAAAAGTAAGCCAAATATAAAATTACTAATACTAAAACCCAATTCATTCCGTGCAGTGCACTTCCCAGAGTCTTTGAAAACCATGGGAAAAAGCCAAGCGTCATTAGTTTTTGCGACATCAACATGATGATTGACAACCAAGTTAAGATATTCCAAGCAAAGCTTTGTCCAAGAATATCTTTAACATTGATAACACCACAAATAAGTAAAAGAGCCACGGCGATAAAACTAACTTGGGTAGCATCAATTCCAAATTCTGGTCCAACTAACCATAAAATAACTGACAGTAAGAAAACGATTCCCATAATCTTTTCGGCAGCCGTCATTTTGCCAAGTTTTTTCAATTTATCGTCTGCCCAATCATGAGCATTAGGAGTTTCCTTAATCTTCGGTGGGTAAATTTTATATAAAATAAAAGGAACGACTAATAATGAAATCAAACCAGGAACAATCGCTGCTAAAAACCATTGCATCCATGAAATTGAAATATTTTGCGTTTTTGCTATTCCAAGAGCTACCATGTTACCAGCTAAGCCGGTTAAAAACATAGTTGAAGTGACAATATTAACTTCGTACTCATTAAAAACCAGGAAAGAACCCATGTCCCGTTCTGTTCCCTTTTTAGGATCAGAACCCATTTCTTTTGATAAGTTATCAATAATCGGGTACATAATGCCATTAACACGCGCGTTGTTACTTGGAATACCAATTGCCAAAACAGTCTCAACTAAGGATAATGCGTAAGCTAAGCCTAAAGTTCTTTTACCAAAAGTTTTAACAAAGAAATAAGCAATTCTCTTACCTAATCCAGATTTGATAAAGCCTGCTGCCATAAACATGCACATTGCAACCATCCAGGCCGTCGAATTACCGAATCCCGCCGTAACTTCGTCCATTTTGAAGATACCGGTTAAGGTGGCAATTACGACAGCAATAATAGTTGTAGCCATCATTGGTAACGGCTTAGTCACACAAGCAACGATGGTTGCAATAAAAATCGCGAACAAGTACCAAGCTGTGACATTGATTGCTGTTGGTCTAATCGGTGTGACTAGCCAAAGAATAAGGCCAATCCCCACTGGCAAGAGCCACTTTTTCCATTCAAATTTATCTAACATTTTTGTTTTCTCCTTAGAAAATTATTCGTTCGCCTTTTTAATAGCTGAACTAACAGCCTCTTTTAAAGCATGGGTTGTTGTGGAAGCACCTGAAATGGCATCAACAGCTGTTGTGTTTTGTTCCACCATTTCTTGTGGCAGACGAGCGATCGCAACAGCCCCAATACCTTCAGTCTCATGATTTTCCAAAACTTCAATGTTCTTAATTGTTTGATCTTCATAAGTTACTCGGACCAGAATTCTTCCCCCAATGCCTGCTTCAGAAGAACCAAGATATTGATTCTTTTGCAAAACGATTTGGTTTTCGTTGTTGCCATCGAGTAGGTCATTTATGTTCGGGAGAGTGCTTACATTTGCTGCTTTTGTCGTTAAACTTGGTAACTGTGCAACTTTTTCGCCAGCAATTTTACCAAAAATCAAACACTCTGCTAAATTGCCACCGCCTTGGTAACGATTGGTACACATGCCACCAAGTTCACCAGCACTATACAAACGTCTAATCACTTTGTCGTCATTATTTAGAACTTGAGCAAATTCGTTATGTTGAGGTCCTCCTTGAGTATTTAAAACTGCTGGAGCTAATTTGACGGCATAAAAAGCACCATTGACGTTGAATTGAGCCATTGTTTCTGGAGCCCGATTAAATTCAAGATCTTGGCCTTTTTGCACAAATTGATTAAATCTAGCAATTGTATTTACCAGATTTTTACCAGGAACTTTAATTTTGGTAGCCAAAGCTTCAACTGTATCAGCCTTAACGACCTTGGCAAAAAAGTCTTGGTACTTCAATCTTCCTTCTTCTTTTTCCTGCAGAAACTTTTGGTACTGGTTGTGATCAAAGACAAGCCATGCGTTATCGTATGCATGCGGCAAAAGATAATCACCGTGTTGGTAAATATGACCATGCCTAAATTTGGCATCCTCACGCATGAACCGTGTCCCATCATCGGCAACCGCAATAATGGAACCTTCTTTAACATTTTTCCAGCCACTAATTTGTCTTCCGCGAACGTTGTCTTTTTCGGCAATTACGTAACTAGGTACTATGCCAAGAGACTCGTAATTACCCATATGCCACATCTTAGCACCAACTTCAGCAGCCATTGTAATGCCATCGCCTTGATTATATAAGGTACCCAATGGGGTCAACTTGCTAACATGCAGATAGTCTTGCTGCATCTGAGCATTATTTTCAAAACCACCAGTTGCCAGCACCACACCCTTTTTTGCGCGAATATAATAGTGCTTGTGATTACGAGTAATTACTGTTCCAACAATTTCATCATTTTCAGGGTCCTGCAAAAGATGCTCGGCCTTTGACTTCAGCCAGACATTAATTTTCGAACTACGTGAGAGAACTTCTTGGCGAAGTATTTTCCATAAACCAGCATCAAAATCCTGATTATGCACCAAGGCAAAGTCAAAGGTTTCGGAACCATTATATTCGGGATACTCGCACAAATTCTTTTTATTAGCCAAATGATCACCTGGCTGATAGTCTTTTGACCAAATAAACGGATCAATCCCCAGATACTCTTTAAAGTAACTCGGCATTTGAACAAAGCCGTCCAAATAAGCATTTAAAGTAGGCTTATCAACATTGAATGGTGCGGCTAATTGCTGATAATAATTAGTTATTTTTTCTTTATTATGTGCCATTGCCACATGCTGAGCCGAATAGCGGGTATTACCGCCTTCGTGACCATAAGGGGCAGCGTCTGCAATTAGCACCCGACAGCCTTTATCTGCGGCAAAACGAGCAGCAGTTGCCCCAGCTCCACCAAAGCCTAAAACTAAAACATCATATTCTCCATCCCACTTAGTTTGTGCATCAATTTTCATTTTTCTTCTTCTTTACTGCTTCTTAGCATTTTTGATTGCTTCATTAACTGCTTCCTTGAAGGCAGCACTTGTAGTGCTGGCGCCACTGACTGCGTCAACATCTGTTGTCTGGGCGGAGAGCATCTTTTTGGTCAATACCGGTATTGCTTTGCCTCCTAAAGATGGTGTTTCTTTTTCCTGCAAAGTTTCGATTTTAGCAATTTTATTATCATCTAGCGTTACGCGAACAACGATTGGAGCATCGTTAATTCCGTTTTCACTAATACCAATGCCTTGATTTGCATCAGCTTCGTAATCAGCTGAAGTGGCGTGCGCATCCGACTTAAGGTCCGGATTTTCCGAAGCATTTGTAACAACATCTTCTTCTGCCATTTTTCTTTTTGGCCAAGCTGCATTTTCACCAGCAATCTTACCGGAAATTAACAAGTCTGCGATACTGTTTGCGCCAATGTATTTTGTTGCAAAAATGTCGCCAAGTTCCCCTGCTTCATATAAGTGCGGAATGACGTTATTTTCCATATCAAGTACCTCACACTTTTCATTTCTGCGCGCGCCACCATGAGTATGTAAAATATTATGTCTAATCGCAATGGCATAATAAGGCCCATTGCCAAAAGCACGCATTGTTTCAATTTTGCGGTTTAACACCATATCCCGTTTTGTTTTTGTTACTTGAAAATTAAAGTCAGCAACTGCTTCAGCTAATTTTGGAGCACTAATTTTTTTGGCTAACTCTTCGATCGAATCGGCTTTATCTGCATATGAAATTAACTGCTTAATTTGCTCTGCCTTGTCTGAAGAATCATTTGCTAGTTGATCATATTGTTTTTGATCCATGACAATGTGAGGATGATTTTGATTTGGCAACATAATCCAATTACCATGGTTATACTTATAACCGTGGCGATCTTCTTCATCTTCACGGTAATAACGCGTTCCGTCATCCCCAGCAACAAAAATACTGCCGTTAAATAGGCTTTGCCAATTGATCATGTAAGCAAACTTCTCTCTTGGCTTGCCCTCATTTAATGAAAAGCCATGTGAATCATAATTAGACATATGCCATAGCCGAGCACCAGCTTCGACAGCTAAATCAATTCCCTTACCCTTATTGTATAAAGTACCTATTGGTGCTAATGACCCTTGGCCGAGAAAAGTCTGTACCATATCCTGATTATTTTCGAAACCGCCACAAGACAATACGACACCATTTTTGGCTGCGACATTTTGCACGATGCCATGGCGTTTAATCTGTACGCCAAGAATTGTTTTTGAAGCAGGATCCTGAATAAGATGTTCCGCCGGACTTGAAAACCAGACGTCAATTTGATCTAAACGTTCGTATACTTTCTTACGAAGTAATTTCCAAAAGCCACCATTGTACATGCCAGCCGTCATTGTTTGTGAGCGCATAGTAGCCGCATGATCATATTCGGGATATTCACCTTGTGGCCTTCTACCAGTATATTGGGCATCAATTCCAAAATATTTTTGTGAATATTCCTTCATTTGTAAAACATTATTTACAAAAGTATCTAAAGCTTTTGGATCGTATTTAAACGGATAGTAAGTTTGTTTATAATAATCACGCAAATCATCGAAATTATCGCTCCAGGCAAAGGCCCCACCGGCATAGCGGGTATTACCACCTTCTTGACCTTCTGGCGCAGAATCAATCAATAAAACTTTTGCCTTTTGATCAGCGGCAAATCTCGCCGCACCTGCACCAGCTCCACCGAAGCCAATCACGATTACATCATAGATTGCGTCCCACTTAAGAGTTGAATCGTAGATCATTATCTTACCTTCTCTTTCCTAAAAGATTACTTATACTTAATGAAATATATCCTTTAAGAAAAATTAAGTCCAATTTATTTTTTAAAAATTTTTATTATAAAAGATTATTCAAAAGTATTGTCAAGTAAGGAAAAATTGCAATTTTTTCTCAAGTTTAATATAATCAAAAAAGATAAGATTATAAAAGTTTTTAATTAATTAGGAGATAAATATGAACGAAAAAGATCTTCTATACTTCTGTAAATTAGTAGAAACAGGTAATTATACAGCAACAGCTGAATTATTTGACGTAACCCAGCCGACCATTTCAATGGCAATTAAACGGCTGGCAGATAAATTCAACGATCCACTTATTTTGCAAAAAAATAGAAAGAGCAAAATTACTTTGACAAATGCTGGAGAGCTACTTTATCAAAAAGCTAAAATTTTGTTACAAGACATTGCCAGTATTAATTATGATGTTAAGCATGCTAGTGATAAAAAAATAAGATTAGCTTTTTCGGGTGAAGCAGGCAACTCATTTATTGCCGATATAATTATGCAATTTTACCAGGCAGGCTTAACTGACCTCATTGACACTAATATTGAAAGATCAACTGATGCATTCTCTGATCTAACAAATGGTGAAGTTGATGTTGCGATTTATTCATGGATGGTCCCGATTAACGATCCTGAATATTTTGTTCATAACCTTAAAAAAACAGAATTGGTTATTATTACAGGTTTAAATGATCCCTGGAAAGAAGTTAGCGAAGTTAACGCCTCTGATTTACGTAATCGGAAATTTATAGCTCGTTCACAAGGTTATTTAACAAGAGAATGCTTAGAAGAAGTTGGAAAACTGGGTAACTTTTCACCTGATATAATTTATACTGCTCAAACAATGCAAACTATGATTGACTTAGTAAAAAGGAATATTGGTATTGCCCTAGCAATGGAAAGTAGCCTTAAAGACGAAACTGGTATTCATGTGATTCATTTAAAGCCAGGGCAAAAATTATATGCTTATATGCAAATTGCTATGCGCAAAAGCTTTGTTCCTAATAAATACCAAAAAAAAGGTATCGAAATATTACGGCACTTTAAGCCATAAGTACAAGAACTTTAAAAGTTAGAAAAACTCATGACTACTACAGATCATTTTCTGATTTTAGTAGTCATGAGTTTTTTAAAGCTAAAATATTAACTAATGTTATTTTTAATTTTCATATCCATAAGCAGAATCCAACTACAAGCTAAAAAATTCTTGTTAATTACTGATAATAAAAACATTTCGATTTAATGTTTCAAATAGCGTTTAATAGAGCTCTAGTTGCCTAGAAATTGATAAGCGGACAAAAGAAATATAAGATCAGCTATAATTCATTTCAATTCTAAATTGTTTGAGCTAACCATAGCGAAGAAGCTATAAAAACAAAATAAAAATATCTAAGAATCTTTTAATCTACTGCAATAAAAAAACATTATTCATTTGTTTTACTTACTGTGATAATGTGCTACATCATAATTCTATGAAAATTTTTCAGAAACAAATTATTTTCAGAATATATTTTTTATGTCCAATATTGCACTATTCATGCTCTTTCTTTACTCCTTAACAACTAAAGGCTGTAATTGTTTTTCTATTTCATTAAGTGGGACATTAGCTTGAAGTAAACTAGCGGCAGTATAAGCCCCTTCAATAAATGCAGTGTTATATAAATGAACTTTTTTGTCTGAAAACTCTACGGCCATGTCTAGGTTCATTTTGGCACTGCCTAGATCATAAAAAGCTAAGATTTCATCTGCCTGATTTTCGTTAAAAGCATTAATAATCTTATCCATACTAGTGCCAATATCATTGTCATTGGTACCGCCAGCAAGAGTGAAAGGCACATCTTTAGCCACCTGCTTAATAAGCTTTTCAATGCCAATAGCTATTTCTGGCACATGGGAAACAATGGTTATTCCAAAAGTCATAATTATCCTTCCGTTTCAAGTAATGCTGCGAATAAGTAGCCACTTGATTGTGAACCTGGGTCAACATGTCCTTTAGAACGCTCGCCCAAATATGATGCTCGACCTTTTTTGGCAATCATTGGAGCGGTACTTTTAACTGCAGCAGTAATTCTAGACTCGGTTAACTGGCCTTCTTTAACTTTTGGTACTAGTTGTGCCCAGACGTCAACCATAGTTTTATCCCCTGGCTGTGCACCACCGCGTTTTTCAATCCCATTTAACGCAGCTTCTAATAATTCGCCTAAATCTGTTGTAGTAGCACTTTTTTTAGCCATTTCCAAGAAAGCTGTTCCATATAAAGGACCAGACGCGCCACCAACTGTTGAAATCAGGGTCATTGCAATCTCCTTTAGAGCCTCTGATTCTGAAGCTGGAGGAGTAGTAGAAAGTTTTTTAACTACTGCTTGCATACCCCGATCCATATTAAAGCCGTGGTCACTATCTCCAATTGGCGTGTCAAGATCACTTAAAAGTTGCTTATTTTCAGCTATTTTGGCAGCAAACTTTGTCATCCACTCAATTGTTTGATTGACAGTTAATTCCATTTAATTATTCTCCTTAATTTACCAAGCAATAGTTTCAACCGGAGTATTTAAATACTCGAGCCATTTGTTATCCTGAATTTCTAGCATAGTAAGTGAAATTCCGGCCATGTCCAAAGAGGTCATATAATTACCAACCTTGGTAAACACAGGCTTAAGGCCACTCTCATTCAGCTTGTTGAATAAGTCATTAGTAAAAATGTATTGCTCCATCAGCGGAGTAGCACCCATGCCATTTACCAGCACAGCATACTTTTTAGCAGGGTCTAATTTTAGTTCGTTATCAAGTTTTCCTAGCAATTCCTTTACTAATTCATTAGCAGGTTTAATCTTTTCAACCCGATAGCCTGGTTCTGAATGAATTCCAACCCCATACTCAATTTCATCATCTTTTAACGTAAAACCTGGTTTACCCGTTTCTGGATTGGTAGCAGCAGAAAGAGCCACAGCAATTGTTTTAATATTTGGCAAAACTTGCTTGGCCAGTTCTTCAATTTCTGCTAGACTGGCCCCATTTTGAGCAGCTGCACCTAAAATTTTGTGCATCAAAATTGTTCCCGCAACACCGCGGCGACCCTGCGTATAGGTGCTATTTTCAACCGCAATATCGTCATCGACAACAATAGATTTAACTTTGATATCTTCCATTTCCGCCATATCCATTGCCATTTCAAAGTTCATAACATCGCCCGAATAATTTTTAATGACCAGAAAAACACCTTGTCCATGGTCAGTCGCTTTAATTGCGGCATAAATCTGATCTGGTGTAGGCGATGTAAATACTTGTCCGCATACAGCTGCACTTAGCATTCCTTTTCCGACAAAGCCAGCATGGGTCGGCTCATGACCTGATCCACCTCCACTAACTAAACCTACTTTGCCCGTCATTGATGCCTCATTCGCACGCACCAATGCATCAGTTTGCGGTATTCGCCGAATATATTGTGGATATGCCTTGCTCATCCCGCTAACCATTTCGTCAACGACATCGTTAGGATTATCAATAATCTTTTTCATTACCAAAAGCCTCCTTTTTAGTTAAATCAGTTATAGATTAATTATAGCAATAAGCGCTTTCATAGACTATTGCTGAAAACAAAAAAACGAAGATTGCTCTTCGTTTTCGCTTTATTTAATTAATACTTGATATCGTTTAGATCGATCATCATCCGGATGTTCAGCCGCATGACCACAGGCGACAATGACACTTACCTCGTATTCACCAGAAATACCTAAGTCTGCTAGCAATTTGTCATCAGTATTGAGAATTCTTGCCGCATTCATTAAATAAACTGAACCTAAATTTAAATCTGCTGCTTCAACCATAATATTTTCAGCCGCCACGGAAGCATCGCGTTCACCAAACATACTATTTTTCTTTACGTTAATAACAAACAGCAATGGTGCGTCATAACAAGCACTCTTGGTTAAAGTTTCAATCCGATCAAGAAGTGAACTATCTTTCACAACAGTCATCCGCATATCTTTAGTTTGGTGCATTCCACATGGAGCCGACTGAAAAGCCGCAATCAACTTAGTTAAATCTTCTTGATCAACGTTTTCATTAGTATATTTTCTAATTGCTACTCTTTTAAAAACAGAATCAGACATTAGCTGCATCTCCTATTTAAAATAGTGACCTGAATCGATTGAATTATTGAGCTAAAACTTTACCACTTTTATGATCTAAATTTGCCCATCTAATGAAGTATGTATCAGTAATTTGAACGTACTTTTTACCATGGATCTTCTTAGTATTAATTACCATCACGGTCTTACCCTTTTTAACATATACGTTAGCTTTGCGAATACCTTTGCTATTATATACGTATGACTTCTTTTTTACCTTATATTGAGCTGCCTTAAACAATTTAACGTTTCTAACGCTAATGTATTGATTCTTCTTATTATTAAAAGCAATTAAAGACTTGCCTTTCGGATTTGCAAGACCGGAAACAAGAATTATAGTGCCCTTCTTTAACTTAGAATTTTTCACACGTTTACCATTTTTATCGTAAACATATGAATTCCTTGTTAATTTAGCATACTTACCCATTAATGATAAGGCTTTAGAAGAATCTGCAGAATTTTTACTTGGCTTCTTAGAAGTATCATTACCTGTTGCTGGCTTAGTTTGATTCCCAGTTGTTGGGGTTTTTGAAGCGTCCTGGTTATCAGCCGGCTTAGTTTGATCCCCAGTTGTTGGCGTTTTAGTCGTATCTTGACCAGTTGTAGGCTTAGTTTGATCCCCAGTCGTTGTGGTCGAAGTTGAAGTACCAGTACTAGTAGTAGCTGATTGGCTTGTGCTATTACTTGTTTCTGCTGCCAATACTGGCGCTGCAGCACTTAAACTAAGTGATAACGAAGCAGCACCCACTAAACCTAAAATTGTTTTTTTGTTCATATTTACACCTCATTAAAATATCTATTTGTTTCTATTTTACTACTTTATGCCAAATTTTTCCTGTTATAAATCAGATGGTATGTTTATTTCTTTGTTAAAAGTCAAAAAAACTTTTAGTTTAAACTTATTTAGTAATATCTTATAAGGAATTAAAACCGGTTTTGCTTTATACTATTTAGAGAAACAATAATTTTTAATTGAGGAAGGCTGACATGAAGCAGAAAAAAAGCGATATAATTGAAATTTTAGTTACAATTGACCAAAACTACATTAAGCCTCTTGAAGTAATGATGTATTCAATGAAACTTAATAATATGGAGCAAGATTTTTGCATTTGGTTAATTCATGATAACATTGAGGATTCTGCTCTACGTGACCTAACGAAATTTGGTAAGCAAATTGGCATGCAGGTCAAAACTGTGGCAATGAATAATAATATTACATTTCCTGATTCACTTTTAAACCTGCATGATTACCCTAAAGAAATGTATTTCAGATTATTATCAGGTAAAGTTTTACCGGCTAATTTGCATAGAATACTCTACCTTGATCCTGATATTTTAGTAATTAATTCACTTAAACAGCTTTGGGACTTGGATTTAGCTGGCAACATGTTTGCTGCTGCTGTTCACGAGGGTTTAACCGATATTATGAGCTCAATCAACAACATTCGCCTAGGTACAACAACCGGCTACTTTAATTCAGGCATCATGTTAATGGATCTTGACCAAATGCGAAAAAAGGTCAAAATAGAAGATATCACGGCAGCAATTGAAAAAAATCACGATACTCTTATTCTACCGGATCAGGATATTCTCAATTATCTCTATGGTGAAAACATCCTAAAAATACCTGAAACACTTTGGAATTATGATGCTCGCGCATATTCAGTTTACTTAGCTAGAAGTACCGGCGATTGTAATATAGAATGGGTAATGGAAAATACCTCGATTTTACATTTTTGCGGGAAACCTAAACCTTGGCAAAAAGAAAAGCATTCAAGATTTAAAGCTCTTTATCTCAACTATCAGCAAATGACTAATCGCATCTTAAAAAGACAAAAATAAATATGATATTTAGCCTTTTTCTGTTGATGAAGCTACGAACTGTGCTAAAATATAAAAAGTTGCGAAATATCAAGCGACACAAAGCATTATGTAATTCGTGTATAGTTTAATCACAAATTAGTCCTGCTTAAATTTTTTAGAAAAGAGAAGAAAATATGGCTTCAATTAATAAATCTGAACTTACCAAAGAAGTTTCAGCAAAAACTGGTTTTAAACAAAAAGATGCGGAAAAAGTTATCGATTCACTAGTCGAATCAATCAAGGACAACTTAGCTAAAGGCGAAAAGGTTCAAATTATCGGTTTCGGCTCATTCGAAGTTCGTGATCGTGCTGAAAGAAAAGGTAGAAACCCACAAACTGGTAAAACCTTGACCATTCCCGCAACTAAAGTGCCAGCTTTCAAACCAGGCAAAGCTTTAAAAGACGCGGTTAAATAGTTTAATTATAAGTTAAAAACAACAGACAAATTTGCCTGTTGTTTTTTTGTTTTATTTTACCTATTTTGGTGGTTTAATTTCTTAGCCAAAAAATCACCGGTAACTTGCACAATAAAGATTAGGATAATGACCAAAACTGTGGCTACAAAGGTCACATCGTTATCAAAACGCTGATACCCATAAGAAATGGCCGTATTACCCAAGCCACCAGAGCCGATAGCACCAGCCATTGCAGTTAAGCCGATTAAACTAATAATTGTTACCGTCGATACTCGGGCCAATTCTGAACGAGCTTCGTTTAAATAGACATTAAAAATGATATCCCAGGTTGTTGCCCCCAAACTTTGCGCTGCTTCAATTTTTCCGTGATCAACACTTTCTAAAGCCACCTGAACTTGACGAGCATAGAAGGGAAAAACTCCAAGTGATAACGGAACCAGTGCAGCATTCATACCGATCTGCGTTCCGACTATTAATTGGGTAAACGGAGCAATGAAGGCTAACAAAATGATAAACGGAATTGCCCGAAAAATTGAAACAATTTTATCACAAATATTAAACCAAAACTTATTTTGTCTGATTCCACCCTCTTTGGTTAAAACTAGAATTACCCCGAAGAGGATACCTAAAATGCCACCAAAGATTGCTGACCAAAAAGTCATAAATAAAGTTTGAAAAATACTCGTTCCCCAGCCAGTATCGCCGCCCCAGCCTAAGTTCACGACATTTGGAAAAATTTTACTAAACCAACTAATCATACAAATTCCCCTTTTCATTCAACCTAGTTACTGCTACTCCTTCTTCGGTTAAAAAGGCAACTGTCTGCTTCTGCTTATCGTTATCACCCTTGACCAAAACTAAAAGCGTACCGATTGGTTCATCGTCTAGTAACTCAACATTCCCGTATAGCATGCTAGTTTCGACTCCGATCTGGCGGTAAAGGTCAATAATAATTGATTTGGTTACGTTAGCTAAACTATAAATAAGTTGGTAAATTGCTTCATGATCATTTAGCTTAGTTAAATTTAGCGACTCTAATGTGTTAATTACTTCTAGTGAGCCGCCTACAAAGCTCTTTGTTAAGCTGTTTTTCGGATGCAAGACTACATCACGCAGCGTACCGTTTTCAATGATTTTTCCTTGCTGCATTAAAGCAACTTTGTCACAAATCTTTTTAACCGCGCTCATCTCATGTGTAATCAAGACAATTGTAAGGTTGAGTTCTTCTTTTAATTTTTTTAGGAGGGTTAAAATCTGTTGGGTATTTTGCGGGTCAAGTGCACTAGTAGCTTCATCCGAAATGAGAATATCTGGTTCATTGGCTAAAGCACGTGCAATTGCAACCCTTTGCTGCTGCCCACCGGATAATTGAACCGGGTAAAAATCTGCCTTTTCCTTTAAATCAACTAATTCTAACAGTTTCAGGGATTTTTCCTCTATTTCCTTATCTTTTAAGCCAGAATGCTTTAAAGCAAAAGCAACATTTTCAACTACAGTTATTTCGTTAAGCAAGTTAAAGCTTTGAAAAATCATTCCGATTTTTCTACGCTCCAATTGCAGATTCTTGTTAGAAATAACCTGCTTACCGTCTTTGACAAAATCTGTGCCATTAACTTTAATGTTCCCAGCCGTTGGTTTTTGTAATAAATTAATTGTTCTAACTAAGGTTGACTTACCTGCCCCAGAAAAGCCAACAATACCGTAAATATCACCTTTTTCAACAGTTAGGCTGACATCATGGACTGCATGCACTATTTTTCTTTTTTTATCAGCGAAATCAACGTTGACATGTTGCAACTCAATAATACCCATTAAATTTTCTCCATTCACTTAAAAACTAACTAAAACTTGATGTCCCAAGCAGTTTTTTGCATGTCACCATAATATTTCTTGTCTAAGCGCTTAGTTTCTTCGGTCTGGTAGGCCTTCACAACGGCGAGGTAATCTTTATTCTTCTCCTCACCCTTACGAGCACAAATGATGTTAACCCATTTTAATGAATCCCTGTTAACCGGCTCAACAAAGATTGTCTGTTTCTTACCTAAACCAGCGGGACGAGCAAAGTCATTATTAACAACTGCGGCATCAACTGAGTCAATTACCCGACCACATTGATCAGCATTTATTTCTTTAATTTTTAGGTTTTTAGGATTTTTCACAACGTCAGCAACAGTAGCTAATTCCTTGCCTTTACGCAGTTCGATTAAGCCGGCATTTTTTAAAACAAAAAGTGCACGGGATTCGTTGCTGGCATCATTTGGAACTGCAATTGTAGCACCTTTTGGTAAGTCGCTCAGTTTGTGATATTTCTTGGAATATAATCTGATCGGATTAATTTCTGTGCGGCCAATTGCCACTACGCCGCCCTTATTCGCTTTATTCCACGCTTTCAAAAAGGCATAGTGCTGAAAGGCATTTAAGTCAATATCACCATTTTTAACGGCTTTGTTTGGCTGGTTGTAATCGGTAAAGTTCTTCACTTTAACCGTTACACCATATTTCTTTTTTGCAGTAGCCGCAACATGATTCCAAATATCTTCCTTTGGCTTAGTTTCACTAACTATTCCCACGGTAACCACATGGTTGCCACCTTTTTGACTATTATTAGGTTTGGGGCCAAAGCTAAACCACCCAATCACAATCACAACTAAAGCGACGATTACGCCGATAACAATATTTCTTGTCTTCTTCTTCGACATTACAGAACCTCCAAAGTTCAACAAAAAAGCACTCATCCCTAAAAATAAGGACGAGTGCTTCGCGATACCACCTTTAATTTGTTTATTACTCACGTAATAAACCTCAATAGCTATCTATCAATAGCTTGCACAAATAACGGATGCAACTCCGCCGAAAGCTAAATATCACTAACGGTCATCATTTCAAGCCCATGTTCATTATCCCTTGTCTGCTAACTCTCACCAAAATGTTAGCTCTCTTTATCAACTTGGCAAATAACTACTCTGCTTTTCAAGATGTATTAATTATTTAATTGTTTATTAATTTAGCACCTAGTTTTAGTTCTGTCAACCACGTTTAAAATTATTTTTGCTGATGCTTGTGAAAATTCTGATATTGATCCCAATTATCACGCGCGACTACAAAGGTAATGATTGCCATGCCAATTACTTGCCACCATAAGTTAGGATTGATCATTTCAGCTTGAATAATACTATTAACAAGGATCAGGATACTGATCACTAAAACGATTACGCTTATGATCATCTTCTTCATTTCGTTTCTCCTTTCTAGCATAAGTTAAAAATTCATATGAATATTTATTTTGATCATCAGGTAAATGAGTCTCTTTTTTTATTAACTCAAATTGCGAATAGTCAATGGTCGGCATAATCGTGTCACCAGCAAAAACAGCTTTTATTTCCGTTTTTTCTAAATAATCTACTTGCTTTTTCAATGCTTGGAAAACCGATGTACCCCCGATAACAAAAATCTTTTCATCTTGATGTGACTTAAGCCAATGCTTTAATTTATTTAACGAAGATAATATGACAACTTGGTTATTGTGATCAAATTTGTGTGCCACTTCGCAACTACTTGATAAAACAATATGTTGTCTATTAGGTAGCAGCCTAGGTAAGCTAGCAAAAGTTTTACGGCCCATAACAATTGGATGACCAACTGTTAACTTTTTAAAATGTTCCAAATCCTTAGGTAAATACCACGGTAAATGTCCATCTAGACCAATTTGATGTTTCTCATCCTCAGCCCACACAAAAATAATCATTAATGCACCTCTAGTTTTATTATACAGCTTTATTCTCGTTATTTATATCTTTTACCTTTAACTCGACCAATTAACGTAAAACAGCAAAAAATTAGCTAGGCAACTGCTTGTCAAAACCCTAAATTTATTTTTCCTGATTTAGCAGTATGCTATAGTAAAATAGTAAAAAGTATACAAGCATGAGGAGAAATGAAATGACTAAAAGTGCTGCAGATTTTTCAGATGAAAATTTTACCCGAATGAAAACAATTGAAGCGGATTTAGTCCGCAATTTACAAGAAGTTGTTAAAGACCCTAGCACAGAAAGTAAATTGAGTGATGCCATTTTCACAGATCATCAAAATTGGCTGAAAGTCATTATGCCAAACTACTCAACTGAAATTCATTTAGGAATTGTTAACGGCTATGAAAGTGATGAACGCTACCAATCATATTACGATGACAAGGCTGGTAAAGGTGCTACTAAGATACTAATCAAAATTGTCAAAGATCATTTGCAAAAATAAAAGGTGAAATCTTCTAATTAGAGGATCTCACCTTTTATTTTTTTAATGGAACCAACTAGTATGCTTGTCAGTAAAAGCAAGCAGGTCATTACTTAAATATAGAATATACGTGAAAAATAACGTTAAATTTGCGTCACCTTGAAAAGCCGTAACACCCCACAGAATGATCGCAAAGATTCCCTGAATTGACCAAAAGTAGTACTGTTCCCGAAAACGAAACGTGCAAAGGACTGAGCCAGTGATGCCAATTGCACCGGCGATTGCATCAATCCATGGCCTTGGACTAATAAAGATTTTTGTGTCCATTAAGTAAAGCAGGCCCGTTACCACGATAAAAAAGCAAACTGTATAAACCCACTTGGATAAATTGAGCCCCCTAATATGTTTTTCTGCATCTTTTGTCCAAGCTGGTAAAAATAGCACGGGCAAGTCTAATAGAAAAATATAGGCTGCCTGCAAAACAACATTGGCATAATTTTTAGCATATATCGAAACAATAATGTAAATAATTGATGATAATAAGCCCAATACACCGTTAATCGGTCTTGCATTAGTAATAGCCAACGTACACGTAAAGCCCATGATAGCTGCAATCATCGTCACAAACGCAATTAAATCAATTGGTGAGGAAATTGTCGTACCGATAATGACGCCGATCCCTAGCATCAATAGCATATAAGTTTTAAAGCTCCAACCACGCATTTGACTTACATACCATTTAATACTAAATAAATTATTATTAGGTTGAAATTTCATTAATACCGCCCTATCTATCTCTTTATTTGTGTGCAAGCACGAAATCTATCATAGCATTTAATTCGTAAATCCAAAATTATTCTGACTTGAACAACTTATTGCTTATCCGTAAAAGCTAGCTTTAATAAAAATGGGGCAATCAAAGTTGTTAAGATAATGACTCCCACAACTAATGAATAAGTAGTAGAAGTTAAAAAGTGCTTTTGCCTGCTAATCTGGGCAACAATCAAGGCCATTTCACCACGCGAAACCATTCCTGCCCCAATTTGAATTGAACTCAAAAAGGAAAAACCAGATAGTTTAGCACCAATACCAGCACCACCCCATTTAGATAAAATTGCACCAAATAAAAGCAGTACAAATAACCCAATATTTTGCCAGATTCCAGTTAACGTCATCTCAAGACCAATACTGATGAAAAAAAGCGGAATAAAAAAGCCATAGCCAATGGTCGTAAAATTTTCTTGCAGTTTCGCTTTTTCATTTAACTGGCTAAAAGCAAGTCCGACAAAAAAGGCACCAATCACATCGCTTAAGCCAACAAATTCTGCACCAAAAGAAGCCACTAAAATAATAACTAATAGTAAAAGGACGTTAGCTGCCGGCACAGTAATCTTAGTCCACAATTTAACCAACCTTGGTGCTAGCCAAAAACTACCAATGATTAGTACTAATAAATAGCCTATCTGACAAAATATGTGCCATGCTAATTCATATTTTGCTGTAGTTACTGGCCTTTGCGTGTTAAACAAACTGCTTGCGATGCTTAACAACAAGATTGATAGTATGTCATCAACTACAGCCGCGCCGAGAATGGTCATCCCTTCCTTACTTCTAAGACAACCTAATTCCTGTAAAACCGCCACAGAAATTGAGACTGATGTCGCCGCAAAAATTAATCCCAAATAAAGACAATCAATTGGCGCAAAAGCAAACAATAATCCTGTTAAATAAGCAACAATTATTGGAACAATCATTCCCAGCAGTGCCACAAGCAAACTGGGATACCAAAGCTTTTTTAAAATAGTCAAATCACTTTCAAGGCCAGCTAAAAACATCAGCAAGATAACGCCAATTTCCGCTAAATTTTTAATTAGTGAAGTTGGCCTGACCCAATTTAAAAATGCCGGACCAAGGATGACACCTGCAATTAATTGGCCAATCACAGCAGGCAGCTTACTCCTTACGCTAATTTGCCCACCAATTAGGGCGAATAATAAGATTAAAATTACTAGTTTTATTTGTTCCATTTTTCCTTCAACTTTCACACAAAAAAGACTTCCAAGAAATTACCTAGGCAACCCAAACCTAGGAACAATTCTTGAAAGTCTTGAACTCCAACCGAAATTTTTTTAATTATTATAACGAAAGAAACTTAATTTTGTAAACCCTTTTTTGCTTTTCCTTCATAAGCCAATTTTTCATTTTCATAAGTAAGCAGCTGATCATCAAAATGTGTGACTTTAAAATCAAGGTAATCAATCGCTTTTTGTAAGTTCATCGCTTGCTTTTTTAGTTCTTTTAGCTGAGACACAAGTAGTTTTTTGCGCTCTTTAGGTGGCTGTTTTTGCTGATATTTAGCCACAAATTCTTGCAGTCTTTTAACCGAAACACCAGCTTGACGTAAAGCTTTAATGTAAAAAATCCAATTTTGATCATATTCGCTATATTCACGATAGCCGTTAGTGTCCTGCCTAACTGGTGGTATTAAACCGCATTTTTCCCAATAGCGAAGTGTATCTTTTGATAAATTAAACTGGGAACTAACTTCATTAATATTCAAAAATTCTCCTCATATCAGCGAATCATATTATAAATACGTTCAACCGCAGCCGGATCGCGATGATCAAAAAATTGGCTTTGTCGTTTATCTAACCTGTTGATTTTGGTCATTTCTTGGTCAGTTAAAGTAAAATCAAAAATATTACTATTTTCCACAATTCGCTCACGATGAACAGATTTTGGAATAACAACTATTTTTCTCTGAATTAGCCATCTTAAAATCACCTGTCCTACCGATTTATGGTTACTCAATCCAATTTCTTGTAGAAGTGGGTTACTAAAAATCTGGTTTTTCCCCTCAGCAAATGGTGCCCAAGCTTCTGGCTGAATTGCTTTGTCTTGCAAGAATTTAACAGCATCTTGTTGTTGCATCCAAGGATTAATCTCAATTTGATTAACAGCTGGTCGTACGCGATTATACAAAGCCAAATCCCAAATTCGATCGGGTTCAAAATTCGATACACCAATTGCACGAATCATCCCAGATTCATATGCTTCTTCCATTGCACGCCAAGTGCCGTAAACATCACCATAAGGTTGATGAATTAAGTATAAATCCAGATAATCTAACTGCAACTTTTTTAATGATTCATTGATTGCTCTTTTAGTGGCTTCATATCCTGTGTCCTGGACCCATAATTTAGTAGTAACAAAAATATCTGATCTTGTTATTCCGCTCTTCTTAATTGCTCGTCCTACTGCTTCTTCGTTTCCATATGAGCTAGCTGTGTCAATTAGCCTGTAACCTGCATCCAATGCTGTCAAGACAGCCTTTTCTGCTTCCTTATTGTCAGTAATTTGGAAAACACCAAAGCCTAAAAGCGGCATTTCAATTCCATTGTTTAATTTAACTGTTTCCATGCGTATTCCTCAATCAACTATGTTTAATAATTTTGCAGTTATTATAAACCTTGGAGTGCAGACCAATGCAAGAGGAGTAAAAAGTATTCCTAATGTGGCTCAGATTAAACGTAATAAGGCCAACGAAATTACGCCCACCAAAACGATTACCAGTAACGATTTACTAATTAAGGCAACAATAAAGGTGGGTAGTGATGCCAAAACATAATCCACATTAACTTTGGGAAGATGTCCTAGACTTGGCGTAAATAAACTACTAAACCAAAGAGATGCCATAATTACAATTGGGACGAATGATAGAAATTCAACTATTATTTTAGGTAAAGTAAATTTTTTTAATAAAACAAATGGCAAAATTCGCGATAGCCAAGTGGCAATTCCGCAGCCAATAATTGTTAACATTGTGTAGTTAGAAAAAGACATGTTTCACTACCATCCCCAATATGCACCCTAAAATTGTCACCACAAGAATAACTAACTGTTCAGGTAAAATAATCATGCATAAGTAAGTTAAAGCCATTGTTATCAAAACTACTGTCACCTGTAAAGCTTGTTTCATTTTTTTATCACTAATTATCTGTAGGTACAATAAACCTATAAACATTGCTACAATGGCAAAATCTAAGCCCAATCTTTGCGGATTGGTAATTAAGCCCCCAAGAAATGCACCTATAGCAGTTGCAATTACCCAAGTCAAATACGAAATAGTATTAGTCGTATTCTGCCAGGTAAAAGTCAGCCGATCGCCTGTATAGTTTAATTTGTTCACCCCAAGTGCAAAACTTTCATCAGTCAGCAAGGTGCCGATGGCTATTCCCTTACCTACACTATCTTTTTTAAAATATGGTGCCAATGTAGTGCTCATTAAAATCATTCTGGAATTAATCAGAAAGGTCGCTAGGATGATTGACAAAATCGGGCTCCCTGCCGCAAGCATACTTACTGTAGTAAACTGGGCGGATCCGGCATAAATAATAATTGACATTAAGCAAACTGTTAAGATTGAAAATCCACTCGCGCGGCCAATGATGCCAAAAGCAGCAGCAATTCCTAAATAGCCAAATACTGTTGGTATTGTTTCAACAAATGCGGCATGTCTTGATAAAGAGTTATCCATCTACTCATCTACCTTTCCCTTTTTCTTAAAAACTATTTGCATAAAATAGTGTAAACTAGGTTTAACTAGCAAAAATTATTTGAACCTAAGCAAAGGCAAGTTTAATTTGCTACAATGCTCTTTCGTTCGATATATAATAAATATGTTCAATATATTAGATTTAACAAAGTTTACGACGAACTTTAGATAAAGTCAATTACTTTTTAAGGAGAAGCTAATTGGAAATTAATCAGATTATTGCCCACAACGTTAAGTTTTACCGGCTTAAAGCCGGACTAAATATTAGTCAGCTAGCGGAAGCTGCGGGTATTAGTAAAAGTATGCTCTCACAAATAGAAGGTGGAACAACTAATCCGACAATCAACACAATCTGGAAGATTTGTGCTGGACTTAATATTCCCTATACCCTTCTTTTAGAAGATTCTGACCTTAATAAACCAACAATTATTCAAAAAAGTAAAATTCTGCAGCAACATTCCGCCGATGGTCATTACCGGATTTTTAATTATTTTCCCCAATCAGTTCATCGACGCTTTGAGCTTTTTCAAATGGAGCTAGATCCGCATTCACAATATAAATCTGTTGGGCATTCATCAAATTCCGAGGAATATGTAATGGTAATAGCCGGAACATTATGGATTACGGTCAATAATCAGAAAAATCTGTTAAAAAAAGATGATGCCATCTTCTTTAATCCAACCAATCCCCATATCTACTCCAATGAAACCAATGTAATCGCAAAGGCCGTTATTATTAATAATTATTACTAATTTATTTACAAATCTTGTTTTAAGAACTATCTAAAAGAAAAATCACTTCTGATAATGAAGTGATTTTTTTACTTGTATATTTTTTGGTTCTAGTTTTAGTTGATAATTAAAATTTTACTTTCCTTGTTCGTCACGGTCTTTAAATACTTGTTTAGCTACATTAACAGCATTTAAAACTTTAGGAAAGCCAACATAAGGAATGGCTTGGATGAAAGTCTCAATTACTTCTTCTCTAGTTAATCCAACATTTAAAGCACCATTGATGTGAACGTTTAATTGTGGTGCAGTATCGCCCTGTGAAAGCAAACTAGTAATAGTAATCATTTCTCTTTGCTTTAAGTCTAAAACACCACGATCATAAATATCGCCAAATGCGAATTCAATAATGTATTTACCAACATCTTCTGGCAAACCTGCTAATGAATCGATAACTGCTTGACCAGCTTCTTGATCAACTTTAGCTAAATTCTTTAAACCAGTTTTGTAACGATTATTTTCTGCCATGTTATTCTCCTTTTCGCTAATTCAAATTACTGCTATAGAATAAATGCTGGAGTATACTCCACGTCAACCACTTTTTTTAAGTTGACACAAAAAAAGTTGAATGTAATTATTATCTTAAAAAACAGATGAGAAGAGATAAATATTATGCAATATTCTATTGGTCAATTTTCTAAATTATGTGGTCTGTCGATTGATACGCTGCGATATTACGAAAAGCAGGGATTAATATTTTCAAGCCGCGACAGAAACAACCGTCGTGTATATACAGATAAAGATATCAATTGGGTCAAGTTTATTCTTAGACTGAAGAAAACCGGCATGAGTATTAAAAAAATGCAGGAATACGCCAAATTGCGTTACCAGGGTGACGAAACAATTCCCCAAAGGTTGGTCCTTCTTTTTGAACAATTGGATTTATTGCATCAAGAACAGGATCAACTCAATGAAGATATTAAATTTATTGAACATAAAATCAAAATTTATCTTGGACTAGCTAAATGATAAAAGAGTAATAAATCTGCTCTTGTCTAAATTCGATAATAGTGCAAATATATCAATATAGCTTTAGTTTGACTGCAACTAAGATTAAATATCGGCAAACTATTGTTTATAACAAGATAATATTGGTAATTAAATTAGGAGGTCTATATGAAACGGAAATCTTTACTAATGTCATTTTTAGTCATTTTTGGCGTTTTGTTATCCTTGAATGTTTTTGGGCAAAACGTTCAGGCAAAATATTGGAAAGAATATTACTTTAAGCCGCGCGAGGTCAAAGTAATTAAGCCAGTCAAAATTTATAAAATGAAAATTGCTTATCCATTATATAAGACCCATGCGGTTGCTTCCAAAACATTGCGAAAAGGTCAAAAAGTTCATATTCGTGATGTTGCTAGTTACGAATGGCTGGTAACTCATAAGGGTTGGGCTAACGGCTATTTTAAAGCTCATGGTAAATATTTCTGGCAATGTCCGAAAGCTAAGGGCTGGTATAAATTAGTCAGATAGATTACTACTGAAAATAAAGAGCGTTTGTAGACACTCTTTATTTTTATAGCTAGGTCTTTTAAGAAAAGTGAATGTAATTACTTTAAAAGCACATTCTTTGGACGGCTAGTCCGATTTAGGTATATGTTCCATGTCTTGGGAAAAAAATGGTTTTTACAAACAAGAACTAGGAAATATTTGACCTATTTCAAGTGAGTAGTCATTGTGGCTATGAGTTTAGTCAAAATATTAGCGATAATTAAAAATCTTTTCGAAGATTTAATCGAGTTGCCTGAACTTTTAGGCATCTTTAAATATAAGTAAGGAACATCTGGCATTATGAAACAACTAGGAAAAATAACTTTATCTTTATTAAAAGCCATTGGTTTCCTTATCTGGTTTCTGTTCTCCTTTATTTTTATGGAAGCTCCAACACTTGCATATATAATATGTGACAATGAAACAAGGAACAATGTCAATATTTGGCACCATGTATTGGTTCTGATAATTGGCTGTCTAGTTGGTTTTGTATCTGTTTATCCGCTTTATAAAAAAGTTAACGGCACGCCGATCTGGTCAATCAAACTAAGCATAAAAAATCTACTGATTTCTTTCGGTTTTACAATACTGTCAACTTTGATTGAATCGATAATTGGAAATGTTTTAAAATTAGGAAGTTCAAACGACAATGATTTAATTAGATTACTTCACACTCAACTAGGCGCGATTGTTTTTTTCACCTTGGTTATATCGGGTCCTATATTTGAATCAATGCTATTTCAAGGTAGCTTACAAGGCGGGATTTTTAAAAAGCTTAATCTTTGGCTAGCAATTCTTCTCACTAGTCTGCTTTTTGCTTTTGCACATGGATACGAGCTTTCTTGGTCAACTTTTCAATTATTTATAAGTGGGCTAAGTTTTTCTCTAATATATTTAATAACTAAAGACATTAAAATGGTCATTTTTAGTCATGGCTTACTGAATTTAATTATTTGGATATTCAGATTTTTTTGATGTAAAAGCTAAAGAAAAAAATATTTATAAGCAAAAGGGCTGAACCAGCTAGTTCACCCTTTTTTGCTTTCCCAAAAAATCTTTTTGTTAAATAAAAAGCAAGTACTTGCTTGCATTAAAAAATTAAAGATGCTATTCTACACCAAACACAAAATAAAAAGTGAGGTTAAAAATATGAATTTCAAAAAATTTATCAGCAGTCGTGGAACTGTAATCGCACTGTTGATTACCGTTATTTTTGGTGGACTAGTATTCTGGATATATGATTCAGGGTATAAGAATATGCCAAGCAAGATTAAAGAATTGCCCATCGAAATTATTAATCAAGACTCTGACAGCAAGGATCTGGCTGAAAATATTAAAGCTAAAGCTCCGTTCAAACATGTAAAAATTAGTTCTGATCTCAAAAAAGGAAAACAGAATCTAGATCAGCGAAAGAGTTACCTGCTGATAGCAATTCCAGCACACTTCAAGCACAACCTTTCACATGGCAAAAACGCTAAAGTGAAATTTTATCTTAATGATTCAAACCAAATGTCGGTAAGTAGTTCTTTGAATGCGGTAGCCAATAAAATGGGCCAAGCAATTGACACGAAAATACAAGTTCAAAGTCAGACAATTAAAATAGCAAAACCACAGCTAGCTAAATTACAATTAGAGCTAAATAAGCAAAGGGCAAACGCAGAAATTGAAATAAATACTGCTCGACGCTCAATTGCTCAAGCACCCAAACAAATGCAGCCAGCTTTAATTAAAAAGCTAAAAACGCAAACCGCTTTAAGACAAAAACAAGTAGTAAAGGAGGCTTTGAAGCAAAAGCAGCAAATTATTTCTCAAAGCAGGCAAAAGGCATTAGCACAACAGAGTAAAACTTCTTCTTTTACTATTCAGCACCGCAATTCTGTTCCGAAGGGTTTAAACAATGCCCTAGCCCCTTTCTTTATCAACATCACACTTAATTTAGGAACGCTCATGGGAGCACTACTTCTTTATGGTGTATATACTAAATTTGCGTCTCAAATCGGCCGGTGGAAGTCATTTGCATATTTGGTATGTACTTATTTACTAATAGCATTTTTAGCAAGCTTAATTGTGAGTGCGATTGATCTTAAAATTTTGCCAGGATCCATGGCAAATTATTTGAACATCATGTTTGGACATACATTGGCAATTTTCCTTTACTACAACTTCAACACAATAGCACTTCTATTATTAGGACAAATCGGAACTCCGATTAATATTATTTTGACAATGATTCAAGTCGTTTCAGGAGCCGGAATTATTCCACTGATTGGAATGAATTCTTTCTTTAATCTTGTTCATTACATATCCCCGGTATACTACGGGATTCAGTCTGACTTTAATTTCCTCTATGGAGGGACATTTTCTTCGGAGCAACAAATCGGCTTTTGGCTACTCCTGGTAGGAATCTTGTTAGTTAATATGATAATTGTTACAATAAGACACAAGCAACCAACGTTAAAATTTGATGAATTAAGTTAAGGCAGGTGATCAACATGGCTGGTGATGTTGAACAAAGGATTTTGGCAGCTTTTTCACATTTATTAATTCAAAATGGATATCAAGGAACAACTACAAAAAAAATTGCTCAAGCCGCACAAGTTAATGAAAGTACCTTATTTAGACACTTTAAAGATAAATATAGTATTTTGCAGCAACTTGTAGCCGAATATCGTCAAGATATTCAAACAGTCGGGGATAATTACCAGCTTGTTGGTGACATTGAAAAAGATATCATGAATTTTTCTGTAATCTACCAAGGTTTTATTGAACAGCACTTAGCGTTATTTTTGACCGGTATTCGTGAATCACAAAAATTACCTGAACTAAAAAAAGTAATTAAAAGCTTACTTGATTTAATCAGAAATATTTTAGAAGAAAAATTTGCGCAAATGCAAAATAATGGCGAAATTGCCCAGGACATTGACTTGAAAGTGGAAATTGATAATCTAATTCTACTTAACTTGGGTCAAGCCATTATGCAACATTCCTTTCCAGATTCGCTTTTTCAAATTCAACCACAGGAATTTGTACAAAACAACATTCGGACTTACGCAGAACATTTAAAACCAAAGAATTGAAGTCGTCATTAAACATATTTTTTAAAATTAAACCAAAGAAGTTTAAAAAGTGTTACGGCCCCCGAAATTAGAACAATTTTGGAGGTCGTTTTTCGATGATAAAATTATTTAAGTAAGTTAAAGCGAAATCTTCAACTTGGAACAAAATTATAGGGCTAGTCCTGAAGAATTGTATGCGTCCATGTTTAAGCCATACGCTAATTCTAATTATTCTAAAGACTCTATGGAGCGGTCATAAAAGTTTATATTAATTAAGTATAAACTTAAAGACGATGTTTAAGAACGAGTTCGCAAAAAAAGACATGACATAGTCGACCACCGAACAATCGATCGCATTAGCACATTCGAGAAAAAAGCCAAATTAAAATACACGACTTCAATTGACTATCGAAATCGTGTATCAAGATTTGCTTATTATAAAATGTCGAACTGTTTGGTTGCACTTCATATCCAATAAAATATTCCTAATGTATATATCATTGGGGCTTGCTTCAATAAAGGATAATTATTTTGGCTTTGCCCCGTTAATATTTAGAATTTTCGCTCAACTTTTAATAGTGTGCGATAATCTACCCTTTTCAACTTTTACTTAAATTTATAATTACAGGTTACTAGCTCTATAATTTTGTCGATATTCTTCACTTCCTCCATTCTACGTAAAAATTTTCATCATTAAATCGCGTAATAAGATTGACTTATATTAGCGCAAACGCTAATATGAAGGCATAGTAAATAAATGCTATTGAACAGTATCCCCATACAATTGCAGTGGTCATTTATTTACTTAAAACCGTAAGTGATTTAATTGACAAATATATTATTACTCGTTTTCGCTAATTAGTCAACATAATAATAGTGAATTCGCTAATATTTTTTGTCAAGGATAGGGAGATCCTTGATATGTGCACGTTTGAAAGAATAAAGAAATTAGCCAAAAAGCATCATTTAACTCTTGCAAAGGTAAATGATTTAGCTGGTATAGGAACTAATTCAATTTATCGTTGGAAAAAGCAAACCCCAACAAGTAATAACTTACAAAAAGTTGCTAATGTATTACATACTTCAACCGATTATCTACTTGGTAATACTGATGATCCTTCCCCCATTAATATCAAGGAACGCCATGCGATTGATATTGAAAATGATGAATTATTATCCTACCGTGGCCGACCTATTCCTAATGATTATCTTGATATTATTAAAAATCTTATGGATTCAGACATTGAAAGAGGTAAACGTCGTGAGTAATTTAATTGCTTGGCTATATAATTATGCCTTTAAACACAAAATTGGCGTTTTACAAATATTTACCAAACCAGAATACAGTTCTTTGTCCGACAAAAGCAAACAATTGATTATTATCAATATAAATTGGAAAAATAAAAAAGAGTTACCTTTCATAATTGGTCACGAAATTGGTCATATTTTAGCTGGGGAACCGGGTTTATCCAATTATTGTGGAACACCTTTAACGCCGAATGAACGTCGTGCAGACCTATTCTCACTAAATTTGATTTTTAAATATGCATCAAAACAATATGACTGTTTTGATGAGCCAATTCAATTTATTGAGCAGTATGGCATTCCATATAGAATGCTAGCTGATACAGTTAACTTATATAAAAGAAACGGCCAACTAGTTTTTTAGTTAGGTGTTTATCTTGTTAGCAGACATAAAACAAAATTATGCGAATATTAAATAGAATTTGCGATTAGTATTTCTAAATTAGAGGAAAAGTGATCAAATTCACTGATGTTAAGCAAAAATAGAATTTTTATACCGTGCATTTGCCGTATAAAATTAAAACAAGCTTGTAAAGACTTTGATTACAAGCTTGTTTCTTATTTTAAGGAGAGTACAGGATTTGAACCTGCGCGCCAAGGAAAACTTGGTTCGCCGGATTTCGAGTCCGGTGCATTACCACTCTGCCAACTCTCCACAACAATCATAATTATACATGATATTGGTAAAACTGCAAAATTAATTTTACAATTTTACTAAATTTGTTCTTATAATCGTTTAATCGTTGTCCATTTTAGATATGATTTCCTTAATTTTACCAAAATTACTTACCAATGATTTGCACCATTAGACTTTTATATAATTCATAAACAGAATATGCCCAAAAATTATTATATCTAATCAAATATGCTGCCAAATTATTTACCAATTTAACGCAGAGGAATAATAAGCACTGAAAATCTACAAATAAAAGGAAAATAAAAGGAAAAATTCATCGCAGAATGAACTACCAAATAAGAAATAAGTAACCCATTACACAGCTTTTTAGGAGTCTTCTGTCTTCTGACTAATTGGTCGCGCTTCCACGATAAGCCATTGAATCGTAAATAAATTTTATATCAATTTAATTCCAAAAAGACTCTGCACAAATACATTGAAATTGGTTCATAATTTAATTTGTTAATAAAAATTAGCTTGCGGGGTATGTCTATTTACCTCTAATCCAGTAATACCAATGATCAAATAAATAATTTGTAAAATTACAAGTCCTTGAATATCGGTAATTTTCCAAGCTATTTACTTACAAAGTTACTGTCATTCTCAGAGCCTCATAGACTATCCCATTTTATATAGCTATTAAATTTATTAACAGCAATTTTTAAAGAGTGCTTTTAGGTAATAAAATCTTGACCAGATTGCTACAATTTAATTAAAAGGATAGATTTGTTTTCGGCAATGATAGTGATATGACAATAACGTACAGTCACTAAACAATTTCAAAACAAGAGAATTAAATAACTACCGACTTAAAAACCGTTTTATATTTCAAATTAATCTAGGGTCGGAATTTTCAATCTACAATTATAAGTAAAATATATTTTATAATTACTATAATATTACTTTTATTTTTGCATTTTATTCATGAATAGTATTTACTTTAAGCTAGATTTAAAGGCTTAGTTTAAAAATAATCTGATCTAGGTTTTATATAAAATTTCAGATTAATCAGATACTTGCCTTGCTAAAGTTATTTGCAAAATTAATAGTTTTATTTAACTAACTAATTTAATAAATTACCTTTTATTAGCAATTTCCTTAAGTTTTACTCAAGAGTGTCCTTTAAAGTATATTGAAACCTTGGCAACTGGTAAAATACAGTCGAATAAAGTTTGATAGGTAGGGGTTTGTCTTGTATTTAAACATCTGGATTGCAATTATGTCTGCTCTAATACTGGTGCTACTTATATTTAACATTAGGAACTCACGCCGCTTTAACCTGTTTGACCATTGGCTCCACCACAAATTAGTTAGGCGACATAATGGTTTTAGCTGGCAAGTAATTGCTTTTATCAATGACCCTAAACTTTTAGTAGTTTGGGATATTTTTCTTGCCAGCTTTTTAATTAATGAAGAAAAAAATCTAACTGCTTTTTGGGTGCTATTCACACTAGGCTTTACTGACTTAACAGGGCTACTGCTTAAGAAATGGATGCATCGAAAACGTCCTATTAAACATTCTAATCTCGAAGACGGTTATAGCTTTCCTAGTGGTCATGTTTTAGGAACAACCATAATGGTCCTGATTTTATGGAAAATATTTGCAAATCAATTTGGTAGTAAACTTTTAATCACTCTGTTTGCGATCTGGATTATGGTAGTCATTTCACGCATTAGTCTTAAAGCCCACTACCCTTCAGATGTAATTGGTGCAACTTCATTAGCAGTCTTATGCTTTACCTTGTCGCAGCAATTTTTTCTTTTGCTACTGTAATAAAATCAACTAATTAAACTAAAACAAAGTAAGCATTATTTTTATATGCAAAAAAAGACTAATTTAAAAAATTAAATTAGTCCTTAAAAAAGTCTTTACCTGCAATAACAGATAACTGTTTTGCAAAATAAGATAAAGTCAATATTTCATTAATCTTCTTTATAACATGTAGAGTATCTTACCAAGTACAAAAACAATTACACACAGTGCTAGTGTATACACTGCACAATATGGAAGAGCCTTTTTTAGAAGTACGCCTTCTTTCCCTTCAAGCTTAGTGGCACCTGTTGCAATAGCAATACTTTGGGGAGAAATCATTTTACCGGCTGTTGCACCAGCCATGTTAGCCGCCGCTAGCCAATAAGTATTAACACTTAATGCTTGAGCTGCTTGTACTTGCAAGGCTCCGAACAATACGTTAGCAGAAGTATCACTACCGGTAATAAAAATTCCTAGAACACCAATGATTGGCGAAATTACTGGGTAAAAAGGACCAGTTAATTTAACCAAGCTGATTGCGATGATAGTAATCATGCCACTATAACCCATTACTTTTGACAAGCCTACAATAGCACAAACCGTTACAATAGTTTTAGTCAGTTGTTTGATGGTGTCAAATAGCACTAAAACCATCTCTTTTAATGATAACCCTTGAATAGCACCACCAATGAAACTTGATAGCAGAATCAAGGTACCAGGAGATGATAGCCAGTCAATGTCGACTGGTTTGGCACCAATGCCATTGTAGAAGTGAAAACTCGTTTTGACACTAGCTAAAGCACCCTTGATTGATGGAAACAGTGAAGAGGTAAAAATAATTAAGACGAATACCAAAATAAATGGTATCCAAGCTTTAATTTTATCTCCAGTCGTTTTTGTACCAGCCTCAATATTAGGCTGCACTGGTGTTTCTTGTCTTTTATTAGCATATAGTCTAGTGATGAAAACCAAAGACAGAATACAAATAATCGCGCCTACGATTGAAGGTAACTCTGGCCCCATATATTTAGTAATGAATATTTGTGGAACTGCAAATGTAAAGCCGGCCATAAACGTTGAAAAAAGTACGCCATTTCCTTTAAAAGATTTCAGGCCCTTCCCTGAAGTAAGCATCACCAAAACGAACGGAATAATCACAATCAAAAAGAACAATTGAATAGCTACAAAATAAGATAATTGCGTAGTTTCAAGCCCTGTAACCTTTGCCAAAGTTGTAATCGGTAAACCTACAGCACCAAAAGCAGTTGGTGCTGTATTGGCAATAAGACACACAACTGCAGCTTTAATTGGGTTCATTCCTAAAATGATAAGAATACTTGCCGGGATAGCAACCGAAGTGCCAAAGCCCGCAACTGCTTCTAGAAATCCACCTAAGCCCCAAGCAAGAATCAGTACTAAAATTCTCATATCTTTTGTGATCGAAGTAAGCATTGACATGATTGTATCAAGTCCGCCCGATTTCTTACTAATATTGTAAATAAAAAGAGCCGATATGATTACATAAATAATTGGCCAAATTGCCATCATAATTCCATCCATACCAGCAGTAATACTATTTATAAACGAAAAGTTAAAGCCAAAAATACTAAGCACAATTGTAACAATAAGTCCAACCGCACAGGCAACGTCTCCACGTACATGAAAAACACCCAAAGAAATGACTAACCAGATTATGGGAATAAGGGCAATAACTGTTTTAACTATATCCATTCTAATTTCCTCCGTTTATTTATTCAAAAAATGGAATAAGATAATTCCTTAAAAATTAAAAATTACACGAAAAAGTATTATTTGTTCCCTAAAACACATACAATAAAATAAAATGTAAATTATTACCCATAAAGGTATTTTAGCATGCTAAAAAATAGATTTAAACAGGATTATGCCAATTATTGTAAACGCTTTCTATAAGTAGCATATTTAAGCCAAAAATACTACTAAAAAAGAGATTAACTCTGCAAAAAAGTTAATCTCATAATAAATAATTCGTAATTTATAAGTCGTCAAAGCCAATCATCAAACTGCCCTCTTCAGCGTAAAAGGAACATAATCCGCGCATCGATCGAATAATAATATCAGCTTGCGGATAAAGAGAAAGGATCTTTTGCTTTAAAGTTTCTGCGTCCTTCTCATTTCGACACTGATCAATAATTACTCGTCCACCACGGTATTTGCGCTCTCCCATTAATTTTAGAACTTCTTTAAATGCTCGTTTCATTCCCCGCACTTTTGAGATGGGCTCAAGCTTGCCTTCATTACTGGCTGTTCCAACCACGTCAATATTTAACATTTTGGCAACCTTGGCCACTGCAATATTGACCCGACCATTTAACGCTAGATTATGTAATGATTGCAAAATAACCAACAGATGAGTGTGCGTTTTATATTGCGAAATTTTTTGTTCGATGTCTACAAATCTTGTTTTACTATTAACTAGACGCTCAATTTCTTCCCTTATAATTGAAATTTCTGGGCCAGCTGTTCGGGAATCAACCACGATTACCTTGCTACCCGGATTATCTTTTTCATAAATTTGTTTTGCCTGGTAAGCTGATGAGAAACTACCACTTAAGCCACTAGTAATTGTTAACATAATAGCTCGTTTACTACCTTCAAGAGCTTTAAGCCATTCATCAATGCTTGGACAAGAGGTTCTTCCTTCTTCTGTGTTTGTTTCCATGCTACTTAAAAAGTCATCCATATCAAGATCTTCATTATCAAGGAAATCTTTACCTGCAATTGTGACTGTTAAAGGAACAACTGTTAACTTTTCACTAGCACGATCATTAGAGCCAGAATCAATTATTAATTTTACTTCTTCCATAAAAAGCATCCTTATATAGAAAATAAACCATTCAAACTTAAAAATGTATAGCTAAATGATAAAGCAAATTACTTAAAAAAGCGACAAAATCTTTTTAAATTTTTTTAACACTAGAAATCGTTTACAAATGTTTACATAATCACAAAGTTAGGCTAAAATTTGTTCTGTAGAGATGGAGCCCTTGCTCCTCTTAATGTATGTACTAGACGTTAGTACAGCATTTATTATTTAGGAGGTTTTTAGATGTTAAAATCAGTCATTGAAAATGTTCATGCACTGGAAATCTATGATTCACGTGGTAACCCAACTGTAGAAGCTTTTGTTACTCTTTCAAACGGTGTCGTAGGTAAGGCTGAAGTTCCATCAGGTGCTTCAACTGGTGAAAACGAAGCAGTTGAATTACGTGATGGCGGCGACCGTGTTGGTGGTAAAGGTGTTTCTAAAGCAGTTAACAATGTTAATACTAAGATTGCTGAAGCTTTAAAGGGATTAGACCCACACGACCAAGCTAATATCGACCGTGTTATGATCGAATTAGATGGTACACCAAACAAGGCTGAACTTGGTGCTAATGCTATTTTAGGTGTGTCAATGGCTACTGCTGATGCAGCTGCTAAAGACAGTCACCAACCTTTGTACAGATACCTTGGCGGTACTGACCTTGAAATGCCACAAACTTTCCACAACGTTATTAACGGTGGTGAGCACGCAGACAACGGTATTGATGTACAAGAATTCATGATTACCCCAGTTAAGAAGACTTCATTCCGTGATGGTTTTGAAAAGATTGTTAACACTTACCACACTTTGAAGAAAGTTCTTGAAGACATGGGTTACGAAACTGGCCTCGGTGACGAAGGTGGTTTCGCTCCTAACATGAAGAATTCTGAAGAAGCTTTACAAGCTTTACACGATGCTATCGTTAAAGCTGGTTATAAGCCTGGTGAAGACATTGCCATTGCTTGTGACTGTGCTGCTTCATACTTCTACAACAAAGAAGACGGCAAGTACCACTTCGAAGGTAAGGTATTTGACGATGAACAATTAGCAGAATACTACGACAAGTTGCTTGATAAGTTCCCAGAATTGATTTCAATTGAAGACCCATACGATGAAAACGATGTTGATGGTATGATCAAATTCACTCAAAGCCATAAAGACAGAATTCAAATTGTGTTAGATGACTTCATTTGTACTAATCCTAAGCTTTTAACTAAAGCTATCAAGGAAGGTGCAGGTAACGCATCATTAATCAAATTGAACCAAATCGGTACTGTTACTGAAACTTTGGAAACTATCCGTCTTTCACGTAAGAATGGTTACAACACCATGATTTCTCATCGTTCAGGTGAAACTGGTGACACATTCATCGCTGACTTTGCTGTTGCTGTTAACGGTGGTCAACTTAAGACTGGTGCCCCAGCTCGTTCAGAACGTGTTGAAAAGTACAACCGTTTACTTGAAATCGAAGAAGAACTCGGTGAAGGTGAACGTTTAGCTACATTCCCAGACAGCGTTGACAAGGATTAATTAGTTTTAATTCAATAAAAAGCCTGCAGTATTGCAGGCTTTTTGTATACCCAATTTTGTTTTTGCAAGTGTTATAATTTATAAAAATAAAAGTTTTAACGGTTAATATCTATGAAAAAAATAAGTAATTTTTATGATCCCCAGTTACCAACACTACTAATGTCAATTCATCCAGAATACGTCAACCAGATCTTACAAGGAACTAAAATTATTGAGTACCGCAAAAGATTTTTTAAGGAAAAATTTCAGGCCTTTGTTTACACAACTGGTGCCCAGGGAGGCATTCAGTTATTTTTGACTTGCGCCCCGGCGATTCGTGACAATGCGCAAGTCTTAGCTAAGATTGGTCAGAATATCCAACATGATGATTTTAATGAGATTTATGATTACTTCCTTCCCAAAAATACGGGTTGTATCCTCCCTATTCTTGCAACTACTTCAATGGAGAAAGTTGCATTGTCAAAAATAAGACAAATATTACCGTCAATTGCGATTCCGCAAAGTTACCTCTTTTTGGATGCTTCTGATAAATTAATCCTGCTCAATTTCCTATTAAAGCAAGATGCAATTAAACACAAAACTAATCAGTGGGAACACCATTTTGCTAATATTGCTAATATCAAAAAAGAACCAACCGACATTAGACTATTTTAACCTGGCAAAAAAAGAGTCCGGCTTATTAAGCTAAATTCCATAGCAGATAGCTTTTTATGGCGTTAGTTTAACAGCAGGACTTTTTTTATTGTTATTCAGCTTTTTTCTTGGCTGCCAAAAATTCTTTTTTACTAATATACTCAATTGAGCGCACATATTGGCCCTTATGATCAATAGCAATGTATTTTTCGTTAGGTGAATATCCGCCCACGTACTTAATTTTATAAGGTAGTAATTTCCCATTTGTTGGATTGAAAGATTGGACAGAATAATATTTTTGCGTATTTTGCGGAACCTCCGCATAGCTGATTGTTTCCGCAATCAATGGATTGAACCTATCGGAAATTGAATTATGAAAAACAAACGGCACACACAGCAAAAGAACAATTGCTGTGACAATGATAATCTTCAATTTTTTACTTGTCATATTTATTCTCCTCATTCGTTAACTATTAAAATTGGTCTAAACTATTGCCTTCTCAATGGTATTTATTCACTTAACCGTTTAAAAACTAATAAATAGGAAAAAAACTTTTTATCAGTTTTAAAAGCCAGTACAAAGATAACTTTAGATATAGATTAATAGTATACGGTTACTTTTAAAATACAAATCGCCTTATCTTAAAATAACTTTAAAAAGTCGAAATTTATTTAGAATAATTGGAAACGTTACCTCAGCTTATTAGCTAGAAATAACTGTGTAATTATGCTAATTTAGACTATGAATTAATAAAGGTAAGGAAGGAAAATTATGTCTGAAAAAAATAGTGGCTTGACTCAAGCCCAAGCAGATAAGCTCCTCAAACAAAATGGGTTAAATGAAGTTCCTGAACCACAATTTAACTTTTTCAAAGAATTTTTATCTAAGCTATGGAACTTGTCAGCCTGGATTTTGGAAGCTGCCTTAATTCTAGAATGTATTCTAGGTAAATGGATTCAATCATTATTTGTTTTGTTAATGCTTTTGTTTGCAGCGTGGAATGGTGCTTCTAAGAAAAAGCAATCCCGCCGCGTTTTAAACAATATTTCACATAAACTGACACCAAAAGTTTCAGTTGAGCGTGATGGTAAATGGCAAAATATTGATTCAAAGTATTTAGTAACTGGTGATTTAATCAGCATTCAGGCTGGTGATGTTTTAGCAGCTGACGTTAAAATTATTAGTGGCCAAGTTTCATTTGACGAGAGTTCAATTACTGGTGAAGCTAAAACTGTTAGTAAAGGGCAAGATGACACTGGCTTTGCTGGTACAACAGTGATTGAGGGCAACGGTTTAGCTATCGTAACTGCCACCGGTGCCAATTCCCGTTCTGGTAAAACAATTAACCTGATCAATAATTCTGCTGCCCCCGGTCACTTACAACAATTACTTACTAAAATTATTTATTATCTTTGTATATTAGATGGTATCTTAACACTAGTTATTGTCATTGCCTCCTTCTTCAAGGGTGGCGATCTGAATAACTTAATTAACATGTTGCCATTCTTGGCTATGATGTTTATTGCATCAATTCCTGTGGCAATGCCATCCACTTTTGCCCTCTCAAACTCGTTTGAAGCAACTCGGCTGAGTAAAGAAGGCGTATTAACTTCTGATTTAACGGGAATTCAAGACGCAGCCAATTTGAACTTATTGTTACTTGATAAAACGGGAACAATTACCGAAAACAAAACGGCTGTCTCTAACTGGACCAATTTTAGTAATCTAGACGATAAAACCGTTTTAGAGCTTGCTTCTGCAGCTACAGATCAAAGAAATAAAAAAATTATTGACAATGCAATCGATGATTATGTCTCTAAATTAGGTTTAACTATTAGGACAAGCGACAATTTTACTCCCTTTACATCTGGCACAGGTTATTCAATGGCCCAAATTGATGACCATAACGTTAAACTTGGTTCTTTTAAGCAGCTGTCCCTAATCGACAAAGCTGCCAATGACAAGATTAAGGAAATTGACTTTGGCGCCGGTCGTTCGGTAGCCCTTTTAATTGATGACAAATTAGCTGGCGTTTTTATTCTTCAAGACCAAGTACGGTCTGATTCCAAACAAGCATTGGCAGAATTGAAAAAGCGCGGCGTTTTACCAATCATGTTAACTGGTGATAACCAAAAAACAGCCGAAGCTGTAGCTCGCGAGGTCGACCTTAAAGGAGAAGTCATTTCGATTCACGACTTTAATGATCAAACTGATACTAGCAAATTAGCCGGTATTGCGGATGTTTTACCAGAGGATAAGTTAAAAATGGTGAAATTTTTCCAGCAAAAAGGTTATATTGTCGGTATGACTGGTGATGGTGTCAATGACTCCCCTGCTCTGCGTCAAGCAGAAGTTGGTATCGCTGTATCAAACGCAGCCGATGTTGCTAAACGTTCTGGTAAGATGGTTTTACTTAACGATGGTCTCACTTCAATTGTCAAAATTTTAGATGCTGGTCACCGGGTTTATCAACGAATGACTACCTGGTCATTAACTAAATTAGCCAGAACCGCTCAATTAACAATGCTATTAACCTTTGGCTACCTTTTCTTTGACTATATCCCAATGGCACTAAACGCAATGGTCATTTACACCATCATGAATAATATGGTGACGATGATGATTGGAACCGACAGAACACATATTACTTATCAGCCTGAAAATTGGAACATGGCCAAATTAGCTAAAATAGCCTTTTCGCTAGCTTCTGGCTGGACGATAGTTGGTATTATCGCTATTGCTTACCTTAATACTCATGGTTGGAGCCACGGAACAATTTCAACGATGGTCTATGTCTACCTTGTTTTAAGCGCAATGTTTATTATTATGATTACCAGAACAAAACGTTATTTCTGGCAAGACTATCCTTCTAAAGCGGTTGGACTAACTCAATTAGGAGATATTATCTTAACGATCATCTTGGCAATATTCGGAATTGCAATGACTAAGATTAGTTGGATGAATTTACTGTTAGTCTTTATCGTGGCACTACTTGCCGCAATCGTAATTGATTTGTTCTACCAACCGATTATGAAAAATAGATAACTTTTACAATACTGCTAAAGCTGGATTCCTAAATGAAGGATCCAGTTTTTTGGTTTAATTAAGTATCAATTGATTACTTCTTTTAGAAATAGATTTGAGCAAGTATTTAAGATATCAAAGTTTTTATATAAAAGAACTATAAAAGTAATAGATGAGGTAATTATTAAGGAATACTTTCATCCACAAAAGTTCTTTAAAATGTTAATTGACAGTTACTTATGTTCTTTCCTTAATTTTTATCCAGAAATACCAATCTGTATTTTGATGACACCGTTCAAAAGCAAACACCCAACTTAGTTTTATACATGCTTAATGAAATTACTAAAAATCCGAAAGATTGCAATTTAAATAAGCTGGCTGAAGAATCCAGTTATAACCGTGCATATTTAGGGAGCCAATTTAAAAAATATACCGGCCTGTCTTTTTCCGAAGCATTAAAAGACCGGAAATTGCTTGATGCTTATAATATGCTAATATCAACTAAAATGCCTATTTCCGAAATAACCGAACAAGTAGGAATCAGTAATAAAACATGCTATTATAATAAATTTAAAAAGAAAGCTCACAAATTACCAAATGATGTAAGAGCCGAATTCAAATAAAAAAGCCTGATCCAGAATTATTTTCTGGGTCAGGTTTTACTTAAAGAATATCAATGTTATATATCTTTTAAGGTGTTTTTGTGAAAAAGTATAAATAAAAAATAGTGAGCTATTGACAAGAATGTCAATTTTTAAAACAAAAAGTCTTTACTGGGTGACTATAGCACCACCCCCTTTCAGGTTAGTTAGCCTCAAGGTTTGAGTAAAAAATAATTTTTATAACACTAAATAAATGCTGTAAACAATAAAAGATCAAAATAGAGATCTTTTCCTTTTAAAAACAGTTATTTCTTCAGCTCATAAACATAAGAAGTTTCGTCTGGACGGTATGCACCATGCAGCTTGCCAACTTGAGTAAAACCCATTTTATTAATCAAATGTTGCATAGCCTTATTATCTTCGTGCGTATCGATTCGAATTGAATCAACTTTATCGCTTTGCCTGATCTTGTTAATCACGGAATTCAATAATTGGGTCGCATAACCCTTGCCAGCGTGCTCAGATTTAATTGCAACACGGTGAATAACAACATAATTATCTGTGTCGCAAAGCCACTTACCATTTAAATTATCATATACATGGTCAGGCCCATCCACAATAGCAATTGCACCGACTGTCTCATGATCATCCGAGACAGCTAGATATGCCCAACCATTCTTGATATCTTCCTTAATCTGATCATGCGAAGGATAATCGCCCTGCCATTGATCTACACCATGTTCTGCTAACTGATTAGCACCGTCTTTCAAAATAGTTATGATTTGGTCGAAATCGGCCATCGTTGCTTTTCTTAATTGCAAAATTCTTATTCTCCTTTTTTGAAATACCGCACCATTATATATATTGAAGTTGCAGTTGTAAAAAATTTTGACTCCTATTTAGGAGAAATTTTGCAAAGCTAAAAAGTTTTTAATTTATACAGTTTATTTATGCCACCAAGCCTGCTATATCAACATGTCAATGATGCAAAAATTAAAAATATGTTTGATTTTTATATTAAAAGCCTGTAGCTTAATACCATATATTATTATCAAAAGAATTTGATATCTCAATCAAAACTAAAAAGCCAGTTAATTACTGAATCTAGGAATTAACTGGCTCTATGCTCAAATTAACAAATAAAAATTAAATAGTTTAAAATAAAAACCTATGCTAAAGCATCAGCTTTTATAATGGTGTTAAGCACCGTGATATTGGACAAGTGAGAAAACATCTAGATCAGGCAGTTTCTCTCTTCCCTTTAAATCCGGTAATTCAACGTAAAAGGCAGCCCCCACAAGTTCACCACCTAGATTTTCAATCAACCGCTTGCATGCACGAAGGGTTCCTGCAGTTGCAAGTAGGTCATCACAGATAACTACACGTTGACCCGGCTTAATTGCATCCTTATGCATTTCGAGACTATTTGAACCATATTCTAAATCATAAGATGCGCGTTCAACTTCTCGAGGAAGCTTATGAGGCTTTCTAGCGGGAACAAAACCAATTCCTAATTCAGTTGCCACCGGACAACCAACAATAAAACCGCGAGCTTCAGGGCCAACAATTACGTCCGCCCTTCTTTTCTTAGCATAATTTGCCAATTCATGTGTGGCTTCTTGAAATACCTTTCCATCTTGCAAGATAGGAGTTATATCCCTAAATATTATCCCTTCATTAGGAAAGTCCTTAACACTTGCAATGTGTTTTTCAAAAATGTTTGCCATAAGAAGAAAAACCTCCAAAACTTCATTCGCTTTTCTAAAGCTTCTTTTGACCTTTCTATTCTAGCAGACTTTCTAATTAAAAGCATTAAAAGCCTTAAAAGTTAATGTTGTTTTAATTGCTCATTCACGTACATTAAGAGTTTAGAACTCGCCATTTTTCTAAGCCGTTGTACAAAATTAATTTGTGAACGAGTTGCACTAAAATATTTTGAAGCCGTAAGTGGCTGCTTAAGTGGATTCTTGATACCGAATATTTTATCTTGGTCCATTTTAATAAACTTTAGTTCAAAGAAAACGCGTAGAATAAATAAAATACTATTATAATCCAAGCCTAGATATGGAGCTACCTGCCGGTAGTCATCTGCAGCCAAGCCCGGGTGTTGATACACATACTTCAATACTTGTTCGAATGCACTTTTAACCGGAATATTTTCTACTGGCAATTGATCTAGTAAGAAACGCAAATATAGCTGGCCAAAATGATTATTCAGCGCCAAATCAAATTCATTTTGATTATGGGGCGCATCTAAGAATACAGCTATTTCACCCTCATCATCATATTCATTGACCAAAGTAATCTTAGAAGGATCTAGATCATACCGATTGGCAGCTACTGCTTTATTTTTTTCATCAAACAATAAATATTTATCCGCAAATCCCATAACATACTTTTCTTGTCGGAGGTCGACTACATCTTGAGCCACACTTAATTGCGGTGCTGCGAAAACTATTCCTTTCATTACTCCTTGCAGCTTAACTTGTTTGCGGTAGCAATTTTCTCCTAATTGAATGAAGAGCTGGTCAATATATGGCAAGAGGGTTCGTGTAAGGTACTTCTTATTAAAGCCAACAACTTCAAGCTTAGTGTTGTTTTTTACAACTGTTAGTTTAATATGATTCTTATCTTTGCCCATGAAGAAACAACTGCATATTTCTGGGTGACTAATACTAAATATTGGTTCTTCATTATCTGTCCCGAATGGTCCAACCTTTTTGATTTCAGCCATCGTCTTTGTACTCAACCCGCTAAAAGGTAACTCAAAATCATAATATTCAGTCATTGAGCTAACAGGTGTTTGATAGCTTTTTTCAAAAGACTGTCGTAAATCATCGACTTTACTTTCTTCCATTGAAAGGCCGCAAGCAAAATCATGTCCACCAAATTTTAGAAACAGTTCTTTTTTCATGGGGTCAAGTGCTTCAAAGAGATTAAAACCCGCAATCGATCTACCCGAGCCTTTAACAATGCCAGCATCATTTTTCGTTAAGACAATTGTTGGCTTGCGAACATGCTCCACAATTTTATTGGCAACTAACCCAAGAACACCCTCATGAAAGTTGGAATCATAAATAACTAGTGTTTTTTTTGTTTGCCAACTGTTACTTTTAATTTGCTCTAAACAGCTCTTAAATACTTGTTCAGTTAATTCCTTTCGTTGATCATTTAGTTTCTCAACTCGATCGGCAATTTCCTGGGCTTCTTCTTCACTTTCACTCAAAAGTAAATCAACTGCTAACTCGGCATTGTCAAGCCGTCCAACGGCATTTAAACGTGGTGCAATATTAAAGCCAATATCGGTTTCATTAATTTGGCCAAAACTAAGTCCAGCATTTTTGATTAAACAGCGCAAACCGGGTCTTTCGGTCTGATTAATTACCTTTAATCCCTGCTTAACAATGATATGGCCTTCACCGGAAACCTTAACCATATCACCAATTGTTCCAATCATCGCCAATTCTAGCAGTTCAGTCATTGGATCCTGCATTAACTCACGGCAAATAGTGTATGCAACACCTGCACCGCAATAATCATCAAAAGGATAAGACTGTCCAGGATAATTACAGTGAACGATGGCATAGCTATCCGGCACTTCTTCCTGAATTTTATGGTGATCGGTAATAATTGTATCAACCCCGTGTTCTTTGGCATAAGCCACTTCATTTACACCAGTTATACCATTGTCAACCGTAATAATCAGTTTGGTTCCATCAGCAACAATCTTCTGGTAGGCTGCCATATTTGGGCCATAACCATCCCGAAAACGGTCAGGAATATAAAAATGAACATCTGCCCCTAGAATCGTCAAAGTTTCCATCATAATACTAGTTGCAGTTATTCCATCTGCATCGTAGTCACCATAAATAGTTATTTTTTCACCATTATCAATCGCCAGATTAATTCTTTCGACAGCCTTAGTCATGTCATGCATTAAAGTTGGATCTGCTAAATCCTCTTCAGTCGCATTAAACCAAAAGTCCAACTGCTCATCAGTATTAAGATTACGCTGAGCAAGTAATTTTGCCTCAATCTCACTAAGTTGATATTTTTCAATTAATTCGGGAGCTAACTCTTTTCCAGAGCGCTGTTTCCAATCTATCATTTAAATAATTAGCCTTTTTCCAATCAGAAGAAAATCAGGCAGTTTAATTAACCGCCTGACAAAAGTTATTTCAAATCATCATCGTTCATACGGAGAACTGCCATGAAAGCATCTTGTGGTACTTCAACACGACCAACTGCTTTCATCCGTTTTTTACCACGTTTTTGCTTTTCAAGTAATTTAGCCCGGCGGTCTGGATCACCAGTATGGATTTTCCAGGTAACATCCTTCCGGTATGGCTTGACTGTAGCTCGAGAAATGATTTTTGCACCAATCGCTCCTTGAATATCAACTTCAAAGTTTTGCCGCGGAATTAACTTCTTCAATAAAGAAGTCATTTGTCTAGCACGATTTTGTGCTTCATCGCGATGTGCAATAAAGCTCAATGCATCAATCACTTGTTTATTCAGCAAAATATCAATTTTAACTAAATCAGTAGCGCGGTACCCAGTTATTTCATAATCAAGTGAAGCATATCCTTTAGTTGACGACTTCAAATCATCAAAAAAGTCATAAATAATTTCTGCAAGCGGCATATTATAAATCACGTTAACGCGGTATTTATCTAAATAATCCATGGTTACAAAGTCGCCACGCTTACGCTGACACAGTTCCATTACCGGACCGACAAAGTCATTTGGAACCATGACCTCGGCTTTAACATAAGGCTCTTGAACTTCTTTATATTCACCGGCTGAAGGAAGATCAGATGGATTATCGATTACCTTAGTCGAGCCATCATTCATAATTGCATGGTAATCAACCGAAGGAGCAGTCATAATTAAATCAAGGTTAAATTCTTGCTCTAGTCGCTCCTGGACAACGTCCATATGTAAAAGACCTAAGAAACCACAACGGAAACCGAATCCCAATGCCGTAGAAGTTTCAGGTTCAAATTCCAGCGCGGCATCATTTAACTGCAGCTTTTGTAATGCTTCTTTTAAATCATCATATTTAGAATTATCAACTGGGTACATTCCGGAATATACCATTGGCGGAATCTGGCGATAACCAGGTAATGGTTCAGCCGTTGGCTTTTCTGCAGAGGTGATTGTATCACCTACTCGAGTCTCACGGACAGATTTAATATTAGCAGTTAAATAACCGACATCTCCCGCAATTAAAATATCCTTCTTCACGGAGTGAGGACTCGAAACACCGACTTCAGTAACCTCGTATTCTTTACCTGTGTTCATAATTTTGATGTGATCACCAGGTTTGACCGTTCCCTCTTTAATCCGCACAGATAATACTACACCACGATAATCATCATATTTTGAATCGAAAATAAGTGCTTTAAGCGGATTAGTCAGAGAACCATCTGGTGCCGGAATATCCTGCACTATTTGTTCAAGTAAATTGGCAATACCTTGGCCAGTTTTTCCAGATACTTCGGCCGCGTTGCTTGCATCAATTCCAAGCATCTCAGTGATTTCTTCTTTTGCTTGGTCAGGATTGGCTGAAGGTAAATCAATTTTATTAATGACTGGTAGAATTTCAAGGTCATCGTCAATGGCCAAATAGGTGTTAGCCAAAGTTTGAGCCTGAACACCTTGGGACGCATCAACAACCAACAAGGCTCCTTCGCAAGCTGCAAGCGAACGAGAAACTTCATACGAAAAGTCCACGTGTCCTGGTGTATCGATTAAATGAAAAATGTAATCTTCTCCATCCTGAGCATGATACTTTATTTCAACAGAATTCATTTTAATGGTAATTCCCCGTTGACGCTCAAGTGGCATGTCATCAAGCATTTGGTTTTTTAATTGGCGTTCTGAAACAGTATCCGTCAATTCTAAAATTCGATCGGCAATTGTGGATTTACCATGGTCAATATGCGCTACAATTGAAAAGTTACGAATATGTTTTTGATAATCTTGTAGTTTTTTAATATCCATATGTTATTTGCACCCTTTACTCTATCTTTATTATTATAGCAAATTCAGCGACCATGATAAATGAATTGATCAAAGGATACAGTCTGTATTGTATTAAATCATTTTTGTTAATTTCACAATATGGAAAAAACTAACTCATTTCTTTTTCTTACTTTAATTTTTAAAGTAGCCACTTCTTGCCGTTTATTAAAATAATCATTTAAAGAAAGAGCATCAAACTATGCAATTATTTGATGCTCTTTCTAATTACTTATTTTTTTTAAAACAGTCTTTGTCCTTTACTTTTTTCGCCGCTTTAATAAGCCACCTAATACGTAACTGATCGATAGCATTAGATTGCCTAAAATTGTCCAAATGGCGATATGCTTTTGATCTGCTCCTGTTTGAGGAAGCAAATTCACATCCTGTTTTTGTTTACTGCTTGAGCTGGCCTTAGTTGCTAATTGTTTGATCTTAATCTTTTTATTACGTACTACAACTAAATTTTTAATCTTACCTGTCTTAAGCCGGTTAGATATCAATGCTTGACCATCAACCTTTTTTGACTTTTCCTTAGTTTGATCCCTTCGTCTAGTTACACCTAAAGTAATGCTTGCTTGACCTTCACTACCTACTTCATTTTTAATATAAATATAAGTTATCATCTGCTCGCTGGTGGTAAAGTAGCCAACTGGTTTCCCCTTTATTTCCTTGAAAGTATAACCCGGCAGGTCTTTTTGCTTGCTTTGATAGCTTTCTCCCACTTTGCCACTTAAAATTTCATCCGGCGCAATTTTATTGCCCTGCTCGTCTTGATAGTGCACAGTGATGGTTGAAGTTGTTGGCTCCGCAGGCTTTACTGGGTTCTTCGTGTAAATATAGACTACTTCTTTCGGTTCATCGGTATACGTGCCAGTACTATCGCCTTTTATTTCTTTGAAAGTATAACCCGGCAGGTCTTTTTGCTTGCTTTGATAGCTTTCTCCCACTTTGCCACTTAAAATTTCATCCGGTGCAATTTTATTGCCCTGCTCGTCTTGATAGTGCACAGTGATGGTTGAAGTTGTTGGCTCCGCAGGCTTTACTGGGTTCTTCGTGTAAATATAAACTACTTTTTTCGGTACATCGGTATACGTGCCAGTACTATCGCCCTTTATTTCTTTGAGGGTATAACCCGGCAGGTCTTTTTGCCCTACCTTGATATAGCTTGTTCCAAGTTCACCCATGAAATCCTGATGATCAGCAATTTTTCGGTAATTTTCATCACAATAGTAAACCCTAACGGTTCCAACGTGAATATAAGTACCATGATCAGTTATGCCATTATAATTTAGTAGTATATCCAATAAAGTCCTAGATTTTCCCCTTGCATTTTCAGTTGTTCCGTCACCTACATTAATCCACTGGCAAAATTTATGCTCGATATCATCGGTATCTCCCCAACGGTCTCGTCTAAATTTAAATTTTGGTCCCAGCACTATTTTTTTTAGGCTAGAAAGACGGGTTAACATCCTATAATCATTATCATTTTTATTCATGTCAAAGCTACTTAAATCTAGGCTGGTTAAGCTGCTACAGCTGTCAAACATATCATACATACTAGTTACTTGGCTAGTATCAAAGCTTCTCAAGTCTAGACTGGTTAAGCCACTGCAATCAACAAATACTCCGTCCATTTGGCTTACATTTTTGGTATTAAAGTGACTCACGTCTAGGCTAGTTATACCCTTACAATCGCAGAACATGAAGACCATACTTTTTACTTGACTCGTGTCAAAGTGACTCACGTCTAGGCTAGTCAAGCTACTGTCATTATTGAACAAGTATGACATGTTAGTTACTTGACTTGTGTCAAGTTGTTCTAAGCCAGAAATCATTTTTAAATTATCATAATCACCAAAAAGATATGTTGCATCACCTATAACTCTGATTTTGCCATTTATTGTGATTTTTTCTATACTATTTTTAGTTAAATTATCATACCAATAAAAGGGGTCCCAAGAGCGAAATTCCCCTGCTGGATTATCTAATATTACCGGCTGATCATTTGTGCCTCCCAAAATAGTTAATTCTTTATTTTCATCATCAAAAGTCGCTTTCAAGCCAATCCAACTAACCTCGCGAATTTTTGCTCTAGTTAAATCACTTGCTTTGACTGTTGCCTGATTAGTTGCCTCGTTCGAAGTCGACTCAGTTGTATTTGATTGCAAATTGCTGTCTAGCTCACTTGTAGTGCTTTCTTTACTAACAGCTGATTCTTTTTTTGTAGAGTTTACATCATCCTGACTATTTTGGTTGGCACTTTGACTAACAGAAATTCCCTTTTTAGTATCTGCCTTAATTGAAGATTGCATTATGTTTTGGTCACCAGTCAAACTGTCTGCCTCAACCACATTCTTATTAAGATATAGTCCTAATAGGACAGCAGCGGATGCACCAACAATCATACTACTTCTGATTGCTCTTGTTTTCTCCATTTGACCATTTTTACTAATTTTCATTCTATATATCACTCCGTTTTAATATTCTTATATCAAACTGCCACCATTTATTAATACTTAATATAATTGAATTATATAACTTTTTTCTCTATTAAAAAAGTATTTTATTAATATAAATTACGTAACTCTAAATATATTTAAGGGAAATTAAAAGAGCATTAAACTATACAAAATACAAAAGTTTGATGCTCTTTTATGATTGTCAATTTTTAATAATTATATTAAAAATAAACGCAAGATAATTTTATTTTTTTTAGAGAACTTTACTGCAATTTCTCTTTTAGTCTTTCAAAAAAGCCTTTTTCTTGGGGAGTGATTGAGCCGCCACCAGCTTTAACAAAGTCCACTAAAGCTTGCTTTTGCTTTTCGTTGATCGTTTTTGGAATCTGGACTTGAATAGTAGTAATCTGATCACCGTTGCCATTACCGCGAAGGTAAGGAACACCTTCACCACGGATAGTGAATTTTTTATTCGGTTGTGTACCTGCTGGTATCTTTAACTTCTTATCACCATGAACTGTCTTAACCGTAATTTCATCACCAAGAGTAGCCTGAGCAAATGAGATCGGTACGGTAGTATAAATTGTGTTTCCACTACGCTCAAATTCTTTAGATGGCTTAATCCGGTAGCTTATGTACAAATCACCATAAGGTCCACCATTTTTACCTGCTTCACCTTGACCTTCATAACGGAGTTGTTGGCCATTATCAATTCCAGCCGGAATATTAACCTCAATGGTATTTTTACCGTCTACAACGCCATTACCATGACAAGTCTTACATGGATGCTCAATGATGACACCCCGACCATGACATTTATCACAGGTAGTTTGCCGCCGAATTACACCAATCATTGACTTTTGGCTAACGGTCATTATTCCCGTACCACCACATTTGTCACAGGTAACAGGTTGAGTACCCTTTTCAGCACCGTTACCCTTGCAAGTTGGACAAGTTTCACTGCGAGTATAAGAAACTTGTGTTTTCTTGCCATTAATCGCATCCATAAAGTCAATTGTTAACGTATAATCAAGATCTTCTCCGCGAGTTGGTGCCTTCGGATCAACATGACGTGACGAAGCCCCAGCACCACCAAAGAAATCATTAAAAATATCGCCGAAATCGCCAAAGCCACCGAAGTCACCATATCCTTGACCGGCTCCACCGCCAAAGCCGCCCTGACCATTTACACCAGCAGAACCAAATTGGTCATATTGTGCCCGCTTTTGTTGGTCATGTAAAACTTCATATGCTTCGTTAATTTTTTTATATTTTTCCTCTGCGCCAGGTTCATGATTAATATCTGGATGATACTTTTTAGCTAGTTTACGGTAAGCAGAGTTAATTTCTTTATCACTGGCATTCCGATCAACGCCTAGCACATCATAGTAATCTTCTTGTGCCATCTAAAAGCTCCTTACTTTACAAAAGAAAAGAACTACTTATGCGGCAGTTCTTTTCTAATTTATTCAATTATAAACCCTTTATTTATCTGGGTCTACCTTATGAAATTCACCTTCGCCAGCAGAGCCATTATCAGAGCCGCCATCTTGTGAACCTGGGTTTTGTGGGCCTGCCTGCGGACCAGCTTGACCTTGAGCACCTTGAGCTCCACCGTTAGCTTGGTATAATTTTACGGCTAAATCTTGAGCAACTTTTGATAATTCATCCTTCTTGGCCTTCATTTCATCCAAGTTATTATCTTTTTGTGCCTTCTTCAAAGCCTCAAGAGCATCTTTAACCTTCTTAGTATCGTCATCTGATACCTTGTCTTTGACTTCATCTAAGGTCTTTTCAGTTGAGAAGATTAATTGGTCAACCTCATTGCGAAGATCGACTTCTTCCTTCTTCTTTTTATCCTCTTCAGCATGTTCTTCAGCTTCTTTTTGCATCTTTTGAATTTCTTCATCAGATAAGCCGGAAGAACTCTTAATAGTAATCTTTTGTTCTTTTCCAGTACCCATATCCTTAGCAGATACATTAACGATACCATTCTTATCGATATCAAATGTAACTTGGATTTGTGGTACACCACGAGGAGCAGCAGGAATGTCAGTTAACTCAAAGCGACCCAAAGTCTTGTCATCAGCTGCCATTGGACGTTCACCTTGTAAAACATGAACATCTACCGCTGGTTGATTATCAGCTGCAGTTGAGAAAATTTGGCTCTTTGAAGTTGGAATTGTGGTGTTCTTCTCAATTAATTTAGTGAAGACGCCACCCATTGTTTCAATCCCTAATGAAAGTGGTGTAACATCAAGTAATACGACATCTTTAACATCACCGGAGATAACCCCACCTTGAATAGCGGCACCTAAAGCTACAGCTTCATCTGGGTTGATTGAATGGTCAGGTTCCTTACCAGCCCATTTTTTAACTGCTTCTTGAACAGCAGGTATACGAGTTGAACCACCGTTTAAAATAACTTTATCAATATCGCCAACAGTTAAATCGGCATCCTTCAAAGCATTATCAAATGGAACCTTGGTACGATCAACTAAATCAGCAGTCAATTCATCAAACTTAGCACGAGTTAAGTCAGCTTCAAGGTGAAGAGGACCAGACTCACCAGCAGAAATGAACGGAAGAGAAATATGAGTTGATGATACACCTGATAAATCTTTCTTAGCTTTTTCAGCAGCATCCTTTAACCGTTGTAAAGCCATCTTGTCTTTAGAAAGGTCAACGCCATTTTCATCTTTAAAGTTCTTGATAAGCCAGTCAATAATCTTATTATCAAAGTCATCCCCACCAAGGTGAGTATCACCGTTAGTCGAAAGAACTTGGAAGACGCCATCACCTAATTGCAATACAGAAACATCAAACGTACCACCACCAAGGTCGTAAACTAACACTTTCTCGTCTTCGGCATCTTTATCAAGACCGTAAGCAAGTGATGATGCAGTAGGCTCATTGATGATCCGTTTAACTTCTAAACCGGCAATCTTACCGGCATCCTTAGTAGCTTGACGTTGTGCATCGTTGAAGTATGCGGGTACGGTGATAACTGCTTCCGTAACTTTTTCACCTAAATAATCTTCAGAAAATTTCTTGATATATTGTAAAATCATGGCAGAAATTTCTTGTGGAGTATAAGACTTATCGCCAATTTTTACCTTGTAATCGGTCTCACCCATATGACGCTTAATTGATGAGATTGTGTTAGGGTTAGTGATTGCTTGTCTCTTAGCAACTTCACCTACTTGAATTTCACCATCTTTAAATGCGACAACGGAGGGAGTGGTACGGTTACCTTCTGGGTTAGTAATAATCTTTGGTTCTTTACCCTCTAAAACTGCTACTGCTGAGTTAGTGGTTCCGAGGTCAATACCGATAACTTTTGACATTAATAATCTTCCTTTCAATTATTGTGCAACAACAACCATTGCTGGTCTTAGTGTACGATCTTTATATGAATATCCTTTTTGTAAAACTTGAACAACGTGATCTTTTTGTTCATCATTTTCAGCTTCTATGGTTTGTACTGCTTGATGTAAATTAGGATCAAATTTAGCTCCCTCAGCTTCAATTTCACTGATACCATGATCCTTCATCGCCTTAATCAAAGCATCCAAGGTCATTTGGACACCCTTTTTAAGTTGTTTAGAAGCTTCATCATCTACTTTAGTATTCAAGGCACGTTCAAGGTTATCCATTGCTGGTAGAACATCCTTTGCTAAAGATTGTGATTCATACTTGATTAATTGTGCACGCTCATTATTGTAGCGATTTTGCATATTTTGCATTTCCGCTTGACTACGAAGGAATTTATCCTCCAAGTCTTTCTTTTCTTCTTGAGCTTTGGCTAAATTTTCCGCAAGCTTTTTTTCTGCAGAATTTTGATCTTTGTGCTCGTCAGCCTTAGTATTTACTTTGTTTTTCTCATCTTTTTTAGCCTTTTTTGTTTGACTTTGTTTTTTAGCCAAATCTTTTTCGCTAACATATTTTTCCTTACTCACGGCTAACCTCCTTTATTTAAACCTGCCATAATATTCAAGCAGTTTCTTAGCCAATTCATTTCTAAAATATTCCAAAAGGCCAATAACTTGTGAATATGGCATATTATTTGGACCAAGTAAAGCAATTATGCCCTTGCCATGGGAGCCAACGCTATACTCTGCCGTAAGCAGACTATAATCTCTTAACAAATCATTTGACAATTCAGAACCCAAACTTACACGTACCGGATATTTACCACGTTCTGAATTAATCTTGTCATCAACAAAATTAGAAATCAAATCATTGTGATCAATCAATTCATATAGTGAACGCAAGTTAGAAACATCATCATACGAACTATTATTCAATAAGTTGATTTGACCATCAACATACATCTGCTCACTAGCAGCATCGTTAATAACATCTTCAACTAAATCAATTAGTTCGCTTACATGATTGCTCGTTAGCTTTTTACCTAAAGTCTGATTAAGCAAGGTAGGAGTTATCTCGCTTAAATCTTTTCCTACGAGTTTATCGTTAATCATCCGCACAGCTTTTTCTACTTCATCACCATGTACATTATAAGGTAAGCTGTAAACTTGGCTATGGACGTTACCATCACTGGTTACCAAGATTGCCATAATTTGGCGATTGAATAACGGTACGATTCGAAAGCCAGTAATAGTTAAATCACTATTTTCTGGTCCCTCCGCAAAAGCAGTATAATTAGTCAAGTCAGAAAGAATTTTGGCAGCTTCCTGCACAATCTCGTTGACTTGGTGAAAAGGCTGATCTAATTGACTAACAATTTTCTGGTAAACAGACGAAGGGATTTGAAGAGGTTCAAGCAAATTATCTAAGTAATACCGATAACCTTCAGTAGACGGTACGCGTCCACTGGAAAGGTGTGTTTTCTCAAGTAATCCCTTCTCTTCCAAAGCAGCCATTTCATTACGAATAGTTGCACTCGAAACTTTAATTGGCAACTGATTCATGACCGTCTTAGATCCAACCGGTTCATGCGTTTGCGTAAAATCATTAATAATTGTCTTTAAAATTAATTCTTGACGTTCGGTCAACATAAAAATCGCCCTCACTTTTAGCACTCATACTTATCAGGTGCTAACAATTATTATGATACTAGTTTTTAGCAGAATGTCAAGTCGAGTGCTAAACTTTTTCTGACAAAATGCAGTTTTCTAATTAACCGGAAGAATTTATTAGTTTCTCTGCGCAAAATAAGCCTTTATTTGAGCTTCATCTTGTTTCATCTGCATTTTTAACTCGTTCAAGTTAGCAAACTTAATCTCACCACGTGTATACTTGTACCATTTTATAACCATGTCCTCGTCATAAGCTTCTTCATTAAACCCAAATAAATTAGATTCAATAAAAATCTTCTTATTATCATTAATAGTTACATTATAGCCAACACTGGTCATTGAGTCATACCATTGACCCTTAATTTTAGTTCGGGTTGCATACACGCCAACCTTTGGCACCACTTTGTTAGTATCCCATACTAGATTAGCTGTAGGAAAGCCCAATTTATGTCCATTACGCAGACCATGACCTACTGTCCCAGACATAACATATGGCGCACCCAAAAGTTTTTGTGCTAAGTCCATCTGACCAGCAGTAATTGCCTTTTTAATTTCCGTCGAGCCAATCTTTTGCCCATCATAAGATTGTTTCGGAACATCAATTATTTCAAATCTGCCTCTAGCAAATTTAGGAAAATTTTTCATATTAGCAATATCTTTGGGACCATAAGTATAATCAAAGCCAGCCACTACCGTGTCAGCACCCAGTTTGACGACAATGTTATCAACAAATTCTTGTGCTGTTAACTGGCAAAATTGCTCATTAAAATGCATGACCAATAAATAGTCAACACCAAGTTTTTGCATTTTATAGGCTTTTTCACCTAAATTATCTATATAGGTAACTTGTGAATTTTGGTAAACCTCTTTAGGATGACGGTCAAAGGTCATTACAACCAAGGGCAAGTGCTTGTTGTCTGCCTTTTTTTTGGCAATTTTAATTAACTGTTGGTGTCCGAGATGGACACCATCAAAAAAACCAAGCGCTAAGATAATATTAGTTGGAAATAGCTTTTCGCCGATGGGGTAAGTTAAATGGATAATGTGCACGATAAATAACCTTCATTTCACCTATTCGTTTTGTAACAGCATCAAATCAGGGCGATAAACAGCATCATCCTTTTGATAGATTGCTTTAACGCTATTATTGTACCTTAATGCAACCCTTTTTGCATTCGTTTTCAAAGGAATTGAATTGCCATTTTTTACTTTTAGCCATTGACCATTAGTTAAATCACAAGTTTCATAATCCTTAAAAAAGGCATCAATTGGTTGAATAAAGTTGGTCACTTCATCAGGATGAGCAATAATTTGATCAAGTTTAACCGCTTGATCAATGATAAAACCAGAACTTGCAGTCCGGCGTAATGTTTTCATCACGGCTGGAACCCCGAGCCGGGTGCCTAAGTCATTAACAAGGGATCTTACATAAGTACCTTTACTACATTCAATTTGAAAATCAAATTCTTGAAAACCGGTTTTTGAATCAAATACCGGTTCAGACATAGTATCATAGGCAAAAATTTGCACTTGCCTTTTTGGCCGGTCTACTTCGATACCCTCACGAGCGTATTCATATAGATGCTTACCATTAACCCGGACAGCTGAATAAATTGGTGGTACCTGTTCAATTTGGCCAACAAATTTCTGCATTTGCTGTTCAATTTCTTCTTTTGCAATCGGATCAGTCAACTTCTGACTTTTGAGAACCTTACCACTTATATCATAGCTATCAGTAGCATAGCCTAAAATAGCTGTTCCCACATATTTCTTATTTTGCGTATGCATTAATTCAATTAACTTGGTGGCCTGACCAATTGCTATTGGCAAAACACCAGTTACATCGGGATCCAAAGTACCAGCATGACCGATTTTCCTAATATGAAGGGCTTTGCGTAAATGGTAGACGACGTCAGCACTGGTCATGCCTTTGTCTTTATCAACCACTAAAATTCCATTTATCATTTTACCTTACCCACTAAAAAAGCGCCCAACAGCGCTTTTTGGTTAATTATTTCGATCTTCATCTTGCTTTTTAACTTCAGCAATTAGTCGATCAATTTTACTACCATATTTTACTGAATTGTCTCGCTTGAAAATTAATTCAGGCACTTTATAAACTGTTAAAATTTGACCAAGCAAATGACGCATCATGCCCTTTGCTTTTTCAAGTCCTGCAGCAGCTTCTTCTTCCTTTTTTGGATTTTCAGAAAGAATGCTGTAGTAAACAGTTGCATACGACAAATCATTAGTACATTCAACTGCAGTAATTGTAACATCGCTTACGCGTGGATCACGAATATTTTTCCGCAGAATTTTGGTTAATTCACGGAGGATCTCTCCTTCAACACGACCTACTCTGTGTTTCATGTTTTCCTCCCCGTCAAACTAGTTAGGCTTAACTTCTTGCTGTTCAACTGCTTCTAATTCATCACCAATTTTAATGTCATTATAACCTTCAATTGTCAAACCACAATCAAAACCTTGCTTAACAATTTTAGCATCATCCTTAAATCGCTTAAGTGAAGCAACTTTACCGTTATAAATGACCACACCGTCACGAATTAAGTTGACATCAGAATCGCGTGTGATGTAACCCGAGTCAACAAAAGCACCGGCAATAGTTCCAACTTTAGAAACTTTCCAAGTTTCACGAACTGTTAAGTTGCCGACAACCTTGTCCTCGTATGTTGGCTCAAGCATTCCTTGCATAGCTGCCTTAACATCATCAATCGCCTTGTAAATAATACTATATAAGCGAATATCGACACCATCAGCCTCAGCTTGCGACTTAGCAGTTGCCGTTGGTCGAACATTAAAGCCGATGATGAAGGCATTGGAAGCACCAGCCAATGTGACATCAGATTCATTAACGGCACCTACGCCTGCGTGAATAATGTTAACGCGAACGCCCTCTACCTCAATCTTTTCTAGAGATTGTTGCAAAGCTTCTGTCGAACCTTGAACATCTGCCTTTAAGACAACATCGACTTCCTTCATATTCTCTTTCTTCATTGTGTCAAACAAATTATCAAGAGTAACATGAGTAACATTTTCACGTGATTGTTGTAATGCTTGTTGAGCTCTTTGCTCACCAACACTTCGAGCAGTCTTTTCGTCATCAAAGACAACGACCTTATCAGCTGATTCAGGAACATCATTCAAACCAGTAATTTCAACTGGCATTGAAGGTGTTGCCTTTTCAACCTGCCGACCACGATCATTGGTCATTACCCGAACACGACCAAACCGGTTACCAACAACAATTGGATCACCAGTATGAAGCGTACCTTGTTGAACTAACAAGTCGGCAACTGGACCACGTCCACGAGACAACCGAGCTTCAATAACCGTACCGATAGCTTTTTGTTTTGGATCAGCCTTTAATTCCATCACATCAGCTTGAAGTAAAATCATTTGCAATAATTCATCAACATTTTCACCAGTTTTGGCAGAAATATTAACAAAGATGGTATCGCCACCGTAATCTTCTGGAATAAGATTATACTTCATCAATTGCTCAGTAACATGTTGTGGGTTGGCGCCTGGAGCATCCATTTTATTGATTGCAACAATGATTGGAACTTTAGCGCTTTTAGCATGATCAATAGCTTCAATTGTTTGTGGCATTACACCGTCATCAGCAGCTACGACCAAAACAACAATATCAGTAATCTCTGCACCACGTTCACGCATATTTGAAAAGGCCGCGTGTCCAGGGGTATCCAAGAAGGTAATCAAATGATTATCAATTCTAACCTGATATGCACCAATCTTTTGCGTAATACCGCCAGCTTCATGATCGGTAACATGAGTATGACGTAAACGATCAAGTAAAGTCGTCTTTCCGTGGTCGACGTGACCCATGATTGTGACTACAGGTGGGCGCTTAATCTGATGCTTAGATTCCTTAGAGGCTTCCATTCTCTTATTATATAAGTTATCGATATCAGACATGTCTTCATGAACTTTTTCTTCAGAATTAATTCCGTATTCAGCTGCAACTAGTTCAATTGCATCCTTGTCCAAAGATTGATTTTGATTAGTCATCACCCCAAGCATGAATAACTTTTTAACAATTTCTGCTGGTTCACGGTGAAGAATTTTACCCAAATCCTGTGCATTCATCCCAACTTCATAAACTAAAGTTTCTGGTAATGGACGCTCTTTTCTTTGGGTTGGCTGCTTTTTCGGCATTTGTTCATATTGACGTTTCTTATTCTTGCGCTTACGCTTCTCTTGGTGCTTAGAATAAGTATTGTTGTTATTGCCGAATGCTTGATTCTTTCCTTTGCGACCTGGTTTACCATTATTACGTGAATTATGGCCATTGCCACGACGCTTTTCTTCTTTGGCAGGTTCTGGAACAGAATTATTGTCGATAGCCTTGGGCCGCTCTGAAGTAGCAGTTTGGTTTTGTTTCATTCTAGCTGGCGAAGGCTTAATAATTTTAGGACCGGTCACTTTAGAAGCAGAAGTTTCAACCTTCTTTACTTTAACAACATCTTGCTTCTTGGCACTGGTTTCTTCCTCAGTTTCTTGTGGTTTACTCGTATTATTCTTATAAGACTCACGAGCCCTTTCAGTTTGACGATTCAGCGTACTCTCTTCAACTCTCTGTTTTTGTTTTAATTGCTTCAAAAGATCTTGTGCAGCGGGTTTCTGTGTTCTTGTGGATTGTTCTCGGTTAGAACGTTGCTGTGAATAATCTTGCCCTTTGCGATTGCGGTTGTTTGAACGGTGGTTATTATTGTGCCGATTGTTCTTATTACTTTTACCGTCTTCATGTTTTTTCTCATTTTTACGGATGGAAGCAACAGAAATCTTAATCTTGCTACTCTTTTTAGCAGCTTTTTCTTGCTTTTTGGCGGGAGCGGGGTTACGGAAACTACCCTTTAACTGATTCACTTGTGAATCCTCTAGTGATGACATATGATTTTTTACATCAAAGCCAAGGTCTTTCGCCTTATTGACCACATCTTTATTATCGATGCCTAAATCTTTTGCAATTTCATAGATTCTCTTCTTAGCCATCAAATCACACTCCTTCATTTATCTTTTGTATTAACGCTTTGCAAAAACCTGTATCAGTAATCCCCAATACCTTACGGTTTTTACCTATTGCATGCGATATCTCGCTACTGCTGAATTCAGAAATGACAGTAGCATCATTTTGCTTAGCAATTCGAGTAAGCTTTTCGCTTGTATCCGCGTGACTATCATTAGCCAAAATTACTATTTTAACTTTTTTTGCCTTTAAGCCAACTGATACGATTTCCAAACCGGAAACAAGCTTACCAGCTCGCTCAGCAAGTCCTAGCAAATTCAATGCCTTTTGTCTATTTTGCAACTTTAATCATCACCAAACAATTCTTTTCTTGCTTTTTGATGATCAACATAGGAATATAATTCTTCATAAAATGAAGCGGCAATTTTAACGCCTAAGCTTCGCTCAAGAACTCCTTTTTCTTTTGCTTGCTCAATTTTGTCAGGATCAAGCGATACATATGCACCACGTCCTGGCTTTTTCCCTGTAGGATCAACAGAAATGTTTTTTTTCTTATCAATTACAATCCGAACTAACTCTTTTTTCGGTTGCATGGTATTGGTTAATAAATCTTTCCGCATCGGAATTTTTCTTTTTTTCAAAAGAGTTCACCCCCTGCCTTATTCGTCGACAGTATCTTCACTTTCAGTAGAAGTTGGTTCAGCATCTTGCTCTGTTTCTTCATCCTCTTGAGTAGAAGTAGCGGCATCTTCATCATCAACGGCTGAAACGGAATCAGCAATATCTTCAGCGGCTTCATCTACTACATCGTTTAAAGCGGCATCTTCATTTTCCTGATTGGCTTCGTTTGAGCTTTCATCGACAAACTCAACTTCTGATTCTGGCCTGATGTCAATCTTGTAGCCTGTTAGCCGAGCAGCTAAACGAACATTCTGACCCTTTTTACCAATAGCAAGCGATAACTGGTAATCCGGAACAATTACCAATGCACTTTTTTCATCTTCTTCATCGCCAAATTGAACCGCAATAACTTCTGCAGGGTTCAATGCATTAGCAATAAAATCAGACGGATCTTCTTCATACTTAACGACGTCAATATTCTCACCACCGAGTTCATTAACTACGTTTTGAACACGGGCACCGCGTTGACCGACACAAGTACCAACAGGATCAATGTTTGGATCGTTAGACTTAACAGCAATTTTAGTTCTGTCTCCCGCTTCACGCGCAATCGAAACAATTTCTACTGTCCCATCGTAAATCTCAGGAACTTCTTGTTCAAAAAGACGCTTAACCATATCAGGGGCTGTCCGTGAAACAGTAATTTGTGCGCCCTTGGTATCAGAACCAACATGAGTGACAAGTACCCGAATTTGGTCTTGAGGGTTATAAGTTTCATTAGGCATCTGGTCATTTCTTGGCATAACAGCTTCAACATTACCAATTTTAACATAAACAAAGCGGTTGTCGCGACGTTCAACGGTACCCGTAATCAATTCATCTTCATATTGTGAATATTCGTTAATGATATGGTTTCTTTCAGCTTCCCGCAAATGTTGCATAATAACTTGTTTAGCTGTTTGTGCAGCAATTCGGCCAAAGTTTTTAGGTGCAACTTCAAATCTGATTTTATCGCCCAATTCGTATGCTTTATTAATGGCTAAAGCATCTTTCAAACTGATTTCAAGTCTGTCGTCGTGAACTTCTTCAACAACAACTTTCTCAGTCATTAATTTGAAATCGCCTCGGCGTTCATCAAATTCAACAACAACATTGGTTGCCTGATTATAATTCTTTTTATATGCCGCAACAAGCGCTGCCTCAATAGCTTCAACAATCACATCTTGTTTGATACCCTTTGTTTTTTCTAAAGTAGCAAACGCCTCTAGCATTTCTTTAGACATAAGTTTTAATCAGCCTTTCTAAAATTCAATTGCAAAACGTATATTTGCAATTAACTTACGGGGAATAGTTAATTGTTTCCGCCTTGTTTTTATCTTTACTTCTAATTCGATTTCATCAGTATTAAATGACTTTAACGTACCTTCGTATTCTTTTTCACCGAGAACTTTTTGGTAAAGGCCAACGTGAACGTAATTATTCAATGCTTTTTGCCAATCCTTCTCAGATTTTAAAGGACGTTCGATACCAGGAGAAGATAATTCTAAAACGTAAGGATCAGGGAATGGATCAGGCTCGATTTCATCTAACTTGGCGGAAATTAATTCACTAAGTCCAGCTATTTCGTCCATATCAATTCCATTTTCACGGTCAACATATATTCTTAAATAATTTTGACCTTTTTCTTTTACGTATTCAATATCTACAAATTCATCATTGCGTTGTTCAATGATTGGTTTGATCTCTGCAAGTACAGAATCTTTAACTTTCGCCAAGTACTTTCCTCCGTAATAAAAAGAGTGAGCAAAACTTGCTCACTCCGAATCATTTATTCGAACTTCTTTAAGAAGTATACCATAATTATATTAATACTGCAAAATTTAAAAAAGTGAAAGTTGATTTTGGTCAGGCATCCCTTCCAAAACTTCATTTTCTTCTAAATAATCCATAATTGTTTGCGAAACTTTTCCTCTCTTAGATAGGTCTTCTTTGGAGAGAAATTCTTGCTCGGTCCGAGCAGCCACGATTTGTTTTGCGGCATTATTTCCTAGACCAGGAACAGCGTTAAACGGAGCCAAAATAGTGTGCTTATCAATAATCTTAAAATTAGTTGCTTCTGAATTATTGATATCAACCATTTTAATCTTAATTCCCCGCTCAAGACACTCATTTGCAATTTCTAAAACAGTTAATAAGCTTTTATCCTTTGCTGAGGCATCATTACCCTTTTCTTGAATATCCGCCATTGCTTTCTTGACAGTATTTTTACCATGACTCATTGCTACTAAGTCGAAGAGGTCAGCCCGTACAGAAAAGTAAGCAGTGTAGTAAATTTCAGGGTAATATACTTTAAACCAAGCAATCCGCAAAGCCATTAGAATATAAGCAGTCGCGTGGGCCTTCGGGAACATATATTTAATCTTCAAACAAGACTCAATATACCAGTCGGGGATTTTATCATTTTTCTTCAAAACTGCCATGTCATCATCACTAATACCACGACCATGACGAACAGATTCCATCGTGGAAAATGCAACCTCTGGTTTTACCCCCCAGTGAATCAAGTCCATCATGATGTTATCCCGACACCCAATTACATCTTTCAACTTGCAAGTTCCATCATTGATAAGTTCTTCGGCATTGCCTAGCCAAACATCAGTACCATGAGAAAGTCCAGAAATCTGTAACAATTCAGAAAATGTGGTTGGCTTGGTTTCTTCTAGCATTCCACGAACAAATCTAGTTCCAAATTCTGGCACCCCTAGCGTTCCAGTTTTTGACTGAATTTGTTCAGGAGTCACTCCTAATATTTTTGGACTTGAGAAGAGTGACATGACACCTGGATCATCTGGTGGAATAGTCAGTGGATCAACTCCAGACAAGTCTTGCAGCATTCTGATCATCGTCGGGTCATCGTGTCCTAAAATATCAAATTTTAAGATATTATCATGAATTGAATGGAAGTCAAAGTGCGTGGTTTTCCAAGCAGCGTCAACATCATCGGCTGGATATTGAACAGGCGTGAAATCGTAAATGTCCATGTCGTCAGGAACAACGACGATTCCCGCTGGGTGCTGGCCCGTCGTTCTTTTTACTCCACTGACGCCAGCAGCCAACCGATCTAGTTCGGCTTTTCTTAAATTAAGTTCTTTTTCTTCATCGTAATGCTTAGCATAGCCATAGGCCGTTTTATCAGCCACAGTGGCAATAGTACCAGCACGATATGAATTGCCAGGGCCAAACATAACTCGAATAAAATTATGGGCAACAGGCTGATAGTCACCGGAAAAATTCAAATCGATATCTGGGACCTTATCACCGTGAAATCCTAGGAAAGTTGCAAATGGAATATCTTGACCATCTTTAACGAGCTCGGCACCACATTTAGGACATTTTTTGTCGGGCAAGTCATAACCAGACCCATATTCACCATTTTCAAAAAACTCTGAATACTGGCACTCTGGACAACGATAATGCGGCGCCAAAGGATTAACTTCAGTAATACCAGACATTGTTGCAACTAGACTAGATCCAACCGATCCCCGCGAACCAACTAAATAGCCATCTTTATTTGACTTAGCTACTAGTCGTTGAGAAATCAAGTAAATAACGGCATAGCCGTTAGATATAATCGAATTTAATTCCATATCCAAACGATCTTGAACAATCTTTGGAAGTGGCTTGCCATAGAGTTCATACGCTTTATCGTAGGTTAGCCGTTTCATTTCCTCGTCGGAATTTTCAATATGAGGTGGATACAGTCCATCCTTAATCGGCGCAATTTCTTCAACGGATTCAGCAATCTTGTTTGGATTAGTAATTACAATCTCTTTTGCTGCTTCTTCACCTAAAAAGCTAAACGCATCAAGCATTTCTTGCGTTGTATAAAAATGCAAATCGGCTTGTTTCTTGTTTCGTTCAGGATTACTACGCTGAGCAGAAATTAAAATTGTCCGGTAAATAGCATCATGTTCTTCCAAATAATGAGCATCGCCAGTTGCAACAACTGGTTTATCCAGTTCATGCCCCAACTTATAGATATTGGTTAGGATTTCTTCCAATTCTGCTTGGTCGGCAATTAAATGATCCTCAATTAACTGCGAATAATTTGCTGGTGGCTGCACTTCAAGGTAATCATAAAATTTGGCTTTTTTCCGTGCTTCGTCATACCCTTTCTGCATCATTGCAACAAAGACTTCGCCTTCAGAACAACCGGAACCATATAGTAGCCCCTCATGATTTTTAACTAAATCTGATTTAGGCGTACGTGGAATGCGATAAAAGTATTTGGTACTGGCTATTGATACCAAACGATACATATTTTTTAAACCTGCTTGGGTTTTAGCTAAAACGGTCATATGCTGCGGTCTTGCCCTCTGAAAGACTTGTCCGTGGGCAGCATAATCATTCATTTTACCAAGATCATCCTCACCATACTTTTTAGTAAAAGCTTCTAAAAGCTTAAACATTAAGTAACCCGTTGCTTCAGCATCTTGATTAGCACGGTGGTGATGTTCAAGAACAACATTATATTTCTTTGCAAGAGAATCTAACGTATGACGCGTTTGTTCTGGGTGAAGCAGCCTTGAAACTTCAAGTGTATCAACAACTGGTTGCGTAATTTCTGCTAAGTCCGCACGTCGTAAAGCGGCATTAACAAAACCGACATCAAACTGAACATTATGACCACATAACGGACGATCGCCATAAAAATCTTGAAACTGCTTAATAACAACAGCTTCATCATCGGCAGCCATGACCATTTCATCAGTAATCGAAGTTAAATTAATAGTTTGTTCACTTAATGGATGATGCGGATTAATAAATTTATCAAAGCGCTCCAGGACTTCACCGTCCTTCATTTTGACAGCACCAATTTCAATAATAGTGTCATAAACAGAAGACAAACCAGTTGTTTCAACGTCAAAAATCACAAATTCCCGGTTTTCGTAAGTCATAGGAGCTGGATTTAGCACTAACAAAGCATGATCATCAATCATGTTGGCTTCCAGACCATAAACAATTTTGACACCATTTTTCTTACCAGCATTATATGCTTCAGGGAAGGCTTGGACATCTGCGTGATCAGTAATTGCAATTGCCTTTTGACCAAATTTTTTAGCTGCGGCAACAAAATCCGAAGCAGTATTAGTTGCATCAAGCTGACTCATATTAGTATGAAGATGCAATTCTACCCGCTTTTCTTCACCATCGTATTTTTCTTGCCGGCCGACATGTTCTACTGCTTCAAAGCTGGCAACATTGAAAACCACATCATGACTCCATTGATCTTCTGAAGCTGATCCCTGCATTTTTGCCCAGGTGCCAGGTTTTAACTCTGAGATGCTATTCATTTGTTCTTTGTCAGAAATAAATTTCTTGAAAGAAATTGAATCTGAATAGTCAGTAATTTCACCGGTAAAAATCACGGTACCCGTCTTTAATTCGCGACTTTCAATATTGAAAATGTTACCTTCAATTACAACATTACGCGTTCCGTCAATTACCTCTTTTATTTGAGTGATTGGTAAACTCTCGTCAAGTTGCCGGCTGCCATAGCGTGTTTTCCTAGTCGGATAATTATTTTGCTGCTTCGGTTTTTCTTTAGGCGGAGCGGCATTGTATGCCTCCTGCATAATTTGCTCATGTTGCTCTTGTAACTGCTGTAAGCTGGCCAAGTTACTCTGTGAATTTGCTTCGTCTATTTCAGTCACAAATTTAAGATTAAAAAAGCCATAGTCGCGCATTTCTTCAGCAAGCTGGTCCAGCATCTTTTGCTCAATCAGACCATCAACAACTAAATTATCGACTGGAATAATCCAACGACTGTCCTCTTTTTTGGGTTTATGGTTAGAAATAAATTCTCGTGCAACCGGTTGTAAAACTTGCGAATTTTGCACGACAAAATGCCAATAGTCCGTAAGGTAGTCGTCTAATCCATCTTTCGTACGCACAAATAGACGGGTTTTAACAAAAGATGAAAAAGTAGCATTTATCGCCTTATTTAATGCGTCATATGTTTCAAATTTAAGGGGTGTAGTAAAAAGAACGTGAATATCCCACCTATGTTCTTTAGCGTAAACATCCACGTTCTCAATTTCGCCTTTTTGCAACAAATCATTATCTGAAAATTGATTTGGAAAATTAATCTGTTGTAAAAGTCGTAAGAAAAGTTCGTTTTTATTAATCACGAAAATTATCCTAACTCTTTATTTACAAAATTGGCAAGTTCAGCAACCGAAATTTCGCTAGCCTTATCATCTGTTGGTCGCTTAACTTCCACAACACCTTCACTAGCCTTTTTACCGATAGTAATTCTAATTGGGGCTCCAACTAAATCTGCATCAGCAAATTTAACACCAGCCCGTTCGTTACGATCATCATATAATACATCATAATTAGAACTAAACATTTTCTCAAGTTTTTCAGCTAACTCGGTTTGTTCTTCATCCTTCATTTTCATTTGAACAATGTGCAAATCAAATGGAGCAATTTCCTTTGGCCAAGCAATGCCAAATTTAGTAAGATGTTGTTCAATAACAGCAGACAAAACTCTGGTTACACCAATGCCATAGGAACCCATGATTACGGGTTGTGTCTTACCATTTTGATCTAAGAAATCTGCACCCATTTTTTCGGTGTAGTACGTTCCCAACTTAAAGATGTGTCCTACTTCAATTGAAGTCGTAAATTTTAATGGTAAGTGATCAATTGGATCAGGTTCACCCTCGTTCGCAACCCGAAGGTCATCGAATTCATTTACTTTAAAGTCACGGTCAAGGTTAGCATTCTTATACTGATAGCCCTCTTTGCCTGCACCAACAATGACGTTAATCAGACCTTCAACTGTCTTATCGGCAATCACTTTATCTGCCCAATCAGAAGCAACTGGGCCTACACTTCCCTTGCCAACTCCCGTGATTTCCTTTAATTCATCGTCAGAAGCAACACGGACAGAATCAGCATCAAGAGCATGAGTTAACTTTACTTCATTAATTTGTTTATCACCGCGAATAAGAACCAATACTTTTTCTTGTTCATTTACAATGTATAAAACGCTCTTAACAATTTTAGTCTTAGGAACAGCTAAAAACTCGGCTAAATCAGCAATTGTTTCTTGTCCAGGTGTAGCAACTTCTGTTAATTCAGCTTCATCTTCGGGCTCTGGTTTAAAAGTATCTTCGCTGACTGCCATTTCCAAATTAGCAGAATATGTTCCTGTTTCATTGGTTGCAATAGTATCTTCACCAATTGCAGCAGGTGCTTGAAATTCAGTTGAGTTTTTGCCACCCATTGTTCCTGAGTCTGCAATTACTGGAGTTACTTTCACACCGCAGCGCCGAAAAATTGCTTCAAACGCCTTTTTTTCATCATCAAATTGTTGATCAAGTTGTTCTCTAGTTGCTGCAAAGCTATATGCATCAAGCATAATAAATTCTCTGGTCCGTAATAAACCAAATCTTGGGCGATTTTCATCCCGAAATTTAGTTTGAATTTGGTAAAGAGCAATTGGCATTTGCTTGTAGCTCTTAAGATTTTTGGCAACAATTTCTGTAAATGTTTCTTCATGAGTTGGTCCTAGCAGGCTCTGACGACCGTGACGGTCTTTTAACCTGAACATTTCTGGACCATATTTTTGCCATCTACCAGAATCTTCCCACAAAGTTGCAGGTAAAAGTTCAGGCATTGCCATTTCTGGCACATTAATTTTAGCCATTTCTTCTTCCATTATTCTTTCGGCCTTTTTTAAGACACGATAGCCTAATGGTAAATAAGCATAAACACCAGCCGTTACTTGACGGACATATCCGCCACGAAGCATCAGCTTATGACTTTCAGCAACAGCATCTGCTGGTGCTTCTTTTGACGTAGGCATAAATAATTTAGATTGACGCATTAACAATTCTCTCCCAAGAAATAAATTTCTAGATTTTATTTTATAAAGTAGCGGTAAATATCATTACCGGTAACTGCGATTATTAATAGTAATAAAAGGCCAAAACCAATTAATTCAACTATTGCTTCATGATCTTCCGATATCGGTTTGCCACGGAAAATCTCAATGAGATTAAGCAAAAGCTTTCCCCCATCAAGGCCAGGAATTGGCACTAAGTTCACAATTCCTAGATTTATTGAAATCATTGCCAAGAATGCTAATAAGTAGGTAAAGCCCAATTGTGATACCTGTGAAGTTTGTGAATAAATACCTACAGGTCCAGACAGCTTATTTAAGCTAAAGTGCCTAATCAAGCCACCAAGTGCATTAAAAATCATTCCGGTTGTTGATACTGCCGTATCCCAACCACGCTTAGCTTTTGCAAGGACACGGTCATCACTTTTGGCTTTGATACCAATTTGATAAACTTTTTGGCCTTGTATTTTCACCGTTTTGGGTTTAACAGAGACCGTCTTAGTTTTACCATGACTTGTTAAAACAATACTTAAAGCTTTGCCTTTACTGGCATTAATTTGATTAGAAATTTCATTAAAAGTAGTTGTTTTATGACCATTAATTGAAACAAATTTTGATCCAGGTTCAACTGCTGCTTGTTCAGCTGGTGAATTAGCTTCAACAGCTCCAATCGTAGTTGTTGCCGGACCGGGAATAGTAAAGGTCCAAATTAGAAAGACAACGAATCCCAAGACAATATTCATAAGGGGACCCGCAACATTAGTTGCAAGCTTTTGCCAAACATTAGCTTCTTGAAATTGGGTGTCACGAGGAGCAATGATTAATTCCGTATTGGATTGATCAATAACAGTTGCATCGTGATTAACCTGATAAGAAACTAATTTATCCTCTTCACCATTTTCATAGCCTTTAATAACGAGTTGATCCACTAAATCGACTTCTGTTATTTGAAGCGGCAGGCCCTCAATCGGAATGTCTGATCCAGAAGCATCAATCCGAACGACTTCATTTTGCTCATTAGTCTGCAAAATTACAGTCATTCCAGGTTTAAGCTCAGCTTCATCGTCTTTACTGGCTAAACGAACATAACCACCAAGTGGTAACCAACGAATAGTATAAGTTGTAGGATTACGACGAACTTGGAACAATTTTGGTCCCATACCAATAGAAAATTCGCGCACTAAAATACCGCATTTTTTTGCGACGATAAAGTGCCCGAATTCATGGACAAAAACCAAAAGACCAAATACAACTAAAAAGATTAGTATTCCCTTCATGGAATTCTCCTAATGCACGATTCCTAATAAAGCAGCAAAGACGGGTAAAACAAATAGCATACTATCAAACCGGTCTAAAATACCACCATGTCCAGGCAGAATTTTACCTGAATCTTTAACGCCATAATACCGCTTATAAGCAGATTCAACTAGGTCGCCCATTTGACCTACAATGGATAATACAAAGGCAAAGATAACCATTTGCCAGAATGGATAATTAACATTAACAAAGTAAACGTAAATTGCGGCACATATTACAGCACAAATAGTTCCGCCAATTGAACCCTCCCAGGTTTTATTAGGACTAATTACAGGCCACAACTTATGTTTACCAATTTGCCTTCCTATCATATAGGCACCAGTATCTGTTAGCCATACTACAACAAAGACATAGCATAAAAGTGCTAACCCATTGCCGCTATTTCTAATACTTGCCATATAGTGAAAACCGGTACCAATATATAGTGAACCTAACGTGTAAACTGAAACATCGTCAAAAGTTGTCTTGTTTTTTGACAAAACTGTCCAAGTTAGCATCATCATGATTAAGGCAAAATAAATTCCATATTTAGTCCAATGGAATGGCATTGAGTTAATAAAGCTATCTGGAACCGCCCAAGTAATTGTTGCAAGCAGTGCCAACAAAAAGTTAACAGAAACCAGTATCTGTTTTTTCATTAAAAAGATTTCACTGATGCCGACTGCAGCAAAGGCCACGGTTAGCCAGTCCATCCACAATCCACCCGCAATAACGATTGGAATAAATAAAATTAAAGCAATAACTGCTGTGATTATCCGTTGTTTCATATCAAAATTACCTAACTATCCGATTCATCTAGTTTGCCAAAACGGCGATGACGGTTCTGAAAATCAATGACAATTTTTTTTAAATCTTCTTTAGTAAAATCAGGCCAATTCTTCTGACTAAATGCAAGTTCAGAATAAGCCAGCTGCCATAACATAAAGTTGGAAATACGCTGTTCACCAGAAGTTCGTATTAATAAGTCTGGATCACTAAATTCTCCAAAACTAGCAGTCATCAAACGTTGAGAAATCATTTCTTCATCAATCTGATCACTATTAATCGCTCCTGTTTCAATTAGCGTTCCAATCTCTTTAATAGCTGAAGTGATTTCACTTCTTGATCCGTAATTAAAAGCAAAGTTCAAAATTAGTCCAGTATTATCTGCCGTTTCAGCCATTGCACGTTGAACAACATCATAAGTTTTACGTGGTAATTTGTCCAAAAAGCCCATGATATTGACCTTAACGTTATGCTCCATCAAGGTGGGCATAAACTTGTCAAAAAAACGGACTGGCAGATTCATTAAGTATGCGACTTCTTCTTTGGGACGAGCCCAGTTTTCTGTCGAAAAAGCATAAAGTGATAAAACTTTAATTCCCAATTCATCTGCTGCTAAAGTAATCCGTTCAACATTGTTCATACCTTCATAATGACCTGCTACACGAGGCTTACTCTGCTTAGTAGCCCAGCGGCCATTACCATCCATGATAATGGCAAGATGATTTAATTGATTCTTTTTTACTGCCATATGTTAGCCTTGAGTAATTTCTTTACGTTTTTGCTCAGCCAGTTCATCAATTTTCTTGGTTGCTTGATCAGTTACCTTTTGAACTTCTTTTTCTAAATTACGTTGTTCGTCTTCGGTAATTTCATCGTCTTTTTGTTGCTTTTTAAGGGTATTCATAGCATCACGGCGGACATTTCTAATCGCAATTTTACCCTCTTCAGCCATTTTATTGACTTCTTTAGCAATCTCTTGTCTTCTTTCACCAGTCAATTGAGGAATTACCAATCTGATAACTTTACCATCGTTTGCTGGAGTTAATCCTAAATTGGATGCTAGTAAAGCATGTTCAATATCATCCACACTGTTTTGATCATATGGCGTAATTAATAAAACACGTGGTTCAGGAATAGTGACACTAGACATCTGGGTTAAAGGTGTTGGTGCACCATAATAATCAACTTTAACTCCATCTAGCAATGCGGCATTAGCAACACCTGCACGGATAGTACCCAAGTTTTTCTCAAAAACAGTGATTGATTTGTCCATGTTTTGTTTTGCTTTTTTGATTGTTTCGTTATTCATTTATTTGCCTCCTTCAATTACTGTTCCAATATGCTCGCCCATGACAACTTTCTTAATGTTACCTTCAGTATTTACGTTAAATACAATTAGCGGAATATTGGTATCCATTGAAAGCGAGCTAGCGGTCCGATCCATAACTTTTAAATCTTTTGAAATAACGTCTAGTTGAGTCAGTTCGCTAAACTTCTTTGCCGTTGGGTCTAATTTTGGATCGGCGGAGTAAACCCCGTCAACACCATTTTTAGCCATCAAAATAACATCGGCATTAATTTCCGCTGCGCGTAAAGCTGCAGTAGTATCAGTAGAGAAGTAAGGATTACCAGTACCTCCGCCCATGATAACAACGCGTCCTTTTTCTAAATGACGAATTGCTTTTCTTCTTATATATGGTTCAGCAATTTGTCTCATTTCGATTGAGGTTTGCAATCTAGTTGCGACACCGACATGTTCCAGACCATCCTGAAGAGCTAAACCATTCATGATAGTTGCTAGCATGCCCATATAATCTGCTTGTGAGCGTTCCATACCAAGTTTTTCACCAGTCTCACCACGCCACATATTACCGCCACCGCAGACGATTCCAATTTGAACTCCTAAATCGTGCACTGATTTGATTTCTTCAGCTAAATGACTAATAACTGTCGGATCTATCCCTGTTCCGTTGTTACCGGCCAATGCTTCTCCAGAAATTTTCAAAACGACACGTTGATATTTAACTTGAGTCATGACAACCTCCTCTATTAACTTAAATTATTCTAACATATTAAATACGCAAATGTGGGGCAACAAAACAAAAGAGAATAATTTTATTTTAAAAAAAGTAGTTACAATATATTTCAACGTTAAAATCACATTACCAGAAAGAATTTTAAACTTAATGGCTCTTTATTTTTTCAGTTAAAACCAACTTACTAAAATTTACTTTTTTTGCAATTATTGCTTTTGATAAAAAAAGCTGCCTTCTTTTGAGTAGAAGGAGCTCTTCTGAATTTTGTAATTTAAACAGTTTCGTGATCTGTTTGTAACAGTAAATTATATAGCGAGCCGTACAAATTAGAATCATTTCTAAACTTAGCAGCAACAATTTCCGGTTTAGTTAAAGTTTGACCGATAATCGAATTATCATCATTAACTAGTTGATCATAAGCTTGCTTAATTCCATCAATCAAGCATGATTGGGCACTAATTCCACCACCAATGGCAATTTTATTAACGTCAACCACAGTTTGCATGTTAAGAATTAAAGTAGCAATTTGCAAACAATACTGTTCAAAAATAGCAACTGCCTCAGGAACATGGTTTTTAATTGCCTCAAAAGCTTGTACACCATCGCTTACATCATCATAATTTAATTGTTCATTTACCTGGCCAACAAAGCGAACGGCCGAGCATAACTTGCCGATACTACCCTGCATATCCTTAGTATTAGAAATATTAGCAATCATAAAGCTCATTTCTCCAGCTTGATTATGCGTACCATGAAGAAGGTGACCGTCAACTATAATACCGTTGCCTACTCCGGTACCCAAAGTAATCGCAGCACAGTTTTTTTCATCTTTTAAGTTTCCTAACCAATTTTCTGCTAAAATGCTTGCTCTACCATCATTAATTACGGCAACAGGAAAATCTTCTGCTTCATAAATTTGACCAAAATCTATTCCATCCAAAAAAGGAATAGCACCACCAAACCTAATTTTCGTTTTGTCAATTTTACCTGGTGCACAAAAAGATAAGCCTTTAATTGAACCGGAATATTTTTGAACGATTTGATCAATTTGTGCCAGAAACTTGTCTTTGCCATCTGGCGTGCTCACTTTACCTTTTTCAATTATATGACCAGATACATCAATTTGTGCGTACTTGATTTCAGTACCGCCAATATCAATACTTAAATAATTTTTCATACTAACCCTTCAAGAAAAAATTTAGTCAAAAACCAAATAACTATCAAAACTTAAATTTAACATGGATTCATCTTGAAACAATGTCTGATGAAATTTCCATTTAGAATTATAACTTAAAAAAATTTCTTTTTAGAAAAATTAGATTTTATTTGTGTCTTGGCAAGATTTCAAAAAATTATTCATTGTCTTTTGGGAATATCTTACTAACCAAAAAACTGACTTCAGCAAGTTTGAAATCAGTTTTAAGAAAAGATTTTAAGCAAATTAATTATGTTTTACTGATTGTGGACAACTTAATCTCCATGAGAGACAGAAGCTGAATCACTTTCAGTAAGAAAACTTTGATAAGATTTGGTAGTAAGTATAACAGTTAACTCAAATCTTTAATCAACTCCTTTGAATTATTCAGCAAGACCTTTTGGTCCGATAATCATGTTAAAAGGCAATTATATTAACTTAGCGGCTTCATCAACAGCATTTCGTCCTGAATAAATACAATATCCGGCTTCAGAGCCAGGCACATTAACACCATATGTATCACCAACTAATGCGGCTGAAGCATCAGAGCCGATAGCGTATAACCTAGAAATTTTGTGGCCTACCGGATCCAAAACTTCATTTCTATGATTAACTCTTAACCCGCCCATTGTGCAATAGGAACCAACTCCTAATTCGAAAGCATAAAATGGTGCTTTTTTGATAGGAAATAGATACTGATTGGGTTTTTCAAAATCTTCATCTTTTCCGAGTTTTACTTGTTTGTTATATCTATTTACTGTATCTTCTAAATTAGGCATATCAAGTTTCTTAGCTAATTTCTTTAATGTTGAACTTGTAGTTATGAAAGATAATTTTTTATTTTCTGCTTGCTCGATCATATCTTTTAATTTATTTAGCCTAGTTCTTTCAGACAATGGTTTTAGACTTCTAGGTAAAACATTAAAAGTAAAATTATCAATTGTTGACTGATCAAAAACTGCATAAACCTTTTCTTGTCTAATTATTGCATTACCTGCATGTGCCCATATTCTAAAAACACTTTCATCAACAAAGCGATCACCAATTTCATTTACCCATAATGGTGCCATCTCGCAAGTTGCAATACCAATATCTGTCTTCCAAAATTTAAACGATGGAATACTCTCTTCCTTAATTTGACCTCCATACATCATCGCCATACCTAAGCCAAACTTTTTTGCTCCAACTTTCCAAGCGAGTCTAAGACCATCTCCATTATTTTTTCCGCAGTTCATTGGAATTATTCTGCTTGAATTTGAATTAAAATACTTGTTCAGCATTTCCCTATTATTTAAGTAGCCTCCTGTGGCTAAAATTATGGCCTTAGTAGTTATGATTTGTCTTTTTTTCGTTTCAAAATCTTCTATAGTTATACTAATAATTTCATTATTTTTGTCCCTGTTAATTGAAATTGCTGAAGCAGAGGTAATAAATTCGACACCATTTCTTTGAGAAAAAGGTTGTAATCCATCGTGAATTGCCTTTTTACCAAGACCATCAAATAAATGCCACGTATTTACTCCTGCTCCTAGGGTAGCAACTCCTTTGAACTTCACTCCTATGCGCTGTAACCAATCTATATTAAAAGCAGATTCATTAATATAATTTTTCCAAATATTGGTATCAGCTTCATAATGTGAAAACTCTAATTCATCATGTAAAATTTTTTCACCAGAAATATTAATTCCTTGTTTAATTTGCATTTTACTATTAACTGCAAAAATTCCTTCTACATAATTTCCTGATCCTCCGGTTGTTCTACCTTTTTCTACTACCAAAGTTTTTAAATTTTTACCAGCAGCTTCTGCAGCTGCGGCCTGACCTGATAATCCAGAGCCAACAATCACTACATCATAACAATTAAATTTTCCAAGCATATAATCTTTCTCCTATTATTTTTATTATTTTGTTTAACTTAAATTTTATAAATATCGCTTACAATGCTAATATAAGAATTAATAAACCATTTGTAAAATTATTTTTTTGATTTTAGATTATTGTAAAAAGGTAATAAATATTTATGGATGAAAAACTTTTACATAAAGTTTTAGTAACGGTAGAAGAAGTAAAAACAATTACCGATTTGGCCAATCGTCTATACCTGAGCCAGCCATATATAAGCCAGTTAATTACAAAAACTGAAGTAAAATATAACGTTTGTCTGGTAAATCGTAGAAAAACACCTATTTCATTAACCCCGGCCGGAAAAGAATTAGTTTTAGGTTTAGAAAAAATACTTAATGATCGAAAATATATGAGTCAAAGAATTAATCAATATTCTACTAAGAGTGAGTCGACAATAAAAATTGCTATAACACCTATTTGGATTTCTAGAAAAACCTCAAAAATAATTCAGCTCTTACAACAAAGTCATCCGTACACCCAATTTGAGATTTATCGTATCTTCACATCCAATGATTCATTAAAATTATTAGAAAATGGAAGCATAGATATTTTTTGGGGTGCACAGTTTCATAACTCTCAACTACTCTCAAATTATGTATATCGGTCAAGGGCATGTATTATAGTCACCTTCAATCACCCCTTGTTTGATAAAAACAAATATGAACTATTATTTTCGCAAAAAGTCTTGAATAAATTAAATTATAGTAATGAAGTTTCTTTAACTAACAATTCTGCTTTTCAAAAAATTGTTGATCATCTTTTTGAAGATGCCGATATTAAACTTAAAAAAGCTATTAAAGTAAATGATTTTATTGGGGCTGCACAACTATCAATAGAGGGGTGGGGTATAAGTGTAACTTTAAACGACGTTTTGGAATATTTGAATAATACAAATAAACAATACAATATTATTCCTATTCCCTCTAAATTAATTAATCTTGATGTTGCTATAACAATTAATAAGAAAACTTCGAGCAAAGTAAAAAAGATAGCCAATTCATTATTGAACATTTTAAATAAGGAATATAAGAAAGAATAGCTTTTATTTGTGTTGCTTAAAAAGCCACGGTAATAACTCTGGGGTATTAAAAGCTCTCGCCCAGCTTGCATGCGGATTAGGCTTAACAGTGTTCTTAGGATAAATAGTGACCTTCAGCTGCTTGCCCCCTGCTTGGTGAATGGCTTCTTCAGCTTTCTTAGTTCCGAGTACCCCAACAGTTGGATCATCTTCGGCATGAAAGGCCCAAATTGGTAATTGTGCCAAAGTCTTACCTTCTTCAGGGCTTGCAAGCATATACCGTCCTTTTCCTTGATCACCATAGCCTTTTTTGCCATCATCATAAACATAACCGGAACAAGGCACTAGAGCTGTAAAAAGATCTGCATGATGGACGCCCATATACCAAGTTGTCGAAGCACCATTTGATAAGCCAGTTAAATAAATGCGCTTCGTGTCAATGTTGTACTCAGATTCTATTTGTCTAAGTAAAATAAACAGTGCTTTGCGAAAATCTTTTCTAAACCACCCATTTAGAGTTGGTGCCCAAGTAGCTTGCGGAACTAAAATAACAGCATCTTCTTTAGTTTTAGCATAGTCATGCAAGGTTTTTGGCACATCATTGGCCAGTAGCGGCATGCCATTGTTAAAACCACGCTCGCCAGAACCATGTAAAAACAATACTAACGGCCGCTTTTTCCGATTGGTGCCAGAAGCATAAATTGAATAGCTTAATTGAATTGTATCCGTTTGAATAATTTTTTGCTTAAAATCTGCTAAAAATGGATCTGGTTGAAAGGCAACTTCAATTTTAGGTTGCATGCCGTTAACGTGAAGCATTATTTGTGGCAAAGCTAACTGATTAATAAACTTAGCGGGATCAAAACTTAAGGCTAACAATTCCTTGGTCAATTTAAAATAATAGATTAACTGATTTTGCTCTTTCTCAATCTTAGTTATTTGTAATTCTTTACCTTCTATTGTAAAAGAAATTCGTTTTTGTAAATCTTTGGTTATTTGACTTGGCGTAATCTTGGCGCTGGTTACGAAATAACCATTGTCAGTAACTTCTTCTTGATACACTACATTTAATTTCATGCTCATAACTCCTATTTTGTTGTTTTTCTTAACCTATTGTTTCTAATAATTGCCAAAATCACAAAAACAATTCCGACAAATACTAAATACCACATTGCAATTCTGATGATGTTCATTGGTCCCGACTAATGTAAAATGGATGCTGTAAGTGCCATCGTGTATGGTGAAATAAAAGCTCCACCATTGTTAAATACTTTTGCCCAAGATAAGAAGAAATCCTTGGAAGTTGCTGGCACATCTTCCATTACCGCACCATAAATATACGGAAAAATAATATTCGTGGCAGAAATTACCATCATGGATATCGTGAATACCAGCATATTAGGCGAATGAAGCACGCCCCAATAGCCAATAACCCCTAACAACATCGTAAATACTGGTGTGTAATGTCCCAGTAACCGGTAAATTTTGCCATAAAAAGCTGTAAAAACTGCGCCAGCAAGTCCTGCTAACGCTAAAGCAGTTGAGAAAAACTCTTGGTGTGCTAAATTTAGTTGTTGAATTACAAGCGGAGTATCGGTTTGTTGTGGCATAATTGCATTGAAATATACAAATGACATTAATATTGCTACTAACGCTAAGATCGGCACATTAGTAGTTTTCTTTTCGGATTTAGCTTTAACTAGTTCTTCTTTTTGCCGAGATTTAATTTGTGCTTCAGTCTCTTTGCTATAGCCTAAAGCAAATAACAAAATGATTGGGATAAACAGCAGGTAAACTAAATAAGCTGCTTGCAAATTAATTTCAAGTAGTAAACCAGCAACAAAAACTGCCAAGCTTTGACCAAATGTTTGAATTGCTGACTGATAACCAAGTAAGGTCCGTTGCTCATCCCTACTCCAAATATCTCCAATTAAACTGGCCGTTGAAGTTGAATATAAACCGTTACCTGCTCCTAATACAAAACGCGCAATTTGAATCAGGTGAAAGTTGGTGCTAAAAAATGGCGCAACACCCCCAATTAAACCGCAAAATAAGCCAAGCAAAACGGTTTTTCTTTTACCCAAGTATTTAATAAATAACGTTGACAAAAGGACAAAGATTACCATCCCAATTGAAGGAATAGTCACTAATGCTTTCACATTCGCTACGCTTTCATTGGTAAAGTGCTTTGTCATCATTGGTAAAGTGCCCGAAACCGCACTAGCTGCAGTTAACAAGGTTGAAATTGATAAAATACCTACTTTTAAAAGTGGACTATTTTGCTTAATATTCTGAGTCATTTTCCTCTCCTTCCATGTAATCGCTTACTAAGATATTATAAGAGAAGAATATTGACTAAATATTGCAATTATTTTTATTAAATAGGTAAATTGTTGACTTTTTAACTTTTTCCGATAAGTGGAAGGTGTTGCACTATAGACATCTTTAAATATTTTTTGCAGGCTTCGAACATTGGCAAAACCGCATTGGTCGGCAATAACGGTAACAGGCAAATCAGTATTAACTAGTAAATCGTAGGCATGTTGTAAACGAATCAGCTGCAAGTAATGAATCAAGCTTGTTTGTACTTCGGTTTTAAATAAGCGATCCAAATAAGCCTTTGAAAGACCGAAGTGATCAGCAACTTCGCCTAAGGTTAAGCTATCTCGATAATTGGCGGTTAAAAAATTAATGATATCTTTGACCTTGTCCTGCTTTCTGGCATCATTAAAGCAAATAATATTCTTTTTTGGTACAACAAAATTTTTGAGAAGAAGCGCCATTAAAAGATAAAAATGGCCTAATATTTCAATCTTATTTTCATGATCATGTTGATTAGTCCAAAGCTGATAAATCCTTGTTAGCTCAGTTTTTACCTTCAGCATTATTTCCTGATCAGTGATTTGAAAAACAAAATACAAATGACTAATTTCAGGCAGCAATTCATTCAAGAACTCAAATGGAACAAGAATGGTAATTGATCTGCGAGCATCACCTGGACCAATATTTTCGACACCATGAACTTCACCAGAATTAATAATTATGAAATCGCCGTCACTCAAGTGCGTTTTGTGCCCCGAAGTTAGGTAATCGCCTTCACCGTGAATAGTAAAATCAATTTATAGGGCACGGTGCCAGTGTTTAGTAATTTGAAGTGCTGAAGAATTATGAATAATAATCTTAAACGGTAAGGTTCCCTTAGTAACAATAATTTCATGACGAAACATCTTTATCTTCCTTTACTGTGGTAGATAATGATTAAGTAATAAAAAATGACGCAGTAATTGATTAAACTGCAACGGTATTTCTGCCATTATATCGTGACCACAATTTGGCACAATGGCAGCGGTAATTTGAGGATTTTGTTCTGCCATCCAGTTTGCGAACTGAAAAGGATAATATGGACTCTTTTCAGCCGCAAAGATAATCATCTTCTGGCTGCTACGTTTAATTATTGTCCGCCAGTCTAGCTGAACATGCTCTTGCAATAAGTCCAAATTTGCTTTTCGATCAAATGGGTAAGCAATTTTGGCTGGTAATAATTCCGTCATAACAGAACTATCGATGCCATGAAGCGTTTCATGCACCTGCGGAGCTAATAGGGTCAAGTCTTGGTAATTTTCCAAAGTAAAATTCATAAAGCCATAGTGCCAAGACTTCGTATTTAGCATATATGGGCTTTGATCGATAATAACTGCTATATCAATAATTTGCGGTTTTATTTTTAACAAGTTATAAATAATACTCCCGCCCATTGAATGGCCGATAAACGTGGCCCGAGTTATTTTTAGAAAACTTAATAGCTCAATTAGATCCTTAGTTAGTCTTTCAAGTGATTGTCCTTTGACTGTACGCTGGCTTTTACCCATATTACGGTGATCATAAGTTAAAACGCTATAACCCATTTTTCTAAGGTAAGAAATTTGTTTTGACCAAACTTCTTGATAGCCACCAAAACCGGTTATTAGAATCAGTGGCTTACCGGTGCCATAAAGATGAAAATTAAGTTCTACGTTATCGCTTGTTTTAAAAATACTCATTTATTTTCCTGTAAAAATTGCCAAGGATCGACAACTAGAAGTGGCCCCGCAGCGGTTTTTACCAAAGTTTTTTTACTACGATTAGCAGCATATTCCTCTAATGAAAAACCGTTTTGACCTTTGACTACTTGTACATCAGCGTGCACATGATACTGATTCAGCTTTTGCAAAAGTTCTTGGGCCTGACTTCTGTTTAACGTAGGAGTCTGGTAAAGTAGCAAATCCAAGTCACTAACATGTTCCGTCGTGTTTTTAACCATTTTTACACTGGTTGCCATTTCATAGCCTAACGAGCCTCCTATTCCCCACTGAAAATTGTTTAATAGCGGGGCTATCTTTTGTAATGCCTGAAAAGGTGGAAGTTTTTGTCTATCTTCAGATAAACTTCTCCAACTTCTATGTTGAATAAAGTACTGGGGATGATATTGCTTTTTAATGGCTGCAAGATTTAAGTAGCAAGCAAACCTTTGCCTTCTTTCGTAACCTCTTACTCCAACTGGAATCAGATTATCATTGATTAAGCCCCGTCTAACCACCACTGTTTTTGTCTCAGACAAAGAATCCTTTGCCCAGCCAGGTAAAGGATTCTCGGTTAAAACTAGATCTTGCAAACTAGTGAATTGCAGTAAATCATTGGGCCATATTGCCGTTAATCGTTCCATTGGTCAAACACAGCTTTACGCATCTCATTAGTTGCCTTCCGGCCACTTGCAATGGCAACCGGATTTTCATACCTATAATGTAAATCGGTCGAGTGCTTCTTGGTACTTGTAATGGCCTCATTAATAATTTGCTCAACTTCTGAAACGGCCGCATCATTTGCGTCCCAAGAAGAAACATCAGGGACTAATTTATACAAAGCACCCAATTTGGCATAATTTTTAATGTCATAAGCCATTGCCGGAACGTGCTTCGTAGCTTCTTCTAGTTCTGGAATTGATCTTTGGGTAATTCGAGCAGCCGAAGCTTTTGACATTGCCTGAATGGTAATTGAATCATCAGCTAAGGCAATCATTCTGTTGGATTGCAAACCGTGGGCTAAAAAGCCGCCTGAAACTGCATCCCCTGGAATAAAGGCAATAACTGGATGACCGGCCTGCCGAGCCTTTGCATAGGCGGCTGCCGCAGAAGCTAAACTAATGTGAATACCTATCAATTCCTCCTTATACCCATAAGCTTGGCTTGGAACATCAACGATTAAGATAAGCTGACGTTTAACATCTTTATTTTGATCTTCAGCAACAATTTGATTAACGATTTTTGCGACTAAAAATCCTTCTTGCAACCCCACCTCACCGTGACGTACACGAGGAAAGCGATTATTTTCATTAGGAACAATCGCAATAAATTCTTTGCCATCTTTTTCCGCATGGAGAACTGTTGGATAATCTGATTTTGCATTCGGTAAACCAGTTAGTTTTTCAAACCACAAGCGGCCACGAGACTTGGTAGTTGCCTTATCCCCAGCTACCGCTTGGTTTATATCATGCTTATTAGCCTGATTTTTAGCATAAAGAGAACAATATTGCTTTGTAGTAAGGGGTTTAGCAAAATCAATTTGATCAAGTAAAGATAGATAAAAATCAGATTGCTCAGTCCGATGAGCATCCTTTTTTTCTTCGATTGCTCTATCAATAGCTTCTTTAATAGTCGTGATATTATCTTCGTCAACTTCATCTGCAATTCCTGTAGCTACTCTTTGACGAGTTCCAAGCGTATTCCAAATTAAGTCCTTATCACTAGAATCAAATTCACGTACACCAGCTTCTTGTTCGATAACTTCGGGACCATTTAAAGCAATTCTAGCTTTTGGTGTTGTAATTAAGTATGACATAATTGCACTAGTAATTGACATTCCGCCAAAGCTGCCTACCCTTCCCGGTACTAGTCCAATTACGGGAACATATTTTTTCAAGGCAATAATGGCATTTTGAATTTCAGAAATAGATAATAACCCGTAATTAGCTTCTTGCAGACGAACACCACCAGTATCAAGAATAATTATTGGGTATTCCTTTATACCTTGCTTGTTATCATCTAAGGTTTTTTCTAAAGCTGCAACTATTTTGGCGCCAGATACTTCACCAATTCCACCACCTTGAAACTTTCCTTCGATAGAAATAATTACGACCCTTTTACCGTTTAGTTTACCTTTGACAAGAACAACACCATCATCACTTTCCGGAACAATTTTTTGCGGCTCAAGATGTGGTGAAATCATATCATATTCTGGTCCAACTAATTCTCGACCAGTGCCTTTATCAATTAAAGCATTTGCCCGTTGACGACCATTTAATTCTACAAAACTATTCTTCATTATTTAATGCCTCCATTGCCTGTGTTAATCGTAAATTAACGACACCCGGTGTGGCTCCAAAATCATGAATAACAAACCTGCCTTGTAAAGGATACCTTGCAAAAAAGCGGTCAAGGACATTTTGCCAAACCTGTTTGAAACCGTCACTACCAGTCACAATTTCTAATGTAGTTTTGTCATCAGGATAAATTAATACTTCTAAATCTCCGGAGGCAACGACACCAACATGAACAAATTTAGTCACTGGCTGAGTGTTTTGATAGCTAAAATTAAGTTTTTCCATTTTGTTAACCTCCTTATTATGACCATGACCTAAACTTGGCAGGTGGATTGTATAAGCCATGTGACCATTGCACTAAATCATCCATTGTTTGAGCAGCCAGTAATAAACGTTTTGCATCCCGGCGGGCAACACCAATATCTTCTGGTAAAGCAACGATCCCTTGATCGCGCAGTTTTTGGACCTCTTTTGGCTTTGAGCGCAAACCAACCGGTGTCACACCTGCTACTGCTTCAATTGCAGCTTTTCTTTGTTCCATACTATCAGTTTTATACAGATATGCGATTCCTTCTTCAGTCACGATATGGGTCGTATCCTCGGTATAAATCATAATTGGAACGTTAGCTAATTTAGCTTCTTTACGTACCTTTTCAGCATCTAAGTGATCAACAAAGACGGGCTTTTTATTAGAACCAAAGGTTTCAACCATCTGCACAACGAGCTTTTGCCCTTTTGCCAATGGGTTATCTTCGGGCTTCAAGCTTTGCCAAGCAGGAGTTGAATGACGTCGACCGGTTGGATTAGAGCCCATGTTAGGCGCACCACCGAAACCAGATAAACGACCATTTGTGACTGTTGAAGAATTACCCCATTGATCGATTTGTAAAGTAGAACCAACAAACATATCACAAGCATATTGTCCGGCAACTTGGCCTAGGGCACGATTCGACCGCATTGTTCCGTCATTACCTACAAAGAAAATATCTGGCCGCGCCATAATGTACTTTTCCATCCCTACTTCACCACCAAACGAGTGAATTGATTCCACCCAGCCGCTTTCGATTGCTGGTATTAAGGTTGGGGTTGGATTTAGTTCCCAGTTACGACAAATTTTACCTTTTAAGCCCAGTTGCTCACCATAAGTTGGTAAGAGAAGTTCAATTGCGGAAGTGTTAAAACCTACACCGTGGTTTAAAGTTTGAACATTGTGTTTTTCATATATTCCCCGAATTGCCATCATGCCCATTAAAATTTGCAGTTCGCTAATTGCTTGTGGGTCACGGGTAAATAGTGGCTCAAGCTGGTAAGACTGATCAGCGGGAATAACCACATCAACCCAACCGGCAGGAATATCAACTCTTGGTACTTGATCAACGATTTCGTTAGCTTGAACGATTACAATGCCATCATGAAAAGCTGCTGCTTCGACAATAGTCGGTGTTTCTTCAGTATTAAAGCCCGTATATAAATTGCCTTCATGATCTACTTTATCAGCGGCTACTAAAACAACATTAGGAATTAAATCGATAAATAGACGGCCAAAAAGTTCCAAGTATGTGTGAATGTCGCCAACTTCCATGGTGCCATCAGAAATCATTTGCGAAACGCGAGTACTCTGAGGACCTGCGTAAGAAAAATCCATTTTGGCAGCAATTCCTAAGTCAAAAATGTCTAAATGCTCTGGCCTAGAAATACTTGACATAATCATATGTAAGTCATGAACTTTTTCCGCATCTACTTTTGTCAGTGCTTCTGACAAAAATGAAGCTTGCTTTTGATTATCGCCTTCCAAAACAACCTTGTCTCCAGGTTTAATTAGTGTCTCAAGGACCTTAACAACATCCTCTGTTTTAGCAAATTTCCCCTCGAGCAGTGTCGCCGCTTTTGCTAAGCGTGCATTTTTAGCATCCCGATGGGTGTGCCAATTTCTTTCAGTCATTATCTTTTCCTTTCCATTTATGTAATAAAAAATCTGCGTCATCAATCGTCATATTTGCCAAAGTTATATTAGCTAGTTGATTCGTTTTTGCCTTTAATAATTTAGTAAAAGCAGTTCCTGGAGCAAATTCCACGCTTACTTGAGGTTTGTATTCAAGAGCCACATTGATCATTGTTTCCCAAAAAACGGGATGAGTTAGATTATTGGCCAAATCATAGCTAATTTCAGCTATGCTTTTAACCGGATGTCCATTATTATTTGCTAAATAAATACAGGTAGGAGAATGTAACTCCAACTGCCCAATCTGTTTGGTCAATTTATCCGCCACGCTTTGCATCAATGGTGAATGCGAAGGATTCGGAACTTGTAAAAGTTTAGCCTTGGCTGCACCGCTCTCTTTAGCTAATTTGAGTACAGCTTGAATAGCAGTTATTTTGCCAGACAAAGTGTTTTGCAATTCAGAATTTTGGTTTGATAAAAAGACCGGATCTTTTTCCGTTTTCACTTGTTGCACCAAGTTTCCAACTTCTTGACGAGATAGGCCTACAACGACACCCATGCCATAGCCTATTGGAAATGATGATTGCATTAGACTTGCTCGCAAACTTACAAGTTTAAAAACATCCTCTCTATTAATAACGCCGGCAGCATAGGCGGCGGCAAAAACTCCAAGTGAATGTCCCGCTACTATATCTGGTAGCCAGCCTTTTTCTTTGAGCTGATCAATTTGCTGAACTTGCAACAGCAAAATACTAAGCTGAATTTGTTGCGAATTTTGATAGCCCTTTTCACTGTCTACAAGCTTCACACCTGTGCAACTTTCAACCTTACTTTTTAATGTTGGGTCAATCTTTTGAAGCATCCCGGCCTTTTGACCCCCTTGACCGGGAAATAACCATAAGTATTTCAAGTTATCACCTCTTTGGATCTCACAAAAACAGTTTAACCCTAATCGATAACCATTTATAATAGATAATAGGAATAATAGTTAACTAAAAGGTTATCAATTGGTGTAAAAAATGAATTTAACCGGATTAAAATATTTTGTTAGTGTTGCAAGTATAGGTTCAGTGACTGAAGCAGCTAAGCTGGCATACGTAAGTGAATCAGCAATTAGTAAAACCATCAGGCAATTAGAAGAAGAAATAGGCGTTAAATTGTTTGACCGGCAAGGAAGAACAATTCAGCTTAACCAACAAGGAAAGATTTTTTATTCATATGTTTCCGATAGCTTAAATTTACTAAACCGTGGAATTAAGGCTGTCCAAACTAATAAAGACCAAGAAAATAGCCAAATTAATGTTCTTTTTACTGTTGGCTCACCGCTCATCCCACTTGTTGCCCTTAAAATGCAAAAATTACTGCCTAATGTCAGTCTAAATATTCATCAACGAACAACCTTCGCTAAGGATTTAAAGCAGTTTGATTTTATTATCTCTTCCAATAAAATCGACCATTTTACCGCAATTCCGTTATTAAAAGAAGAAATAGTAATTGGTTGGCAAAAGAATTTTATGCAAGGTAAACATAATTTAGATGTTAAAGATTTACCGAATTTTACTTTTGTGGGCGAAAGTGATGAAACTGAATTGCAACAAACAATTAATCAATTTTTAGCTAAAAATGAATTAAAACTCAATTTTAAATATCAATCTGATGAACCAGCTACGGTGCGAGAAATGATTGCAGCAGGTCTAGGCATGGGCTTTATTCCCAAAGTTACCTGGGGAAGCTTTTTTACCAATTTTCATTTAATCGACAGTGCAAGAATTTTCCCCAATTCGCCGCAACGAACAATTTATCTAAATACTCCCTACCAAAATTTAACTGATAACCAAAGATTATTTAGTAACGAAATCGCTGCAGTACTAACGGGTGCACAAAATAGTTAGAATATAATTACTAAAAATGGGCTTGCGTTTTTACCAAAAAGCGCATATATTAGACTGGAACTTCTTAGGGATCTCACAAATCTTCTAAGAAAGGTCTTAATTAAAATGGATAAATATCCTTATCCCACCTATAAAATTGCTGACATTGGTGACTACTTAAAAGTATTTGCTTGTACAGCAGTGATGTCTCAACCAATCATGTCCTTAATCATGGGAAGTGGTCAGCCTATAAGAACACAAGACATTTTTGGTATTCTGTATAATTTAGTCAAATATACTGCTCCAGCCTTTATTTTTGGCATTTTATATACCACCATTAGAACTAATGATTTAGCGGGAAACTTTTCTTACCGCAAGCATCTGCGTTCAAGTTGGTCGAACTTGTTTGTACCAACTATTTGGTGGACTTTGATTTATTTACTAGGAATGCCTTGGCTCCAACAGATTAATCAATTTCATAATTTTGGTTCTTTTTGTTGGCATTTTATTAATGGTAACGCTGCGCCACATTTGTGGTACAACACAATGATGTTGCAATTTATCATCTTAATGCCACTTTTCTGGGCAATCAGTCGCTTTGTCGGCAATAACGTAAAAAAAGGAATTGCTGTAGCATTAATCACCCTAGTTTTATATTTAGCTTGGCTCTTGTTTTACGACACAGAGGTATTTCACGGTGCGCATGAAAAAACGTGGTATCTGCTTGATCGCGTGTTTATTTCGTTTTTTATCTACGGAGTCTTTGGTGTCCTCTGCTGGCAATTGCGGAATCAAGTTAATAACTTTTTACAAAAATTTTGGTGGCTGATTTTAATTGCTTTTGTTGCTTGTTTCATTTGGACCAACTTTGAATTATATCAGTTCGGTCATCCCGTTCTTTTTGCCAATGCACCGTATTATAAGCCATCAATGACATTTTATTGCTTAGCGGTTATTGCATTAATCGCTGCACTTTGCTTATATCAAGTACGAAAAAATTCAGAAACAGCTTTAACAGTTTTCCATTTTCTTGCTACTTATGCCTATCGTGCCTATTTATCAAATGTCTTTTGGAATCAACTGGTCTGGCGCGGACTAAATATGCAATTCCACGCAACATACCACCCATTCTTAACTTTCTTTGGCACATGGGTATTAACATGGATTTTGTCATTCACGTCAGCTTACTGTCTGCATATTTGGTGGACGAAATTAAAACAATACTTAAGTCAAACTATAATTAAATGATTAACATAATTTAAGATAACGTTCTCCTTTAAGTTAGACATAACTTAAAGGTTTTTTAATAGTTAATATTCAAACAAAATAAAGCTTTGACAAAACGATTTTAAAAATATCTATCAAATAAGATTTAAAGAACATACTAAAAGGCTTTATTCCAAAATGATATCGGAATAAAGTCTTAAAGAAAACAAGTTACATTTAACCTTTATATTTAGAATTAGCTTTTTAAAAATTTTTACTACTTAATATTCTGACTCTTTATCGATATTTAAAAGCAGATTATAAAGAGCTCCATAAAGATTAGCATCATTCTTAAACTTTGCAGCAACAATGGTTGGCTTAGTTAAAGTTTGACCAATTAGGGGATTTATAACGTTTACTAATTGATTGTAAGCTTTATTAATTCCTTCAATCAATATAGGCTGCGCGCTAATACCACCCCCAATAGCAACTTTGCTAACATCTATGACCGTTTGAATATTTAGAACTAAAACTGCAATCTTCTTACAATATGACTCAAAGACTTTAACAGCCTCAGGTATTTGACTTTTAACAGCATTAAAAGCCCTACGACCATTATCAAGGTCGGAAGAATTAATCCTAGTATTAATCGTTTTAACAAATTTAACAGCTGAACCAAGAGAACCCATTGCTCCGTCCATATTTTTCTTTTGAAAATAGTCACAAATCATGAAACTTAATTCTCCTGCTTGAAAGTGAACACCTTCAAGCAGCTGGCCATTGAGAATGATTCCTCCACCTATACCTGTTCCAAGAGTGATTGCTGCACAGTTTTTTTCATTTTGTAAACTGCCCAACCAACTTTCTGCAAGAACGCTAGCTTTTCCGTCATTGATTATCGCCACGGGAAAATGACTTTCACCGCTATATATATGAGCAAAATCAATTCCATCAAGAAAAGGCAAAGCGCCACCAAACCTTATTTTTGACTCTTCAATTTTTCCAGGTGCACAAAATGCTAATCCTTTAATTTGATTAATATATCTTTGAACAATCTTATCTATATCACAAAGAAACTCTTTTTTATTTTTACTTGTTTTAATTTCACCTTTTTCAATCATGATACCAGAGGAATCGATGTGAGCATACTTTATCATAGTCCCACCAATATCAATGCTTAAATAATCTTTCATACTTTTCTTTTAATAATTTAGTTTTGCTTTTCTATTTACTAATTAAACTTCCATTTTAAAGTAATCTATTCTGATAGTTCAGATATTATTTGAATGCTCAAAAACATTCTATTCGTTCCTAATTATCAATAAAGAATTCTGCAATTTGTGAAATTGCTAAATCAGTTTCAGGACAATCGAATAATACGAAAACATGAAATAGGTCCTGCCACACATGCCAACGAACATCAACGCCAGCTTTTTCGCATAAATTATTTAGAATAGCAGAACTATCATACTTCACTTCTTCACTTCCACAATTGATAAGAAGTGGCGGGAAGTCATGAAAGTCATCATAAATCGGAGAAATTAATGCATCCCTTTTTGCTGGATCATCAAAATAAGGAATTGGATCAGTTGCTCCTACTAACATAGGATCACGTTCGCTCCTCAGATACTCTGAAGATGAAGTATTTAGTTGATTAATTACCGGCGAAAAAACAGATATTCTGTCTGGTATTTTTTTATTTTTTTCGCGCAGTTCAATTGTAAGCGTCAATGCAAGCGTCGCACCCGCTGATTCTCCGAATAAAAAAATATGATGATATTTTTTACATAATAAATTATAAGCTTTAAAGATATCTTTTTGAGCCGACGGATGCTTTCCCTCAGGATATTGCGTGTAATCGACTGAAAAAACATCAATTTCTGCTTTCTTACCCAATTTTATTGCTAACTTTCGTCTTGAATATACAGTCCCTGTTGAATATGCACCTCCATGTAAAAACATAATTATCTTATCTTTACAGCTATTGTTTTTTATACAATAGAATTCTCCTTTTACACCATTTTGATTAATCTTATGTAATTCAACATTATTTGGTATTTTAAATGCATTTCCAGCATCTGCTCCCTTTCTGGCTTCTAAAATAGTTCTTTTGGTCAAAGGCAAATTTTGTTTAGGCTTAATATACTTTCTAGAAAAATCAATTGCTTTTCTTGCTTCTTTACTTAACATTTTTCCTCCAATTATTTATTATTCTTAAAAGTTAACTTTTTGTAATTAATGCCAATCCAAATTACTACGATTAGTAGAATGGCAAAAATAATTGTTCCACAAATAAAAGTGAATTCCGCACTAGTATTATTAAAAATCGTTCCTAAAAATTGGGCAGTATATGGCGCTAACAATGTCCCTATGTTAGCAACAGTCATTACCACTGAAGTTGAAAAAGGAACTTGAGAAGGAGAAGTAAACATTCCTACACTTGACATTGTTGATACCATGGTCATTGACACCGCTATACCAACTAGGACAACACCGACTCCACTTAAAATTAATGAATTTGAAATAGTAAATATAAAAAAGCCAATCAAACCACTAAAAATTGAAATGGTTAGTGAAAATCTCTTGCAAATCTGTGGAAGTGACATAAAAATGAATCCTCCAGCAGCCATGGCGAATGACATAATTCCTAATAAAGTGCTTGCGTCTTGCGCCGTTCCATATCCTTTCTCAATAATTAGTGAAGCAAATTTAATGGAGACAAATGCAAAAGTAGAATTAAATAAGAAGATAAAGATAGCGAGTAACCAAATTTTCCAATCTATTTTTTTACTATTTTGACCCAAATTTGTATTATTTGCTTGCTCAATTTTTAAGTTTTGTGGAATAAAAGTAATAAATAAAAGCAAAACAGGTAATGCAATTAGATTGACCCAATAGGCCTGCTGCCAACCATTACTGAGTAGTACTCCAGCTGCAAATGTCATCAGAAACATTCCCAAGCCTTGAACTACACTCGACCAACCAAGTAATTTCTGCTGCTCTTTCCCTTCAAACATCGCAATAATTAATGACTGAGAGTACGAAGCAAGTAGACCAGTTCCAACACCTATCCCAATTCTAGAAACAAAAATAATTGTAAAATTATTAATCAGGGCTGGTATTATTCCACTTATTAGTATTATTGTTAGTCCGCACACTATGGTTCTTTTTATTCCAATTTTATCGGCTAAAAGATTACTTAACGGTGTGAAAATAATTATTCCCAGCGAAGAAACTGTCATTGTTAATTCAACTAGAGTAGATGAAACTTGAGGAAATGATCTTATCATAAGTGGAATAGTAGCCGCTGTAGCTCCAGAAGAGACGACAAAAATGTTTAATAGTAATATTGCTAATTTTGTCCAAATATTGTTTACCTTATTGTTGTTCATTTTTTACTCCTAAGTATGCGAAGCTCTTAAATAATTCATTAATTCGATTTATATCTTTATTCGAGAAAGGTTTGAAACCAATTCCTTTCATTTCATGACTTAATTGGAATAATGAGTACTTTCCAAAATGCTCCATATTACCTGGTATTTGAAGGAAAGACCAGAATGGAACTAAGTTTTTCAACTTTTCCGTTAACTTTTTATTATCCTTATATTCCTGTATTGGCGTGTGAACGTCAAAAGTTTCAATTATTGGAGTTTTTGTTGTCAGTAAAAGTTGATAATTTCCTGAAGATAAGTTTTCTGGACAACTTTTTCCATCCATGGTTAAAGTTTTTAAATTTTTAATTTTAATTTGTAATTTACTGCCAAAAGGAACACTAATTTGAAATTGTACATGTCTTGCATCCCTTATTTTCCAACTCACTTTGACTAGACCTGTAGGAAGCATAATTTGACCGGAAACTTTTAAAAACTGAGGTGCTATAAAAGGTTTAAATATTACGTTATAACCTTCTTGTTTTAGTCCTAGCAAACTTTCATAGGCCCAAGACATCACCGCACCATTAGAATAATGATTTAATGAATTCATTCCATTATCAGCAATATGATTATTTTTATCAATTGAATTCCAACGTTCCCAAATTGTTGTTGCTCCGTGCTTTACTTCATAAAGCCAACTTGGATAATCCTCATTTAAAAACAATCTTAAAGCAAGTTTTTCCTGATTATTTTCTGTTAAAGCAGGCAACAAAAGTGGCGTTCCTACAAAGCCAGTATCTAAATGATTGTTACGTTTTTCAATCTTCTCAACTAATTTTTGAACTAACTTTTGTTTCACTTCTTTCGGATATAACTTAAAGACTAAACAAATAGCTATTCCTGTCTGTGTGTCCGCGATTGTCAATCCATCATCAGTGAAAAAGTGATTTATAAAAGACTTCTTAATCAATTCTGCAAGCTGATTATAATAAAGGCTTTCGTGCTTAAGGCCAAGTTTTTTTGCTGCCATACCAACTATCAATGAGGAGTAATAGTAAAAGGCACTGGCAATTAGATCATCAGGCGTTTTTCCTTTTAGTTTCATGATGTCTTCGGTATCTAAAGCCAACCAGTCGCCTAACTGATCATCATTAAGCCAAAGATATTCATTACCTTGACATTTTGCTCTGTCATGAATCCAATCAACCCAAGACATCATTGAATCGAAGTTTTGTCTCAAAATGGCTAAATCCATACTTCTTTGATAACTAATCCATGGAATCAAAGTAGCTGCATCGCTCCATACAGCCTTGCCACCATCATCAGTGTCTACCCTTGGTACATACAATGGAACTCTCCCACTTTGAAGATTTTGCTCAATTGCAATATCTTTTGAAAACTTCTTAAAAAATTCAAATGTATCCATATTATAACTAGCCGTTTTTGCAAAAATTGCAGCATCTCCAGTCCAGCCTAGGCGCTCATCTCTTTGAGGACAGTCCGTGGGAATATCAATAAAATTAGATTTTTGGCCCCATTTAATATTGTTAAACAACTTATTAACTAATGAATTATCTGTACGAATGAATCCAGATTCATTCATACTTGAATATAGTGCTACGGCTTCAAAATCATCTAGACTAATGCCTTCTGGAAAACCATTTAACTTAATATAGCGAAATCCAAAATAAGTAAAATGGGGCCGCACTAGTTTATTAACTCCGTCACTAATATAAGTAAACTTAGCTCTAGCAGAGCGAAGATTCTTACGATAGAATTCACCATTTTGTAGTGTTTCACCGTATTCAATGCTAATTCTTTTCCCTTTAGGAATCATGTTCTTGAATATAACCCAACCAGCAAGGTTTTGGCCAAAATCAAGAACTAGCGATCCCTTAGGAGTTCTCATTATTTTTAAGGGATGAAAATGTTCGTGTATTTTAATTGGTAAACTAAGCCGGTCACTCAAATGCTCAGTAGGCTTGTTCATTAACGTGGCTAACCCTAAACTTTCTGCTTTGCGATTGTCGTCCAAATCTTCACCATAATAAATACCCGAATGACTTATTGGTGAAGTTAAAATTTCCCAGCTTTCATCGGTCGCAATTATTTGCTCATCCTCACCTTCTGTGATTCGCAAACAAGCAGCAGCCATTAATTTTTCTCCATAATTATTAGGCTGACCGCCATGAACTTTTAAACCTAATTTAGAACGATACCAACCATCACCTAACATAACAGATAGCGTATGCCTACCTTTTTTAATAGTTTTAGTCAAATCATAAGTCTGTAGTTGAAGCTTACAGTTATAGTTAGTAAAACCTGGTGTTAAAAATTCATCTCCCACCTTGACTCCATCAATGTAAGCTTCATAAAGTCCTAGACCAGAAATATAAAGTCTAGCCTTTTTAGGATTTCTAGTCGTGAAGCTTTTTCTTAGAATTAATGAATGTAATCCAAACTTATTTGAACCAATCCATTTGGCAGGTAGTTTTTCATCCATTAGGCCTGTCTCAAAGCTATCTGTTTTATGAATTACTTCACTTTCAACTTTTAACTGCAAATCAACAGTGTAATAAGTTATCGGCCTTAATTTTAGTGAAAAATCAAAAATAAGATTTTTAGCTATTTGCCAATCTGTATCAAAAACTACAGTTCTACCATTTCTGATAACCAATTTGCGTTTCACACATTGACTAAGTGGCTCATTCAAAAAGCCAACAATGTGAAGATGATTTTCCATCCTAAAACCAATTGGATTTGTCATATGATTTATTTCAATCTTTTTGATTTTCAAATTTGCTTCCTCCTTTTTGTTATCGCTTTCATTGATAATTATGCTACAATGTAGTTGTTAATTTTTACTTATTCTGCTTAAATTTTACTTTTTAAGTACAAAGGAAACTTTTTATGAATGATAATCTCTACAAAGTATTAAAGAATTTTAGTGAAGCAACTGATTTAAATATTTACGTTTTTTCGAATTCTAGGAAACTTATCGGAAAGTTCACTACTCCACTTGCACCTGTTTTTCCTGAGGTACTTCTAAAAAAATTAGATAAACGAAACGACGACTTAAGTTTGCTATTAATTAAAAATCGCAGTTCTACTGGAAAGATTAAGTATCAAGATTTATCCATCATTGGTTGGAATGCTAATTTTACAATTTCAAATAACAGTAATTATGACCGACTAGCTCCTTTATTGGGTTGGGACAAATTTATTCAAACAATGCGCTGCCTTTATTTCATGATATTTGGTCGATGGCCTAACATTTCCAAAGAAACAAAGAAGCTTGATATCGGCGATAATTTATATTCTCTTAGTACAAAAAAGGCATCCTATAAGGGATACCTAGTAGAAAATGAACTAATGGATATAGTAAGCAAAGGGAATATTAAGCTTTATAACAAATATTTTCGAAATTTTGTAATAAATGGAAATATTGGTGAATTTGGTCATAATAAACTTAGGAACGAAAAAGATTTAGCCATTGCAGCAACAACCTTATATACAAGGGCCGCAATCAAAGGTGGACTGGCTGCTTCTGAGGCTTATGGATTAAGTGATAAAATAATCAACCAGATCGAAGAAGACGTCATTATTTCAAACTATTTTGAATATTCTAGAGCCATTGGTGAAATTTTTATAAATCGTGTATATCGAGTAAAAAGGAATAATATTACCCCTCTTGTATATAAGGCACAAGAATATATTTATGAAAATTTAGTCAATATTAAATCTGTAAAAGAAATTGCGGAGTCTTTAGGAGCTAGCCTTTCATATTTACAACACTTATTTAAAAAAGATACAAAGGTTTCTCTTATCAAATTTATTAATCAAGAAAAGTTGAATTTAGCTAAGCACGAATTAATTTTTTCCGAAAAAAAGATAGAGGATATTGCAAATGACGTGGGATTTAATAGCTTTAGCGTTTTTTCAAGAACATTTAAAAAAATTGAAAAAATTACTCCTCTTCAATATCGTAAAAAGTTAAAGTAAATGATATGAATACATATAAAAACAGCATTCCTCTTTATGAATTAAGGAATACTGTTTTTATTCTGACTATTTTAAAAAAAGAGTTATTCAAAAGTGTGGGAATTTTACTTCAAGATTCATCAGAACAGTAACTTTATTATTTTTTGACAATAGAAGCTAATCCGGCCATGATGTTTTCATACTGCTGCTCATTTTCAACAAATTTGTCATTATTAACGATAATATCTGCAATTTCTTTAACCCTCAATGCCCCATGTTTTATTTTAAACTGGTCTTTTTTCTTGGTTCGTTCAACTATTTCATCAAAGGTATAGTTTTCCCCATTATCGATAGTTTGTTTCTTAAATTCGCGTTTCGCCCTAACTTCAAGAGGAGCCTCAATATAAATATTGAGCATCTTTGCCCCCAGTTCCTTTTTCAGGTATGCCCCAAGTTCTGAGCGATACAAACTTTCAATCGAAGCGTAATGAGTTCCTGCCTCCTGCATTTTACCAATTAGACGATACAAGAATTCACGAAAAATCTGTTCAGGGTTGTTTGCATATAACTTTTTGAAATCATTTTCCGTTGGATGTCCGCTAAATTGATAGTTTCGTTCAAGCATCATCTCTTTTTCAATTGCAATGATTTTCATTCGTTTTATGCCAATACTATCAAAATAAAGTCCAGCTGCTGATTTACCGCATTCACTTAAGCCACCTAATGAGAACATTCCCTTAACATATTCTTTTCTCTTAGTAAATTGCTCATCGGTTATTTTCATGATAATCTCCTTTCATGACCGAAATGGTTTGTTACCATTTAATTGACAGTGCAATTGTATATGCTATCATAAATAAGCTTATTAGGCAAGCGCTTTCATAAATCAGATAGGAATGATAACAGAATTTCTTAACTATTTTTAGTCCAGACTTCGAACTAAAAAGATATAGTTTCGATATTTTATTAATCTATTTTGGTAAGTTTTGTTTTACCTATTTTTCTAATAAAAAAGAATCTTATCATCACTGATAAGATTCTTCTTTGCTTATATTATGATTTTAATTATTTCATTTGTTCTTGAACTTCAGCAGCAAAGTCTTCTTGCTTCTTTTCAATACCTTCGCCAACTTCATAACGAGTGTAGGCAACAACTTCACAGCCTTCTGACTTAGCATATTCAGCTACTGTCATGTCGCCATCTTTAACGTAAGGTTGGTCAACTAAACAAATTTCACTTAAGTACTTGTTGACACGACCTTCAACAATCTTAGGAATAATGTTGGCAGGTTTGCCTTCATTCTCAGTTTCCTTAGTGAAAACAGCCTTTTGGCGATCAAAGTCAGCCTTTGGAACAGAATCCTTATCAAGGTATTCTGGGTTAATTGCAGCAACATGCATTGCAATGTTCTTTGCTGCTTCTTCGCTATCCCCCTTTAAAGTAACAACAGCAACAATTGCACCGCCGTTATGCTTGTAAGCACCAAAAACTTCATCATCGTTCTTATTAATTAATTCAAATCTTCTTAAAGTGATTTTTTCACCAATAACAGCAGTTAAGTTAGTGATTTCTTCACCAATAGTTGAATCACCCATTGGTGCCTTTAAAGCTTCTTCAACGTTAGCTGGCTTTGCAGCAAGAATAGCCTTAGTTACATCATCAACCAACTTAATGAACTTATCATTTGACGAAACGAAATCAGTTTCTGAGTTAATTTCAACAAGAGCAGCAGTGTTACCTTCAAAAGCGTATTCTGCTAAACCTTCAGCAGCAATTCTACCACTCTTCTTAGCAGCTTTAGCAACACCATTTTCTCTTAAGATATCAATTGCCTTTTCAATGTCTCCGTTAGCTTCAACCAAAGCCTTCTTGGAGTCCATCATTCCGGCACCAGTACGATCACGTAACTCTTTAACTTGTTTAGCAGTAATATTTGCCATTGATGTATCCTTCCAAATAAAAGCTAATTATTAAATTAATCTTCTTCTGAACTATCTTCAGTTTCGGCTGCTTGTTCTGCGTCATCAGCTGCAGCGTCTTTAGCCATTTCAGCTTCAACGTTTGCATCGCTGTCATCTTGGCCTTGTTTTCCTTCGATAACTGCATCAGCCATTGCACCTGAAATTAAGCGAATGGCACGGATTGCATCATCGTTTGAAGGAATAACAACATCAACTGGATCTGGATCAGTATTAGTGTCAACCATAGCAACAACAGGGATACCTAAAATGTTAGCTTCGTGAACAGCAATCTTTTCCTTCTTAGGGTCAACTACGAACATAACATCAGGAATTCTAGGCATATCTTCGATACCACCTAAGAATCTTTCAAGTTTGTCCATTTCTTTAGTCAAAAGTGAAGCTTCCTTCTTTGGTAATACATCAAAGGTACCATCTTCTGACATCTTCTTTAAATCTTTTAATCTTTGAACTCTACTCTGGATAGTCTTCCAGTTAGTCAAAGTACCACCTAACCAACGTTGGTTAACGTAGTATTGACCTGCACGAGTTGCTTCTTCAGCGATTGAATCTTGTGCTTGCTTCTTTGTACCAACAAACAAGATAACTCCACCGTCTTGAGCAACGGCTCTAACAAAAGCATAAGCGTCATCCAACATCTTGATAGTTTTTTGCAAATCAATAATGTAGATACCGTTTCTTTGAGTGAAGATATATGGAGCCATCTTAGGGTCCCATCTTCTAGTTTGGTGACCGAAGTGGACACCAGCTTCAAGTAATTGTTTCATTGAAACTACTGACATAATAAATTCCTCCTATGGTTTTAGTCCTCTCAAGCGGTCATTTCAACGCTTCACCAATGTTTGGCACCAAAACGTTGATCGCTCTTGATGTTTTCTAACTGTGTATTTACACAACACACAAATAAAATAATACTAAATTTAAGGCCAAGAATCAAGTCTAAAAATTAACAGTATGCTCATGTAAAAAATTTTCTTTCCATTGGCGTGTATGGTGTTTAAACCAATATTCTCTTTTTAAAGCTAAGCGTTTATCACTAAATTCTTCATGATAGATCATTTTGACTGGTCGCCTATTTTTAGTATATTTTGCACCCTTCCCCGAATTATGGGCCTCAAGCCTTTTAGTTAAATTGTTAGTAAAGCCACCATAAAAACTTCCATCGCTGCACAATAAAACATAAAAGTAATATTTTGCTTGTTGATCGTGCTTGGCTTTTTCTTCTGGTGTTTCGCGGATGATTTTTTGAATCGCTGGTAAAAATGAGCCGTCGTGATCGTGGACTTCAATAGCATCTTTTAAAACTAAGCCATCACTAGCAGTGTGCCTGACAGCTTCAATTATAATCAAGTTTGTATCTTCGCCGCGATGAGAAACATAAGGCTGAATGAATTTAATACTTAGGTCATGTTTTAAACAAAAATAGGCAATTTCATTTAACCGTTCAGGTCGATGAACCATGTACATTTTCCCCTTCATTTTTAATAAGCCACTAGCAACTGCAATAATTTCTTCCAAAGTAATCATTATTTCATGGCGGGCAATTGCCTTTTTAGGATCAGGATTAACCTTGTGATCTTTGGCAACCTTAAAATAAGGCGGATTGATAACAACCACATCATAAGAATCTTTTCGCAAAAATTGAGCGGCATCCTTAACATTTTTTTGAAAAACATGGATCCGATTTTCCATTTGATTTAATTCGACAGAACGCATAGCCTGTGAAGCAGCTTCTGGTTGAATTTCAACTGCATCATACTTTGCTCGGTTAAAATAAGCCATATAAATGCTAGCAGCACAATTGCCAGAACATAAGTCTGCAACTTTAGAGCTATCTTTAATCGCGTCTTTGGCCATAGCCGCCAATAATAAGGTATCAAGTGAAAAACTAAAGGCATCTTTATCTTGAATAATTTTTAAATCATCGCTATACATATAGTCGATTCGTTCATTTTTGCTCAAATTTACCATAAATATTTTATCCCTTCGCAAAGCTTTGCTATAATATTTTACATCATTGGAGGAAAATATGTTTTATCACATTATACGGCCCATCGCCCGCTTCATTGTGTGGGTGTTAAACGGGCATTTACATGTTAATCATCAAGATCGTATTCCCGAGGGAAATTATATCTTGGCTGCACCTCACCGTACTTGGTGGGAACCGATTTTATTTGCATTAGCTGCTAGCCCTAAGGAATTTATGTTTATGACTAAAATTGAATTATTCAAAAATCCAATTTTGCGGTTTATTTTAAAGCACGCACATGCATTTCCAGTTGATCGTAAAAATCCAGGCCCTTCCGCTCTAAAAACCCCAATAAAGGGATTAAGAAAAGGCAATTACTCACTGATTATTTTCCCATCCGGCACTCGTCATTCCGCTGAACTTAAAAGTGGGACAATTGCCATTGCTAAATTATCTGGTAAACCAATCGTTCCAGTTGTTTATCAGGGACCATTAACTTTTACTGGATTATTAAAGAGAAAGCCATTAGAAGTTTGTTTTGGGCAACCCTTTCGGGTAGATCCAAAAATAAGGTTAACTCACGAAAATGAACAACTTCTAGATAATCAGTTAAAAGATGCTTGGAAAAAAATTGATCAGGAACAAAATCCAGCTTTTCATTATCATGCAGAATAAAAGATCGAATCCGAAAGGTTTCTGTCTTTTTTTGTAGTGTTAAAATAAATTACAACAGTAATTGAATGGAGGAATTCTGAAATTGTTAGAAAAGTCGTTTTATAAGAAGATGCTAAGCAAATCATTTCCCTTTCCAATTAAGGTAACTTATTGGGATGGCAAAAGTGAAATATACGGCAATGGCACTCCCAATATTGAAATTATTTTTAATGAAAAAATTCCAATTAGTGATATAACGCGCAATGCTTCCCTAGCTTTAGGAGAGGCATATATGGACAAAAAAATCGAAATAAATGGTAGTTTGCAGAAGCTGATTTTTGGTGCTTATGAAAGTGCTGATAGTTTTATGCGTTCCAGCAAGTTTCGTAAATTTATGCCTCACCAAAAACACACTGAAGAACAAAGTGAAAAAGACGTTCAAAGTCATTACGATATCGGAAACGATTTTTACCGTCTTTGGTTAGATCCAACCATGACATACTCATGTGCCTATTTTAAAAAGGGCAATGAGGATGACTTAGAAAAAGCACAAATTGACAAAATTAAACATATTCTTGACAAACTGAATCCTGAAAAAGGTAAAACTTTACTAGATATCGGTTGCGGTTGGGGAACTTTAATGCTCACCGCAGCTAAAGAATATGGCTTAAAAGTTACCGGTGTCACTCTAAGTGAAGAACAGTACAAGCTCGTCCAAAAGAAGATTTATGACGAAAACCTGCAAGATGTGGCTGAAGTTAAGCTTGAAGATTACCGGGAACTTGGTAATGAGCAGTGGGATTATATTACATCTGTGGGGATGTTTGAGCATGTTGGCAAAGAAAACTTGGGTCAATATTTCGCTGATGTTGCCAAATACCTTAAAAAGGATGGCGTTGCGTTAATTCACGGCATAACTCGTCAGCAAGGTGGAGCAAGTAACGCATGGATTGACCGTTACATTTTCCCAGGTGGTTATATCCCTGGTTTAGAAGAAAACGTTCATCACATCGTTGCAAGTGGCTTGCAAATTGATGATATGGAAATGCTAAGACGCCATTATCAAAGAACTTTGGAAATTTGGGACAATAATTTTAATAAGCAACGAGATGTTATTGAAAAGAAAATGGGTGAACGCTTCACCCGAATGTGGGACTTGTACTTACAGGCCTGTGCTGCCTCCTTTGAATCAGGCAACATTGACGTTGTCCAGTATTTGTTAACAAAAGGTGCTTCTGGTAAAAATTTGCCAGTGACACGCGACTATATGTTAGGTCAATAAGTTATACTGCAATAAAAAAGAGGTTGGAAAATCTATTTTTTTAGATCATTAAAAAAACGTTGAACTCACTGGTTCAACGTTTTTTCTGTATACATTTTCTCTTGGTCTTACTATTCTTTGATTACCAATCTTCAAACAGAACGGAGATCAAAAATAATGTACCTAGATTATATTACAGGTTAACCCGTTTTAGTACTTAATCTAGACTTTATTATCTCGAAAAATCAATCAGTTTATGCAATTAGTTAGTTTGTCAATTCCACTCCCCTAGCCGGTCTTGAAGGTGATCCTTCGGCTACTGGTTATCTGGCTCATATGCTTAAAATCTTGCTTTTTATCTATAGCTGTAATGCTTTTTCCGGTCGCAAGATGACTGTCCAGTGCTAACTGAAAATCTACCCATGATATATTTGGCTGACCAGCAGACCATGTCCTATAACACGATTAATAACTTTAGCGACAGCAAGCAGGCAAAAGTTGAAAATGATCTAGGATTAATGCTAATGACCATGAATTAGAAAAAATATTGGCAAAGGAGCAGTCTTAATAGTCAACTTTGGTGGGCAGAAAGGAGTAAAAAGCAGACAAAATACTTTTTGCTGTGAACCATAAAATTAAAACACATTATTAGCTGCTAACTAAGGACTAAGTTTCGATATTCAATCGGAATTAGTCCTTTTAGTTTGATTTTGCTTCTTTTTTGAATGTAATATTCTACGTAGACTCTGAATGCGTCTTCTAGTTCATTGAGATTTTTAAATTACTTTTAAAAACCATAAAACATTTCTCATTTAAGTATTTCAAAGAAGCTTTCCATTAATCCATTATTTTAGCAAGGAAATTACCCTTGTGTGAAATTGATTGGCTAATGCCATGGTTTTTGAGCTACGCTTGAGAGCTGCTTCTTAAAACTATTTGTATAAGTAGTGAAAGGTTGGTCTAAAACAGATAGATCGTGACCGTTAATCAAAGCCAACAAGTAATCAATATTAGACCTGCCAACCCGATAACGCTGACTTAATTCAGTAGTACTAATTTGGTAGTCATGCCAAAGATGATAGACTCAAATTTTATCTTGTTTAGATAATTTAGACATAAAAATAGCCCCTCATTTTGGGGGCACTTCACAAAAGTGTTTTGTCTGCTTCTTTTTTAAAAGAGTCGGTTTTTCCAGACTTCATATTTTTTACATTTATTAGGTTTTAGCCTAAATTAAACATAAGGGGTTATTTGCTGAATTTATAATAGAAATACTTAGTTAACTTTAATAAGATAGGAGAGATGACAATAAAACCGACTAGAAAAATAATAAACACGAGGAATTTGTTAATATTAGTCCAGAAAGGCCAATACAATTTAGCAATAGACCCAATTATTATTACTTCAAAACAACCAATCAAAAAATTTAAAAACTTTAATCCTTTCGGTTTGTTTTGCGTTTTAAAATCTGTTCTTGATATTTTTTTCATTTTATTCATCTTCCTACCTACTATAATTAAACAAATTTTTTATTGGTATCCCTAGCTAACTAAATTACCCTTATTACTACATCTTACCCAAATTCCTCTTTCCATAGCTTTACTACCTGCACTACTAGTTACAAATGGTATGACATTTTTAGCATTCTCAACAACTGCTGCTCCAAGACCTGCTTCTGTTAAGAGCCATCATACTCCATCAGCAACAATCACCTTAGTAAGCGCACTGTTTATATAGGTGCCACCAGCACGCATCATATTCTGCACTAAGGCAGCTTTATATGCTTTTTTCACAACACCATAACCATATTTTCCCATGGTAGAAAAAGCTCTTTATTGGTAAAGTATGTTGTTTTCTCTGCATCACTTGTTGAATTAGTTTCCATATTATTTACATGCACTATTTGTGTAATAACAATTCCATTCCTAAAGTTGCTGCCAATGGACCTAGTGCAAGTGCAGTTAAGCTGGTAACTAAAGCTTTATTTAATTTCATAATTGTTCTCCTTTAAAATTAAAAAATAAATAATATAAAAATCAACAATTTTAAAAGAAATCTCTATGGCAATTAGATTTAATAATTGTATTATACATCTTTTTTATTAAATTTAAATTATAATGTTTTTAATAATGGAAATAAAAGGATAATCAAACTAAAAGGACTAACTCCGATTGAATATCGAAAGTTAGTCCTCAGTTTGCAGCTAATAAAGTGTCCTAATTTTAGGGTTAACATAAAAAAGGTCTTTTGTCTGCTTCTTTATTGCTTGAAAAGCTAGTTTCTTCCCAGACTTTTTTGCCAAAATTTACATTTTGAAGATTTTTTCTGGATTAACAATGTCATTTGGATCAAATAATTTTTTGACCTGGCGCAATAGCTCTGTGTAGTCATGGCCATAAAATTTCTCGTAATAATTTGCTCGTGCATAGCCAATTCCGTGTTCACCAGACATATTACCATCTAATGACTTTGCAGTTTTATAAAGTTCAGAAATGACTCTATCACTTGTTTTAGCATATTCTTCTGGTGTCATTTCATCGGAGCAGAGATAGATATGCAAATTGCCGTCGCCAGCATGACCGAAACTAGGAATTCTGATCTTTAGCTCTTTTTCTAACTCTTCAATTCGGTCCAGCACATCAGGAATATGATTAATTGGTACGCAAACATCAATTTCATCCATTTTTGGCGTTGATTTCTGAATTGCCAACAATAGCTCTTCCCGACACTTCCAAATCTTTTTAGCTTCTTCAGAGTCTGCACTTAAAACAATTGCTTCTTCAGCTTTAAACTTTTTAACAGTTTCTAGTGCTTGATCCAATTCTGCACGCCATTCTCCTTCAGTGAATGAGTCTAGGCCCATAATGATAAAACCATCACCATTCTTGATTGGAAATTCATCATTAGCATATTTTTCCCATAACTTAATTACTTTTCTGCCCATAAATTCAACAGTTGTTGGTACAACTCCTGAAGCTAAGATTGCTGGTACTGATTTTATAGCATCATTTAAAGTTGGGAAAGGAATGATGGCATTGATTGTCTTATGTGGTTTAGGATATAGTCTCAATGTTACTTCCGTTACCACACCAAGCGTTCCTTCTGCTCCAATAATTAAATCTTTTAAAGAGTAGCCGGAAGATGATTTTACCGCTTTAGAACCAAACTTATATAATTTGCCATTCGTTAAAACCACTTTTAACTCACGAATATGCTCTCTGGTTACGCCGTATTTAATTGCCTTTAACCCACCAGCATTAGTTGAAACATTACCACCAATTGTTGCCCAATGCATTGCAGGTGCTGGCATATAAGTAAATGGCTTATCAGCCAAATATTCTTCGATATCCTTTAATCTTATTCCTGCTTGTACAGTCATTGTTAAGCCATCTGGATCATATTCCAAGATTTTATTCATTTTAACCATATCAAGAGATATACCGCCGTCAACAGATAAATTGGCTCCCATCAAGCCAGTTGAATTACCCCGTGGTACCAAAGGAATATGCTTTTCATTCGCATACTTAACTACTTGGATAACTTCTTCATTATTAACCGGTTGAATAACCAGGTCCGGCAGAGCGGTTACTGTTCGAAATTGATCGTGATCCCAGTGCTTTGTAGGTTGATTAATAAAACGTTCTGGATCGGAAATAAATTTACTTAAGTTTGTCCGATCAGTTTGGTCTATTTTATGATATTCCATGATATTTTTCTTCCCATTCCTAAATCATAAACTTAATTAATATCTGACATAAATAATCTACTCTTTTATGTAAACGCTGTCAATACTATATTGAAAACAAAAACACGAGCTCTTTGTGAACTCGTGCATAAAGTTAATTTTGGTTATTTTGAAGGGTATATAAGTTATAATAATAACCCTTTTGGGAAAGCAGTTCCTCGTGGTTACCACGTTCAATAATCTTACCATCATTTAGAACAATAATCTGGTCAGCATCGACGATAGTTGATAAACGGTGAGCAATCGCTAAAGTCGTTCTTCCTTTTCGTAAGCTCTTCAATCCCTGTTGAATCAAGGTTTCTGTCTCGGTATCAACATTTGCAGTAGCTTCATCTAAAACCAAGATTTTAGGATCAGTTACTAAAGTTCGTGCAAAAGAAATCAATTGGCGTTGTCCTTGACTAAATTCGCTGCCATTCTCGCCAACTTTAGCGTGATATTTGCCAGGCAATTTTTCAATAAAACTGTCAGCCTGGACAGTTTTTGCGGCAGCCTTAATTTCGTCATCAGTAATGTTTTGGTTATACAGCCTAACATTAGAATTAATATCACCATAAAACATAAACGGTTCTTGTAAAACTAGACCTAATTTTTGCCGTAATTCTTTTTTCGGATACTTCTTGATATCTACGCCGTCAATTAAAACTTCACCCCGGTAGAATTCATAAAAGCGCATCATAACATTAATGATTGAACTTTTACCGGAACCTGTATGACCTACGATTCCAAGAGTTTCTCCTGGATTAACGGTAAAGGAAATATCGTGTAAAATTTCGTTTTTTCCATCGTAGGAAAAGCTTACGTGCTTAAATTCAATTTTCCCTTGTGTGATTGTTAATCCCGGTTGTTCTTGCTGCTTAGGTTCATAATCAGTATTATCTAAAATTCGAAAAATTCTCTTACCAGCAACTATTCCGTCTTGGAAAAAGGTCATCTGGTCCATCATGTTTGCAATCGGATTAAAAAACTGTGAGATATATTGTGAAAAAGCGTACACAACACCTGCAGGCACAAAAGTCTGGCGTAGTGGAAAGCCAAAGTACATTAAAGTTAAAGCAAGTGCCAGAGAATAAAGCAAACTAATTAACGGCGAAAGTAAAAGCGAATTAAGATTGATCATGTTAAAACGGGTTTTCATTAGTGCCGTGTTTTCACTTTCAAAATGGCCAGTCATTCGTTTTTCTTGCTTGAATTGCTGAATCAGAGAAACACCTTCAATTGATTCATTTAAATTAGTGTTTATCCGGCTTAACCGCTCACGGTAACTACGATAGAGTTTGGAACTTCTTTTAGAATATTGCCAAATAATAAGTAATAAAAATGGCAAGAAAGCCAATACGATTAGTCCAGCTAAAAAATTAGTTGTAAACATTGCTACTAGCGCTGAAATAATCGAAAAGAAAGAGATAACGACACTAGATAGGACCGTTAAAAAATTGCTCAAAGTCATCGTATCGTTTGTTACTCTTGACACAATTGAGCCTGCTGGCGTTTGGTCAAAATAACGCATTCCCAACTGATGGAGTTTTTGGTACAAAGCCGACCGTAGGTCTTCCAACGACTTTTCGGATCCAAGAGCAAAAAAGTACTCGTAGGTAAATTGTAGAATACCCTTAATCACTGAGCCAAAAGCATATAAAAAACCGGCAAACAAAATCACTTGCATCGTAACGTTGGCTTTGACTAAATAATTATCCAAGAAATACTGCAAACCGTAAGGTAACAGCATATTGATGACGCTGACAAGAAATGCACCCACACCAGCAATAATCATTTCATTTTTAAAGTGCATCACAAAACGAAGTAGTCGCTTGAAGATGCCAATTTGTTCCTTGACAGGTATTTCTTTTGACCAAACTGATTCATAATTATTCTGTTCTTCCAAGCTATTCACCTACCTTTTCTTCTAATTCTTGCCGTTGCCACATATCAGCATACCAGCCATTTTCTGCTAATAATTGATCATGTGTGCCTCGTTCAACAATTCGTCCGTCTTTTAATACCAAAATCAAATCTGCTCCCATTACGGAAGTTAATCGGTGAGTGGCAATTAAAGTTGTTTTCCCTTTTCTCTCCTGCCGAAGTGATTTCAAAATAGCCATTTCTGTTCTGGCATCGACCGCTGATAGCGCATCGTCCAAAACCAAAATTTTACTTTGCTTTAAAAGCGCCCTAGCAATAGACATTCTTTGTTTTTGACCACCAGATAAGGAAACGCCATTTTCGCCAATTAGCGTATTATATCCGCCAGGCATTTGTAGAATATCATTGTGCAAATCACTCTTTTTCGCAGCAGAAATGACCGCACTTTCATCGGAATTTGCATCAGAAAAAGCAATATTTTTTTGAATACTAGTAGAAAAGAGGTAATTGTTTTGCGGCACGTATGAAATTTGTCTTAATAGAACATTCAGAGGAATTTCCCGAATATCATGACCGTTTAAAGTGATTTTGCCATCATATTGATCAAATTCGCGTAGCAAAAGTTGAAAGATGGTCGTTTTACCAGCACCAACTTTACCGACCAAGCCAAGAGTCTGACCTGTTTTCAAAGTAAAATCAATATTGTGCAAAACCGGAATTTGTGGTTCATCTGGATAAGCAAAGGATTTTACTTCATATTTTAAGTCGCCATCAATATCTTGGGCATGAATGCTTTGATCAGCATTTTGATCAGTAATTGCAGGCTTTTCATCCAGTAACTTTTCAACACGGTCGTAACTGGCACTACCACGTTCTAGAATATTAAATAAATAGCCAATTGCAAACATTGGCCAAACCATGTTCCCAATATAGGCAATGAAAGAAACTAATTGGCCAATTGTAAGAGCCCGGTTACTAACCAATAACCCACCATAGATAATTGTAATTGTGTAAGTTAAACCGATTAGTAAAGTACCTAGTGGATCAAACAACGAATCCCACTTAAAAACACGTTTATTGATTTTGATCGTATTATCAATCATATCATTGAATGCTTGCGTATCTTCTTTACCCTGACCAAAAGTTTTTAGGACCTTAATTCCTGAAACAGATTCTTGTGTTTTATTATTGAGGCGAGAAAAAGCAGCTTGTGATTCGTCAAAGGCATTATATAACTGATCCCCCAATTTCCAGGCTCCCCAAGCTAAAAATGGTAAGGGAATTAAAGCAACTATCGTCAACCGCCAGTCAACAAAGATAATCATTGCGATCATAGTTGAAACACTCATTAATAAAGAATCGACCAAAGTCAAAATACCTTCACCAGCAACTTCTTGAATAGCTGAAACATCATTGGTAGCGTGCGCCATTAAATCACCTGTTCGGTGGCGTTGATAAAAAGTGCGATCCATTTCCATAAAATGCCAAAATAATTTCGAGTGCAACTGCAGTTCTAGTTCTGCCGCTCCACCCAATATTTGCCTGCGCCACAAGTAGCGAAAGCCATATAATAGTAGTGCCGCGAAAATGATTGTCAAAATTAATAAACCATATTCTTGCCAAGAAATATGTCCTTTATCGAGCTGATCAGCCATTAGTCCTAATATTCGCGGTGGAACCAAATTAATTACAGACGTTAAAGCCAAGAAGGTCACACCAATTAGGTACCGTTTTTTCTCCTTTTTAAAAAACCATCCAAGCTTAAAAAATATACCCATTTTTCACCTTTCTTTCCAAATAAAAAGGCGGAGAAATAATCCTCCGTCTTTATTTTCAATTCAGTAAGATTGACTATTTTTGATGCTTCATCATGTTCATCACCTGGTTAACCTTCTTAGCGGAAGGCTTTTGCCCCATTTGTGACATCATGGCAACGATCATATCCTCACTGATTGGTGGATTATCTTTAAAGTATTTCTTCATGTATGCTCTTGCACCATAAAAACCGCCAACAAGGCCAATTAATAATGCAATAATAATTAAAACAATTACTAATCCTAATTTCATAGAAAATCACCTCAATTTGTCCAATAGATATATCTTACCGAAAATTTAAGCAAATTTAAAGACGTAAATTAGTCTTTTCGCAAACCTTTCTTGCGCTGAGCTTTCTTCGCTTTTTCGGAAGTAATTTCCTTGCCATTTTTATCAATTATGACCAAGTTTTCAACGTCTTGCTTAAAACCGGCGCGAAAGTTTTTGATAAATTCTTGATGAAGTTTTTTACGTTCCTTTTCTTCTTCATCAGATAATCCCTCTTTTTCTTTCTTATGATATAGTTCGTTTATTCGATTAATCATCTTTTTTTCATTGTCTTCCGTCATTTTTTGCACCTCTTTCGCACTTCTCAATAAAAAAAGTCTACCCTATTTCTACTAATAAAAAAAGTTTAAATTTTTAGAACGCTTGTTTGTATTATGTCTTAATTTCTGTTAGAATATGCTTATCAGGAAATAGACTATCATGGGAGCCAAGAATGACTAACAAACAAAGTTCAAAACAATTACAAATTTTACGTTATATCTATGACACAGTTGAAAAGCGCGGATTTCCACCAACCGTGCGAGAAATCTGCCAAGGAGTTCAACTTTCTTCGACTTCGACTGTTCACGGTCATTTGTCACGGTTGGAACGCAAAGGCCTTATTCTTAAGGATGCCACCAAGCCACGAGCATTGGAAATAACAGAAAAAGGTAAGAAAGCTATTGGCGTTAAGCCAACTGAAATTCCTGTTGTCGGTGTTGTTACTGCCGGTCAGCCAATTTTAGCAGTTGAAGATATCGAAGATTACTTTCCTCTTCCACCAGATTTAGAAAATGATGCTGGTGACTTGTTCATGCTACATGTTCATGGAGAAAGTATGATTAATGCTGGTATTTTAAACGGGGACAATGTTATTGTTCGTAAACAAAGCTCAGCAACAAACGGTGAAATTGTTGTTGCCATGACAGATGAAAACGAAGCAACTGTTAAACGTTTTTATAAGGAAAAAGATCATTATCGCCTTCAACCTGAAAATGATAACATGGCACCGATTATTCTTAATAGTGTTCATATCTTAGGTAAAGTTGTTGGTCTTTACCGCAATAATATTAATTAGCTTAAAAAGTTTTTAGTCTGTTAGATTGTTTAATTAATAACTGTTCATTTACTTAATGAGCAGTTTTTTTAGTGCTTTTTTCAATGCCACTAAAGCTTTTTTTCTGTGACGCAGTTCTCTGATTGCAGCATCATTTTCCGCTATTTTTTCTTCGATTAGCCGAAGATTTTGCTCATGCTGCTTTTTTGTGCCACATGACTGGTCATGCAATTCTTTGATTGCGCAAATTTCTTTTAGTGAAAAGCCCAATTCTTGTAAGTTTTTTATTTCCAGAAATGATTCTACTTCATTATCAGTAAACCAATAATTTTTTCCCTTTCGTATTGGCGTTAATAAGCTTAATTCAAGATAAAACCTGACTGTATCCTTAGTAGTATTCATTTTAGTGATAAATTCTTTTAAATACATGTATATCCTCCTTGACGTTGGGTAAACCCCCTATAGTTAAATAGCGTTAGGAGGAAAGAAAATTGAAAATTTCAACTAATTTATTGACTATTATTTACGGAACAATAATGATAATTGCGGCCGTAGCTAGCATCCCCAAAATTCCTGTTTGGTTAATTGGCTTAAACGTTATCTCAAGCGTTTTATTAATATTGAGCTGCTTAACTGGTTACCATAAATATGCACCAATTTGTTTATTTGCACTTTTACTCATTGCGTTAATTAATGGCTATTGCCTAAACGGAAGAATCAATTGGCTTCACTGGTTTATCAGACTGACCATAACCATTGCTTTAAGTTGGTTAAACTGGTGTTTTTAAAAAAATGGCATTATTTAGTTTACAAAAGAGATCTTCTGTTTGCTATTTAATTCCGCTTCAATATATTTGTTACCATTTTTAACGTTAAGTCAAGTATAATCGCTTTCATAAAAAGAATCTGATGACTTTCCACATCAGCTATGCTTTTTAACTTCACAAAGTTTTCGGCATTTTTTAGTATTAAATTCCGATATTATAGCATTTTTATTTTACTTTGTGAATTATTCAGATGTTTCACTTTGGTTTCACAGTATAACTTTTCACAAAGTCAAAACTACAGTTGATCGAGTATGCTTGTTGCTAGTTCCAGTCCTTTACCATGCGCATCTATACCCCAGCCACGTTCTTGATGATTCTCAATATCATTAAGTGAATCGGCAGTAAACAGAATTTGCGCAAAATCAGCTTGCCGAAATTGTGCACAAGCAGCCATAGCGGCACATTCCATTTCAACGCATGCAGCACCAAGTTTCTTAAATTGCTTGACCTTTCTAGCAGTTTCCCTGAAAAAACCATCAGTAGTCCAAGTCGTTACCTCTTTGACTTTAAAACCATTTTGCACCATCAAGTTTTCAGTTTTAGTTAAAAAGGCTGAACGCAAATCAACGAAGTTGCCTGGTTCCATGTAGTGAAAAGATGTTCCTTCATCACGAATGGCTTTGGTCGGAACCAAAAAATAGTTTTCTGGCAGATCAACAAGTGTCCCTGCTGAACCGATTGCCAAAATCTGCTTGACACCATAGCTAATGAGCCAGTCTAGTATTTGAACCGCAGCAGGAGCGCCAAGCATTGCCTGACACAAAGTGATTTTTTCTTTGGGCATCTCCACCTCATAAATTAAGGTCATTTTACCAAAGCAATCGAAGTGACCCAAAACTCGGTGAGGATGCTGAGCTAAGAAGTCATCAATTGCTTCTTGCGTTAAAAAGGCAAAGAGCAATTTTGCATGAAAGTGATAATGCGTTTCATTTCTTTCATGATCTGGTTCTAAAACCGCACGCGGAGTTGAATCAAAATCTAATAAAAATGGTTTGCTCATCAAATTACCTCCAAATTAAGATATTGATTAAAATGCTATCATAAAAAGCACAAAAAAAGAACCATCTCTTAAATGCGAGATGGTTCTTTTTTAACAGTGAATTAACGACGTTTTTCCGCAATTCTTGCAGATTTACCGTGACGTTCACGTAAGTAGTAAAGCTTAGCACGACGAACACGACCGTGACGTAATACTTCAACTTTAGCTACACGAGGATCGTTAACTGGGAAGGTACGTTCAACACCAACACCAGAAGCAATCTTACGAACAGTGTATGTAGCAGCAATGCCTGCACCCTTACGCTTGATTACGACACCCTCAAACATCTGAATACGTTCATGACTACCTTCAACAACACGTACGTGAACACGAACTGTGTCACCAGCACGGAAGTCAGGAATATCATCACGTAATTGTTCTTTAGTCAATTCTTGAATTAATGGATCCATAATTTTTTCTCCTTCTGCGGCATTCATCAACGTTCTATGCGCCAGCGGAACACCCATAACTATTAATGCAAAAAATTTGCACCTCAATCATCTTAGCAAAATAAAGTTATTAAATCAAGCTTCATCATCTTCATGCTTAATTTCTGCAAGCAATTTCTTTTCTTCATCACTTAAGTGGTAATCTGCTAATAAATCCGGGCGATATAATACAGTAGCACGCAAAGATTCTTTCTTTCGCCATTCAGCAATTTTTTGGTGATTGCCAGAAGTTAATACTGCAGGAACTTTCATCCCCTCAAAATCTTCTGGCCTGGTATATTGCGGATATTCAAGCAGACCATGTGCAAAACTTTCTTCGATTGGTGAGGCAGCATTCCCTAAAATTCCTGGAAGTAAACGAACAGTAGCATCGATCATGCTCATTGTTGGCAACTCACCACCAGTTAAAACATAGTCCCCAATCGAAACAGTCTCGTCTGCTAAGTCATAAATCCGCTGATCAAAACCTTCATAGTGACCACAAATAAAGGTCAAATTTTCTTCTTGGGACCAATTTTGTGCCATCTTTTGGTTAAAAGTTTTACCCTGTGGAGCTGTTATAATGACTTTGCCCTTATTTGCTAGAGAATCCAATGCCTTTTTAATTGGCATAATTTGTAAAACCATACCTGCACCACCACCGTATGGCGTGTCATCAACGTGATGATGGACATCACTTGTGAAATCTCGAAAATTTACTAAGTTAAGATCCCATTTTCCATCTTCCAGTCCACGTCCTAACATTGAAGTTGTTAATGGGGTAAACATATCAGGAAAAAGAGTTAAAACATTAATCTTCATCGCGTAAGCCCTCCAATAACTCAACATAAACTTTTTTATTGGCAATATCGACTTGCTTAACGACCTCATCAATATATGGAATTAAATATTCATTGCCCGAGTCTTCGGTTATTTCCCAGACATCGTTTGCACCGGGGGTTTCAATACCCGTAATTTTGCCTAGGTCTTGTTTGGTTTCGTTATCCAAGACTTGGCAACCCAAAATATCGCGGTAATAGTAGGCGCCAGCAGGTAATTCGTGTTGGTTTTCCTGACTAATTACGATTGTTTCTCCCTTTAATTTTTCAGCATCATCAATCGTACTGATTTCTTCAAACTGCAATAGCCAGAATTGTTTAAATGGTCGACTGCTTTTAACGGTTAGGACAAAATTGGGATTGTCTTTTAAAGAAAGCTCACTACCCGGTGAAAAACGTTCTTCAGGAAAATCAGTAATTACTGTTACCTTGACTTCTCCATTTAGACCATGTGTGCTCAGTATGCATGCGACATCGTAATATTGCATTTCTTCTCCTAAATTCAACAAAGAAAAAAGTTTGAAGCAAACTGCTTCAAACTTTTAAAGTAAACAAATCAATTATTTGTTAAATTTTGATTCATGCAGCTTCTTCATTAAGCCGGCACCAGAAAGAAGTGACCGAACAGTGTCTGAAGGTTGTGCACCCTTCTTTAACCATTCAAAGATTTTATCTTCATCAAGCTTCAATTCTTTTGGTTCTGAAACTGGGTTGTAGTAACCAACTTCTTCGATAAAACGACCATCACGAGGCATTCTTGAGTCTGCTACGACTATTCTGTAGAAAGGCTTTCTCTTGGCACCCATGCGGCGCATACGAATTTTAACTGACATATTAAATTCCTCCTAAAAACTTACGAATAATAATATAGCACTTTTCAAAATAGGTGTAAAGTGTTTTTCCTTAACAGATATTTTTTTAAGAATGATAACGCTTGACTTTCATTCTCTTCTTCTTGTTCTTCTTAAACTTTTTACCCATGCGGCGCATTGCAATCTTGCCCATTGGTGAATCCATTCCAGGAAGATTGCCCATGCCCTTTAGATTACCCTTTGTAATCTTGCTCATCATATCACGGGCTTGTTTGAATTGCTTAATCATTCGGTTAACTTCAACGATTGGTCGTCCAGAACCTGCAGCAATTCGCCGGCGCCGACTTGGGTTAAGCAATTCGGGATTTTCCCGTTCTGCTTCTGTCATTGAAGAAATGATTGCTTTGACGTAAACAATCTGTTTCTTATCAAAATTCATGTTCTTCAATTGTGGGTTATTGGCCATGCCTGGAATCATTTTAATTAACTGATCAAGCGGCCCCATCTTTTCAACTTGTTCAAGCTGGTCTACGAAGTCATTAAAATCGAAGGTATTCTCCTTCATTTTCTCTGCAACTTCTTCAGCCTTTTTGGCATCGTAATCTTGCTGCGCCTTTTCAATTAAGGTCAGCATGTCTCCCATGCCTAAAATTCTTGAAGCCATCCGGTCAGGGTGGAATTGTTCCAGATCACTTAACTTTTCACCTTGACCAGTATAAATAATTGGCTTACCAGTGACAGCTCGAATTGATAAAGCTGCACCACCACGGGTATCACCATCAAGTTTAGTTAAAATTACCCCAGTAATATCTAGTCGACTATCAAAACCTTTAGCCACATCCGTAGCGGCTTGACCTGTCATGGCATCGACGACAAGCAAAATGTTGTCTGGTTGAGCAACCTTTTTAACTTGCTCAAGCTCTTCCATTAATGGTTCATCGATTTCTAGTCGACCAGCAGTATCGATAATTACATAATCATTTTTATTGTCATCAGCCTGCTTTAAGCCATTTTCAACTATTTTGGCAACATTTTTTTCATCGTGTTCACTATAAACAGGAACATTTAACTGCTCACCAATTTGTTCAAGTTGATCAATTGCGGCGGGACGATAAATATCACCGGCAATTAACAATGGACGAGCTTTATCCTTGTCAATTAACCGCTTAGCTAATTTACCCACCGTAGTCGTCTTACCAGTACCCTGAAGACCAACCATCATAATGATCGTCGGAATATGCTTGGACTTGTTAAGAGTGGCTGCACTCTCACCCATCATCTTGGTCAGTTCATCGTTGACGATCTTAATTACTTGCTGACCAGGATTCAGGCTTTCCTGAACTTCTTTGCCCAGAGCCTCTTTTTTAATCTTTTTAATGAAGTCTTTGACAACTTTAAAATTAACATCGGCCTCTAACAATGCCAATCTAATTTCTCGGCTAGCAGTATTGATATCTTCTTCGGAAATTTTACCTTTGCCAGTTAGGTTGCGTAACGCTTTTTGAATTCGTTCACTTAAATTTTCAAAAGCCATGAATCATTCTCCCCTCATTTTACTTAATAATTGTTCTATTTGACTAAGCGCACATGCTTGTTGATTTTCTTTAATCGTTACAGAAATTTTAGTTAGTTTTTGTTCAATGTCATTATAATCTCTTTGCATATGCAATTTTTCTTCATAATTCGTCAAAAGCTTGCGGCAGCGCCGAAGGTTATCATAAACTGCCTGTCTTGATACCTGATGATTAAGAGCGATTTCTCCCAAGGATAGATCATTATAATAGTAATCTTCGAAATAGTCTTGCTGATTTTTGGTTAGCAATTTTCCGTAATAGGCATATAAATCACCTAATATTTCATTTTTTACGAGTTCATCCATTACTTTCACCTTGAACCAGTATAGCAAAAATACGGGTAATTGACGATCGAGAAAGCTAATATTGTCTGAAAATCTCCTACTGCGAAACTTGCTTTTTGATATTAATGCCTGTATTATTACGAATGTTTATTTCACATAGAAATATAGTAGAATAATTACAAAATTATTTGATAGGACTTAACTTTTTTAAAAACAACTATCATAATAGATAAGTAATATTAAAATCAATTTTAAAGCGATCCAAAGTAGTTTGATTATCAACTAGCAGTTTTGCTTGAACAATTAGCTGAACTTGGATCATTTTAAGTCCTCAGATTTCGGAAAAAATAATAAGGAGATTTTAACGTGAATTTATGGAAAAAAATGAATCGAAAAGAAAATCCTAGTATTTATCAAGAAAAAGACGGACATTTAGTTCGAACATTAAAAGTACGGGATTTTTTAGCACTTGGTGTTGGGACCATTGTCTCTACGTCGATTTTCACTTTACCTGGTGAAGTGGCAGCTTTACATACGGGCCCAGCTGTAGCAATTTCCTGTGTGATTGCATCAATCGTCGCTGGACTTGTTGCTTTTGCCTACGCTGAAATGGCAGCAGCGATGCCATTTGCAGGTTCAGTTTATTCCTGGATCAATGTTATTTTTGGCGAATTTTGGGGTTGGTTCTCAGGTTGGGCTTTATTAGCGGAATACCTAATCGGTATGGCTTTTGTTGCTTCTGGATTATCAGCTAACTTTCGTGCCTTAATTTCTCCCCTAGGTTGGCGCCTGCCAAATGCTTTAGTTAATCCTCTTGGAGTTAACGGCGGAGTTTTAGATTTAGTTGCCCTAATCGCTATTTTTTTGTGTGCTATTTTAGTTAGCTTCGGTGTTTCAAAAGCCTCCAAAGTAGAAAACTTTTTAGTGATAATTAAAGTCTTGGCAATTATTTTGTTTGTTGTGGTTGGTTTAACTGCAATTAAAAAAGCTAATTTTCTACCTTTTGTGCCGCATTACCGGACAACCAGCCACGGTCCTTTCGGAGGTTGGCAAGGTATCTACGCTGGTGTATCAATGATTTATATTTCTTTTTTAGGCTTTGACACAATTGCTTCAAATTCAGCTGAAGCCGTTAATCCGCAAAAAACAATGCCACGAGGTATTATTGGTTCATTATTAATTGCTGTCGTTTTATTTGTTGCAGTTAGCCTCGTATTGGTTGGAATGGTACCATATCACCAATACCTTAATTCAGCCGAGCCCGTTGGCTACGCTCTGCGTCATACTGGACATGGCGTAATTGCTGTAATCGTTCAATCTGTCGCCGTTTTAGGGATGTTTACGGCATTAATTGGTTTATGCATGGCCAGCTCACGCTTAGTGTATTCTTTTGGCCGAGATGGGATGTTACCTAAAAAATTAGGAAAATTAAATAGTGATCATCGTCCTGCCAATTCACTCTGGACAGTTGCAATCGTAGCTATTATCATTTCTGCCTTTATTCCTTTTTCATTTTTAACACAACTGGTTTCCGCAGGTACTCTGATTGCCTTCATGTTTGTTTCAATTGGAATTTATCGTCTGCGGCCTAGAGAAGGTCATGATATTGTGGATCCTGCATTTAAGATGCCTCTTTATCCCATCCTACCGTTCCTAGCCTTTTTAGGTTCTTTCGCAGTTTTCTGGGGATTAGATCTACAAGCCAAAAAGTATATGCTCTTCTGGTCAATCATCGGGATACTAATTTATTGCTTTTACGGTATCAGACATTCCAACATTAATAATAGAAAATAAAAAAGCCTCTCGCTAACTAAATGATCGGTACCGTGTCAAGTAAACGGTCGAAATATTAGCGGGAGGTTTTTTACTTACCACACATTTTTCACCTATTCTTCCAGCAAGAAGCTTTTAGGAATCTTTTGACCAAAATGCAGCAATTTCTGATACCAATAAAAAGAATCTTTAAAAAAGCGGCGATTGGTTTCTTTACCTTCATCGTTTAGATCAACATAGATTAAACCATATCGTTTAGACATTTGCGTTGTAGACGCTGATACCATATCTGTTGTCCCCAAAATTAAGTAGCCAATTAGCTCAATTCTATCATTTGCCCAAGATATTAACATTTCTCTGATATGTTCTTTTAAATAGGCAATGCGGTAATCATCATGAACACGACCGTCAGGAGTCAAGCGATCACGATCAGTAGCACCAAGACCATTTTTGACAATAAAAAGAGGTTTTGATACCGATCATACAAATATATTAATGTTAGCCGTAACCCAATCGGATCGATTTGCCAAGTAAAAACTTGTATTTCACAATCTGTGTCATACAAGTTTCTTCTAAAGATTATAAATTAGCATCCATGTTAAAAGTTAATTTTGACATGTTAATGGAATCAATCATCATTTGCGCCCATAATTTTTCTGAACGCTTACGAGTATAAGCAACTGTTTCTTGGTTCGCCTTTGTTAAGTATTCAGTTAAGGCAGCACCGGACTTATCGCCAGCACCATCAATTATTTCGTGCACACGACGTCTGAAATATTGATTCAACTCATTTAAATAATCAGTATCCAACTGAACAAATTGTGGATAATGGCTTTCAACTAGTGCAGCAAGAGACTTGTAATACCACCATGCATCATTCATGTTGTAGTCCATTGATGTATTGTTATATGAAGGATCAGTATCACTCATATTTGCAAAGAATGGTACAAATGGCGTAAAAGTAGGTCCACCAATACATAGCCACATGATAGCTGCCTTATCAGCAGCAACATCATTTCTAATTTGTAAAATATGCGCATTTTGAGTCCGATTTAAACCAATTGGACGGAAACGGTACTTTTCTTCTTCTGTTCCCTTGCCAAAAGGATCAAACGGAGTATTTTGATAATGGCTTCCTAAGACAAATTCGATATCTTCACGGGTAATTTTCTTAGCAGCCCGGCGAATAAATGGCAAATCACCATCAGTTGGTTCTTGTTCAATTTCAGGATTAAAATACTTTTGCCCATACCATACACGATTAGTGTTGTAATAACGATCTTGTTGACTGTAAGTACCAAAAATATGACGGAAATTCCAACCTTCATGGTCAACATTTAGGTGGTGATCAGCAACAAATTCTCGTATACCGTCACTCCACATGAAGTTATCTGAATCAGTGAAGTCAACCTGCTCAATTGAAACCCGATTAGCCGCAACAGCGTATGCATCATCTGGGATACGCTGTGCAACCCAATGATGACCAGTTACAATTTCCATGTACCAAATTTCATCTTTGTCACCGAATAAAACAGAGTTGCCCGCAGGTGATCCGTATTTGGCAATTAATTTGCCTAAAAATTGGACACCATCTTTGGCCGAATGAATGTATGGTAAAACAACCGACTGCATACAATCTTCATCTAAACCATCCTTCACCAAGGGATCATAGGCCAAAGCACGTTCATTACCATAGGTTGATTCTGTACAAGACATTGCAACATTATCTTGGTTAATCCCACTTTCATCGTAATAACCCCGGTGCTTGTAATCAACATTAGGTACTGCAGGCACACGTTGTGCATCTTCTGGAAGATCCATTTCAAACTTATTAAGCCATGATTTTATCTTCCGCCCCTTTTCGCCTTTTGCCTCTGGGTGAATAATAAATTTTTGCGGGGTAATTGGTCGAAAAGTATCGTCATTTCGAGCAATCATCGTTGAACCGTCAACGGATGCTTTTTTCCCAACCAAAATAGTTGTACATGCGCTATATTCTTTCATTAATAAACTCCTTTTGTTTTTTCTTTATCTTAAACCAAATCATGGAAAAGACCAACTGCATAATCAGCCGCGTCAAAATCGGCTAAGTCGCTAGCTTTTTCGCCTAAGCCAACCAATTTTACAGGTAATTTCATTTCATTTCTAATTGCTAAAACAACACCACCCTTTGAAGAGCCGTCCAACTTGGTTAACACCAAGCCAGTCAATTTTGTCGTTTTATCAAAGTCCTTGGCCTGCAATAATGCATTTTGTCCAGTTGATCCATCTAAAACTAATAAAGTTTCGGTTGGTTCATCCGGCGCCTGCTTTTTGATTGTTCGCTCAATTTTTTCGAGTTCACTCATCAGATTCTTTTTATTTTGAAGACGGCCGGCTGTATCAACCAACAAGTAATCAGCATGTTCCGCAATTGCTTTTGTTGTAGCATCAAATACAACAGAGGCTGGATCGGCCTGCTCTTTTCCAGTGACTACTGGGACATCAACTCGTTTGCCCCATTCGACTAATTGTTCAACTGCTCCAGCCCTAAAGGTATCAGCTGCCGCTAACAAAACAGATTTTCCTTCATCTTTGAATCGTTTAGCCAATTTGCCGATCGTTGTTGTTTTACCAGCACCATTTACACCGACAAATAAATAAATATTTGTTTTACCGTCATCGTGAGAGCGCAATTTTTCATTAGCTGCATCCCCATTTTGATCGTAAAGTTCAACTAATTTTTCAACGATCACTTTTTTCAAATCATCACGTGACTTCGCTTTTTGCAATTTGGCTTCGTCTCTTAGTGCAGTCGTTAATTGTTCAGCCGTCTCGTAACCAACATCTGACTCTATTAACAGTTCTTCCAAATCGTCAAAGAAATCTTCATCAACTGTTCTAAATTGAGCAAAAAATTTATTTAAACGTGCTCCAAAGCCTTGGTTGGTCTTTTCTAGCCCTTTTTCATAAAGCTCAGTTTGGCTATCAGATTGATCAGCTTCTTCTTCAGCTTCATCTGCTTCAGACTTTGCCGTTACGTCACTTGAAGCGGTATCGCTTCTCTGAGACTGGTTTTCAGTTTCAACCGCAACCAGCTTTTGTCCATCTTCCTCTTCTGCCTTATTTGCAGCTGAACTTTTTGCTGAATTGTCGGACTGACTGTCAGCAGCACTTTCATTTAGCTGACTATTTTCCTCTTCTTGCTCAGATTCAGAAAGCTTTTCAGAATCGCTATTTGCCTGATCGTCATCTTGAGCCTCTTTGTCTTGGGATTTCTCTTCAGATTTTTTATTCTTTTCCTCTTCTTCATTGTCGCCAAACAATGATTTTTTAATTTTATCAAATAAACCCAATGTTAATTTACCTCATTTTTTAGTTCTTTTAATGAAACGGAAAGTACCTGCGATACACCAGACTCCTGCATCACAACGCCATATAATTGGTCAGCACGCTCCATCGTGCCCCGCCTGTGCGTGATTACAATGAATTGCGTATGCATATCATAATCTTCTAAAAACTTAGCAAAACGCGTTACATTAGCATCATCAAGTGCTGCCTCGACTTCATCTAATACGCAAAATGGTACTGGTTTGTATTTCAGCATAGCAAACAATAATGTAATAGCAGTCAGTGCCCTTTCCCCTCCCGAAAGTAGGCTTAGTCGCTGCAATTTCTTGCCAGGCGGTTGCGCAATAATTTCGACACCCGTCGTTAACATATCATCTGGATTGGTTAAAACAAGTTTCGCATTCCCTCCGCCGAAGACTACAGGAAATAGTTGCGTGAAACTCTCAGATACAGCGCTAAACGTGGCGTTAAACCTAGCAGAAACTTCTTGATCAAGTTCTGCCATTGATTCCCGCAAATTATCGCGCCCCTTGATTAAATCATTTTGCTGGTTGTTCAGAAAATCATATCTCTTCTTAACGTCTTCATATTCTTCAATTGACTTAATATTTACCGGACCAATATCTTCAATTGACATTTTATGCAATTTGACACTTTTTTGCAGTCGCTGACGGGTTTCTTCATCATTTTCACAGTCGGCTTGGGCTAAAGCTGCCTCAAATGTCAACGAATAATCTTTACTTAGTTGATCTAAGCGCTGATCGATTTGACTAGTTAACTGTGCAATTTTGACGGAAAAGCTTTCTTGTTCTGCCGCAGCATCTTTACGTAAATCATAGTTTCTGCTAGCAACTTGGTCTAGCTGCGTAATTTTAGCATCAGCCTTACCTAATTGGGAACTTAATTGACTTAACTGCGTTTGCAACTGCTCTTTTTTTACCGCTCCATTTTTTTGCTCTTCGTCCATTTGCTGCTTTTTTTGCTGGTCAAGTTGGCCACTCTCATTGAGCGTCGCCAACTTTTTAGTTAAAGCAGTAATTTGTTTTTCATGCTGATTTAAATCACGTTTTTTATCTGACTGTTGCTTGGTCAGATTTTCTAGTTTATTGGTATAAACTGCAATCTGTGGATCAAGTTCAGCTAATTTTTCCTGAACCTTTTGATTTAGAGCGGTAAAGTTTTCGATTCGATCCTGGATATTTTTAATTGCCGCTTTTTGTTGTTCAATTTGTTTAACAAAGCTAGCCTTTTGCTGCTCGGCTTTGGCAATCTTTTCCTTAAGCTCGACAACTTGTTCATCGCGTTCTTTTTTACGAACCTCAAATAACTGATTAGCCGCCTTTAAGCGGTTGACTTCTTTTTCTTGGTTTTGATAGGAAAGAACTGCCTCACCAAGTTCACGGCTATAATCCTGCTGTTTCTTTTGATTTTCGGTAATTTTTTGGTTTAAAGCATCACTTTCAGCAGCTAAGGCGGTAAAAACAGTTTGATCTTCTGTTAACTGCTTTTTTAATTGAACCCGGCTTTTTTGTAATTGATTAAGTTCAGTTACGGTTTGCAGTGGCGAATTATTTTTCTGGTTTCGCGTTCCCCCAGTCATTGAGCCTCCAGGCGAAATGACGTCACCATCTAACGTAACAATTCGGTAGCGAGCAATTCTCTGACGGATTTTCATGGCATTGTCAATTGTATCAACAATAATCGTACTGCCTAATAAATAATTGATAGCAGGTGTAATATCATAATCTGTGGCATTTTCTACTAACTGATTAGCAATTCCCTGAACGCCATCATAAGATTCGATAATTTTAACTGTTGAAGGCGGGATGGAATTTTCTCGTAAACTATCAAGCGGTAAGAACGTTGCACGACCAGAATGGCTACTTTTCAGTTGATTGATGGCATCACGGGCACTTGTCTTCGTGGTGGTAACTAAATCTTGCACACCGCCTCCAAGTGCAGTGGCCATTGCAGCTTCAAATTTAGCTGAAAAGGAGATTAACTCACCAATCGCACCGATTACGCCAGGATAGTTCGGTAAATTATTAAGAACATTTTTAACCCCATAATAATATCCTTCGTGCCGCTTACGAATGTTTTCTAAAGCTTCATAACGAGCATTTATCTGACTATAGCGCTGACTATTGGTATTGACAACTTGCCGCAAATCAGCTAATTTTTCCTGTTTTTCCGCTTGCTGACTTGTTAATGCATTAACCAGGTCTTTTTCTGCTTGATGCTTTTCCTTCAGTTGTTTGCCAGTTTCACGCAATCTGTCTAATTCTAAAGTTGCTTTTTGCAATTGAGCAGCAACATCATCATTTTGATATTCGTCATTTTCAGCCGTCCGTTTTAGTTCAGATTTCAAATAAACAATTTCATTATTATTAGAAGTCTGATCTTGCAAAAGTTGGATATAATCGCTTCTTAAATCATCTAATTTTTGTGATAACTTAGTCGGATTTTCATCTAATTGGTTAGTTAATTCTGTCCGTTGGTCTTGCAAAAGCTTTTGTTCAGCAGCTAAACTTTGCTTATTTTCGCTTAATTCAGAACATTCATTTTGTAAGGTTACCACTTGCTTTTTTAAATCAACTAATTCAGATTCATATTCTTTTTTAGTAGCTTCACTATACTGTTTACTTTGCTCAGCTACTTGTAAACTGGTATTTATTTCGGAAAGTTTCTTTGTCAAAGCCAGCAATTCCTCTTGAATTTGCTCACGCTGCCCGCTAATTTCTTTGTATTCATCCCTTTTAGCAGCCACTGCAGCTTGCGATTCTTTGACTTCGCGATCAAGCTTTGACAAAAGAACTTGATTTTGCTCAGCTTTAGTTTGAACGGACTTTTTTTGAATATCCAAATTCTCAATTTCAAAGGCTAAAAGTGTTTTCAGCTCTTGATCCAAGCCATCTTTTTGAAATTGGTATTCCTTTGCAAGAGAACTTTGCTCATGTAAAGGTTCAATTCGCTGTTCAAGTTCTTTTACTAAATCATTAATCCGAACCAAGTTATCAGTTGTTTGCTCAAGTTGAACTCTCGCTTCTTCTTTTTGCTTTTTAAAATGTAAAATTCCCGCGGCCTCTTCAAATAACCCCCGGCGGTCTTCAGGGTGCGAATTCAAGATTTGATCAACCCGACCTTGAGAAATGATGGCTAAGCTATCTTGCGAAATCCCTGAATCTAAGAAAAGCGCTCGAATATCTTTTTGTCTAACATTACGTTTATTAATCAGATATTCATTATCGCCTGAACGTAAGATACGCCTAGAGATGATAACTGGATCTTCATCAAAATTAAGTTCACGTTTATGATTATCAAAGATCATCGACACTTCGGCATGGCTAGCAGGCTTACGAAATTCACTTCCAGCAAAAATCACATCTTTCATATTCGAACCCCGGAGTGATTTTGCACTGGATTCACCCATTACCCAGCGAATAGCTTCCGTAATATTACTTTTACCACTACCATTTGGTCCAACAATGCCGGTAATTCCTGTATCAAATTTAATTCTGGTTTTTTCTGCAAAAGATTTAAAACCATCAATAATAAGTTCTGTTAACGGCAAGTACTCACCCCCCTAATTGAGATTACGCAAAGCTGCACGTGCTGCTTCTTGTTCCGCAGCTTTTTTATTATGTCCTTTGCCTTGTGATAATACTTTACCATTAACTACCAGTTGAACGGTAAATCGTGATGGCATTTGTTCTTCTTTTAACACTTCGTACTCAATTTTTACTGGACCATCTTGTTGTAAAAATTCTTGCAAATCAGTTTTATAATCGCGAGAGGCATCAAATTTACCCGCATCAATCAACGGAAAAACTGTCAAACTCAAAAAGTGTTCAACTGCATCTATGCCCTGATCAAGAAAAAGGGCACCGTTGAAAGCCTCAAATACATCTTCCAAAAGTGTCTTGCGTGAACGAGCACCTGCTTTTTCTTCACCATGACCTAGATTTATTTCTGCTGGAAAGCCAAATTTTTGAGCGAATTCAGCGAAGCCTTCGGTATCAACAATGTTAGACCTCATGCGAGTCAATTCGCCTTCATTTAGCTGAGGAAAGTTGCGGTATAAATAATCTGAAATAGCCAATTCAAGTACTGCATCGCCTAAGAATTCAAGCTTTTCGTAATCACGCACGCCATCTCCCGGGTGTTCGTTGGCGTATGAAGAGTGAGTGAAAGCTTCTTCTAATAAATTTGGGTTATTAAATCTAATTTTATATTTTGTTTTTAATTGATTAATAAATTTCGTACTGACCATCTTTTCAACCCCTTTTTCTTTATAAATTATACCAGTTTTTGTAAGTGAAAATGAAAAAGAAAACTATTACACAGACTTTATGCAATAGTTTTCTTAATTTTTAAATATTTTAATTGTTGCTTATTCAGAAAAATTGCTTTCTACTTAGCAAAACCAACGCGATACCATAATTGATGACTGTTATTTATCTTTGAAGGTTTGAACGAATAACCAGTCAGCTTGCTATTAAGTGCATCAATTTGATATAGGTTATAAGTTGGTATAACATATGTCTCATCATTCATATACTTTTGCCATTCATGGAATTTTTCGACACGGTACTTGTGATCAAAGGCTTTTTGCGAATCCATTTCTTTCAACAGTTTGGTATTTTCAGGAGTAACAAACCGAGAGTAGTTTTGCATAGTTCTTCGCTATAAAGTTGTTCTTGTGATGGTTCACTTGATAACGTCCATCCACCTAAAAAGACATCAACTTTAGGATCATCATGCTGAACCTTATCATAGAAGGAATTAAATTCACTCAAGCAACCACCGACTAATTTAACGTTTAGGCCTGCTTTGCCCCATTGCCTGCCGAAGAGATTTATCGTTCATCTTGGCCTTTGGATTCATGACATTCTTTGATTGTTCAGCATCCCATTTATCTACTTTAAATGCCATGTAGTAATATGCCAAAGGAATTTGAGCAACAAAGTTTACGTCTTTAGTGTCCTTAACTTCCTTCCACTGACTATTAACTACCCGAGCAATATCAAATTTATGATTCTTGATTGACTGCGAAGCAGTTTTTGGTGAAACGACTTGATAAATAATTTTGGTTTGCTCCGCCAGTAATATTTGTTGGGAACCCAAGTAAGCGATTGTCCACGAACCACTTTTAGAACTTGATAAGGGCCAAAATATAATGGTTTCTTTCTAACTTGGTCAGAAGCTTCAAGTTTTGAAAATGGAATATCTTTTAAGTAATGATATGATGCTGCGTTTTCCCTAATATAGCCATTACCACTGTTATACAAACCGGACTTCAATTCTTTGCAGTGTAATATTACTACACGACCATTTTCGCCATCTGGCATTTCAATTCCAGAAATGGTTTTGGCTTTACGGTCTAATTTTAATGTAGCTGCTCTTTTATCATTAATTTTATAATGATCGTCAGTATCAAAAAGGGATTCTTTACAGGACTAGATACATCTGCACTAGGCTGATTCATTTGTAATTCTTTATTAAAAATGCCAGTAAATGGTGTATCAAACTATAGCGTTATTTTAATTGTATCGCCCTGTTTTGCAGTTTTATTTTCTGTCTCTATCGGAAACTTGCTGGCAGTTTGTGCACCTTCATTGCTTCTATTATTTGCTTTTACCACAAGCTATTAAAGCTACAGCTACTGCGGATACAAATCCCAGTGAACCTAGAAATTTACCTTTTTTCATAAAACGTGTTTCTTCTTATTAATTACTATTTTTTAATTGAGTATTAAAAACAAGTTATTGATTAAATAATATCATCAAAAATGAAAAATATAATGGCTTTATTCATATAATTATAATTATTCTGTATTATTGGTTTTATTAAAATCGCAAACAAAAAGAGCAGAGATCTTTTCTCTGCTCTTCAAAATTGATTACAAAAAATTATTTTAATCTTACTTAGCAAAAGCAACTTGGTACCATAATTGATGACCATTGTTTAATTTCGATGGTTTCAATGAGTAGCCAGTAATCTTACTATTAACAGCATCGATTTGGTATCTGTTCATTGTAGGTACAACATAAGCCTCATCAAACATGTACTTCTGCCATTCATGGAACTTATCGACACGGTACTTATGGTCAAAGGCTTTTTGAGAGTCCATTTCCTTAAGCAGTTTCGTATTTTCAGGTGTTACAAAACGTGAGTAATTGGACATTGTCCCTTCACTATACATTTGTTCTTGTGAAGGCTCAGTTGACAAGCCCCAAGCAGCAAGAAACATGTCTACGCTAGGGTCATCATTTTGTACCTTGTCGTAGAAAGAATTAAATTCTGTTAAACGACCATTAACTAAACTAACATTCAATCCAATTTTCTTCCATTGTTGAATAAAGTTTTGAATAAGAGGTTGTTGAATTGCCGTTCCTGACATTGCCAAAAGATTGATCTTTAATGGTTTTCCATTTGGCTGGACACGCCATTCACCCTTCTTCTTATAGCCGGCTTTATCCAAGAGTTGATTGGCTTTCTTTAAATTGTAAGTATATCCTTTAATATCTTTATCAAAATAATCACCAAATTGCTCTGGAATTAAAGTTGGTATTTGAAAGCTAAGTCCATCAGTATAATGTTTATATACAGCATCAGTATTCATAGCATAAGAAATAGCTTGACGTAATGATTTGTTATTCATCTTAGATTTAGGATTCATAACATTTTTCGACTTTTTAGCGTCCCATTTACCCACTTTAAAGCCTAAATAACCATAATAAAGTGGTATTTGTGCAACAAAGTTAACATCTTTAGTATCCTTAACGTTTTTCCATTGATCATTGGAGACACGTGTAATGTCAAATTTATGACTCTTAATTGCTTGGGAAGATGAGTTAGGCGAAATCACTTGATATGTAATTTTATCTAATTTTGGTTTCCCCCGCCAATAATACTTATTTGGAACCCAGGTTACAGATTGACCACGAACAATTTTTTGTACTTTATATGGTCCAAAAAATATAGGTCTCTTTCTTAATTGATCAGAAGACTCAAGTTTAGAAAATGGAATATCTTTTAAATAATGATATGGTGCAGCGTTTTCCCAGATATAACCGTTACCACTGTAATACATTCCTGGTTTTAATTCCTTGCAGTGTAATACTGCAACGCGACCGTTTTCACCATCAGGCATTTCAATCCCAGAAATGGTCTTGGCTTTATCTTCGTGGTATTCTTTCATACCATTAATTATATTAAATTGGGAGGCATAACGTTGTGATTTAGTTGCCTTATTGGCAATAATTTCGTATGCATATTCAATATCTTTGGCAGTTACTTGCTTGCCATCAGACCATTTTACGCCCTTTTTAATTGTAATCGTAGCGGTTTTAGCTTTACGATCAAGCTTTAAGGTAGCGGGGCCTTTATCATTAATCTTGTAATGATCATCCGTATCAAATAATGATTCTTGGCCAGGACTTGAAACGTCTGCACTAGGTTGGTCCATTTGTAATTCTTCATTAAAAACGCCAACAAAAGGTGTATTAACTACTTCAGCAACTTTAATCGAACCTCCTTGTTTCGCAGTCTTAGTTTTCGTTTCGATTGGAAACTTGCTGGCAGTTTTTGCACCTTCATTACTAGTACTGCTGCTCTTACCACAGGCAACTAATGTTAAAGCAGCAGCTGAAACAACTCCCAACGAACCTAAAAATTTACCCTTTTTCATAAAACGAGTTTCTCCTTCTTTATTATTAAATTTAATAGTGTTCGAAACAAGTTAATAATTAAATAATATCATTATAAATGAAAATTGCAACATAATAATTAATTTAAGCTTAATTTTACATGCTTTTTGTCTTTTATATTTTTAATCAAACAAAAAGAGTCTAGGAAGAAACTATTTTCTTAGACCATTAAAAAAAAGTTGAACTTACTAGTTCAACGTTTTTTCTGTATACATTCTTTCTTGGTCTTGTTATTATTTAATTATCCAACTTCAAATAGAACGGAGACCAAAAACAATGTACCAAAATTATACCACAGGCCAGACTGCTTTAGTACTTAATTTAGACTTTACTATTCCGCAAAATCATCTCGTTCATGCCATTAGTCAGTTTGTTGACTCTATTCCCCTAGCTGTGCTTGAGGGTGAGTCTTCTGCTACTGGCCGTCCAGCCTACCATCCGGCCCGGATGCTTAAAATCTTGCTTTTTGCCTATAGCCGCAAGGTCTTTTCCGGGCGCAAGATTGCCCAGATGCTAACTGAAAATCTGCCTATGATGTATTTGGCTGACCAGCAGACCATGTCCTATCACACGATTAATAACTTTCGTGCCAGCAAGCACGCCAACCAGCTGATTAAAAAGTGCTTCCTTTACTTTAACCACCTACTTCAAGAAGAGGGCCTGGTTTATGAGCATGCCCTTTTTATTGACGGTACCAAGGTTGAAGCTGATGCCAACAAGTATTCCTTTGTTTGGCGCAAGGTCGTTGACCGCTTCCAAGCTAAATTGCAGGATGAAGCATTGGCACTCTACCAAGAATTAGTGGAGGAAGAAGTGGTTAAGGCCATGGCAGCCGAAGAAGTGCAGAGCAGTCAGGGGCTAAACCAGCTGGCCAATGAAGTTGCAGTAGAGGTCGAGCGACTTGACCAAGTGATTGCCAATGAGCTGAAAGCAATCCCCGGCGGATCTAAGCAGAAGCAAAAACGGCGGCGCTTAAAAAAGCTGTTTCACCGAATCCGATGCGACTATCAGCCGCGTGCCCAAAAGTATGAAGAATACCAAGCACTTTTTAAGGGTCGCAATAGTTTCTCTAAGACTGACCACGACGCCACCTTTATGCGGATGAAGGAAGACCCGATGCTTAACGTGCAGCTAAAGCCGGGCTACAATCTGCAGGTTGCGACCAGCAATCAGTATGTTATTGATTATGCACTGTATCCTAACCCAACTGACACCAGAACTTTGGTACCTTTTCTTAAACAGCTGGCCGTTTTAGGCGACTTTGATACAATTGTCGCTGATGCGGGCTACGGCAGCGAGTATAACTACGCTGAGCTAACCGACCACTTTGGCAAGCAACTTTTAATTCCTTACACTACTTATGAAAAAGAACAGAAGCGCAAGTATCGTCATGACCCGACTAAGTTAGACAACTGGTATTATGATGAAACCGAGGATTATTACTTAGACCATCAGGGCGTGCGCTTCAACTTTAAGCACTACTCGACTAGACACGATCGTTACGGCTTTACCCGTCAGTTTAAAGTCTATGAAGCAGATGAGTTTCAGCTAAATGCGGCCAAAACTGCTCTAGCTAAAACGCCCAGCGGGCGCCAGCGCCAGCTCAATTACAATCCCACCTGGCAGTATTTCAAAGCCCAGGCCCAAGCAGCTCTTCAAAGCAAAACCAGCAAACGGATTTATGGTCAACGCAAGATAGATGTAGAACCGGTCTTTGGCCATTTGAAGCACGTTTTTGGCATGCGCCGGGTTCACCTAAGAGGGCAAGCAAAAGTTGAAAATGATCTAGGATTAATGCTAATGACCATGAATTTGAAAAAATATTGGCAAAGGAGTGGTCCTAATAGTCAACTTTGGCGGGTAGAAAGAAGCAAAAAGCAGCTAAAACACTTTTTTCAGTGTTTTGGCTGCTTCTTTTTTGCTTAGAGAGCTAGTTTCTTCCCAGACTCTTTTAAAATCTTATTTTACATATGCAACTTTAAACCATTTATCGTTAAGATCTGATGGTTTAACCGAGTATCCGGTAATCTTGCCGTTAACTGCAGTAATTTGATATGAATTAGTCATCGGAATGCAGTAGGCTTCTTCATTCATATATTCTTGCCACTTGTGGAATTGTTCAACACGGTATTTATGATCAAATGCCTTTTCTGAATCAATTGCATTAAGTAGTTTAGTATTTTCTGGTGTGACAAATCTAGTCATATCAAATGGCGCGCCCTCACCATATAAGTCATTTGGTGACGGTTCACTTGACAAGGACCAAGCTCCCGTAAACATATCGATTTCGGGATCGTCATTTTGAACTTTATCAACATAAGAATTAAATTCAATCAACCGATTGTTAATCAAACTGACATTTAAGCCGATTTTATGCCATTGTTGAATATAATTTTGCGTAATAGGTTCCTTACTTGGATCCGACCCCTCGCTAACCAAGATTTTGATTTTTAATGGTTTACCGTTCGGCTGAACCCGCCATTTACCCTTCTTCTTATAACCAGCTTTGTCTAGCAGTTCATTTGCTTTCTTAAGGTTATAATCGTAGCCCTTGGCATCCTTATCAAAGTAGTCACCAAATTGAGCCGGAATCAAAGTTGGTATTTGGAAAGTCAGGCCACCAGTATAGCGTTTGGTTGCCTGTGAAATATTCATAGCATACGCAATAGCTTTACGCAAAGATTTATTATTCATCTTGGCGTTCGGGTTCATGACGTTCTTACCCTTTTTAGCATCCCATTTACCAACTTTAAAGCCAAGGTATGAATATTCCAAAGGAATTTTAGCAACAAAGTTTACGTCTTTAGTATCTTTTACCTGTTTCCATTGTGAGTTAATTACACGTGCAACGTCAAATTTTTGACTCTTAATTGCTTGAGAGGCGGATTTAGTAGAAACTACCTGGCAAATAACCTTGTTTAGCTTTGGTTTACCACGCCAGTAATATTTGTTAGGTGACCAAGTAACTGATTGACCGCGAACAACTTTATCTACCTTGTATGGGCCAAAGAACATCGGCTTTTTTCGAATTTGATCTGATGATTCCAGCTTACTGAATGGTACCTTTTTCAAGTAGTGATAAGGTTGGGCATTTTCACTAAAGTAACCATTACCACTATTATACATACCTGGCTTTAATTTATCGTAGTGAATAATTAATTTACGACCATTTTCACCATCTGGCATTTCTAAGCCAGAAATAGTTTTGGCTTTACCGTCATGATACTCTTTCATCCCCTTAATTGAGGCAATCGAACTAGTATATCTTTGCGATTTGGTTGCTTTATTGGCCATGATTTCATAAGAAAATTCCAAATCTTTAGCAACAACTTGCTTGCCATCAGACCACTTAACACCCTTTTTAACCACAATTGTAACTGTATTGTTTTTACGATCAAGTTTCATGGTAGCTGGGCCTTTGTCATTAATTCGATAATCGTCATCAACATCAAATAAGCCCTCAAGACCAGGCTCCATAACATCCATATCGGTCTGGGTTGTGGTTAATTCACTAGCAAAAATACCGGTAAATGGTGTATCAGTTTCGATAGCTTGCTTAACTGTTCCGCCTTCCTTGGTAGCCTTCTTTGGTACTACAGGGGAAAATTTGCTAGCTTGCTTAGTATCATCGGTATTAGCCGAATTACCGCCTTTGCCACAGGCTACTAACGTTAGCGCAGCTGCACTAACTACACCAAGTGACCCCCAAAATTTCGTACTTTTCATAATTTTAACTCCTTCTAATTTCACGCTGGTAATATTTGAAACAAGTTAATGATTAAATCTTAACACATAAAATTAGTATATCAATAAAAATCTTAGTTTTTATTTAATTTATTTTTTAATCTATATTAAGATAGTATTTGATTTTGCTATTTTAGTGCTACTATTATTATTTAACATAGCCAACTTGGTACCATAATGGATGATCATTATTAGATTCAGCTGGTTTAAGAGAATATCCAGTAAGACGATCATTAACAGCATAAATTTTATATGCATTGTACATTGGAATAACGTAAGCGTCTTTAAACATGTACTCTTGCCACTCATGAAATTTTTGCACACGATATTTGTGGTTAAATGCTTTTTCTGAGTCTATCTCATCAATTAGTTTATTGTTTTCGGCAGTAACAAATCTAGTATAGTTTGCCGGACCACCTTCACTATATAGACCATTAGGCGACGGCTCATTTGAAAGTCCCCATGCAGCCATAAACATATCAACCGATTGATCATCATTTTGAACTTTGTCGTAGAACGAGTTTATTTCAGTGAGTCTACCATTGAGCAAACCAACATTTAAACCAATTTTATGCCACTGCTGAATATAATTTTGTACAATCGGTTCCTGGGTTGCAGCTCCTGACATGGCCAAAAGGTTAATTTTTAATGGTTTGCCATTAGGTTGAACACGCCATTTGCCTTTTTTCTTATATCCGGCCTTATCCAAAAGTTCATTTGCTTTCTTTAAATTGTACGTAAAGCCTTTGACATTAGGATCGTAGAAGTCACCAAATTGTTTGGGAATTAAAGTTGGAATCTGAAAACTTAAGCCATTAGTGTAGCGCTTATTAACCGCAGCAATATTCATTGCATAGCCAATTGCCTGCCGCAATGACCTATTATTCATCTTGCTATTAGGATTCATGACGTTTTTGCCTTTTTTAGCATCCCATTTCCCCACTTTGAAGCCTAAATAGCTGTAATACAACGGGATTTGCGCGATAAATTTTACTTTTTCGGTATTTTTTACCTCTTTCCATTGCGAATTAACTACCTGAACAATATCAAACTTATGCGATTTAATCGCTTGCGAAGCAGAATTAGGTGAAACTACTTGATAAACAATTTTGGCTAACTTCGGCTTTCCGCGCCAATAATATTTGTTGGGGATCCATGTCACTGATTGACCGCGAACCAATTTGGCTAATTTATAAGGGCCAAAATAAAGTGGCTTTTTTCTAATCTTATCTGAAGACTCGAGCTTATTAAATGGAACGTCCTTTAAATAATGGTAAGGCGCAGCAGACTCAACGTAGTAATCATTGCCGCTAAATGACATCCCGGGTTTTAACGATGAAAAATGTAAAATCATCCGTAAGCCATTATCACCATCTGGCAATTCAATTCCTGAAATAGTTTTTGCTTTACCCTCATGATATTCTTTCAGTCCTTTAAGGACCTCCAGCTTAGTCGAATACCTCTGTGCCTTTGTTTTTTTATTGCCTAAAATTTCATAAGGATACTCAAGATCTTTAGCTGTTACACGCTTGCCATCTGACCATTTAACACCTTTTTTTAACGTAATCGTAATTGTCTTATTTTTTTGATTAATCTTAATGGTTGCTGGTCCCTTATCATTTATTTTATGGTAATCATCCGTATCAAATAGTGATTCTGCACCTGGTGAAGCTATCTGTGCATCAAAAGAAGTTGTAGCTAATTGATCAGAAAAAATACCAGTAAAAGGTGTATCAGTTTCTAAAGCTACCTTAACTGTTCCTCCTTGTTTAGCGGCTTTCTTAGGCATAGAACTAGGAAATTTACTTGCTGTCTTTGCATCATTGCTATTACTTTGATTATTTTTACCACAGGCAACTAAGGTTAGAGCAGCCATGCTGACAATACCAACCGAACCGATAGTTTTTAATTTGGTCATTATACTACACTCCTTTTTAATTATAATTAACTATTTATTAAATATTACCATATTTAAAGCTATAAATATAATTTTACTTTAATTTATGCAAAAAAATACTTCTAAAACTAGTTTTTTCTAGTTCTAGAAGTATCTTGTACTTAATCTTATTTGCTTAATTACTTAATAAAGCCAACTTTATACCATAATTGATGACCATTCGAATTATCTGACGGCTTAGTTGAATACCCAGTTAGTTTATTATTAACTGCAATCACTTTATAAGAGTTATCCAATGGTAAAACATAAGCTTGATCATTCATGTATTCTTGCCATTGATGGAATTTTTCTACCCGATAACTATGATTAAAGGACTTTTGTGAATCAATCTCTTTTAAAAGCTTATTATTTTTAGACGTTGCAAAGCGAGAATAATTCATTGGCGAAGTTTCACCATACAATGAAGCTGGTGATGGTTCGCTAGCTAAACTCCAACCTGCCATGTAAACATCTACTTGTGGATCATCATTCTGAATCTTGTCATAAAATGAATTAAACTCAGTTAACCGGCCTCCAAGCAATTTTACATTTAGACCAATCTTTTGCCATTGTTGGATATAATTTTGAACCGTTGGCTCCTGAGCTGAACTTCCAGTCATAGCCATGAAGTTGATAGTCAATGGCTTGCCATTAGGTTGAACACGCCACTTGCCCTTCTTCTTATAGCCAGCTTTATCCAAAAGTTGATTAGCCTTCTTTAAATTATAATTGTATCCTTTGGCATCCTTGTCAAAATAATCGCCAAATTGAGCGGGAATTAAGGTTGGGATTCTAAAGCTTAAACCGGAGGTATAATGCTGGTCGACAGAATCAACATTAACTGCATAGCCCATTGCCTGCCGCAAAGCCTTATTATTCATTTTTGCTTTAGGATTCATCACATTTTTATCTTGCTTAGCATCCCATTTACCAACTTTAAAACCAATGTAATGATATGCAAGAGGAATTTGCGCAACAAAGTTTACGCCTTTTGTGTCTTTAACCTCATTCCATTGGTCATTAACAACTTCAGCGACATCAAACTTGCGACTCTTGATACCTTGCGAAATAGAATTTTGTGAAATTACTTGCGAAACAATTTTATCTAGTTTTGGTTTACCACGCCAATAATATTTATTAGAAACCCAAGTTACAGATTGTCCACGAACAATTTTTTCTACCTTATACGGTCCAAAGTATAATGGCTTTTTTCTGATTTGGTCAGAAGATTGTAATTTTTCAAATGGAATATCTTTTAAATAATGATACGGGGCTGCGTTTTCCCAGAAATAACCGTTACCACTGTATAACATTCCCGGCTTCATTTCTTTAAAATGTAAAATAACCGTACGACCATTATCACCATCAGGCATTTCGATTCCTGATATTGTCTTTGACTTGCCTTGGTGGTATTCTTTTACACCTTCAATCTCTTCCAGCTGATTACTATATCTCTGTGCCTTTGTTTTTTTATTAGCAAGAATTTCATATGGATATTCAAGGTCTTTAGCGGTTACTTGCTTACCATCGGACCATTTAACACCCTTTTTAACAGTAATTGTGATAGTCTTAGCTTTACGGTCAAGCTTCATTGTAGCCGGACCTTTATTTGTAATCTTATAACTATCATCAGTATCAAATAATGATTCTTCTCCTGGCTCAGCTACTGAGCTATCTATTGCCGTTGTAGAAAGTTCGTCAGAAAAAATACCTGTAAACGGTGTATCTGTCTTAATAGCATACTTCAAAGTACCACCCTGCTTAGCCTCTTTAACAGGTACTGCTTGAGGAAATTTACTTGCCGTTTTAGCATTTTGGTTATTAGCAGTATTGCTATTTTTGCCACAGGCTACCAAAGTCAACGCGACAGCTGAAGCAATGCTTGCTGCGCGAAGAATTTTTGTCTTATTCATATTATTAAAACTCCTATCTAATTAATGAATAATCCCGTGTGTTCTTGGAATAAGCTAATAAGTATATTTTAGCATAAGTTAGTTTAAGTTCCAATACTTATAAATTTATAAGCATTAATGTATAGATAAATTAAAATTAACTTTCTAATTAAATCCAAAAAATAACTTCGTTTAACAACGAAGTTATTTTTACTATTAAGTTAGTTTTCCCTCTGTCTTGCATCACCGGCCCGCTGTAATGCACGTCCAACATAGTTAATACTTAATGAAATTGCTAACAACATAACTGTAGCAGGTAGCCAAAGCCAAGGCCGACTTACAACGTTAACTGGATCGTTAGCAAAACCAATCAAGGTACCAAGTGAAGGAACTGTTGATGGTAAACCATAGCCAATAAAGGAAAGTGTTGTTTCAACACCAATATTACTTGCAATTGTCAAAACAACATCAATGATTATCATTGAAGTAATATTCGGTAAAACCTCACGGAACATAATTTTTAAATCAGATGAACCCGAAGTCTTTGAGGCAAGAACATAATCTCTGCCACGTTGTGACAAAACAAATGCTCTAAAGTATCTTGCAGTGGTTGTCCAACCGAACATCGAGATAATCCATACTAAACTCAAAGGACTATAGTGCGGAATAACACTTACTAAAACAATTTCAATTGGCATAGCAGGTAGGACTTGAACGAAGTCAACTATTCTCATGATAATTGCATCAACATAACCACCATAATATCCAGAAACTAATCCAACTACCAAACCAACAATTTCACAAACGGCGGTAACTCCTAAACCAATCAAGATAGAATTGCGTCCACCCATGATTAGAAGGTTAACGATATCACGACCACCATCATCAGTGCCAAACAGATGACCGTTCATGCCCCATCCCATGTAAGCATCAATAATATTTGTTTCGGTAACCTTTTCAGAATTTAAGAATAATGATCCTCCAAAAGTAAACAAGAGAATTAAAACAATGATAATAAATGCAGTAAGTGCAATTTTATCCTTGACAATTTCTCTAACTACTACCTTAAAACTTGAAGCAGGAGAAGAAACTTTTTTCTTTTTTACTTCTTGAGTTGAAGTGTTTTCTTTCTTTTCAGACATTTCTTTTCCTCCTTACTTAATTCTGATTCTTGGATCAACGATACTCATAATAATATCTGACAAAAGATTTCCGAGTAAAGTAAGGATACCAAAGATTAAAATCAATGCCGTCAAAGTGGTGTAATCACGTTGTCCAATTGAATCCAGGAATAACTTACCCATTCCTGGGTAACTGAACACTGATTCTACAACCATTGAACCACTTAAAAGACCAGTAATAACTGTACCTATGGATGAAGCAATTGGTAATAGCGAGTTACGTAAAATATGTTTGTTGAAAACAACATTTTCGGGAACACCCTTACTGTGAGCAGTCCGAACGTAATCTTCGACTTTATTATCAACGATTCCTGTTCTCAGATACTGAACAATTGATGTCGTTGTTATCAATGCAACAAGACAAGCAGGCAAGATAATATGATAAATCTGACTGCCTAAAGTACCCCAAAAACCGGAAGCGTTAGGTGAAACAGATCCAGAAATTGGGAACCATCCTAGCGTAAAACCAAATAACCAAATTCCTAAAATGTAAAAGACAAATGGTGGCACGGCAAAAGTAACGTAGTTAAAAATTTGAACTGCTTGATCCTGCCATTGATCTTGGTGACGTCCTGCAGTAACACCCAAAGGAATGGAAATGCAGTAGGTGAGAATCGTTGTTAACAATGCAAGCCAAAAAGTATTTACAGCACGATCAGCAATTAGAGAAGTAACTGGTACGTGTTGAATATAACTGGTTCCAAGGTCGCCTTTAAATAAATTGCTAACCCAACGTCCATACTGAACTGGAGCCGGATCATACAGACCTGCTGCTCTCTTCAATGCTTCAATTTGTTTTGGATCAGTATTCGGATTAATTAGACCCGTAAATGGGTCACCCGGCATCATTTTAGCCAAGAAGAAGACTAAGATACTCAAGATAATCAACTGAGGAATCATAATTAATATACGTCTTAAGACTGTTTTCCACATTATTAGTCTCTCCCCTTTTTATTTAATTCTTCTTGCTGAAGTTCATCTTTAGGTAATGCAACCCAGTGTTTTCCGGACACTTGTTGAAGTGGGAAGACACGACCGTCTTTATCATACCATTTACTTTGATCATTCTGAAATTCTTGTTCAACTTCTTCACGATGCCTCTTGTGTTCTTCACGGTGCTCAACATCTACAACCGGAATCGCAGAAAGTAAACGTTTGGTATATATGTGAATTGGATGATTATAAATATCTTCACGGGTACCGATTTCAACTAGTCGTCCACGGTGCATAATTGCCAAATTTTCTGACATGTGCTTTACAACACCCAAGTCATGAGAAATAAATAAATATGCTATATCATATTGCTGTTGAATGTGCTTCATAAAATTTAAAACTTGTGCCTGAACTGATAGATCTAAGGCACTTGTTGGCTCGTCTGCCACAATCAATCTTGGTCTTGTTGCTACTGCACGCGCAACACCAATTCTCTGTCTTTGACCACCTGAAAATTCATGTGGGTACTTGTAAATAGCGTCACTTGGCATACCAACAATATCCAATAATTCTTGTACTCGATCACGTTCTTGATCTGTAGTCAAATTTTCAAAGTTACGAATTGGTTCAGCAATGATGTCTTCAATTCGTTTTCTAGGATTCAAACTTGACATTGAGTCTTGAAAAATCATTTGAACATCTTTGTTGTAAACTAGCTTACGTCGATTCCGCGATTTCGTAATATCGACGCCTTTATAGATAATTTGGCCACTAGTTACAGGTTCTACACCAACTATCGCTTTACCTGTCGTTGATTTACCAGATCCTGATTCACCAATTAAGCCATAAGTTTCACCTTCGTTAATGGTAATACTTACGTCATCAACGGCACGAACATAATCTGTTATTCTGTTCCAAAAGCCTGATCTAATTGGGTAATGCACCTTTAAATTTTTAACTTGAATAATTTCTTTAGCCATAATTACTCCCCACTTGCTTCAGCATCTTGAAAGTGGAACGTCTTCCAACACGAACATCTTACCCAGTGTCCTGGTTCAACTTCGTGCATGACTGGATTTTTTTCGTGCGCACTTGCTGGAATCCATGGGATTCTAGTCGCAAAACGATCACCTTCACGCGGCATATTTTGCAGCGAAGGAACAGTTCCCTGAATAACGTGTAAATCCTCATCCTCATCTTCAGACTGGGGCATTGAATTCAAAAGTGAGCGAGTATAAGGGTGAAGTGGATGCTCAAAGATAGTCTTAACATCGGCTTTTTCCACTACTTGACCAGCATACATAACAGCAACTTGGTCAGCAGTTTCAGCAACAACACCCAAATCATGAGTAATTAAAATAATACCAGAATGTGACTGACGTTGAATATCTTCTAGCAAGTCCAAAATTTGGGCCTGAATAGTAACATCCAAAGCAGTAGTTGGTTCATCAGCAATAATAATTTCTGGCTTACATGCAATTGCCATCGCAATAACGATCCGTTGACGCAAACCACCTGAAAGCTCAAATGGATACATAGAATATGTTTCTTCAGGCTTAGGCATACCAACTTGATTAAAAAGTTCAATTACCCGAGCATGACGCTCTTTTTCATTCATATCCGTATGATAATAAAGCGTTTCGGCAACTTGATCACCAACCCGCATTAATGGGTTTAAACTTGCAAGAGGATCTTGGAAGATCATTCCGATCTTATTACCACGAATCTTATCAAACAAGGTTTCATTTAAACCTACGAGATTCAATTCATTATATAAAATATCACCAGTTACTTTTGTATTTTTATGGTCATACAGACCAATTATACTTGCAGCTATTGTACTCTTACCACAGCCAGATTCACCTACGACTGATAAAATTTCATCACGCTTCAGAGTTATATTAATATCATCGGCAGCATCATAAAATTTTCCTTGTAATCGGTAAGCAGTATGCAAATGCTGGATATCTAGCAAGAGATCACTTTGTTTTTCCAAAGGCCATTCCCCTCTCAAATTTTCAACAGATTTATTAAAGATACTTAATAAATTTATTTAATTTCTAATTATATACATCAAATCGGCTACATGCAAATGCCAAATCAATATTTTAGAAATTATTTTTGGTGAGCTGCAATATAATTAACCGCGTCTCCCACTGTTTTTATTTTCTCAGCATCTTCATCTGAAATTTCTGAGCCAAATTCATCTTCAAGCTGCAAGATGAATTCAACAAGATCAATTGAATCTGCATCCAAATCATTGGTAAAATTGGTTTCCTTTGTAATTTTATCTTTATCAACTTCAAAATTGTCTGCCAAAATATCTCTAATCTTGGTAAAAATTTCTTCTTCGGTCATCATTTCTTCTCCCTGATACTATTAGTTAATTCCGTTAGTTTTTAACCGCAAATTCGCTTCTAAATTCTCCGATAATATTTTCTTTTAGTATTTTATCAATTTGCTTAATCGTAAAGTAAACTGCTCGTTGATCTGAACGGCCATGCGTCTTAACTACTGGAGCATCAACTCCAAGTAAAACTGCCCCGCCGTATTTATCAACGTCAAACTTAGAAACCAATCCCTTCAATGCCTTTTTAATTAATAAAGCTCCAATTTTAACCATAAAACCACTATTTAGCAACTTATCTTTTAATAAATGGATTAAAACAGAAGATGTGCCTTCAATATTTTTTAAAACTGCATTTCCAGTAAAGCCATCAGTTGCAACTACATCGGCTTTGCCTTCCAAAAGTTCATTGCCTTCAATGTTACCAACAAAGTTAAGGTCACTATTGAGTAGCAATTGATAAGCAGATTGATGCAAATCGTCTCCCTTATCGCTTTCTGAACCATTATTAAGAAGGGCAACGCGCGGATTTTTGACGCCCCGTACTTTTTCAGCGTAATACGATGCCATTTTAGCCCAGGTTAAAAGGTATTCAGGTTTGCTTTTAGCATTAGCACCAACATCAATCATATTAAAGCCATCATCCGAATTTTTAACCGGTAACGTAGGCATAAACCCTGGTCGTGCTATACCTTTAATTCGTCCAATAATGAAAATACCACAAGCAAGAATTGAACCCGTATTTCCTAAAGACAACAAAGCATCTGCTTTGCCTTGCTTCACAAATTGTGCAGCAACGACTAAAGACGAATCTTTTTTAGTCCTTATTGCTTTTACTGGTTCATCCTCATCATTAATGATTTCGGATGTTGCTACAATTTCAATCCGATCTTGATCAGAGCCAACCAGTTTTCTGATTTTTTTCTGATCACCAAATAAAATAAATTTAGTGTCGGTTAATTCAGCCTTTGCTTGCAAAACGGCTTGGACAATAGCTTTGGGGGCATTCTCGCCACCCATTGCATCAACTGCAATTGTTCTCATTTGTCACCACAATCTTTTCTAAGTACGTTCTTGCTGTAATTGTTTATATTCTAGCACTTGTTGTAAATTTTTATGCGTAGAATTTGTTAAATTTGGATCTTTTTTGATTAATTCCTGTGCTTCTCTTTGCGCAACCACCAAAGTTTCATAATTATTCACTACGTTGCCGACCTGGAATTCCGGCAGACCAGACTGTGCTTTTCCAAACAAATCTCCTTCACCACGCATCTTCAAATCCTCCTCGGCAAGCTTAAAACCGTCCGTTGTCGAAGCGATGATTTTCATGCGTGACTTTCCTGCCTCCGTTTTAGGATCAGCCAGAAAAATACAATAACTTTGTGTGCTGCCTCGACCGATTCGACCTCGAAGTTGGTGCAATTGACTAATGCCAAAGCGATCAGCATTATAGATCACCATCATATTGGCATTTACCACGTCAACCCCTACTTCAATTACGCTGGTTGTCACTAAGATATCTATTTGACCTGCCCCAAAGGCAGCCATAATGTCCTCTTTTTTGTTGCCAGGCATTTGACCATGAAGAAGTACTACTTTTTGGTCAGGAAAATCGTGACTTAATTTTTCAAAAAGCTCTTCTGCATTTTTTAAATCCAATGCCTCAGATTCGGTAATTAACGGTGTAACTGCGTAAATCTGGAAGCCCTGCGCCAATTGCTTGCGCATCAATTGATAGACTTCCTTCATTTGGCCACTAGTTTTCCAAGAAGACTTTATTTGCTTACGACCAGCAGGCAAATGACGTATTTCAGAAACAGTGGTATCGCCGTAGACAGTTAGGGCTAATGTCCGCGGAATCGGTGTCGCGGTCATTGCCAAAACATCAGGCACATTACCTTTATTTATTAAAGTTTGCCTTTGACTGACACCAAAACGGTGCTGCTCATCAATAATGACAACCCCCAAGTTTTTAAAAATCACTTTTGCTTGAATTAAAGCGTGAGTTCCAACTACAACATTAATTGTACCATCTGTTAATTCGCGATAAATTTCCCGTCGTTCTAAAGTTTTGGTAGTCCCAGTTAATAGTGCACACCTAACTCCAAATGGTCGGAGTAGCTCATCAATTTTTTTAAAATGCTGAGTGGCTAAAATTTCCGTTGGCACCATCAGGGCCGCTTGAAAGCCTGCAGTAATTGCAGCATAGATGACATAAATAGCAACAATTGTCTTTCCCGAACCAACATCCCCCTGTAAAAGACGGTTCATCTGTCTAGTTGAATGAATATCAGCAAATATTTCATTGATTACCTGTTTCTGGTCAGCAGATAATTCAAATGGCAGTTCTTTAGTCAGCCGGGCTATTTCAGTTAAATCATATTTTTTGGCAATGCCACGATTGTGCTTATTTTGACTAGTTAATTGGGCCAATTCTGTTTGGAAAATAAAGAATTCACGAAAAATTGCACTTCTTTTTGCTAGCTGCGCTTCTCGTGCATTCTTAGGATGGTGCATCTGAACGATAATCTGTCGTTCAGAAAGCAATCTGTATTTATTTCTCAATGATTCCGGAACGATATCCTCAACTTCAGGTAAAAAATCTTCAATAGCTAAATTTATTAACTCAACAAGCTTTTTTTGCCGGATATTGCGGTTAATCGAATAAATTGGCGCCATTCCACTATCATTTTCTTTACTAGCGACAAATTTAAAGCCAGATAAGCTTTGTCTAGAAGCATTATACTTGCCATAAACAGCCACTTCTTTGCCAATTGTAATTTTGTCCTTTAACCAAGGTTGATTAAAAAAATTGACCATGACAACATCATGGTCAATTCTTATTTTAAAACTAAGTCTGCTTTTTTTATAACCAAAACGACTGACAAAAGCCTCAGTTGCTACTATTCCCTTCAGCATTACCTTTTGACCATCCATGATCTGATCAAGAGGTATCGTCTGCAGTTCATCGTAGCGAAAAGGAAAATAAAACAACAAATCATATATGCTGTAAATGCCTAAACTTCCAAGTGCAGCCGCAGTTTTTGTCCCGACACCTTTTAAGTCAGTGACAGGAGCAAACAACTTCTTTGTATTCATTTTTATTCAACAGAAATCAAGAAATTGTAGACAGGTTGACCACCATTATGAATTTCAAATTCAAGATCGTCATGCTTGTTCTTAAGTGCCTCTGCAACTTGGTTAGCTTCTTCTTTGTTAGAATCCCGACCAAACATAATTGTTATGATTTCGGAATCTTCATCCAGCATTTTTTCAACCATATCAATCGTTGAATTAATCAAATCCGTTTCTGCAACCTGAATGTCACCGTCAATGATGCCGAGATAGTCATTTTCATGAATCTCTACACCATTAATTGTCGTATCACGGTTCGCCTTAGTCACTTCACCAGAAACAACATCTTCTAAAGCATCTGTCATGCTCTCAACGTTATCGTCAAGAGAATCATCAGCATCAAAGGAAAGCATTGCAGTCAGACCTTGTGAAATAGTTTTAGTTGGAACAATGCCAACAGGTATATCACTTACTTCAGCAGCCTGCTTAGCGGCCATCACGATATTGCCATTATTTGGTAAAACAATCGCCTTCTTAGCACCAGACTTTTTAATTGCGTCAATAATGTCTTGGGTAGATGGGTTCATCGTCTGACCACCAGAAATAATTCTATTGACTCCTTCGCTTTCAAACAGCTTACGAATGCCGTTACCTGAAGCAACAGCAATTACAGCAAAATCAACACTTTCTTGCTCTTCTTCACTGTTATTAACGATTGTCTCGTGCTGAATCCGCATATTGTCAATCTTAATTTTACCTAGTTGGCCAAATTGCTTGCCATATTCAAAGACAGCACCTGGATGCTCAGTATGAATATGGACTTTAGCAACTTCATCATCGGAAACGGCCAATAAAGAATCGCCTATTTGTGACAAGTGTGCTCTAAATTCTTCAAGGTCAAAAGGTTTTTTATTAGGAACATCAGCAGTCAAGTCAACCATGATTTCCGTACAATAACCATTAGCTATATCTTGAGTAGATAGTTGGGATTGAACTGATTGGTGGTGCATGGCATTAATCATTTCATCCATTTCACCTTCATCAGGCTGATAACGATCAGCAAAGTTTTCTCCTAATAAACCTTCTAAGAAACCTTCATAAATGAAGAGCAAGCCTTGACCACCTGAATCAACCACCCCAACTTGTTTTAAGACTGGTAATAAATCAGGGGTCGTCTTAAGAGCAGCTTTTGCCCCCTCTACAATTGCCTTCATTACTTCTTCAACATCGTCGTTTTCATTGGCCTTATTAGCACCTTCTTGGGCAGCAACCCGGGCAACAGTTAGAATAGTCCCTTCAACAGGTTTCATAACAGCCTTGTATGCAGTTGCAACACCATTTGAAAAAGCATTTGCAAGCTCTTGAGCATTTAAAGTTTTCATGCCTTGGGTAGCTTTATAAAAACCCCTAAAGAGTTGTGAAGAAATGACCCCACTGTTGCCGCGAGCACCCATTAACATTCCCTTGGCAAGACTTTCAGTTAAGTCGCCAACACTTGTACTAGTATTTTCACTAACAGCTTTCGCGCCGCTTTCAATAGTCAAATTCATATTAGTACCAGTGTCTCCATCCGGAACTGGGAAAACGTTCAAGGAGTTAATAAACTCTGCGTTACGTCCAAGTCGATGCGTGGCCACACGAACCATATCTCTAAACTTTTTACTATCTATTTCCTTTAAAACCAATATTCTTACCCTCCGCTTGAGTTATTCATCAAGCACTTTAACACTTTGAACGATGACATTAACAGCTTTCGTATCAATTCCAAGTTGATTCTTCAAATTGAACTTGACGCTGGTTTGTACGTTACGGCTAACTTCTGAAATTTTTAGTCCGTAACCAACAATTATATAAACATCAACCGTAATTTTATTATCTTCTGACTTAACAACAACACCACGTTTATAATTTGCTCGATTTAGAATTCCATCAAAACCGTCTCGAATAGCATTCTTTGATGCCATCCCGACAACGCCATAATTGGATGTAGCTGCACTACCAACGACAATTGCAATTACTCCATTAGAAATGTCAATCAAGCCATCTTTTGTTTTGATTTTAACAGCCATGTTTATCCTCCGTATCATTGTTCTCAATATTATGAATCTATTTTATCATAGTAATCAAGTATTAATGCAAAATTCCATTTATAAAAAATACTTTTACGGTTGCAAAGATCCTAAGGATATGCTATCTTAGTTTAGTATGAAAACACAAATAAAGGAGGTTTAGCAAATGGCAAAAGATTATATAACTGGTAAAAAGACCACTTTCGGCAACACGCGTTCACATTCTTTGAATTCATCACGTCGTACCTGGAAGCCAAACCTTCAAAAAGTTCGTATTCTTGTTGATGGTAAACCAAAGCGTGTATGGGTTTCAACTAAGACTTTGAAGTCTGGTAAAGTAACTCGTGCGTAATAACGATAAAAACTGGCAGATTTATCTGTCAGTTTTTTATTTTATAAATTAAACATAAAAAACCATTTTTCTTTTTATTGAGCTGATAACAAATGCTCATTAAATTGAAAAATGGTTTTTTGCTAAATATTTTGGTAGCGATCAAGGTCTTTTGACTGAATAACAGCTAAAACACCTTGATCACAAGCCAGATCAAATGTCTCACTTGCCGGTAAAAACTCGTTTGAGCCAAAAGAAACGGGTATGAGACTGTGATAACCAGTTAAATGATACTTTGCCCCACCGATATTTAAATTTTGAACAGGCGATAAGTTAATAACACCAAAATACTTATAGCCGGGTAATTTTTTTACAGTATAGGTTCCGGGTCGATAAAATTGAATTTCATTTTGCTGATCGACGATTGCTATTTTTTCCGTATAAGTACTAAATTCTGGCTTTAATACCATCAGTAAGTTATTCATAAAATGATCAAGACGGCCACCAGTCGATCCAAAGAGGGTTAAAAACTCTACCCCGTAATCTTCAAAGGCATATCTAATCATTAATTCAGTATCAGTCAGATCCTTTTCAGGTACAGAATAGCGGATATCTGACACTGTTTGTTCTATTCGCGAAAGTTCCTGCGGCTTTAAAGAATCAAAATCTCCAACTGCTAAATCTGGCATTAAGCCCAATTCTCGCAACAAGATGCTGCCCCGATCAACGCCAATCAAAAACTCACCATTTTGCTTAGCTTGTTTTAATTGTGCCGTCAAATCAGTTGGCCATTGATCCTTCGGCGCACCCAATAACGCTATTGCTTTCATCATCCATCAATACTCTGTCTTAATTTAGTAATTTGTTGGGGTATGCTGTCTTGACAGAAAAGATATGAACCGGCAACAAAAATCTCCGCACCAGCCTCTTTAGTTAGCTGTGCCGTTTCATCATTAATTCCACCGTCTACTTCGATTGGAACATTATCGCCAATAATTTTCTTAGCTTCTTCAATCTTAGGACATGATTCGGAAATAAACTTTTGTCCGCCAAAGCCCGGATATACGGTCATAATCAGAACTTGATCAATTAAAGCACTATATTTAGCCAAGACAGAAACCGGAGTATCAGGATTTAAGACCAGCCCCACTTTAACTTTACTTGCATGCAAAAATGCAATCCATTTGCTTAAATCTTCTTCATTAATTGCTTCATAGTGAAGCAGAATAAGATCAGCTCCTGCCTTAATAAATGCTGGAACAAGATCATCTGGATTATCACTCATCAGATGGACTTCTGCTTCCAGATCAGGGAAAGCTTTCTTAAAGTCGCTAACTACCTGAGGTCCAAATGACAAATTAGGAACAAAATGGCCATCCATGATATCAATGTGAAAGCGAGTTATTCCTGCATCTGCAGCAACTTGGATGTCTTTAATCAAATCTAAATTATTAATGTTTAAAATCGAAGGTGCAATCAAAATTATTCTCCTTACTTCAAATACTCAGGAATGCGACCATTTTCAATTTCTGACCGCATTAATAGGTAATCATTATAACGACTTTGCAAAAATTGTTTTTCTTCTACTAATTTTTTCACTTCACATTTAGGCTCTTTTAAATGCTGACAGCCCCTAAACTTGCATTTAGCACTTGCATTTTTAAATTCAACAAAATAGTTGCATAATTCATTAATTTTAATCGGCGTAAAATCAAGCGCGGAAAATCCCGGAGTATCAGCCAAAAAGCCCTCACCCAATTTAAACAGCTGGACAGTTCTAGTCGTATGCTTGCCCCGATTCAAGCTAGTAGAAATTGCTCCTGTTTTCTGTTTAAGGTCTTTTTTCAGGTGATTAATTAGGGTGGATTTCCCGGCACCTGATTGTCCAGCCAGTGTCCAGATTTGCGCAGAAGTAATGGCTAAGGGTAACTTAGCAGCCAAATCTTCCCATTTGTAGTAAACAGGGTAACCGATTTTGACATAGTAAGCTAAACTTTTACTAATCTCAGTAAACCTGTTTGCATCGATCAGGTCACTTTTTGAAAGATAAATACTAACTGCCACTTTTTGCCAAGAGAAAAAGGTTAAATAGCGATCAAGCAGCTGCAAGGAAAAATCAGGCTCAACTGCCGACATTACCAATAAAACGTGATCAACATTGGCAAGAGCCGGACGACCGATCAGATTCGTTCGTGGTAAAACTTCGACTAAGTAACTTATTCCCTCCTCATCTATTTGAATTTTAACGCGATCACCCACGACAGGCTTCATTTTGGTTTTCCGAAAAAGTCCGCGTGCTCGTGTCCGCACAACTTGATCCTTAGTTTGAACATCATAAAAACCGGCAATTAAGCCAATAATTATTCCTTCAGTCTGCTTTGTCATTTAGTCACCTTTTCATTCAGGATGGTTTGTCCATCGCGAACAACTCGTAATTCACCAGAATGGTTCTTCAGCAAAAATGGAATTGAGAAATTAACATCCCGCTTAATGTATAAATCACGATAAATATTATCAATCGAATGATTATCATCCGCAATATAAATCTGAACGTGATTGCCGCGCTTGTTTGATGAGTCATCGTCATCATCGTCTTCATAGGTAATCGTAAACGTCTTAATAACCGTAGAGTCTCTTTCAGCCTTAGGCCCTTCCGAAACACTCACAACAATCGTACTTCCTCTAGGAACCTCTGTGCCAGCAGATGGACTCATCGAAATGATATTCCCCTTTTTCACCCGTTTAGAATACGTTGGTGTTACTTGCAAAATCAATTCATGTTTATGAGCGAATTCTTGGACGGCCTTAAGAGAATAATTTTTAAAGTTAGGTAATTTTACACTCTTGCGCCGATCATTGTCATCTCTACCTTTAGAGACAACTAACGTAATTGTTGTCCTTGCCGGTTTTACTTCAACATCTGCCGCAATACTTTGCGAAATTACGTGGTTGACGGGAACATTATCAGAGAATTGATTTTCGCGAATAACGTCAAAGCCCATTTTTTCTAACTTATAGACGGCTCTTTCATATGCCTCTCCGGTTACATCAGGTACACGGACCATTCCCGCCCCGTCTGACACATAAATATCAACGAAGCGACCTTTCTTCAAACTTTTTCCTGCGCTTGGAGAAGTTCGAATAACTTTCCCGCGTTTGATACTGTTAGAATTTCGGTGCTTAATTTGTCCCACTTTGAGACCGACATTTTCAATTTGTTGCCGGGCACGGTCTTCCGATAAATTAGTCACATCTGGAATTCTAATATCATTGCGACTATTATTAGTAACAACAAAAAACATTAAGACGACTACTAAAATTGCTGCCAAGCCAACAAATAGCCACCACCATTTGTGATTGCGCAATGCTTGAAAGAAGTTTGTCTTTTTAGGTAATTCTTTTTCTTCATTTTGCTCAATCTCATCTTCAACCTTTTGCTCAGTTGACTTTGGCTTAGACTTAGCATTGAAATTAGGCAAAATAATAGTTTCATCGTCATTGACACCATGAGTCGGTTCAAAAACGGGTTCATCTGCGCGGGCTGGATCTAAACTAGTATCAAGGTCTGATTGCATTTCCCTAGCAGAAGCATACCGGTCACGCGGGTCTTTGGCTGTTGCTTTTAGCACAACGTTTTCAAGTGCCTGAGGCACATTTGCATCTTTTTCCTTAATAGAAGGAATTGGCTCCTGGGCATGCTTAAGTGCAATCGCGACTGCCGAATCCCCGTTGAATGGAACCGAACCGGTTATTAATTCGTAAAGAATAATACCTAAAGAATAAATATCAGACTGCTTAGTAATTAAGCCGCCACGAGTCTGCTCGGGCGACATATAATGAACAGAACCAAGAGCAGAATTAGTTTGGGTAATTGAATTTTGATTCAGGGCTACAGCAATCCCAAAATCCGCTATTTTAATATTTCCCCTTTTATCCATGAGGATATTTTGCGGCTTTAAGTCACGGTGAATCACATTATGCTTATGAGCCAATGCCATCGCACTTAAAATTTGATCCATAATTCGGATAACATCATGCAAATCTAGGGGCGAATTTTGTAATATATAGTCCTTTAAGTCCGGGCCATCAACGTATTCCATTACCATATAAGGTAATCCCTGATCAGTACCGACATCGAGAACCATGACAATATTTGGATGACTTAGTTCACTAGTCGCAAGGGCTTCACGCTGAAAACGAGCCAATGTCTGCGGTTCTTTTTGCAAATCCAACCTTAAGATTTTAACTGCTACTTTGCGCTGCAAAATGATGTCTTCTGCTAAATAAACATTAGCCATTCCACCTTCACCCAGCGTATCAAGGATGCGATAACGGTCACCTAATAAATATCCTTTATTGATCACTAGTCATCACCGCCTTCATTTAGCACTAGGCAAACTGTGATATTGTCTCCACCACCTAAACGATTAGCCTCATTAATTAATTTATGACAACGGTCTTTAAGCGATAAGCCCTTAGTAGCCAAAATTTGTTGAATTTGCGGATCGCTTAAGGAATTGGTCAAACCATCAGTACACAATAATATCAGGTCATTATCCTTTAAATCGATTTGACAAAACTCAGGGTCAACCGTACTGGAAACACCTAGTGATTGCGTAATGATATTTTTTTGTGGGTGATTTTTTGCTTGTTGCTTGGTAATCTGACCCATTTTCACTAATTCATTAACTAGTGAGTGATCTTCTACTAATTGTGTAAATTGACCATCAGAATAGCCATAAGCCCTTGAGTCACCTAAATGAGCAATCAGGGCTTGGTGATCGAATACAATTGCTAAAACAATTGTTGTCCCCATTCCATTTAGATCAGGAAAGCGATCAGCGGTGCGCAAGATTGTTTCATTTTCAGAGCTCAATTGCACATCCAGCCATTTATGCGCACTAACACAATCGTTAAAATCAGTCATGCTAAAACTATGTCCGAGATGACTGACAGCCATCGTTGAGGCAACATCCCCACCTTGGTGGCCACCCATGCCATCACAGACAATCGCCATTGTTACATTACTTTTATTTTCAAAAACTTGAACAAAATCTTGATTACTTTTCCGTATCCGACCAATACTGGAAGCAAATGCTGTTTTTATCAAAACTTTAACCTCGCATCACAAACTTGGCAATGAAAAAGCCGTCACTATTATAACTATCAGGTAAAATTTTAAGCATCCCATTTGGAGCTTCAAGATTACCTGCTTTAAAAGACTGTAACCGATATTTAGAATGCTGCTCTAAAAATTTCTCGACTACTTCTTCATCTTCTTCAGTAGCAATCGTACAAGTTGAATAAACCAATTCACCACTTTCATTTAATAGCTTAGACACGTGGTCAAGAATATTCAACTGAATTTGCTGTAATTGTTTTAAATCAGCTGGATGTTTATTATACCTAATTTCCGGTTTTCGTCTTAACAAGCCTAAGCCGGAACATGGCGCATCAACTAAAATTTTATCAAATTGTTGTTGGTCAAAAGATTCATCTGCTTTACGAGCATCCATAGCCATCGTTTTTACGCGATCAATTACATTCATTCGTGTCGCGTTTTGACGAACTAAGCGAAGCTTATTTTCATGAATATCCAAGGCGATTACTTGACCAGTAGGTATTTTTTCAGCTATTTGAACGGTTTTACCACCCGGTGCACTACATGCATCAAGAACATTCTCATCACCAATAAAGTCAAATGCACTTACAGCCAAACTAGCAGCTTCATCTTGAACTGTCAATTCGCCTTTCTTGAACAAAGTAGAATTTACGATACCACCTCGACTAAGAACAAAGACATCATCAGACAATTGTGATCTTTGTGGTGCAAAATCAAGTTCTGTTAATTTAGAAAATACCTCATCAGGATTAGCTAAACTAGAAATGCGCACTGTATTCTTCGCGGTTTCATTAATACTGGCTAAAATACTGCCAGCGCGCTTTTCACCCCAGTGACTAATCAGATATTCTACTAACCATTTAGGCGTGCTCTCTTTTACACTTAAATAATGGACTAAATTATTTTTTTCAGGTAAAACAGTCCCTCTGCGAATTAACGAACGCAAGATACCGTTAATGATTTTGTATCCAGTCGAATTTTTTTTGCCAAATTTCTTTGCTAGCAAATTCGCCTCGTTTAAAACGGCACGATCAGGAACTTTATCCATAAAAATGAGCTGATAACCCGACATTAAAAGTAACGGCTTCAGATACTCTTCCTTAAGTTTAGTTTTAATTAAATCCTGTAATTGATAATCCAAAAAGATTTTATATTGAACCGTACCATAAACTAGTCTTGTGGCAAAATTACGATCAGCTTGTGATAGATTCGCTGATCGCAAACTATTATTTAAACTGATATTGGAGTACGAACCATCACACAAAATACGAATTAAAGTTTCTAATGCAACTGCGCGCGCACTTTTATTTAGCAATTTGATCTCCTACTTTAAATTTACCACCTTGCCCGTTTAAAAAGCTTTTGACATCCATTCTCTTCTTGCCTGCTGGCTGAATCTCTTTAAGTTCCAAAACTGTTTTCTTAGCCATACTAATCGCAAAACAATTATTGTTTGCAACCAAGGAGCCCACCGGTAAATCAGTTGTGGTAGAACTAACAGCAGCCTGCCAGACTTTTAGTCGTTTACCATCAACAAGTATGTAAGCACCTGGATCAGGATTAAGACCACGAATCAGGTTATTAGCCTGCGTTGCGGTCATAGTGAGTTTGATTTCTTCCTGGGCTTTACTAATATTAGGTGAAAAAACCACTTTACTTGCATCTTGTGGCGTTTTTTTAGACGGATCAGCAATTATCTGCGGCAAAGTTTGCAGTAATAAATCACGACCAACAATCGACAACTTAGCAAAAATACTGCCAGTTGTGTCATTATCCGCAATTTTGATGGCTTCTTGGGCATAAATGTCACCAGCATCCATCTCTTTTACCATTTCCATGATAGTTATTCCGGTTTCGGTATCACCGTTTATTAATGAGTACTGAATTGGTGCTCCACCACGGTATTTTGGTAAAAGCGACCCGTGAACATTAACAGCCGCAATTTTAACCGAATTTAAAAACTTGGTAGGTAAAAATTGACCGTAAGCAGCAGTAACAATCAAATCAGCGTGCATTTGAATTAGTTCTTCCACTTCAGGTGAGCGGGAAAGCTTTACTGGTTGGAAAATTGGTAGTCCCAAACTTTCAGCGGCAACTTTTACTGGCGTCTTGGTCAGTGTTTGCTTGCGACCAACCTTTTTATCAGGTTGAGTAACAACGCCCTTAATTTCATAGTCATTTGCAACTAATCCCTTTAAGATTGGAACTGAAAATTCAGGTGTCCCCATAAAAATTACTGATGTCATTTATAAATTTCCCCTTTACATTATGCGTTCAGGTTCATTATCGATATAGATATTTAAACCATATTTTTTAACTTTTTGTGCAGAATCTTGAATTTGGTGCAACAAATTGTTCAAATTGTCCTCTTTTTTATATTTTACCAGTATTTGATAGTAATATTGGTTTTTTAGACGAGAAATTGCACTTGGCGTTGGACCTAAAATGATTGTTTCCGAATGCAGATGACTCTGAAGTTGCTTTTTTATCCTAAAGGCTTCGCGCGCAGCATTTTGTTCATTTTTAGATGCGACTGAAATCAAAACCGTGTAAAAATACGGGGGATAGTTTCCAGCATGCCTAACCCGCATTTCATACGCATAAAAATGCTCATAATCCTGTTTTTTAGCTAGTTTAATAGCATAGTGATCTGGATTAAAAGTTTGAATAATGACTTCGCCCGTTTTTTCAGCACGTCCAGCACGTCCAGCAACTTGTGTGAGCAATTCAAAAGTGCGCTCAGAAGCGTTATAATCTGGGACCCATAATCCTGTGTCCGCATTTACCACGCCTACTAAGGTAACATTTGGAAAATCAAGCCCTTTTGCGATCATTTGCGTTCCCAGCAATATATCTGCTTCATGATTACCAAACGCATCCAAAATTTTTTTATAAGCACCCTTACGTCTTGTGGTATCCACATCCATTCGCAATACTTTGGCTTTGGGCAGAAGTTCATTCAATTCTTCCAGCACCTTTTGTGTACCTGTCCCAAGAAACCGAATTCTGCTACTTTTACAATTAGGACACTCACGCGGAATTGAAGTCGAGTAGCCACAATAATGACACTGCATTTGGTGCGTATCCTTGTGCATCGTTAACGAGAGGTCACAGTTGGGACACTTCATAACATAACCACATTCGCGGCAGAGCATAAAATTAGCAAAACCGCGGCGATTAAGCATTAAAATTATTTGCTCATGCCTAGCTAATCTATCCTCAATTGCTTTCACTAATTGGACAGACAAATCTAGCTGATTTCCTGCAAAATCAGCTTGCTTAAGATCTACTAAATGAACTTCAGGCAGTTTTTTATTATTTGCCCGCTGCGGTAATAATAATAACTGATAAACATCCTTTTGTGCTCGCGCACGACTCGAAAGAGAAGGCGTTGCACTTCCTAACACTAACGGACAGGAATTATACTTGCTACGCCAAATTGCAACATCACGGGCATGATAGCGCGGATTATCCTCCTGCTTATAAGAAGATTCATGTTCTTCATCAATTACAATTAACCCGATATTCGTTAATGGTGCAAAAACGGCACTGCGTGCGCCAACAACTACGCGAACTTCTCCGCGGCGAATTCGGCGCCACTCATCGTACAATTCACCTTCTGATAACCCACTATGCAAGACGGCAATTTGATCTCCAAAACGATCTTTAACTTGTTCAACCATTTGGGGAGTTAATGAAATTTCCGGTACCAGCATCAAGGCATTTTTACCGAGAGCAAGGGTTTTACTAATCGCATTAAGATAGACTTCGGTTTTCCCACTGCCAGTAATTCCTTCCAACAAAAAGGTTTGTGCTTTTTTGTTTTCAATGGCAGGGGTAATTTGAGCTAAAGCAGCTGTTTGTTTATCATTTAATACAACTTGATGATGGTTTTTAGTAGGTGTTGCAAAACCAGCTAGGGGATCACGGTATATTTCTGCCTGATCTTTACGTAACCATCCTTTGTTCACAGCACTAGTAAGAGTCGCCGTGTTAATTTCAGCCTGTTTTTCTATCAAAGTTTGTTTCAACGGAAACTCATCATAATGCTGAATCACAAACGTAAGCAGCTGTTTTTGTTTAACCGCGTTACTTCTGAGTTCTTCATAAAAAGCAAGATAATCTTTTTGCGCTAACGGTAGCGAATAAACGTTTTCCGTTTTTACTTTTGCACGATTTTCAACGATGTATTCAACCTTGGCCTCATCATTGCGAAGAAGTTTACGGATATACGCAATTTCACGATTATCAGTAACTTTAGTTAAATCAATCGGATCACCTTGAAAAAAGGGTAACGCCTTTGCTTGATCAGAAACCGGTGTTAATACTTTACGGTAATTTGCCCGCATCACTCGCGGAAGCATGGTTTTTAAAATTGAAATGCGATAAGAAAATACTCGCTTTGCTAGTGCCTTAGATAAGTCCACTAGTTCATTTGTTAACGGCGGCATTTCATCCACTACTAAAAGTAAATCTTTCAGCTGACCTTGATATTGACTTTTTTCACTTAACCCTACAACAAAGCCCTGCAACTTGCGTGAACCGAACGGAACAAAAACGCGAGAACCAATTTCAACTTCATCTAGTTCATCTGGAACATGATATTCAAAAATGCGGTCTGTTTGCTTTGCCGCAATATCTACAATTATTTGCGCAATCATTAAATCACCTTTAGTAAAAATGACCTCCATCTCATTGGGATGGAGGTCATATAATTTAACCGATTACTGATTAACCTCACGATGACTTGAATCGACGGTAACTTTGCCGGCTTCAATCTCTTCAAGGGCTTTACCAACTGGCTTTTGTGATTTGTATTCTTTTAATGCCTCTGGCTCGCCAGCCTCTAACTCATGTGCTCGCTTGGCAGCAAGTACAGATAAAGAATAGCGTGAATCAACTTGTGCCAATAATTTATCAATTGATGGGTATGTAACTCTCATTTTAATCCTCCCTGACCATCTTACGATAGGTATCAATTACTCTTTTAACGCTAACGTGTTCTGCATCAACAATTGCCTTGATATGATCAACGGCGTTAGCAACAGTATCATTTACAACTGCATAATCATAATCTTGCATAACTAAGATTTCATTACGTGCCTGCTTAATTCGACCCATAATGACATCTTCAGATTCTGTTCCACGATTTTCTAAACGCAAGTGTAAAGTGTGCAAATCAGGTGGTGTCAAGAAGATAAAAACACCATCCGGCATTTTTTCTCGCACCTTTTGAGCACCATTAACGTCAATTTCCAGTAAGACATCCTTACCTTCATTCAACATCTTTTGAACAGGATCAAGCGGTGTACCGTAAAAATGATTTACGTAATTATTATATTCTAAAAGTTTCCCTTGGTTAATAGCTTCCTGAAATTGCTCTTCACTAACAAAATAATAATCTCGACCATCAACTTCACCTGGTCGCGGCTTCCTCGTAGTCATCGAAACCGAATATTCGAAAGGAAAAACCTTATTTTTTACAATTGCACTTTTAACGGTACCTTTTCCAACTCCTGAAGGACCCGAAAGGACAAGTAACAAACCTTTTTCTGCCATGCCATACTCCCCTATAAAAAGCTAATATGTTTAGTTTGCACTAAATGCGCAAGTTTTTCAAGTTCGATCATTATTGATGTATTATACTTTGAGCACAAGTTTACACTCTTAAACAAAAAACTTTAAATAAAAAGCTTGTTTTTCAAAACAAATGTTCTTATAATATAAATAGTCAAACAGATGTTCGAAACTTACTGAGGGTTAATTTGATGAAAAACTCACTTAAGAAAATCTATCATTACTTATTTGATTATGACGACGACAGACTGAGTATCTATAATCAGTTTCACAGTGAAATATTATCTTCTTTACAATATGCCTTATTGCATCGCGCCTATGCTTTAATCAGCTATCAAGATGGCAGTAGCGAAATTGGCCAGATTACTAAACAGGTTTCGGCCGGCAGGTTCGTTTTAAGATCGGCTGACTGTAAATTGCTCAAAGTAATCGACCTGGACAATATTTTCAGAGTTGATTTAGACTAAAGTCTGTTAATTTAACTATAAATATTAAACACTAAAAAAGCTCAAGAATTTACATAAGCTCTTGGGCTTTTCGTTGTTTTATCTTCTTAATTTAAATAGAAAGTTTCACTTTTAATTTGAAAACCTGCATTTTGATAAGCATGAATTGCAGCTTGATTGTCCGGTTCCACATCAAGAACAAATCTTCTTGAACCTTTTTTCTGCCTAATTGCCATCATTTTCTTAATAAAAAATGTGGCATAACCGTGACCGCAAAAGTCCTTAGCAACAAACAGACCAAAGAAATAATCAAATGAGCCAGGATCAATAGCGCAGTAGCCAACAACCTTGGTATGATCAGTTAACACAAAATTGATTTTTTCTTTATCTTTAAAGCCTTCAGTAACATATTTCGTTGACGATTCATTGCTTTTGTCAAATGCTTGGCAATATAAGTCAACAACCGTTTTGATATCACTTTTGGTCATTTCACGAACTGCCAAAACTTGATTGAGCATATCTTCTTTATCAATTGGCTTTGGATTGGTAGTTTCCATGTGGTAATCATGATCATCAATTTTTAAGTTCATATTCTTTAAAAAATCCGAATTTTTATCAATAAATGGTTTTTCAGAAACAAAACAATAGTCAAAATAACCATATTTATTCATGATTTTTTCTGCCCGCTTTATCATTTCCATTGCAATACCTTGCCGGCGATATCTAGGACAGACTTCCACGTGCACTTCAACTTCTTCAGTGGGCTTTTCATCAGCATATAACATTGTCAATCCAACCATCTTGCCATTATCAAGCGCATAGACAAATGTTGGCATGTCGGAAAAATAATTATATTGGTTACTTAAATAAATTTCATTATATGTGCTGTCTTCTGCACGTACACTGGCGGTTAGCTTTTGGGCAAGTAAAATTTCGGCTTCATTAAGAGTTACCTTTTCAAAGTATTTCATTTTTTCTTTCTAAAACTCCTCATTAGGTCTTTCGCATTTTGCTTCGCCGCTTGGGTAACATCGCTTCCAGCCATCATTTCCGCAATTGCAGTTACAGTTTCTTCTTGTGTCAGTGGCCCAATTTGCGTATAAGTTGCGCCATCCTTAACTTGTTTAGCTACCAGATATTTTTGGTCACTGGCGGCCGCTACTTGCGGGGAGTGCGTAATCGCAATCACTTGCTTGTGTTCACCAATTGAATGCAATTTTTCACCAATAGCAGCCGAAACCCGACCAGAAACACCCGTATCAATTTCGTCAAATATCATTGTGCCTACAGGTTCTACACGGCTAAAAATAGCTTTAAGTGCTAAGATCAAACGTGATTGTTCACCACCAGAAACTATTTTTACTAACGGTAACAAATCTTCTCCGGGATTAGGTGCAATTAAAAAGACAACTTCATCCGTTCCCTTTTTAGTAAAAGTCTTGGTTGGCGAAATAGCAATTGCAAACCGCGCTTTAGCCATATACAGGTCTGCTAATTCCTGCTTTATCTTTTCTTCAAGTGAACGGGCCACCTTTTCACGAGCTTGGTGCAATTTATCAGCTCTTTCGGTCAATTTTTGCTCTATTGCAGTAACACTTTTTTGCAGCTTTTCTTCGTCTAAACCGCCCGTTTGATATTGACCTAATTCTTTTTTGACTTTTTCATAAAAAGCAAAAACATCTTGTAAACTCGGTCCGTATTTTTTCTTCAATGAATTAAGCAAGTCCAACCGATTGGTTACGTACTGGAATCTTTCTTCATCAAAGTCCATTTCATCCAAGACATTTGAAAGCTCACTGCGGGCATCACTCAATGCATAAACACCATCGTCAATCGTCTTAGCAATGTCTTTAAATTTACTACCATACGTAGTCAAATCATTAGCTGCTTGCTGTGCGTTGCCAACTAAGGTTTCAATCCCATGTTCTTCATCATCATAAAGCTGCATCAAATAATTAGCAGTATCGACAATTTTTTGATAATTGTTAAGCTCGTTATATTCTTCTTCCAGCTGTTCGTCTTCGTTAGGATCAGTCAAATTTGCTGAAGATAACTCCTCATTTTGAAAGGTTAAGATATCCTGCTTTTGGGCTAGTTCTTGTGCATCACTTTTTAAGTGGTTTAACCGGTCCGTTAATTTTTGCCAAGTTACAAACTCATCTTGATACTGCTTTAGCTGGTCTTTAAATTCATCCGAAGCATAATTATCGACTAAATCAATTTGACGATCTTGGTCCATTAAAATTTGTTGATCATTTTGACCATGAATATCAACAAGGTAGTTACCAAGCTCACGTAACACGTTAATGGTCGTTAACTGTCCGTTAATTCGAACAACATTTCTGCCCTTAACTGCTAACTCACGACTAATAACCAGTTGACCATCTGAATCGGGTAAACCGTATTTTTTACATAAATTGGTTATTTTTTGAGAGTCTTCCCCAATTTCAAAAAGACCCGTTACTACAGCCTTTTTTTCACCACTTCGAACCATTTCTTTTTGCCCACGGCCACCCATTAGCAATGAAACAGCGTCAATAATAATTGATTTACCTGCACCAGTTTCACCAATTAAAACCGTCATGTGTTCTTGAAAACGAACTTTTAACGCTTTAATAATAGCAAAATTCTTAATATCCAGCTCAACTAACATTGTCTTCTCCTACAATTCAGAAATTGCCCGTCTAACAACGTCTTCAGGTGTTTGCGTCCACAAGCACTTGCCACCATTTGCCTCGTTTTTTTGCAAATGAATCAGAAATTCGATATTTCCCTTACCACCTTTGATGGGGGAATAATCAACATCTAAAACATTAAAACCAATCTCACGTGCTTTTGCCACTGTGTGTTCAATAACAGCGCGGTGCACAGCATGATCATGGACAATGCCATGCTTACCAACGTTTTCGGGACCCGCTTCAAATTGCGGCTTAATCAAGCAAACAGCATCGCAGCCATTTTTTAGAATCTGATACATTGGGGGCATGATTAAATCCAGCGAGATAAAGGATACATCAGTCATCGCAAAGTCAGGCAACCCAAGAGTAAAATCTTCTGGTTTACTATAACGGAAATTTTGCTTTTCCATTACAACCACACGTTGATCATCCCGTAATTGCCAGGCAAGCTGATTATAACCAACATCAAGTGCATACACTAGTTTGGCATGATTTTTTAACGCCACATCGGTAAAGCCACCAGTTGAAGCGCCAATATCCAAACATATTTTATCAGTTAGATCAATCTTGAAAGATTTTAGTGCTTTTTCGAGCTTAAAACCACCACGGGATACGTATTTTTTGCCAGAGTCTTTAAGGTAAAATTTTTCATCGATAGGAAAACTAGTCCCGCTTTTATCAATTCGTTGATGATTATGATCTGAAACTAGGCCAGCCATGATTGCGCGCTGTGCTTGATTTCGTGAATGAAAAAGTCCCTGCTTGGTCAGTAAAATATCTGCTCTCTCTTTTGTCATTTAAAGCACCTTTTGGTATAAATCAAGAAAGCCAGCTAAAATTAGGCCATTTAATCCAACCAATGTTGACTTGGCATGAATGGTTAAACGTAATAATTCTTGGCGACTTTTTTCAACTCCTAAAACTGTCAAAGTGTTATTTTTGCCACTTTCTTGATCTTTATGAGTCTTTTTACCTGCTTCTTGACTTGTTTCAGTAATATCTACCAGGTCATCATAAATTTGATATGAGCGACCAAAATCTTTTGCAAAGGTCAGTAATTTGGCTTTGCTTTGCTCATCAGCTTCAGCGTAGACAGCCCCCATTTCAACACAAGCTTCGATTAAGCATCCGGTCTTAAGCCATTCCATCCGATCAATCAGTTTTTCATTATCAGCAACAGCTTGGTTATTAGTTGAATCGATATCCAAATATTGGCCACCAACCATGCCATTAGCACCAATTGCAGCGGCAATAATTTTAACTAATGCAATTGAATTACTTTCTTCAGCAATCCATTGAATGCCCAAAGGTAGCAGTGCATCCCCAGCTAAGATAGCTTCAGCTTCACCCCATTTGCGGTGACTAGTAAGCATACCACGACGATAATCGTCATTATCCATGGCTGGAAGATCATCATGAATCAATGAGTATGTATGTATTAATTCGATTCCGCAACTGATCTGTATCTCCTTTGGCCCAATTTCTTTACCTAAGGAATTAATTGTTGCCAGAAAAAGCAGTGGCCGTAATCTCTTTCCACCAGCCATTACCGAATAAGACATAATTTGACTAATTTGCTTGTCATCAATATCTTCTTTTAAATGGGTAGCTAAATACTCATCGATGACACTTGTCCATTTGTTTTTAAATTCTGTAAAGTTCATTTTTATTATTCTTCCGGTGCTGCAGCATTATTAGGATCAAGTTTATGCTCTGTGCCATCACTATCAATTAACTTAGCGACAGTTTCTTCAGCCTCAGTCAAGCGCTTATTTAAATCACGACTTAACTTAACGCCAGCTTGAAATTCATCAAGAGCGTCTTCCAAAGGAACATTACCATTTTCAAGGTTATTGACAATTTTTTGTAATTGCGTCAGTTCTTCTTCAAAATTATTTTTCTTGGTTGTCATTGTCATTTCTCCTAGTTGTTTTTACAATTGCTTTTGCTTGGCCATCTTTAAAATGAAGATTCACTTCATCTTTTACATTGACTTGTTCAATTGAACCCACAGTTTTTGCTGCAGTGTCAGTTACATACACATAACCACGCTCAAGTGTTTTAAGTGGGCTGTAATCATCAAGTTGTTGCACTAGTTGAGCAAGCTGATGCCGTTTTTCGCGTAACAAGTTGCGCATATTAGCATTTAATTTTTGATAGTAAAAATTCTCTTGCTGTAATATCTGCTCAATTCTTTTAGCCGGATTCTGCGCAAATAATTTTTGGGTACTTAATTGATAGCTTTGCCTATTTCTCTCAAGCAGATGTGTCATATTACGTTGAAGTCGATCACGTAAGAGATCCAAAGTTTGTGCTTGCTCATCGTACAATCTAGCCGGTTCGCGCATAATAACAGAATGATTGATCCGATTCAAAGCATCGCGCCGAACACGAATAACATTTTGCATACTAGAAAGCATACTACTTTGCAACTGATGAATATTGGCTAATTCATCGGTTAAATTAGGTGTTGCATATTCTGCAGCTGCAGTTGGAGTGGCAGCGCGTGCATCAGCTACAAGATCACAGAGAGTTGTATCAGTTTCGTGACCAACTGAAGAAATAACCGGCATTTTCATGTCGTAAACTTGCCTAACGACGGCTTCTTCGTTAAAAGGCCATAGGTCCTCTAAGGAACCACCACCCCGACCAATTATCATGACATCATATTTATCACCATAATTAGCGATTTGCTTCATTGCGCTTACTAAGGAATCTGCTGCTCGGTCACCCTGTACCTGTGCAGGAAACAGATCCACTTGTGCATGCGGAAAGCGGCGGTTAGCAGTTACTAAGATATCATGAATAACTGCACCAGAGGCACTAGTAACAACAGCAATATGATCAGGAAACCGTGGGAGTGGTCGTTTATGCTCTTGAGCAAACAAACCTTCCTGGGCTAATTTCTTTTGCAATTGCTGCAACTGCTCATACAAAGCCCCTAGTCCAGCTGGTTCCATTGCTTCAGCATAGAACTGATATGTCCCTTGAGGGCCATAAACATTGACATACCCAGTGATATAAACTTTCATTCCCTCTTCAGGCTTAAACTTCACCTTATCAAAATAAGAACGAAACATAACAACATTGATTTTTGATTTTTCATCTTTTAAAGAAAAATATTGGTGTGAATTCCGTCTGTAACGAAAGTTAGAAAGTTCACCTTGAAGAAAAACCTTATGCAAATACGGATCATTTTTAAACTTTTGCGTAATGTAATAATTTAAATCCGTAACGGTAAGATATTTGCTATCTTCCATTTTTCCTCCTTGTCAATGCGACTACCTGTTCCATTAATGATTCAACGGTCAATGGTCCGATTCCACCTGGGACCGGTGTAATGTATTTTGCTTTTGGCAAAACCCTTGCAAAATCAACATCACCAATTGTTTTTCCATTTTGCCGGTTGATGCCAACATCGATTACGACGGCATCATCTTTTACCATATCTGCTGTAATCAGACCTGCTTGACCAGCGGCAGAAACTAAAATATCAGCTTTTCTGGTGTATTCATCAAGATGTTTCGTTTTCGTATGTAAAATTGATACTGTGGCATCACGCTCAAGCATTAATGCAGCAAGTGGCTTACCAACAATACTACTGCGGCCAATAATTACAACATTTTGTCCACGCAGATCAATCTGATAGTAATCAAGTAAAGCCAAAATTCCGTGAGCAGTTGCCGGTTCAACAAAATGATCTCCCCGCCATAGACGGCCAACATTACTCGGTGTGAGACAATCAACATCTTTACTTGGACTGATGTGCTCTAATGCTTCATTAAGATTAATTTGATCTGGAACGGGTAACTGAATCATGATTCCGCAAACCTTTTCATCTTGATTTAAGCGATCAATTAAAGTTAACAGGTTATTCTGGGATTCATTTTGTGCAAGTTGATACACTTGTTGCTCAATTCCAACTTCAGCAGCTCTTTTTTTCTTGGTTTTCAAGTAAAGCTGACTACTGGGATCATCACCAATATTAATTACACAAAAAAGAGGATTTAGCCCGCGTTTTTTTAAATCCTTTACTTTTTCTTTAAGTTTACCAGCACGTTTTTGCGCCAGCAACTTTCCATCCAGCAATTGTCCCACTACAAATTCCTTTTTTAAAAAAATAGCCGGCCTCTAGCCGACTATTAGTTATTTTTTGATAAAGTTTGCCAAAATACCGTTAATAAATGGCTTTGTTTTAGGATCGGCAAATTCATCACATAAGTTTAAAGCTTCATTTACTGCCGCTTTAGGCTCTATTTCATCACTGTACTTAATCTCGTATAAACTAACTTCCAAAATTGCAAGTGAAATTTGGTTAATTCGGTCAATTCGCCAATTTTTCTTTAAGTAAGCAGCAAGTTGGCCCTTTAATTCATCCCGCTTTTCAATTACGCCTTCAATAATAGTTTTTGAATAAGCAGAAAGTTCTTTCAGATCAAGCATCGCAACAGTTTTAGCTTCAACTTCGGCAGGAGTATATTTAGGCTCTTGATTAGCTAAATATACTGCTTGCATTGCAACTCTACGACTCTTGTGTTGATTCATTTTTACCCTTTTCATCAATGTCAGAGAACAGTTGAGAAGTTCCACCATCATCCTGTTCTTCTTCTGGAAATACCAAGCCGATAACATGAACGTTAATTTCTTTAAGGGTTAAATCAGTCATTTGAAGAACCTGACTCTTTAACGACTTTTGAAGCTCCTTGGCAATTTTAGGTACGTTACAACCAGCTTCAAAGCTAACGTAAACATCAGCAATCAAATCGCCCTCATTATTGACTCTGATTTCGATCCCACGGCGACGATCTTCACGACCTAAAACCCAGTTAATCCCAGATCTAACGTTACCATGCATTTCGGCAACACCGTCAACTTTTTCGGCAGCAATGCCCATGATAACTTCGAGAACACTAGGATCAATTTCGATTTCTTCACCGTTATTTTTATCATTTAAGACAATTTTTGAACTATCTGCCATTTTGTTTTACCTCAAAAAAACTACTTATTTGTTTGCACGAGATACGTAACTACCATCGACTGTATTGATAACTAAAATGTCACCTTCATTAATAAAGAATGGGACATTTACAACAAGGCCAGTTTCCATTGTAGCAGGCTTACCACCACCAGAAGAGGTGTCGCCTTTAATGTTCGGCTCAGTCTTTGCAACCGTCAATTCAACGGTGTTTGGCAATTGGATTCCTAAAGTTTTGCCTTCATGCATAATGACACTGACATCCATATTTTCTTTTAAATATTTTGCTTCGTCAGTAATTTGATCATTCGGAATAGCCAACTGATCATAAGTTGTCGTATCCATGAAAACATAGCTTGAACCATCATTGTACAGGTATTGCATTCCCTTAGTTTCAATTTCTGCAGTTTCAACTTTTGCAGTTGACCGGAATGTATATTCCTGAACAGCACCGGTATTCAAACTCTTAAGCTTTGAACGAACGAAAGCACTACCTTTACCAGGTTTAACATGTTGAAATTCAACAATCCGCCATAAGTCGTTATTATACTTAATGGTTAGGCCATTCTTAAATTCGTTAACTGAAATCATTGTCATATTAAGTACCTCGTCTCCATAATAATATCTTACCAATTCATGAATGATTTTACTATCAATAATATTTAACTTTATAAAGAAATTAATTCATCTTTGGGCAAAGTTGATAATGTTTCTGGTCTTTGGTCATGAACAAGGATGTCATCCTCAATGCGAACGCCACCTTTATTAGGTAAATAAATTCCTGGTTCTACGGTGTGAACCATATTATTAACTAATTTTTGCTTTCCAAATGGTAGCGCAGGCTGACACAGTTCGTGTATTTCTAAGCCAATGCCATGACCGATTCCGTGACCAAAATATTGGCCATATCCTTGCTCATTAATATAATCTCTTGCTGCTTGATCAACATCTTTGCCGTAATTACCAGCTACCGCAGCTGCTATACCACGTCGTTGAGCTTCATGAACAATTTCATAAATTCGATACATTTCATGGTCAACCTTACCTACTGCAACTGTTCTAGTGATGTCAGCCGCATAGCCGTGGTAAAACGCACCAAAATCAATTACGACCATGTCACCGTCTTCGATCATTTTATCACTGGCAACACCATGGGCCCAAGCAGAGCGGACACCAGACGCAATAATCGTATCAAAGCTGGGACCATCGCCACCATTGATTTTAAACAGATAATCAAGCTTAGCTCCAATATTGCGTTCAACTGCACCAGGTTTGATTAAAGGCAAAATACCGTTAAAACTGTCCATCGATACGTCAATTGCATGACGTAAAGCGTCAAGTTCAAGGTCATCTTTAACATTGCGAACTCGTTCTACCAGTTCTTCGCAAGTCGCAAACTCAATTTGCGGATTCAATTCTTGAAGATGCGCAAATTCAATTGCTGAAACAAATTCGCCTTCAATTAAGACCTTATTTAAATTTAGAGCTTTTAGCTGGTTGCTAATTTCTTCATCCTGATTGGCTTTTTTCATAATGACTTTTAATTCGCCAGGAGCTTCGAACTTAATCTGATCAGCAAAGCGTGAATCAGATAATAAAATTCGGTCGCCTTGAGCGGTTAAAATCAATTGTGCTTCTTCACCCGTAAAATTCGTCAAATAACGGTAATTAGCCTGATTGAAAATCAAGATTGCATCAGCATTTTGCTCTTTTACTAATTTTGTTACTTCATCAATACGTCTATTTAACAGAGTTAATAATTCGTCTTGCTCAGTCATTGCTAGTACTCCTTACCTAAATACTTGAACTAATTTTACCCCGAAAGCCTAATAGATAACTAGCTAATTAAATTAAATATTATCAATTTAAAAACAGAAAAAAGACGAGAAGCACATGCTTTTCGTCTTCTTATTAAGAACTAAATTACTTAGCTTCTTCTTCAACTGGGATAACAGAAACTTGCTTTCTGTATTTATCCTTACGTTCAAATTTAACTACACCATTTACTAATGCAAATAATGTATCGTCTCCACCTTGACCAACGTTCTTGCCTGGGTGAATCTTAGTACCACGTTGACGATAAATAATCGTTCCAGCATGAATAGTTTGACCATCAGCAGCTTTAGCGCCTAAACGACGACCAGCTGAGTCACGACCGTTAGCAGTAGAACCTCCACCCTTGTGGTGGGCAAATAATTTAAGATTTAAAATATTCATTATCTCTTTCACCTCTAGCTTAATTCAATCTTTTCAACTGTAACCTTAGTATAAGGTTGACGGTGACCATATTTTGAATGTGAGTGCTTCTTAGGCTTGTACTTGAAAGTTACAACTTTCTTTTCCTTACCTTGTTTCTCAACTTTAGCAACTACTTTGGCACCCTTAACAAGTGGAGCACCAACTTTAACGTCGCTACCATCAGAAGTTAAAATTACTTGATCAAAAGTAACTTCCTTACCTTCTTCAACGTCAAGCTTTTCTACAAAAACACTATCGCCTTCAGCAACTTTATATTGCTTACCACCGGTTTTAATAATTGCGTACATTTACTGCCCTCCAAAAAAATACTTAGACTCGCCAATTGAGGTGCTTTCTTTTAGTAAAAGACTTCTTACCTCAAAATGTGCGGTTGCAGATGTGAAGGTCTCCACACATACAACTATTTCATATTACTACTCTAAGAGCAATTTAGCAATATAAATCAATCTTATTTCGCTAATTTAGATTAGATTTGCCACTTACCACCATGAACTTTAGCAATATTTTCAGTCACGATAAATGCTTCATTGTCGATTTCGCGTGCTTTAGCTACTAACTGCCCGTATTCATTAGTATCAACGACTATTACTAATTGCTGTTTATCCTTGTCAGTATAACCTCCGACAACATTAAAAACCGTTAAGCCATCATAATCTTCCTGCAACATGTCACGAATTTCATCTAATTTACTATTACTCATAATGCGAACCTGATATTTTTTATCAAAACCAGTTTCAGTATAGCGCATTGTAATCGTAGTAATAACTTGTGAAAAAGCTGCCAGCAAGAATGCTTCTGTACCATCAACAAAAAGATTCAAAACAATAATGGTCATATCAATTGCCATCAATGACATGGCCGGATCGATATAGAAATATTTCTTAATAATTAATGGTGGAATTGTCGTTCCTCCTGAAGAGGCATTAATGCGGTATAACATTGAAACGCCAATTCCCATTAAAACACCACCGTATATAACAGCTAGCATATTATTCGAAGTCAACTTAAAACTTGGAGTAATTGCCATTAGTATTGGCAAAAGCATGCTGCCCAGAGCTACTTTTTTTAAAGTTTCTTTACCAAGGAAAATGACTGCTAGAACCAGCATAAGCAAGTTTACAATAAAGACGGTTAAAGAGCGGTTAATTCCCCACACTGCATCTACTAAAATTGAAATACCGGTAGAACCTCCAGCTGCAACATTAATTGGCGCATAAAAGAAGTTGATTGCAATCGTAATTATTTCTAACCCAGCTAAAAAGAACAGCCAGTATTGCCACGTATGTTTATGTTTTATGTTTCCCATCTCATCTTCCTTTCATAAAATATAGTAATTAATTATACAAAAAAAGATCTATTTAGCCAAGAAATATGCTAAAAACGACGTTTTTTGGCACTTGATTTAAACAGATCTTTATTATTATAATTTTTAATTAAGTTTCCATAAAGTTTGCTAAATATGCTTTACTGTTCAAGCTTTTGGTATTCAATCGTTTGATTACCTTCATAAGCAGGTAAGCCCTTTTCCGCACGGTATAGTGCTCGTTCAAAGGACTGGAATCCTTTGCTTGAACTAACAGCAAATTTAACATGATATTTACTGGCAAATTCCCTAATGTTCCAGGTACTATCATGGGCTGCAAATGCCGTTACTAGGATAACAATATCTAAATCTTTAATTTGATTTTCAAGCAGTTTTTTCTTGCCCTGAAAGGCATCAATAGGAATTGGAATGCCATTGTACCGGCTGACAATGCCTTCAAACATGGCTTCATTTTGATTGTCACCAATGGCAATGCCAACACGTTGAAAATGCAGATCCATATCTAACTTGGTTAAGTAAGTAGTTTTTTCTGCGGACTTTACTTTTTTCTTCTTAGTTTTAACTGCATTTTCCGGTTGGTCAAGTTGGTAAATCCACCTGATTTTAATTGCTTCGGAAGGATTTTTCTTAATGCGCACGTCACCATCATACCAAGCTAAATCGACAATCGACCCATCCGAAAGATCAACCTTGTTTTCTGAAAATTGGCTAGAATCAACGGGTAATAGTATCGTCTTCCCCCGAATACGCAATTTTTCGCCATTAATGTTTCTGCTTATTGACAAATGACCAGAACGCCCCTGAACTACCGCATATTTAAAAGTGGAGATCTGATCAACCTGCATGCTAGGAAGCTGATGGAAACCTACAACACGCAATAAATCCGCTTCATAGTTCGGATTACTTTCATTTTCAACAGCTTCTACTATGTCACCAGTTTTCAGATTTAAAGAATGAATCTGTGACTCTTTCAAGGTAAATACGCACCGATTGCTGTCATTGATTAAATCACATCCAGAAAGAAGCCGTACTACCGTATAGCGCTTGCCTTTTCGATAGTCCCGCTTGGTTTTTTCGTTTTTCTCTAATGCTTTTTTAAAAACTTTTTTGTTGATGACATCGTTAGTAGTTTTCGAAGAACGGATGGCTACTTCTAAACTCTGTAAATTTTTCTTTAAATTTGAATCAACTTTTGGTGCCATCAGCAACTGATGAATTACAGACAATGCCGAATTTTTCGCCTTAGGTTCACCTGGAGTTTTTACCAGTTCAGCGAGGCTCGCAAGCAACACATTAAGCCGTTTTTCTTCCTTTGACTTTTGATCTTTCTCTGTAGGCACTTTTGCCTGCTCTTCGTCAGTCATTCCCAAAATCAACTTGATTGCAGCCAATCCGTTGCGCAGACTTTGTTCTTCGCCAGTAGTTTTGGCCAGTATTCGTTTTAAGTTATTACGGTAGTCAAACATTTTTCTCAGCTTCTTCAATTTAGTTACATTCATTTTAGTATACCAATTAAAAAAGCCCAATACAAAGAAGTAGCGATCTGTATCGGCTAAACTTCTAGTTTTAAAAATCTTACCCAATAAAAAGCAATAAGCTAGTATCCTAGCTTATTGTCTCAACCCTTGACATTTTTGAAAGATTACAGTAGGAAAAATTGCCTTAATCTTCAAAAAGCCCCACCGCCTGAGCCTCCGCCGAAGCCGCCTGATGAGCCGCCTGAAAAGCCACCAGACGAGCCGCTGCCATAAGAAACGCTACCGGCAAAACTGGAAGAAAAATTCTCCGAAAAGCCATTACTGCCACTGATAAAGAACGGTCCGTAATAACTATAGTCTGAGCGCTTTAGTTCATCATTACCGAATTCAATCTTGAGTTCTTTCAGAACTTTTTTAGCCAAACCGAAAGCGACTGCGTAAGGCATGATTTCCTGCCATAAAATCAAGTCACCGACATCACGCATTTCAAAGCGACCAACATCGTTAAGCATTTTTTCAAAACCACGAACTTTATTGGTTTCTTCTGCCCCCTTTTTGGTATATTTGTTAGTCAGAACATTGCTTATAATTAATCCGTAAACGCCTAACAACAGCAAAATTGCTTCTGCAAGAAAAATTAATAAACCGTATTTAGGAATTCTCATAAAAGAAACGACAGCTGCGCCGAAACTGATAACTAGTGAGAGAATTATTATTTCCAGCACATTATCTCGGTAATGAGTTAATTCCGCAGAAAGCAGATCATCCTCAAAAACTCCGAAATATTCATCCTTTGTCCATTTATAATAGCCCTTATCTAGTTCTTTCCCCTTATATTTTTCCAGTTGCTGCGTGGTTACTGCTTTACCATCGCCTACTATTGTAAAGAGCGTTGTCAAGACTTCATTTTCAGCCAAAACTGTGGGGTCAGTTGCAGTGATTCTATAATAAGTCTTGTTTTTTTCTTTATAGTCTTCAATCTTAAGTTTCTTTTTGACGACCTGAAACATGATGTAAGCCGTAAAAGCTTCTACATTGGGAACTTTACCGGTATCTAAAATTTGTGCCCTCACTGGATCAACGTCAGGTATGTCGTAATTATGCTCTAACTGACTTTCTGTTTTAGGACAGACACCATGCTTTTTGGCGGTGAATCCCCTTATAATTGCAATAATACCAAAAAGCAAGCCGATCACAACGAAAATTAAATCTAAGATATTTTGTTTATTCCGTTTTTCATTAGCCGCTTTTGCCAAACCCGCCTCTTGCTTTAAAACAGATTGGCGGTGATTTTTATTCACAATCTTTTTGTTTTTGGGAGTAACACTTAAAGGAAAAATTGTGTGAACTTCAACTCCGGTTTTTTTGCCAAGATTATCAACCCTCATGACAATTTTGCCTTTTTTGGGTTCTACCGCGATATGACCGTCAAGTGGTCCATGTGCCCATGCTTTCAAGTTTTTAACTGGTCCGGGAAATATGACGGTCGCCTTTACCTGATCAATACTTTTTTGCCAGTTATTACCAATAATCATGAAATTCAGTTCTGCAACGTCACGGTAATTGGTAATTGCATTGGTGATTTTATAATGGTATGTAACGAAAAAATGTTCACCCTTATGAATTTTTTTATAAACTTTAAAGCGGTAAACATCACCAAATTTGTAAAGATCATAAGTAGCACTTGAACTGATTTTGTCTCTATCCCCTCTATCAATGACACTGGGATTTTTAATTTTTTGATCACCTTCGAGAGTTTGAAGATAATAAACACCGTGGGCATTATCTTCAAATTTATACCGAATTTTCTGAGTCAAGCTTAAAGAACCATCCGCATTTACTTTAGCAGTTGTTTCATCGTTTTCGAGTTTATAGTCAATGTTGTCGTCAGCATTAACCTTTTTTGTAGAAATAAGACAAAAGAAAGCGACACTCATTAAGGATAAAATTTTTAACAGCTTTCTTTTCATAGCTACTCCCATAAAAACTGATATTTTATCCTAATTATACAAATTGTAAATAAAGATAGCTATCAAAATTGTACTTCTGAAGAAAAATATATCTTTATTTTTTTAATCCTGCTCATTTTGGTTTGCTAGCCTTTTTGTTACTTATAGTTAAGTAATTCGTTTTCTTACGAAATAGATGTTGCCGCGGAAAAAGCAGAAATTTCTTGTTGCAATTAGCAAAACTTTTCTCTATAATAATTTATGTTCTTTGTGAGAAACAAAGAAATGGTCTGGTAGCTCAGCTGGATAGAGCAACGGTCTTCTAAACCGTGGGTCGTGAGTTCGAATCTCACCCGGATCATTCTAAATGGTTTTTACCGATTTTTATTAATTGTAAACGCCGTTATATCAACAATTTAGTTTTTGTTGATATTTATCAGTTTTAAAGTTGGCTAACATTTTGGCTAACATAGAAATAGCCCTAGCAATTAAGCTAGAGCTATTTTTTATATTGTTTCATTTTCAGCCTTAAAGATTTCTAATAAATCCTTGGCTTTAATTTTCTTTCTTAAAAAGTTGGGATATGTTTTGAATACCTTTTTATCAAAATCAGAAACAGATTTATAATCTGGTTCATTTTCGAGTTCTGGATCATCGAGCGGATAATAATCGAAGTAAATCTCCTGGTTATTATCCATAACAATCCAGTAGCCCCAGACGTCAACATTGCCATCCTCGGTAATATCAGCAGATAGTTCATCAATTAGCTTACTTGCATCAAACGAATAGTTCATTTGCTTGCCACAATCTTTCTAGCAGCAGTAATTCCTGCTGAAGTTACTCCTACTTTGTTCTTAGCTAAACGGTAGGTCTTGCTGTGGCGATTACCAAACAGTAATTGACAAGCATCTAAAGCATCTGGTTTAGCACTTTCTTGCTTGATTGACTCATTTTTAGCTTCTGAGAAGGCATTGCCCTTAACACCTAGTAATTGACCTTTACGGTTGTATCTTACTTGAAAATCAGCGTAACCTTCCATATCCATGCCATAAGGTAAGATTAACATCTCACGTTCTTCATTGGTTAACTCATCGGCTGATTTGTAAATAATAGTAGCTTGTTCATTTTTTGCGATTTCTGTAATTCTCATTTTTAAAAAGTCCTTTCTTAACTCTTTTTACTTTATACTTATATAATACACGTACGTATGTGTATTGTCAACTATTTTTTAAATATTTTTTTCTCTGATTGACATATTCTAGGGTTTTTTCTAAATCTTCCTCAGTCGCAAACTTCAAAATAAAATTTTTAGAATCAGAGCGACGCCTTATATAGGTCATTCTTGCCCTGTTTTTGTCATTCCATTTTTTATTAGCTCTCTTTTTAGCTTCGCTAACCATTTTATTACCTACCTTGTTAAGAGTTTTAATATTATTATTATAATTGAACAAATAAAAATTATTGTCCATGCCATACGTTTACTCATTGATTTTTCCTCCATTTTAGTTTATTGTATGGCTAAAAGGAACCTTTCGGTTCCTCATAACCTTTAGGGCTTAATCCCTAGATATTCGAGCAATGTTATGATTGCGGCTATAATCGAAGCAATTGCTCCTGCTTGTTCTAAAGTTGATGCTTTAGAACTTTTTTTATGTTTTCGTTTTTTCTTCTTCATATCTCTCACCTCCTTACATATTATATAATACACCTACGTATGTGTATTATCAACTAAATTTGATAAAAAAGATTAAAAAAGTTATTATTACTTAGAGTTCTTTCGCAACTCTTTTACTTTATACGCTCCCAAGTTGGGGGCTTTTTTATTGCAAAAAATAAACCGCCTAGGATTTTCCAAAGGCGATTTTGTACCATATAAAAAAAGAAGTTCGGGAAGATTTTTCTTCCATTACCTATTTTATCATATTAACGTTATTTATATTGCTTAAATCTACCCATTCGCCAGATATCATGATCTCATCAATGTGATAACCTTCGATAAACCCAACTATATCAGGCTGAATATGGCCTTCTACATCTAGTTCTTTCAACTGCACTGCCACTTGACGGTGGTTAGCGTAGGCTGTCATCAGTAGCTCACTAGCCTGCTCTTCTGTCATAATTGGCTTTTTAGAATAAACAACTGCTCTCTGTTGGTTATCTCGATTAATAGCTGCGGTGTGATCACTTAGCATTAATCCCTGCCACTTTTTCATTCCCCGGTCTTGATAAGTTTTAAAAAAGTTGTCGAGGATCTGGTCGAATTCTTTTTGATTGTATTTTTTGTGCATTTTTGTCCCTCTACAAACACTAGTTTGCATTTATTATAGCACAAAAAATAAGTCACCCTAGTCTTCACTAGAGTGACTTTTAAATTACTATCAACATGTATAGTTTTTATTGCCATTACTTTCGTTTTCTATTCTTCTCTTTCTATTCTTCTCTTTCTGTTCCTTTTCAAATTTGTCAATTGCAATATAGGTATAATCGAACATGTCAAACACAGGATAAATTAATGAAATTGAACCACCAAAAATAACATATATGCTTTCAGTTGCTTTTTCATAAGTAGAAAAATCGATTTTACCTTTAGATACAATTAGCAGCCAAGCAATAATAGCAGCAAGCACTGATCTAATTGCTCTTTCTATAAGAAGTGTTCTTGGCTTCTTTAATATTTTTTTTAAAATCTCAGAGCAAAAATATAAATAAACAATCCATAAAGCAGGTGTTACAATGAAAATGACGTATGAATAAAACTTATCTAAGTTGTAATATAGAAGAGAAATACATAAAGCAACCCATATAACGAAAAAAAATATTGAGTATATATTAAACTTCTTTATATTAAATACTTCTTCTTCTTTTTTTTGCTCTAAATTTAGGTTCAAAATATTAAAAAGAACAAGTACAGCGGCATATATAAATCCTGACTCAATAAAAAGTCTTGACACCACTAAAGTAAATTCAGTAAATATATTTCCATTTCTTAAAGAAAAGGATAAAACTAGTAATACATAGTAAATAGCTAACCATATAACCCATGGCATTACTGGAAGTACACCTTTCTTACAGATGTCTTTTATTTTTTTCCAGTTTGATTTAATGATACTCCACATGGATTTTATTTTTTTCATATATAAATGCTCCTTTCAATTATAAAAAAGTATATCACTAAAAATATTACAAAAAAATAAGCCACCCCAGACTAATGTCCAGAGTGGCTTATTCGATAGAAAGAAAGATAGTTAATAATGTTGTTTTACAAAATAATTTTTACTTTTTCGCCGTTAATCCAGCGATCATTACCTGCACCAATTAGCAGATAACCCTTGCGTAATTTATAGGCTTTATATCGCGAGCCTTTGGCAAATTTACGGCCAGTAACCGGCCCATCTGCTTCGGCGTGGCCTTTTGCATTACCTGTAACTTCAATTACGGAATGAATATCAGGATTGTCTAGCAATGGATTGCGTTTAACAACCCCAGTTCGAGGGTCAATATAACCTTTTTTGGTTTTATAAAACCCTTTTTCATAACCCATAATTTCGATAGTTTTATTGTAATTTAGCATGCCTAATTTTTTATCATTGTTAGGCCCTGCCCATAGTGTGGCACCTTTCTTTTTTGTTACCAAGAAACCACCATATGCAGTAACGGGCACTTTGATTTTCCAGTCCATTAATTTGTTGTCAACTCCTTTGTCGTTGTTTTTGTGCTTGTCCCAATTATTTCTACTGCCATAATAAACATCTAAATCCAGTGGGCCATTATAACCATTTAGACGACCGTTTGCCGTATATTGAAACATGGTCATTTTATTCCAATGGCGCACTTTCCCGTATAAATCACGTGGTCTAAAGCCATAATGTGGTGCCATGTCGTTATACTGTGCTATCCAAACACTGTATTTTTTAGCCACTGGAGACCAATTGTAATAATTTTCGTCAGCCAAACCTAAATAGATCATTGGCTTGATGCCAGTTTTCTTATAAACATAATCTAGCCAATTAACTGCCCACTGCACACCACCATAGGTTACTACGGTGCTTTCATAGTCTAATACAATAATTGAATGCTTGAGATATGGTTTAGCTGCTCTTAGAAAATAATCTGCTTGTACTTGCCAGTACCCTGGCCGGGCAAAATGATAAAGCCCAGTCAGTTTTCCAGAGTTTTTTGCCTGGCTCATAAACATCGGCATTAGGCCATCAGTGAAATTATTGTTCTCTGTTGCTTTTGCTATAACGCCATCAGCTTTAACATTGGCCACGTTGAGCCCGCCATTATTATTGGAGACATCAATCACATTAAGCATTGGTATCAGAGCCTTTAATGTTGTCGATTACCTTGTTTTCGTCAAAATCATCAACTGATTGAGCTTCATCAGTGTGGTCAATAGCTGGTTTAGTAGCATTCATTTTTGCCACTTCTTTTTCTGCGAACGCTTTAATTGCAGACTCAATATCTGGCGTAATTTTTACACCATAATTACGTAGGATATTGCATACGCTAGTTACCACAATGTCCATTTTAGCGGTACCATTACCGCCAGTGGTTTCTGCTTCATGAACAAAACCGGCTGCTAAATCAGGGATCTGTGCAATCCACTTATTTTTAATTTCATGTTTCAAACTATATAGCCTAACTACGCTGTAAGCAATGATTGCAACAACAATTAGTAATGCATAGATCATATCAAAAATTTCTTTAACGCTCATTTTTTAATTTCCTCCAAAAAAATAACGCCTATTGGCGCTTTCTCAATTCTTCTTCAAGTTTTTCGTTCTTTGCTTTTTCCTTGTAGTAATCTTTTTTAAACTCATCCCTTTCTGCTGTCAGTTCCTTAATAATTGCTTCGTAATCTGCTTTATTGGATTTGTGGGTAACGGCTAGTGCGGTAGCTAATGCACCAACAAAGCCGCCGATCACTTGTAGCAAATTGATTAAATCATGCAAGTGACCACCCTCCTAACTCTTGTATGCTGCTCTCACAATTAAACAAAAAATAACAAAATCGCCAATAACGGTATGTGCCATCCGCATTTGACCACCTAAGAAGGCATGCCATAATTGCGTTAATGCGAGCATAAAAATAGCAGCTCCACATAAGATTAATAGTATATGCTGCCAAAATTTACTTTTATTATCAATTAAAGCTGAAATCAATAGACCTATACCCAATATTAAAATTGTAATGTCTATTCTTTGATCATTCATGGTACTTGTTAGTTCAGGTGGCCAGAAAAAGTAATTGCGATCAATCCAGAGGGATGCACCAATAGCAATAACAGCCACACTGGCTAACGCTTGCTCGAAGTTATTGTTAACATTATTAAGCATTCGGCGTAACATATTTGTCACCTGTGATTTCTTGATAGTCGTCAGCCGTTAAGGCTCCGATTTTGACAAACGAATTAATTATTGTTTTGTCATACCAACCCGCATTATAAAATTGCATTGCTAAATTTTTAAAGATATTAAGCATTAGTGTTACCTCCATTCTTAGCAACAGCAGGCGCTAACAATTGCAACATCTGTGCCATCTGTTTTGATTGCTCAGTTTGGCTTTTAGCAATATCATCTAAACTATTCTTTAAGTCCTTATTTTCATTAGTTGCTGATGCAGCTTGTTCTTGGGCTGATTGAATTGCTTTTTCAGCATTCGTTAAGCGAACGCTGGTATTTGCAGCATCCTGGTCAACCCACACGTGTTTAGTCCAGTCATATTTTGGATTATTTAAATCAGTAGGTGCTTCTATTACTACAGGATAAAAATCATTATTGTGTTTTTTGGATAATAAAATAGGCTCACAGTCAACGTCATTGTTGGACATGTAGCCTATTTGCTTCCATATTGAGTTTTCATCTATTTGTTTAGTTAAATCATTAGCTGTATCTTGCCATTCTGCCATGTTTAATTTCCTTTCTCTTCTATATTTATCAGTTTTTTGACTATTAAACTATAATTTAAGTCACTATTATATTTATTATATAAATAATAAATGTTGCCATTATTATCGACATCTAATTTACCGTGGAACATTGACTTATTTTGATTAGTTAAAATTTGTGTATCAAAAATCAAAGTACCATCAGAGCTATATTTTATTAAACCCAATATATTACCTGCACCATTTGATTCGTCTGAAATAAAGTAGAGATTTTTTTGATAATCTAAGGCAATAGTGGGATTAGAATCTACTATTCTTCGACTATATTCAGTTGATACTTTATTTTCAAAATTATATTTATAGACTGCCCCATATATATCAGTAACAATAGCATTTCCAAGACCATCTAAGAAAACGTTACCAACGGTATAACTAGATGGTGTTGTGCATACGGTGGTATAGTTGGATATATTGCTTTTATCTATTTTTATTAATTGATTTCCCAATCCTGCGTATAAAAATGAATCGTTTGCAACTAAAGTTGATCTGTCTAGATTCAAATCAATTCGTTTAATTAATTTTCCTTGTTTATCAATCTCATAAGACCAACGATTAGTATCATTATTATAATTACCTGATAAATAAAAATAATTACCATCTACGATAAAATTAGTTATTACATTGCATAAATATTCATCTAGTTTAAATTTATTTTCAATATTTCCATTATTATCTAATTTTGAAATATATGAATAATCAGTATCTGCTAAAGCTATATAGACATCATTGTTAGTATCAATTGCAATTCGCTGAATATCGGCAATTGTTTTGGACCAGATTAAAGTGCCCTCGGAATTTAATTTAAAAATTTTGTAATGTGTTAGCACATAAATATTGTTATTTGAATCAGTCAAACATTGGTTAACCGTGTCTGTATTTACAATACCCAATTCTTTCGTCCACACTTCACTGCAAGTGCTTGGCAATGTCTCCCAACCTTTCGACTGGTAAATTAGCGCATTGTTGAGATATGCTTGTTGAACTACTTTCTTACCAAAAAATATATTTGATAGCGTCATTTAACCACCACCTCGTAATCACTGATGATAAAGTAAATTGTCATTGGGTCATAGCTGGTTAATGCCTGATATTGTGTTAACGTGCCAGTCCATGACCTCATCATCGACTGTTTCATTTCAATCATCTGATTTTGCACATTACTTAAATCTTGTGTATTAATCACCCGATTGAATTTAGGATAGTCGCTGTAAGTTTTATTTATATAGCGATAATCTATGATAAAATCCTGCATTTGTCGGCAAATAATTACCTGAAATGTGTTATCAAGGGCGGCGTTATTAACAATCAAAATGTAACCATAAGTTGCATTTGTCTGTGTGAAACCCGGTAAGCTATCTAAGTTAAGCTGTAAGTCAGAATTTTTTAGCTCATAAATACCAGTTGTGGTTAGTGTGTTCGGATCAACTTTAGCATCTTTAAAAATCTTTGTTGGATGATTAAAGTCAGGCAATACCACCTTGCCATCTTTATCAGCTGTAACATCGTTAACAGACAGAACCCGTTTAGCAATATCGGCGCTTAGCTTATCATGTGCAGTTTTAGCATCTGTTTTAGTTTCTAAGCTTGATAAATCAGGCTGTGGTATGTCCAGATTGGCCACACCGTCTGCGTCTGGGTCAATTGGGTCACCACCGTTAACACTAATCTGCTTTAACTTACCAGCTTGGGCAAGCTTTTGGTCCATGGTTGCTTTATCATAATAATTTTCTAAATCGCTTAAATGTGCAAATTTAGTAAAATCGACATTGTTAATATTGGCAATAGCCTTATTTGCGGAATCAATGGCTTCTTTTAACTCAGCTTGCGTTTTTTCATCATTTTGTAATTCGTTAACAAGTTTATCAAGTTGTTTTTGAAAGTCAGCAATTGTGCTAGTTTTCCAATTATTGTAATCAGATTGAATGCTTGCCAACTTTGCTTGAAAATCGGTATTAGCCTGCTTAATTGCAGCTTGTTTGTCAGTCTCAATTTGAGCAATAGCTTTGTCACTGGCTGTCTTATTGGCAGACAGTTGATTATCTGCAGCTGATTGGATGGCTTTCTTTTGCGCATTGTAATCAGCATTAATCTGCTCCGTCTGATTTTTCCAATCAGTTTGCAAATCAGTAATAGCTTTTTGCTGATTGATTAATTCGTTTTTCCAGTTGTTAATTAATTGATTAGCACAATCAATTACAGTCTGGATATTTGTATTGCCATTTTTAATCAGTTGGTCTATGTCAGCTTGCCACTTCTTGAATAGTGCATCCCTATCATCTTCGGTTTTCTGAATGACTGCTTTGTAATGCGTTTCCAATGCTGTTAATGAAGATACATAGTTATCGTTATTGACATGGATAGTTTCGTCCTGAATTACGTCAATATTAAAACTCTTAGTAGTGTCAATAACATCGCCATCTTTTGAGCTAATATCAAACCAGGCAATACCACTAGCGGCATAGACTGCATCGGCCAAAGTGTACGTAAATCTGCCGGCTTTTTCATCTGTTACATTAAAATGAGCGGCCTCGTTGTCACTAACGATTTTGCCGCCCTCTTTGTTTTCGGAAAAAGTAATTTTCCTATCAGTTAAATCGTAACCACTGCCATTAGCATCGGTTACGATTACATCTAATTTCTGTCCTTTTTCTCCTTGGCCAATTTTTCGGACATGGTCACTAACTGTGCTGATTGATTTGTTTGTCGGCAGTGTGATCAGCGCTAGACTCATGTTTTGCCTCCTTTCTTAATGTGTTAATTGTTTCTTGCAATTGCGCATTACGCTCTTGCAATTGCTCGTTTTCAGCTTGTGTTTTTGACAATTCCAAATTCAAATTGCCAATCTGAACGGCCATATTACTGGCCAACTGATTTAATTGTTTATCCATTTTAAACTCCTATAGAAAATCCCATTGACTAGATTTACCATTCCAATGCCGGCGAACCCAATCTTGGATTGAAGCGATACCGTCTGCATTTTTTAAAAACATTCCATTATCGTCATAGATATGGCCATTATAAAACGACAGTCCACTAATCATGCTTACGCCATCGCTGGAAACTCTGCCGTTAACACCACCACCACGAGCTAGCCAGATGCCTTTACTGTTAGTAATTACTGCATCATCGCCATTTGTAACTACAAATCCATAATTACCAGTAATTGCACCACTCACACTAGGTGGTAAGGTGTCATTGATTGCGCCCACTGTTAACGTTGTCCCACCTACACGTGTTACAACTGAGCTATTAACGACCAGACTCTGAACATTTAGTGCTTTAACAACACCAGCATCTATTTCTTCAGCGTTAATTGTCCCGTCAGAACGAATGGCTGTTCTTGTGTTTCCACTTGGACTAAAAAATCCTAGTCCATGGTTATTAAATCTTAATGATCCTTCAGAATTAACCGCTCGGATTTCAACCGGATTTTTATAAGTTTGATTTCCAGAAGCATCTACAAATTGTAAAATAGCTGAACCACCTGAGGCTATCCAAGCTTGTGCGTCCTGCATCTGTTGGTTGTAATCTTGTAGTGCTTTATCAAATCGATCCTGTTGTACTTCAAGTTGACCAGTTTTATCACTTACGATACCAATTTCTTTACCAATTCGCATTTCAGCTTCTAAACGCTGCTTGCCTTCTAATTTTAAAGCCTTAGCAACTGAATCAGTTAAACCATAGGCTTTTTTTATTGACTGATTGGTCTTTTTGAAACGCTCATTAGATTTACTATCAATTGCACTCTCCATCAAATGCTGCCACGTTTCAGGTGGTTGCCCGAGCTGAATTTGTTGGTAATGGTGGGACAAACAGTCAAATACAGTACCAGTAATTTCAGCAGTTTCTTGAATATCATATTGCTTAAAACGCACGTAAAGCTTATCGTATAGACTCAATTGTGTCATATCAGCATTAATGCCAGACATTTCTTTATAAGTCAATGTAGTCGAAACGTTGATATGGCCATATTTGTGTTCAATTAGATAGTTTTGGCCAAGTTGAGTAAGCTGGTCAATATCAGCTTGCGTTGCCACAAAAGTACCATCAGGTTGTTGTCCTGATAGGTCCTGATCGTCATGCTGAAAATTCCCACTTAAGTCAACTGTATTAACCTTATCAACATTAATATCAATTCCGAAACCATCTGCATACATTGGGCCAACTTTGACTGTAACTTCCTTTTGCGACTCATCAACATTAGCATCGTAATCATCACTTCCACCAGTTTCGTCATCATCTGGAGAATGTAACGTTGAGTTATCAAGATTATCTTCAGGGATCCAGCCTACATGCCCTTTATAGATTACTTCGATGTAGGTCTTACCATCGCCTCCTTTAGCTTCATGTCCCCCAATAGTAAAGTCACCGTTTTCTGAACTGGCACCGGTTGGAATTGACCAGTTAGATGCATTACGGCTGTCGGGCGTATCATAAATTTCAACTTTCGAATGGTCTTTTAACTTCTGTTTTAAAATCTCATCCCACGATTTCGGTTTGACCATTCCGTTTTTATGGTAATCAATCGAACTCGAACTGACCCAACCGTATTTAGTGTGATGGTATGTCTTACCATTTTGCACAATAGTTTTATCAATTGTAGCTTTGCCAGCATGCGCCTTAACTTTAGTTTTCTTTTCCTTTTCTTTCCAATAGGATTTGTTAGGCACCTTCTTGCCTTTAACATACCGATAGGGCTTTTTACTACTTCCATGAGTTACAACAGTAGTTTCAGTTGGAACCATTTCATGCTTTTTTGAGTCCCAATGATACTTAACAGCACCATCCTTAATCGTACCGTAGCCAGAGTTGTTATATTCCTTATAGGCGCCTTCCTGACTCAGTGACAAGTGCGGACCATATAGCCATTCATGATCTCTTATTCTGTACCAAATATCGCCATTCTGGTTACGCTCGGCCATGTCGTAGTGCACAACCGTACCATTTTTATAAGTTGTTCCCGTACGATAATGACTAGGTCCGATATCTGGTGCGTAGTAGCCGTGGATAATGCCACCTTCTTTGTAGGCAACGACCGCCGTCCCTGACATGCTAATTCTAGTGCCTGCACCAGATTCATCGTTAATATCGTCACCCTTAATAACAGCATCACCGGTTACATTGTTAACTAAATAATCGCCACTTTTATCAAAATTCAGCCAGTTGGCATCAATCCAGCCACCTCCTTTGATTGGGTACCAATCATCACCATTAACAGTGTTAATTTGATATTTTCCATCTGGCGTAAAATCGCCATCGTGGACAACTGTACCTAGGTTAACTTTATCGTTATTATTTAGCGAGCCAATTAATCGCTGACCTTCAACCGGTGAGTCGTAAATATTTACTGAGCCACCTGCCATATAAACACTGGCTACGCTAGAATAATCAGATTCCCAATTATTCCAATCAGTATTGTCCTCAGTCGCAATTGCTTGACCCGGTGTATAAGTAACGACAAATACCGCACCGGTCCACATATTTTCGATATTACGATCCTGGCTAATAGATTGAATGTTTTTACCGTAGTCAACAATAATACCAGTATCGGTACCAGCTTGTTTTGAATGATGAATATCAAAATTATCAAATTCAAGTTCTCCGCCAAACAACCCCAAAACAGATTGAACAGCTGTATCGCCTTCGGCGTCGGGATCAATTAAAATTGAACCTGCCTGCTGACCTTTCTCAACATTGATATTGCTGACAGTTGTCACGTCGCTATCAAAAGTAAAATCTTTAGCTGGCTGCATCGTATTCAATACCTGGTTCATCAAGTCTTGGGCTGTTCCTGAAACAATCTGAATGCCATCAGGAACAGTTGCATCATTTAATGTAGAAGAAATGTGGTTAGCATCTATCACTAATTGTTTATCTTCTCGTTGAACATGTACGATTTTAAATATTTGATGAACGAACTTGGCATTAATGTCGGCCATTAAATAGGTATTTTCTTTCAGCTTTTTTGCATGAATACCATCTCTCGGATAAGTTAATTGTAAAGTGGGATATTGGTTATCATTCCAGGTTACTAAACAACTAACTGCATCGCTTAGTGTTAAGCCAGACGTAGAAAAATCACTGTTAACGCTTTGATACCAATGTGGGTAGTCTAAAAGATAATCATAAACACTGTAATCAGTTTCTGGAATCTTACCTACAGTTATTAATGCCATTAGATCAATCGCCTCCATCTCGGCATATATTCCGCTCTCGTAATTACGCCATCATCTGCCGTAATTGAAATCTTATTTTCGCCGCTTGGTAATTCTGGCGGTAATAAATTAGGAAAATGTGTTTGATTATTGAATAAGTTATTATCTTTGTCATAAGTGTCCCCGGTATCGCCATTAAGCCAGAACTCACCGCTCATATTGTCAAACTGATAATTTAAATCATTAACATTTAAAACAAACGAACCCTTAGCAACAAAATGCCAATTAGGAACAGCAACGCGCGATTCTGAATTATAAACAATGCCATTATCTGGCAAATTAATGTAATTAATGCCGTCAACGCGATACTGAAATGGCTCGCAATAGAACGACAACTGACCAGTTCCATAATTTAATTGGTTAGGGTCCCAATTAATTGTTGGTGGTGTTTGCATGATTGCGTTGTAAGCATATTCGGGATCGATATCAAATTGTAAGAATTCGTATTGTCTCCTGCCTTCAAGTACCGGACTAGCTAGCCAGTCGATTAATTCACGTTCCCAGTCGAACTGAGAAATATCAATTGGTCGGTTAATAATGCAATTAAAAACGCGTGTCACATTTTGATACGCGTCATTATCTTGTAAAAAATCTCCCGAACGTCCGGTAATATGCGTCACTTCCAAATCAGGCACGGGATAGACTGGATTTAACGGATATTGGACCTTGATTCCTAAATCAAGTGACGATTTGTTTTGGTAAATTAAACCGGAAAAATCACTAGAAGCCACCGCTTAATCCCCTCCTTTGCTTAATTTGATTAGCTCGTTCGTTTTCTTTGTAGAATGGTTCAACCACTGACCACAACGTTCTGCCTTCAGGTGTTGTCAGAGTAATATTTGCTGAATTATCTTTATTAACAAGTCTTTCTAGCAACAATAGAACTGCTTGTCGAAAGTCTTGTTCTTCTTTCTTTTCCTTTGGGTCAACTACAGGTTGATTGCCAAAACCACTTTGCACAGATAGAATACCAATCGCTTTACCAATTAACTCCCAAGCGCGCGTAGCTTTTGTTGGAACAAGCGGGACTGCCATTTCTGGACCAGCTTCACCAAAAATCGAAGGTTGGTTAGCAATGCCACCGTTAGCATACCAGTTGTGCGCTTTACGGAAAGCAACTGCTTTTTCTACAGTCCCATAACGGTCTTTAATGTAATCCATAATGCCCATTAATTGAGCGATTGGATTCCATTTATTACCATGGTCCGAGTAGTAATGCATGTTTTCAGCCGACATCTGACCCATGCCCCAGTGATTGCCATTAGTTGCTTTAGGATTCCAACCAGATTCAGCTGTAACAATGTAATTGATATTCTCCCAATCCTTTTTAGGAATGCCCGCTTGTTGCATCCAGTGCGAATGATCTCCGCTTGGTTTGCCGGCAATTCCAGTACTAGAAGTGCCGAATTCGTCAGCAATCTTGCTAATTGTTTTCCAAAAACCTTTGCCAACCTGATTTTTAATTTTCTTGGCCAAACCAGTATCAACTTTTACCTTATCGCTATCATCATCTTGTTTTAGACCTTTAACATGCCCGAATTTAGGGCTCCCTTTGCCAACAACTGAATCCAAGGTGTTCATGTGAATCCCTTGTGATGGCGATTGTGCACTGAAGTACTTATTGCCACCAGCATAAACACCCACGTGGTCAGAGCCACCTGACCCCCAGAATACTAGGTCGCCACTTTTTGCTTGTGCCTTACTAATATGCTGCGTCCTATCATATTGCGCACCACTAAAGTGGGGATAGCTGATTCCATAAGCTTTTTTAAGAGCATATAAAACTAACCCTGAACAATCAAATGTAGTAGGTCCATAAGCACCCCATACATATTTATGGCCTTCACCGTATTTTTCAACAGCCTTTAATAAACCGGATGCATTGCCATCATTAATCTTGTCGTTGACCATCTTCCAAAGCTGGCCCCACCAATCAACTGCCTGGTTACCAATCTTTTTCAGAGAACCATCGATTAACGACTTCAATGCTTTTCGACTGCTATCTGAAAAATTAAAAATCTTATCTAACGTATTAGTTGGATTTTTGTTATATGCTTTTGCTTGCTCATATAGCTTCTTCAGATAGCCAGTGCCACTTGCAAAACGAGTTAATCCTAACATCTTGCTTTCACTTGCATTGAAAACTTCATCACCAGGACTAAGCAATGCTGGCACATTAACGCCCTGAACAATACCTAATTGCCCAGTACTTGGACGATAAATAGTTTCCCGGTTACCAGTTTCTGGACTATCATGTCCATCGTTTAAAACGGCTAAAGTAGGTTTAGTAATTTTACGTCTTTGATTACCAAAATAACCAGTTCCCGTTGCCAGATGAATTTTACTAATAACGTTGCTGTTACCACCGAATGAACTAATAACTTTATTAACACCAGAAGTTGCATTGTTTATAGTATTAATCATTTTGCTCATACCAGTTTTTACATAACCTGGTATGAGACTTTCGAAGACTTTCTTAAAATCTTTTTCTAAATATTTTAGCCAACTATTAAAATGAGTATTATACTTTTTGGCACTGGATTCAAAATTCTTAATTAACTTTTTGAATCCGTCATCCTGATTCTCACCTGATTTTTTCATTGATTTGGCTAAATCCTTGGGTGCATCATCCCAAAGATCTGACCAATCTTTCTTATATTTTTTCTTGAAAGATTTCAGTGATTTTTCTAATTTCTTAAAAGCAGTTTCAAGTTCGGTAACAAAGTTTTTCTTGCCTTGCTTTTTAAAAGCATCATTAGCTTTTTTGATCTGCTTAGCAATTTGTTCACCAAACTTATCTTTTTTAAGTGTCTTAGATAATTTATTAATGCTTGAATCCAATTTTTTAATTGGACTTTTCAGTTTATTAAAGTTTTTAACTAATGATTTGCTATTTTTATCAAGTTTGCTAAATTGGCTATTAATAGTCTTAAAAGATTTAGCAACAGTTGAATAACTAATTGTCTCAGATTTTTTACTGCCCTTTTTATCTTTAGCTGATTTTGAATCTGATCCGACCGAAACACCCATACTCTGACTAACTTTAAGCATGTTCTTTGAAATAGAGCCAGCATGGTTTTTAAGCTCTTTATACAGTGCGTTAATACCATCTGCCATTTTCGTAAAAGCATTATTTTTAGCAGTAACGCCTTTTTTAGAAAACTGACTAGCCGCTTTAGCAATCGCTTGGAAACCATTAGTTACCGGCTTAATATGTTTTGAGAGCGATACAATACTCTTGTCAACACTATCAAGTGGTTTATTGATTTCTTTAAAATCACTAATTAGCCCATTTTGCTTTTTGCCTTTAACCGTGGTGTCATTAAAAGCTTTGCTAAGATTTTTAACATGTTTCGTTATTGTTTTAGTGTCTGATTTTAATACCTTTTTAAACTTATCCAATCCGGTTGCCATATTAGCAAAGGGATTATTTTTCTTGTTATTAAACTGCTTAGAAACTTTACCAATTTCTTTGAAATCTTTGGTCGTATCGTCCAGCTTTTTGTTCAGATGATAAATTGTAGTGTCTAGGTTATCAAACTGTTTAGCAACGTCTTTAACTTTGCTGTAAATACCGTTCGACTTACCGCCGAAGGCTTTATTTAAATCCTTAAGACCACTAATAATACCTTTTTTGCTCTTACTTAACGATTTTTCAAGTTTGGGCAAATCTTTTGTTAGTTCTTTAAAAGCATCAACCTTCGCCATTGATTTGGCAAAAGTGGCCAAATATTTAAAGGCGTCTCCAATAGGTTTAATATCTTTGCTTAATCTAGCCCATGTTTTTTCATGTTTTGATAACGCACTGCTTACACTATTTAGCTCTTTAGACGGGTCATTTTTCTTGATGGTACTTTTGACCTTACCTAAATTGGCTGCATAGCTTTTTAATGCCTTAGACATCGACTTAACATTACTGATCGAACGCTTAGAAACATCCATGGCCGATGCCATGACCTTTTCATCAGTAGCACTTAATTTTGAAGATTTCTTCGACTTTTTCTTGGAGGCATTATAATCACCATTAAGCCAATTGCCCATACCTCCCCAGAAATTATTCCAGCCTTTTTGCAAGCCTTTTTTGGCTTTTTCCTGGTCCTTTTTGCTAGTGCCGACATTATTCCAGGCTGCACCTAATTGGGCCCACCAGCTGCTTGAATTAGCTGCCTTATGTCCATTAGTAAAACCGCTAATTAATCCTTGTACGGATTTATTAAGACCAGCTGTGAATTTGTCCCAGCCTGATTTCAGAGATGGAATTAAACTATGATTCCACCATCTCACAAAACCATCTGATCCGTGTCTTAGACTAGACCAGATTTTTGGTGCAAAATCAACGAATGCTTTACCAAGACTTGCGCCCAAAGTGGCCCCAGCTGCTGTACCAATACCAGGGACGATAGAACTTATTGCAGCTCCAAGACCACCGCCGATTGCAGCACCAACAGATTGGCCTTTTGCATGTTGTACAGATTTAGCTTTTTTAGAAGTTAAGCCGCGAAAAATATCAATTGCATCAAAAGCTGCCGTTGCAAAAATGGCAAGCTTGCCAAAACCTTTTACTGTTATTGGAAGCAATTTACCGATAAGTCCTTTACCGCTCGCTGTTCCAACTTCTTCAGCAGCAGTGGTAGCTGGGCGGAACAGTCTCATCCACTTAGATTTTCCTAGAATTTTGGCATCGCCAATTTTACCAGCTAATTTTCTAATCCAGCTTAATCCGGCACCTGTACCTGCATCTTCGGCAACCTGAGTACCATATTTGAAAAGTGCACTAAATTTAACCTTGCCTTTTGAATTCAAAATGTTTTTTGACACGCCAGCAACATATTTTTCAGCATCTTTTTTACCAACATTTTCAATCGTTGATTTTCCCAAACTAGCAGTTGTTGAGCTTCCGTTTTCAGCTTTATTCAATATTTCCTGGGCAGCAATATTGTTTTTCAAAAGGGCGTTAGTCTCAATTAAGGTTGCATTATATTCTTCTTGATTTTTCTTGCCAATTAATGTACCTGCAAATAAATCTGAAAGGGTACGTTTAACTGAAACAATTCCTTTCAAAAGTTTATAGCCTGCAAATGCTTCGAGCATTTTTTTGCCAATGTTAGTAACCACTTCAATATGATTGCCTTTGCCAAGCCATTCAATTAAGTCAGCAGCTTTATTAGCAACATTTCCAATACCCTTAGCAATCTTATTAAGGCCGTCCATAGTTGACTTTTTGTTAAAGACCTTAACCATCGCGGTTGATGCCTTCGACAAAGCGGGCATCATTGCAGTACCTATGTCAATTCTGACAGCTTCAATTGCTTCATGGAATTGTTTCTCCTGGTTTTTGGTAGCTTTCATATTTTTATTGGCTAGTTTGCCAACGTAATCGTTTTTATAAGCTCCTGCAACCTGTTTATTAACACGTTCTAATTCTTTAGTATTACTTGCCAAAATAGCAGCTGCATTTTGACCAGTGGTACCAAATACATTATGGAAAAAGTTAGACTGATCTGCTTTAGGGACGTTATCAGCGATTTCCTTGAAAATAGTAGAAATCGGCTTAAGCTTTCCAGCCTTATCCTTAAAGTCAGAGACTGACATACCATACTTTTCTAACGCGTTAGCGCCCGACTTAGACGGCGTTTGCAAACTAATCAGAATCTTACGCAGACCTGTACCAGCTTGCTGAGCTTCTAATCCAGCATTAGAAAGAACACCCATTGCACTGGCTGTATCAGTTAGTGACCTACCAGCTGTCTTAGCAGAGGTGCCAACATAATTCATACCAATACCCAGGGATTTGAAATCTGTAGCAGTTGCATCTGCTGCCATTGCCAATTTATTAGCAACAATCCTTGTGCTGCGTAACATACCAGCAGTTGAATTTGTTCTCATGCCAAAAGCTTCGAGAACAGATGTCGTAACTTGCATGGTGTCTGCAAAGCTATCGCCTGATGCCTTTGAAGCCTGAAGAATAGACTTCATTGCCCCTAGTGACTGACGGCCGTCATAACCACGCTTGATTAGCTCTTGATAACCTTCTGCAATGTTTTGTTGCGATTCGGCATATTGGATCGAATATCTGCGGCCATCTTTCTGCATTTCCGCAACTTCTTTAGTCACATCTTTATTCTTTTCACCAGATGTTACTAATAAGTTAGTATTTTCAGTTAATGTTTTCTGTAAAGAGCCGGCTTCTTTTGCACCTTTAAGGGCGAATGCACCAACCCCTGCGATACCAGTAGCCAAAGCGGCACTAGCGACTTTAGCTTTTTCAAACGATGACTTTAATGAATCGCCTAATTTGCTCGAATTAATTTTAAGCTTAGTAATTGCTTTATCAGCAACAGCAATGCCAGTTGGATGAAACTTGTTAAATTCAGCTCGAACATCTCTTTGCTTATTTTTTAATTCAGCAAGCGAAAGCCCGGTTTTATTTACGCGATTTTCTTGCTTCCGATAAGCGTCACTAGTTTTACCTGACTCTGCTCCAACTCGTTTTAATTCGGCTTCTTGCCGAACAAGTTGCTTTGATAAGTTGTCATAAGATTTACGATATTCAGCCATCTTAACTTGACTAGCCTGAAACTCATTATGTTCAGCTTTTAGCCTAGAAATATATGATTTAGATACTTCAGTAATGCTCTTGTACTCTTTTTGCAAAGAAGCCAGCCCTGTCTCGTAATATCTAAGTGAATCTTTGGCTTTAGTTTGTTGACTAGTTAAAGAAGTTAACCTGGTCTCAGCACGCTTTATTTGACCTTCATTTTTAGCTATTTGTTCACCATATTTGGCAAACTCCTTTTTACCATCTTCGGTTGAACGATCAACATTTTTTTGAGCATCAACCAGATTTTTTTGTTCCCTAGTTAAGCCAGAAATATACTCTTTCTGCTTATCAATAGTAGCTTTTAACCCATCAAACATAGCCTTAGCGGCTTCAGTTGACTTTCCTACAGAGCTTAATTCAGCTTTCTGCGCTTTCCAAGCAGATGTAGCATTAGTAACCGCTTGGCGTAACTCTTTAAGAGTCCTAACCGGTTGTGTGCCATTAAGAGTAATATCAGTCTCCATGCCACCAACCGGAATATTGCCTGCCATCTAATTACCTCCTTTCCTGTCAATTTCTTCAGCAAATTCCCACAAAGTCTTAGGCCTCTTATCACGTGGCTTTGCGTTCATTACTTCAATTAGTCGATAATAATCTGTTTCCTCGAATTCCTTAAGCGACATATGAGCAAATACGACCATCTGCTGTTCTGAATAATCGAAGTCTTCAATCATCTGTTCATATGCATGAACCGGATCATCATCACTTAGACTCTGATTCCTTGCTTTTGTCAGAGTCAAATCCTAAAACTTTTTCAATCACTTCATTCGCAAAATCAACGACATCGCTAAAATCTGACTCTTCTACCTTCTTTACTTGATCATTAGATAATTTGAGAATTGGCTTCAAAAAATCTGTATAAGTGTCAATTAATTGAATCTGAGCATCTAATGAATTAATGATTGATTCGTCATTTTCTAAATCAACGTTGCTAATCGTTTGATTAACTTTCGCGAAATCGCGTTGTGCAACTAGACATTTTCTAATGTTTGCCCCGGTAGTAGAAACTTCAAAAGTTGTTAAATGTAATTTTTTTCCATTAACTTTTACTGACATTTTTTATTTCCTTTCGAAAGAAAAAGGAACGGCTGTCTACCGTTCCTTAATAGCAATTATTACCTCCTCACCCACCCATCTGACTAATTATTTATCGGATAGTGGATTACCTTTAGTATCAGTGGGATTTTTATTACCAGCCGTATTATCAGTGATTGTCTGATTAGTAAGGTACTTAATCATGTTCGTGAAATTGAAATCTTTTTCATTTGAATAGAACTTTTCATACAACAATAAATCCGTACCACGGGCTTGTGCATTAAGTGTTAATGCATCGTGTACCACACTTGGATTTTCTGTATCGGTTTGCATGTTAAGCTCACCAGGTACAAAAACGCCCATCGGAAAGCCAAAGTATAGATCAATCTTGGAACGAGTGTTCTGAGAGTGGGCAATAACACCACCAGTAATCGGATTCGACTTACCGCTACGCGCATAGCCACCGAACTTGTCTTTTTGTAATCCAGTTAATAAATCATAAATTTCGTGTGGAATATCATTTGCCGCTAATGCAATTGTGGGCTGTTCTGTACCAGTGTTAACCTCAGCTACCGCATTTGAACCATAAACACGTGATACTGTTGGTGCTAATCCAGAAATGTTAGCTTGCGTTGCACCGCGTGATGAAAGTAGATCAATCTTAAATAATCCCTTTAACTCTTCCCCGGTAACCGGATCAAAAACCTTACCTTTATCACCATTGTAAGTAAAACCTCCATTGTCTGGGTCTGTCTTAAGCTTTTCGTCTGAATCGCACATCCAAACAATAATATCGTCTAATCCTGTAATTTCCATTTAATTTCTCCTTTTAAAAAACAAATCGATCTCTATCCGACTTTGTTCATCGATATAGTGACCGTTGTCTGGCTGTCTAAGCCAATTTTTTTGCATAAAAAAAGACGCGATTGATTTTTCAAAAGCGTCTGCATCTATCTGACTATTTTTCGGGTAACAGATTTTAACCTGTATTCTAGTTTCTAACTGATTGTAGGTATTGCTACCATGCTCTGTAGGTAGCTGCATGACTTCAGAAACGGCAATTAATGCTTTTGTTTCTGAAGTTAAAGAGCTAGCTGGGATCAAGAAAGAATAGGCTTTACCCAGACCATCTATCCCGGCCGAATTAAGCTCATCAACCACCCGTTTTGCCACGGTCATTTAATCACTTCCTTAAAAGCCTTAGCTTCTGCTTTTAGAACAGCATTTTTAGATTCTAACTGTGATTTTTCAATGAAGTGCATATTCTTAACTTCTTTTGGACTCATGCCAGCAGTACCATTATTAACATATCTAGCCACCATTGCTTGATACTTACTATCAAAACCGACAGTGGTATTGCCTGAATGGATTTTTCCACTGGTAAAGCCCGGCTTAAAGGTAATTGATTCTCTTAAGTGCTTAGTTTTACGTGGACGCTCATTATGTTTCCAGTTAGTATGACCAACTGAGCGGCCCGAATTATAATGTTCCGAGCTCACTGGCGTGTTCTTTTTCAGCGCTTCAGCAAATACAGCTGCGCCAGCACCCGTAATCTTACTTTTCTGTTCAGCAGTTAGATCATACTTTTGTTCAACTGCGCTTAACCATTTTTCGAGCTTATCATCAAGATCATTAGCCATTCGCATCACTCACTTTCGTTAATGTGATTAAATCGTAAGCTGTTGGATTGCGATATGGGTCTTGGTTAATATTAGAAACCTGATATAATTCATTGCTGTACTTTGCATGAGTAATACCTGACCAGTTTTCTCTATGATGAACAACAACGATAAAACTTTGAGTTTGATCTAGCCCTGCCATTTGAATTGCTTGATTAGTGGTTAGGCTCCATCGTCCACACAATGTAGGCTTGCCAATCTGCGAAAAATCTCTAGTTGGGACGCCATTAATATCTTCACTATCTTCGATAGTGCCGAATTTAATCGTCTGTGTTAGTCTGTCTGGATTCTGAAGTTGAACCATTTTTTAGCTCCTCATAACTATCAAAAATGCCGCGCATCTGTCCAATTACTGCTTTAGCAACTGTGCTTGAAGCAGCGGTTGATGGATGGTTAAACCAGTTTGATGCTATTGAATAGCACGCTATTTTATACAATACTATGTTATCTTCATCTTGGTAATACTTATCATTTTTACCAATTGAATTTTGAACAAATATTTCGGCAGCAGATAGTGATGATTCCATTCTTGCAATCGTCTGGCTATCTAAAGATTCATCATCAGGTAGATATCCTAAAGTTCGCTTGAATTCATCATCAACCTTCAAAAATGAAGTCATTATTTAGCAGCCTTAGTAGTTGTATTATCAGTATTAGCAGTACCAGGCTTTACATCATTAATATCTTTAAACGAAGCAGCTGCAAACGCACCATCATCAATTAATTCAACATCAAACCGATCAATAAAGCGGATCTTGGTTGTATCAGTTTCAAATGCACCACCACCGACATTAGTCGACATAACAGACATTTCTTGCCGATTATACAGCTTAATTGCTTGCTTTAAATCTCCAAAATATAGTGGATGTGATCCATTAATGTTCGGCAAAAATCTATCACTAATAACTGTTACTAAGTGTCCTCCAATTTCCTTAATCTCAGGATTAGTCACATTAGGTTGGATTAAGTAACGACCATCAGCATCTTTCATTTTAGAAAGGACATTGAACCCAGATTGGTTAGTAACATAACTCGAAGTTGCAATAATCAATGGATCAAGTGTATTGTTTTCCAGATCCTTAATATCATCAAAATTAGTAATCGTTGGCTTTGCTGGTGCTTTACCCATAACATCTAATATAGCTTTATTACGAGTAATAACATCTTTTCTAGACACCCAATCAATTAACCAACTTAAAATATTTTCATCACTGTCAGCTATAAGTGTATTAGTCGCAGTTGAAATTCCAGCATATCGATGAATATTGTAGATGATTTTAACCAAACTTGGATCGTCATTATCTGGTATTTTACCGGCTTCATTATCCAAATTAGCTAATGGTTTAATTTCTGATAATTTTTCATATATTCTAGAACCACTTGGAATGGAAACATTTTCCACACTTACCAGATTTTCTAAAGATGCAAATTGACGAATAAATTTATTAATTTTTGTTTGAACATCTTCAGGAATAGTAAGCCCTGCATTAGATCCGTCAGGATCAGTAGTAGTTTCTGCATCTTCAGGAATTTTTCCAGTAGTAACCATGTTTCTAATATTAGAAACGAGCTTGTGATTTTCATCCTTAATTTTTTCTTCTTTAGATTTTACTTTTTGAATAGGTTTTTTATTAGTTACCTTTCCAGCAGCTTGCGCATCTTCGAATGTTGTTTTAGCAAAATCTCTAGCCATGATAGCATCTTTATAATCTTGCGAAACTTTCTTCATCTCATTCTTGAAATTTTCTTTTTCTTCATCATTTAAGTTTTCAAAGGTAGCATTAAATTTTTCAGTTAATGCAATCTTTTTTTCTAAAAGATCAGTAACCTTGTTACCCTTAGCAACCCAATCATCATGTAATTGATTGATATTCATTTATCATTTCTCCTTTATTATTCCCAAAGTAAAAGAGCCAGGTTTTCTTTTTCCTGACTCTTTACTGGTTTTTCTTCATTTTTTTCTTCATGCAGCAAATTTTTGATTTTTGAAATCATTTCTGGCTTAACAACTAAATCACCATCTGCATTAACAACTGCTGGCTCGTTTTCAAACATTATTTCATCAGCAAAGCCATTCTCAACTGCCGTTTTGGCATTCATCCAGGTAGTTTTGGCCATCATTTGATAAATTTCATCAGGTGTTTTACCCGTTTTTTTAGAATACAGATCAACATAAGCTTGGTCCATTTCATTAACAGCATTGGCTGCGCTTGATAAATCATCTATATTACCTGAAACATCAGTTGATGCTCGATGGATCATCATTTGTGCAGTTGGCGACATAATTACTTTATCCGCCGCTAACGCAATCCATGATGCAGCCGAACATGCTTGACCAACAATTTTGGCTGTGATGTTACCAGTATATTCTCTGTATTCTCTCAAAACAGTATATATTTCAGAACCGGCCGAAATGTAACCGCCCGGAGAATTAATTTCTAGCGTCACATCTTGTCCATTAACTCCCTTTAAGATATCAGAAACGTCTTTAGGCGAAACATTATCGTATCCCAACCAATCATAGACTTCTTTATAATCATTACTTACGATTGTTCCCTTTATTGGAATTGTTGTCACTTTCCTCACCTCCTTCATATTTAGGCTCAGGTAAATCCTGTGGGAAATAGCCAGCTCTTTGTAGCACAAACTGTGCCTGATTTGGAGACAGTGCCCCATCATCAACCATTTGCGATATTCGACCAGCAAAGCCATCTCCTACAGCATCAACTGCCGGACGCAGATCAGGAGTTACCACATCATTTAGCTTATTATTAAATTCACTAATAATAGGACCAACAAAACGTTTTAATGCTTTCGCATATTGATTGTTCTCTTGGTCAAGGTTAGATTGCTGATCACCACCTCCATTTAGATAGCTGTCTGGTACGCCATAAACTTTAGCAATTTGCTTACTGGTCCAATCAACCTGAGACAACAACTTGGCCACATCACTTTTAATTTCAAGTGGCGTCCACGTTTCTAAGTCGTCTAAAACTACTGCTTGACCATCTTTTATTTGCTTCATAAATGCACGGCCACGTGCTGCCTTTTGTGCGGCATTCAATAGCCCACCGCCCTGAATAGTTAAAACTCCAGGCGATGTAACTGATTGTGATAGAGCATTTTTGGTTAATCGATTAGATTTATCCTTAATTGTTAGCTCATTAACTAACGCCTTCAATGGCGAATACCCAACAATTCCAATTGAATTCCTGGACATCAACTTAAAATGAATCATATCGCCTTGTGGTACGTTCGTTTTAAACCCTACATTAGGTTCGTCAAACGTAACATCGTAAACTATGCCTGTCCCATCTAATAGCTTGTAAGGAGTTACCTGTGAAGGTCTTAAGCCCTCCCAATATAAATCAACGCCATTAGCATTTCGCCAACGATAAGCATATGCATTACCATCTAATAACAATTGTGCAAACATACTTTGCCAAAAACTAAAGCCGTTAGTTTCATTACTAGGATTTGTCAAAAATTTTTGCCATCGATTTGAATTAGTTTGAAATCTTACCAGTGCTAAATCAGCAGATAATTGTGAAACAAGTGAATACAGATCTGAATTAGCTAATGCTTTATCTGCCGAAACATAATGTTCATCATTACCACCCGTTAAAAAATTGACAAATTCCTCACTATTTAAATCAACTGTCTGCCTTGATCCTTTATTAAAATTAAAAACCGGCAATATTAATCACCTCCTCCCTGATCTGTAGGAAGAAATTCAATGATTGTGCAAGTAACTAATAACGCTATACCTAAAGAAACTAGACCAGCTATTAAATTCCATAAAAAACAGGCTGTAACAATACAGCCCACCCCACTAATATATAGAAGTACATCAATTATTTTCCAAATACTTTTAAATAATGTTCTAATTAGAATATTCATCACCCCCTAACAATCCCGATTCAGGATTGTTGAACCATGCTAGAACCTGTTCTTGCGTCATACGCTCTACTTCAGTCGATTTATCGTTGATAATTCCATACTCTTCAAAATGGTTCATCCCTTGATACATTGCGTCAATTAATGCATCAACCACATCTATTTTTAAAGTCGCTTTATCCTTATCAACTTGAATGCCAATTTTATCTTCTTTAATAGAAGCATTAAGCAATGCTTTTTCTAAAATCGGATCGTTGAACCGGCTAATTTTCCCGGTAGCAAAGCTTTCTTGCAAAAATTTAGTAGGATTGGCAAGCTCGCTTGTCCTTTGTGCTATGTCTTGAATTAACCACCCTGTATTGGCATTTAAGCTTTCAGTAATGTTCTTTACCTGATAACTGCCAAAACGGTCATATCCAAAGAAAATTACCTTTAAATTGTGTTCTTCAACATAGTCTAAAAGCCATTTATAAACTTGTTCTGGATTAATAATTCCTTTTTCATGTGCAGTGATTGTACAAAACTCAGGAAACTCATGATAAACAATACCATCTTGCTTTTCTTTAGCCTCAAGCGATCCTGCTTGTTGCCATGGTATAAAACTATGCTGGGCAATATGCCATCGAGGCTGCCCTTCTTCATTTTGATAGGGATAAACAAATCCAATTGCTGTATTATCAGAAAACATTGAATAGTCTAATCCAATGTATACCTGACGACCATCAATTTTGAAATCATCATCAATTGCATCTTCAACTTCTTTTAAAGTTAAATAACTTGAAGTTGATTGTTTCAACCATATATTTAAATTTTTATTCTCAAAATCTGAAATATTACCAGTAAGCAAATCACTATCACGCTTATCTTTTAGCCCTGACATTAAAGTTTCTTTTTGATCTGGTAAATCAAGCAATGGGTTAGACTTAACCCAAGTTTCGGGTTTATAAACTTCGTCCATATCATCTTGCGACCAAATTAAACCTAAGTAACTATCAGCATTACGCTTGAAGTCTTGTTCCATTGATTGAATTATCATTTTTTGATCTTCGTGAAATGGAACTGTTGGATCAGGATAAGCTGTAGAAATTTGAACAAACTGGTGGTTTTGCACCTTAACTTGACCTGAAATAATTTTAGAAACCCGGTCACGTGTATTAATTTCACCGATTTCATCAAAAACTGCTGTTCTGAAGTGATATGAGTCGAACTGACCAGCTTCGTGCGATATAGCCCGAAGAATATTGTTAGTTTTCTTTTCAATAATCTGTTCAGATTGAAGTTCTAATCTTGCTTCATTAGCTAATGTTTTAAAAGGCTCAATATCAATTATTTTTCTAAGCATTGATTTGATATAACCAAAGATTTTCATAGTTTGCTTGTAATTAATAGAAGCAACCAGATAATCTTGGTTTTCTAATTTTAATGACTCAATTAAGTAACTGTATGCCACTAAAATAGCCATTAAATAGGTCTTACCCTGTCCACGTGCAACACTAACAATTACTCTTGTAAAACGTTTAAAATTATCTTTATCGCGCCATCCTAACATCTGGCAAAAAATAAACTTCTGCCAATTCATTAATTTAGTAGGCTCTCCTGTATCAACATTCGGAGCGATAGCGGCAAATTTCAAAAGCATATTAGCAGCTTTAATATCGTAATGATATGGGAAATCCTTTGTATTTTGCCTTTGTAAATCTCGTAAATGACGAAAACAAGCAAGTTTTATTGAATAACCTGCTTGTATTTTTTTATCCAACACATCAAAGCAATATCGTGTACCTGGATCAGTATAATCATTTTTTATATCAGTCCAATCAATTGATTGGTATGCACCATCAACATCATGAGTTTGCGTTAGATCGATTTTCATCATTTAAAAAACTCCCTCATTTTATCCGTTACCGATTCTTCGTTTTTATCATTCGGCGAATTAAGCTCCATCATCTGTGATCTAGCTTTAGGACTTAACCCCAGCTCTCTGCCAATCTGATTCATTTTTGAAAGTGAGTCCGACATCATTTGATAAGCTGGATTTTTACGGTAACCTGAAAAATCTCTACTAACCACACTACCATCTAATGGACTAACAGCTGTCTTATATATAGCTTGCTGAATGCCATGCTCTTGAATGTCAGCGTATGCGATTCGATAAATATCGTAAGCAGAACAGTATTCTTGAACTAAATATTCATCAGCGCGAATAATCTTTGAATTCTTATTCAGATAGGAAGCTATTTTCGGATATAGAACTTTGCCATATTTCCCCAGCCACTTCGGCGCTGTTTCAGGTACTTTCAATGTTGTTAAATCAACCTTTGTCGTTTTGACCCCCCCTTTCAAAAAATATTAAAAAAGTGTCCGTCTAGAAAGCGAACACCACTTGTTGCGGCTCCTCGCCAACCTTGCATAGGGGCGGGGATGAAAATTATTTTTGTGTTTTAATTCGATCACTCAACTCAGCAATTAATTTCAAATCAGTTAGTGGTGGATTATTTGTTGCCTTAGCATGCAACCCAGTGCCATAGTATTTTTCTTCAAATCTTGTTTTCCAATAGTGACAGTTAGAACAACACGTAACCAGATTATCGATATCTTTCATCTGTTCTGGAAATAATTCAACCGGCAGGACGTGGTCAACGATGTTACCTTCTCTAATAACACCACGAGCGTTACAGTATTGACACATGTGATAATCACGTTCGAATACTATCTTACGGAACCTTTGCCACTGTCTAGTGTGATAGAACTTATTCTGTTTAGCCTTAGTTTCATTTCGATAACGTGTTACATGGTTGTATTTCCAGCGTGACTCTTTCGATTGCGGAGTTGAATATCGATGTTCGAACTTTGCCCGTTCTCTTCTGTACTCTTCTTCTTTTGCAATGTGTTTTGCACAATAATGATTCGGAACAAACGCTGGAACTTTGCAACCAAACACTCGACAGTTTCTAATTCGTGGCAATTCTTCACTTCCTTTGAGTTTTCAGCGGCGCTCGGACCATCAAGGGACGAGCGCCCCTTGCGCTGGCTATCGCTTGATAGCAACGACTAAAAGTAGTACTATGATTAATAGAAGTATTATTTCAGTCAAGGTAATCACCCTCGGATGACGCAATTCAATGCAATTGAATTAAAATCAGGAGAGGTGATTACCTTTTCTTTTGCTAGCCAGCGCAAAAAGTTTTCCCGTCAGGGATGCATCTCTTTGAATGTTTTAACAATCGATTCAATTACTACCGTTATAATAAAGCCACCCACTTTGAATATTGCCCACAGATTCAGTATTGCAATCGTGAATGGCCAGATGTTACTACTTAATGCATTCCAGATATTATTAAACATGCCGTTTCCTTTCTGTTTTTAAGCATAAAAAAAGCACTCATAAATGAGTGCTTATCTAGACTTAAAAAGATCACTTATCAATTTTTTTCCCAAAAGTCGGTATATAAAAACTTGGATACCCTGTTTCAGCGGATAAAAGCCCCGTATAAAGAGAAACCTTATCACTCATTGCGCGAAATACATAATCAGCTATTCTTAGCAATTTCTTTTTATCAGCGTCCGTTTTTTTGTCTTTTAATAAAATTTCAACATCCTCCTTTTTAGTTTTAACAACAGCATTAACTACCGCAAAAATAATAAAATTATTACTTCTTACAATATATTCACGCTCCAACTTTAACAATTTTTTCTTTTTAGATTTGTCTGGATAAACAATAGAAAAAGTTACTCTTCCCCTTCCTTTCCTATGTTTGAGCATAAACGCATCTTTACCTTTATCATCAGTACTCATTTTATAATTTAGTTTAGATATATAGACCTTAACAAGTTCAATTTGTTTTTCCATTAATCTACTCCTTCAAACTAACTGTATCAGCTGAAGATTCCTCAGGTTCTAAGCTAAAACTTTTTGTATTTTCTTGCTTAAATTTTAAATTTTGATGATAGTAAAATTCATTAACAACATTTTTATTAGTTAAATTCCCTTTTTCAAGACCTCTTTCAATTAAATAATTCAGAAATTGATTCAAACTAATTCCCTCTTCCTCCGCTTTATACTCAAGCTCGGCATGTAAAGATTTAGGAACTCTTAAAGTAATTCTTCCACTTTTTGAATTGTTAAATTGTGGCAATGGAATTTTTTGATTGAACTTTATTCTAGAAGCAAACCATTCTTTTTTTGCTTCTTTTAACTCGCTTTCTATTTCTTTTTTATCATCAACGTATATATTCAAGCCTGGTAAATCTGGAACACTTACTTTGTAGTATGTATCTGTATCGTCTTTTATTAAAGAAACTATTATTGGATAATTCCTATTCATGTAGTCTTCAAGAGTATTTTTCATTTTTCGTCTTCCTTTAATTCATCAATAAATTGTAAAACGTCCAGCACATAAGGTTTCTTTATTGGATCATGATTTGCAACAATCAAAGTACGATTAATTTTTGAATGCCTGATAGAATAATGAGAGCCACCTGATTCGTTTCTTACTGTACATCCATAATGTTCACACAATGTAGTAATTTCATGGAATGAAACTTCTTTAGGATTGTTTTTCATCTTAGAGTATAATTTATCTATTTTACTCATTTGCACCACCTGCGATGTCATGCTTAAAAAAAGTATACTTTTTTTTTGTCTATTATTCAATGATTTACAATTTTTATTTAAAAATTATAAATTTATGTTTACTTATTGAACATAGTTTAGCAAAAAATAGCCCCTTAGGCTAGTTTTTTAAGATGAATATAAGAACGTGTCAGGAATTGCACCTGATGCCAATAGGTCTAGTCCTCCAATTAATATAACTTGACTGCCATATCGGTAACTATTCACGTTCATATTCTGGCACCAGGAATCGAACCTGATTACAACCATTGCCAGAACTCTTTTAAGAAGGAGTATAAATTTAAAAACTGTTAATAGCTATCAAGAATTATTTTTTCTTGATGATACTAATATAACATCTGCAATACCCGATCAGTCCCCGACTTTTCCCCGACTTTCATCCGATTTTTTAAAAACCTTGAGCTCAGGAAAACTAACATCATAGTATAACTTAAATGTATCAATTGTATCGGCGAATTGACATAATGCATAACGCTTTAAATCATCATATCTGGAATCGCTATATTGAACCTTATCAGCAACCTTCCAGTTTTCTAGTTCATCTATATATAATGATTTTAATATCGTTCTAAAAGGCTGCCGTGAACTGTCAAAGCAAGCATCAATTGCTTGATAAATAGCTTTGCACTTATCTTGCGCATCGAAAATTGAAGCCATCTTATGTTCAGCACTGTTACCTCCATGCACTGAGATACCAGTGATATCAAGCTGCGGACTGCTAAGATCAGTACGATGATAACCAGCTCTTACCAGATATTGCGGAAAATTATATTTAAAAAACTTTCGCACCTTTTCAGCTGTTTGGTATTGATCTATATCAATCATGTAGAAATCAACATTGCCCACAGTCCACAGTCCTTTCTATTGCTTGGTGTAAATATTTCTGTCAATGATATAATGATCATCTTTTTTTAAGTTACACCAATGAAAATATCCTTTGGCTTCTTTTAACTCATAACCCATAGCTCTTAATGCTTTTTGAGTATTAGCAAAATTACTGCAACAAGATAAACTCATTATTTTGAATTTACTTAAACCCAAACTATATACTTTAAATTCATTTCCAATAGCTACATATTTAAATCTTGGCAATGTTTTTAACTTATAATTAGATTTAATTTTTCTAACCTTAGCATAAGAGGATTGAGTTAATTGAGCTGTTTCATAAATGCTATAACCCTTTTTTAAATACTCGATTATTTTTTCTTCTTTAAAATCATTGTAAGTAAAATTAGTTCGTTTAGCGTGCTTAATATGTAACTTTAATCTAATTGATTTTAAAATTGTATTATTTTCAGAAACATTGCTTATTGATCCATATTCATCTTCCAATTTATGGATTAAATCGTACGGGATATCCATAACCTACTAACCCCCCATCTACTATCATTAAGGCATCTTTGGTACTGCGTGCTATACCATGTATTACGTTGTGCGATACCAACATGTTATGAAATCTAATCTGGCCTTTCCTAGGTCTGCCAATTTTTGATTTTACTTCTATATAGAATACTTGATTGTCTACCCAGCGAAATCCATATAAATCGGGATGTCCAGTTGGCAGTCCTGTACTAATATATCTCCCATCTGGCGTTCTGAATTTACCAACATTCGTTCGAAAAACTGTGCAATGATGCTTTGATAATGTGGTTTCTATATCGTCTTGAATTTTATGTTCGCTAGGCATTTCTAATCACTTCCACCCAATCTTCAGATGGCAATCCGAACCGCTCTCCATCTTTCAACTGATAACCGTCTGGCACGTGACCCACATAGGTTCGCTTGCCATTTTTATCAATCTTCCACACCGCTTTTGCCATCGCACTCAATCCATTCTATCTTCTACAAATCTTATTGCTATCTCTGTTAGTAAATTTCGATATTCTTCAATAGATTTGCACTGCTTACGTTTGTCAAAAATTCTATTGCAATTTTGACATGGACATGATCTGTTATTTTCCATTTCTGCACCTCATTCTGTCCATTCATCAATATTGTCAAACAATATCATTGCCGCATCGTTTGCATAATTACCGAATAATTTTTTTATAACTTCATTAATTTCTGTTTCTGATAAATTTCTATAATCTGCTTGATTTTTAATAAATGAAAAAACTTCATCAAGCTTGCCAACCTGATTGATTTTAGAAATCATCATTCTTAACTTAGCGCCAGCTTTTTCACCTTTAATTTTGTGATTATATAAAACCTTGATAGCTTTTTTAATCACAGATTGATCTTGACGCGTGTTTTCTGCAATTGCTTTAACGTATTCAAAAGCTCTTAAATAACTAATTTCATCCATGCTAATCACAGTTTTCTGCCATATTCAGGATGATTGGGATTTTTATCAATTAAGTCATTAATTAATTGATAGAGTTTTTTAGATATCGGAAAATTTTTCCCATTTTTTAAATTTAAACAGTAAAATATATCTTTCTGCTTAGAAACATTTGTCTTTTGTATTTCTTCAATGCTATAAATTTCACTGAAACTAATATGTACCCTTTCAGTTCTGTTATTAACTTCATCAGATAATTCTAAATTTAAAATAGGTTCATCATTCATCTTCATTGCCCCAAACGACATTACGTTCTTTTTTCATATATTTTTTAAATTGTTCAAAATCTTTTTTAGATATAATTAATGGGTCGTAATCTTCTACTTCGATGAAATATTCAACTGACTTAGTATCAAGATTTAGTCTTGTACCGAATTTTTGAATTTTATCATCATCAAATGAATAAGTTTTTCCATCTTCAAGATCTTTGATTGTAAAAACTTTCTTATTTCTAATCTTCATCGTCATTTGCTCCTAATTTATCCATTAAATATTCGTATTTTTCTTTGCTAATATTAATATAAAAATTTTCATTTTCATCTGATAAAACCGTTTTAATCATTACTGAGTATTTATATTCATCACTTTCAAAAGGGTTAAAACATAATTGCCTAATATCTTTCACAAAAAAAGGAACCTCATGTTCGCCACAAAAACTTCCAAACGCTTTTCCAACAACAATTTCTTTATCATTTTTAATTTTCATTATTTTTTTACCTCTTGAAGTTACGCTTAGGTAACAGTAACTGTTACCTATTTTTTTCTTACTCTCTCAATGGGTTAGAATATTTTTATTTGTAGGTAACAGTAAAATCGCCAAAAACTTTAAAAGGCATAATAATATAAATAAAAAGTTTTACTAATATTTACTGTTATACTGTTACCAGAACTTATATTTACTACTCTCCCAAGGCTCTAGGTTGGTAACAGTAACTGTTACCTTACTGTTACCTACTGTTACTTTTCAAATCCTCTTGTTACTTTTCCATTTATCTTTTTCAATGCACTTGTGTTAAAGCCCAAATGCTCCATGTAATACCTGATGTCTCGCGTCTGCTTGCTGTTTTTAGATAACGCATCATAGTCTTTAAATAGTGCAAAGGATAAATCTCTGTTTGAAATGAAATCTTGATCTTTAAATTTATTTTCTAAAACGTCCATTAAATTATCTTCAAGGCCAGATGTATATCTAAACTCTTCACGATTAGCTTTTAGCAATGCTTCTTGTTTTGGTGTAAATCTGAATGGATCTTTAGCATTTTTATAGAGCCAAACCGCTTCGCCCCACAACTGCTGCACCACCTCTGGCGTTAATTCGCTCACGGGGTTTTTAGTCTGTTTTTCGGGATGCGCATAGATTGATAGGAAACGCCGATCGCCTGAACGGTCTTTCAGGTGACGTACTTCATTAGTTGTTCGCGTGATAACGAATTTCTTTTTGAAGTGAACCGGCTTATGACCGTACGGTTTTCGGTATTCAAAATCTTGCATCGTGATGAATTTTTTAATTTCTTCAAAACTTGCATCATTACTGGCGGTCATTTCATCATCATTCACAATCAAAGCATTCTTCATAACTTCAAAATCGTCTTTTTTCGTGAAAGTATTGAATTGGTCCGTGTATAATCCTAGCGGTGCAATGTTTTTCAGAATTGAAGTCTTACCGACGCCTTGGCCACCAACTAAATCAAGCACGTAATCGAATTTAGTATCTGCGTTATAAACTTTGGCCACCGCTCCCATGAAGAACACTCGCGTAATTAATGTGGTGGTTTCGTTTTTATCAGCGCCGAGATAATCCACGAAAAAATTATCTAATCTTCGTTTTTTATCCCATTTCTTATAAACGTCATTCATATAATCAATCAATGGATTATATGAATGCATGTACGCCACATTGTCGACTGCTTGTTCAATGATGGCATTTTTGAAATTTGCATTACCATATTTAGATTGCGATTCGATATACAATTCGATTGAATTAGTAACCTGGTCAGTGTATTGCCCTTTTGGAATTATTGTTTTACCAATCTCTGGAAGTTTGATTTCTGCTGTTTCTACCGCATCTACTTCAGTCGTAAATTCATTTAAGCGAAAGAGATTCTTTAGGTTGGGGTCTTTGAGTAGAATCAAAACAACATTCTTAACACTCGTTGTTTTGACTGAACCGTTATTCTGACGGTCTAAATCAATTGTGTTGTCGCGTAATTTATCAGCGTTTTTCTCGTTAATATCAATAACGTCACTCATTCAATCCCCCTTCTTGCTATCTCTTTATCAATCATTGAATTTACTGTTCGTTCAACTTCATTAAGTGGCAAGCTGTCTGTCGTATTTGTATTAGCAATTACCGCAAGCTTAGCTGCTACATCAGGATCGACACCCCGGTATAACAATCCGCCGACAAAACTAGCTAAAGCCTTATTTCTCTGTCCATCATCACCAAGACCATTGGCAACAGTTTCAAATAGATGTGTTGTTTGCGTCTTACTTGTGATTTTGTAACTTAATATTTTTCGCTTTTCTGGTTTGGCTTTCTCTTTGATCAGTTCCAGCAACCCTTCTGGTGCTGGGCGGATAATGTCATGATTAAGCCATTTGTAGTGTTTGCCATTAATCTGGCTAGGTGCCACCACCACGTAATTGTTTTCGTGGGCTTTCAAATCAACTCCGGGCAAGAAACCGATATTCTGTGCAATGGTTTCATTTTTTGGCTTTTGAAAGAAGAAATGAAAGCCATCGTGTGCAGTTTTTTCGGTTAATGTGCCCTTGAACCATTCGTCATGCTTTAATTGTTTGATAGCATCCATGCCGTCAACATCACCGTGCCGGTCAACGTCAATGACGAAAAACTTATCTGTTTTAAGCGCAATGTTAGCGAGTGGATAGCGTTGCCAGACCCGTTTAATTTCATCTATAGTTAGTGGTGGCTTATTAGCAAATTTAATTAATGGTCGTTTGGTCGCGCCGATTGGTATTACAGAAAATCCATGTGAAGCATAGCTAATTGCGTAATTTACTAGATTTTCTAGTGTCATGATTAATCATCAGAATCATCATCTAGAAACGGTTCTTCTGGCATCTCGGCTTCTAATTCGTTTAGTAAGTCTTCACTAACGCTGTAAACATTGCCATTCTTAGTAATCACGCGGCATTCAGTTAATGTACTGCCGTCAGATTGCTTATGTTCGGCTTTGTAGATATCCAAAATATCATTAACTGTAAACTCATCATTTAGTTCATCAATTAATTCCATCTGGCTTGACTCGAGATATACCCTAATCGCACCTTCTGATACTTTGCTTAAACTATCTAACGATAGATTACTGCTTGTTGTTTTAATCTGGATAGTAGTTTCATTGCTTTTGGTTTTAAAGTTGTCAACGCTACCGTCAAATTCAATCTGTTTCCCATTCATTTTTAATTACCTCACTATTATTAGTACCAAACGTCATGGCTTGTTCCTATTGTATAAATAGGTTGTCCATTGTAATCACTGCAGATTTCTAATCCGCCCTCATCTCTAGCAACAGCTTCCCAATACTTTCTGTTTTCTAAATAAGCTGATTCCAAAATTTGATTCATTTTAATTACCTCCTAAAACGGTAAGTCATCATCATTAATATTAACTGTGTCGCCTGTTCCATTGAATGGGTCTTTAGCATCGGCTACTTTTGGCTGTTCGTGTTTCGCAAATTCATAATTTCTGAACGGATACTGTGGATTTTTCTTGTTGGGCGCTGAAGTAATAGTCATTTCTAGAACCTTGCCAAGTGCCGGTTGAAATGCCTTAGCTAATGCTTCATATGCGTCCGATTCATTATCAAAATCGAAACACTTGTCAGAAATAGGATTATCCACCATTTCACCGATTATCTGAATCATTGAAATGTTGCGTGCAATAACTGATGCTGGCATTGGTTGTCCGTCAGATTTTGTCTGTGCTAGTGATGGGAAGATTGTTTCGCGTTTACCCTCTTGCTCGCCTGTTACTACTGAAAAGCCGAGTACCAAGTAATCACGATCACCTTTAACGCTATGTGTTGCTCCATCTAACGACATGGTATATGTTCCATCAGGTATTTTGGCAAAAGCGTTGAATTCCTTACCTTCCTTGGGATCAAATCCGTTTTTCTTTAATTCATTGACTGCATCTCTTAAACTCATTATTTAACCTCCATTAATTTTCCGTTTTCATAAAATGCGAATTCATCAAAACTGTAATCAGTTAATTTTTTAATGTTTTCAATTGCTGTACTCAAATTATTAAATTTAAGTGCAGCTTTTTTATTGTCTGTAAATATTGGCTCGAAAACTCCGCTTGTGCTTTTATAAGTTCCAACTATCCATCCACGGTTAATCTTGTTTTTAATTGTTACTGTCATTGCTATACCTATCCTTTTTGGTATTTAAACCGTCTATTTGATCAACTAGTTGCATTAGTTCGCTTTTAACAAACCACATATCTTTATATGTGATGTCTTTACATATGCTATAATCTGAACTCCCAAACAATGCAACATCAGATCCGGGTACAACGTCATCATAATGTGCACAATCAAAGCCAATCTGCCATTTTCCTTCTTTGGTAGGCTCTGCAAAGGTGATTCCGCCATGAACTTCTAAGTTTTGAATTTCTTTTTCAAACCATTCTTTGCCATAAAGCTTGTTATCCCTTTCAAGCGTTACATAGCCGCAAAGATGCAATAAGGACAATGATGGTCTTTTAATTTCGCATAGGTAATTTTTATATTTGAATTTTAAATAATCCGGTTCATCGCCAGGGTTATTAACATTTTTCCATTTGTCTTTTGGAAAGGTACCGTAGAACTCGTTTTCCTGTAATTGATAGTCATCAGACACATAATTTACAAAAGATGGTCGGCCGACTTCATTAATTTTCCATAATGCTTTACTCATTTTTTCGGTTCCTCCTTGAATATTCCATTACAAGTTTCTAGCAATTTAAGAATTCTATGATCTTTAATATTTTTAGGTTCATATTGTGTTCTTAGGCTTTTAACCTCGCGGTAATATGATGCATTAACACCATCGCCAACCTTCTTGGTTCTAATTTCAACATCGCAGTTACCGTTAACTACATTGAAATATTTAGTCTTAAGCGATGGACTGTAAGTAGTTACACCAGTATTGTCATCTGTGATTGAAATCTCGCGACTAATGTAAATGATGTTCATTGGTAGTGCTTTAAGATCCATAACTAACTGTTGTAATGCGGTGTTAAATAGTGCATAGCCTTTGCCGTAAGCAATATCTCCCAATGACTTCACGCCATTCTCCCAACAGATTGCTTGTTCAAGCATGACGATGATGTCGTCGATTACATCAACTACAATCGTCTTAAATTGTTCTTCCGGCTTGCGTTGCTCATTTTCTGTTTGTAAAGCTAAAATGATTTCATCTAATTGATCTGTAACCAATTGGGTAGGCTTGCCATTCTTATCGCGTAAATTTCTAATCTGGAAAGCTGGTGCAGTCCCTTGATCACTGTTTCCGTCAGTGTTAAGAATTATTGGATTCGGGAAAAAGCTAGCAAAGTAGCTTTTGCCAGACATTGGCGCACCCCAGATGAAAAAATTGTGTGGTTGTGCCTTTGGTTCTAATTTTTGAGGTTTTGGTAAAACGATCATTTTTTAATCATTCCTTTCATTTTCATTTGATAATAAATCCAGCCGGATTTATATCCATGCAGTTCTGCATATGCGCTGAATTCAGCTGGTGAATTGAGTTCACTAACTTTCTTGTTTGCGACTTTTTTAAGTAGGTCGCTGTGTATAATCTTTGATATTAATTTCTTGCGATTTTTTGCTTCTACTAAATCAACGTCAGTAACTTCTTTTTCTTGATGTATTTTAATTTCATTGCCACAGAGTGGACATCTACCATCTTTAACCTCACTAGTTTTAACTACTGCAAAGCAGTAATCACATGTAATGATTGCCATTGTCGGCTCATCACTAACTTTAGGTACTGATTTTGTGCCACTGATAACAGCCTGCCGCCAGTCACGATCATCATCTGGATAACCGAACTTTTGAACATTATTAGCGTGATCAATGATGATTGCAGTCTTGCCAGGGCGTGGATTCAAACATCGCATTGAAAACTGTAAGTACAGTGCTAATGATGTGGTTGGTCTAGCCATGATCACACAATCAACGTTGGGTAAATCTACGCCTTCCGTAAACAGATTAACGTTAACTAGTATCTTCAGCTTTTGATTTCTGAAATCGGAAACTACTGCATCCCTTTCGACTTTTGGCGTATTACCATCCACTTCTTTTGCAGTAATTCCTGCTTCGTTAAATTCTTTAGCAACTCGTTTTGCAGAGTCAATTGAATAGGTATAGACCACAGCTTGCATGCCATTGGCGATGCGTTTGTATTGCTTAACGATGTGACCGTATATCTTGGACGACATTGCTTCATCCATTGATTTGTTAGAATAGTCACCAGTTGAATTTCGTTTAAGCAATTTTGCATTAAAATCATTAGGTGGTTGAAAATATCTGAATGGTGCTAGAAATCCTTTATCCGTTAATTCGTGAATTGATTGACCAATAATGATATCGTCAGCAATTTCATCTAATTGCCTTTGACCCGTTCTTCTTGGCGTGGCGGTAAAAAACAAAACATAAGCATTTTCAAACTTATTTAGTATTTTTTGATAACTAGCTGCTAAAGCGTGGTGTCCTTCATCAATTAGAATTAATTGCGGTTCAGGTAATTTATCTACCCGTCTGCAAAGTGTCTGCACTAAACCCATCGTTGCTAATATTGGATTAACGTTTTGCTTTTTGAATGTTGCTTTCGCTTGATCCAATACTTCCTTGCGGTGAATAATAAACATCACTCGATTATTTTTAGTTGTTGTTCGTCTGGCAATTTCTGCCATCACAACCGTCTTACCAGTGCGTGGTGGTGACTGCACGATAATGTGATGGTGACCAGCTTGCATTGATTTAGTAATCCGACTAATTAAATCGTTTTGATATGGTCTTAGTTCGTACATCATATTTCGTCGTATATATTTAACAATTTATTAGCAGCTTTAATATCGTGCTTTTGATTAGGCATATCAGCTGTGCTCATACCTTGTTTAATGAAGTTATCTCTTTCATTGCCCTCTAATTTCAGCAAATTTGCGACTTTTTTAACTACCAATAAAAATTGATTGTAAGGATCTATATTTAATTCTTGGAAGATTAATAACATCAAGTAACTTATAGCAATGTGTTTTTTATCTTCTCTACCACAGCCTGCAAATTCATCTGTTTTCAATAAGCCTAGTGCGTCATCACTGCAGTTAAAAAATAATATCGTTTGTAAAATTTTTTGTATTTTATTTGTATCAATTTCACCACGTGCAGATGGTATAGAAACATTGAAGCAGTCAGCTAACTTTTGCCATATTTCCATTTTGGGTTCTCTATCTCCTCTTTCATAATTACTAATAGCTTGACGAGTGAGTCCGGTAGCCTTTGCTAAATCACTTTGGCTAAGACCATGCTTGATTCTTAATTCCTTAATTCTATTTCCAAAACTATTACTATTAAGTCCCATTAAATACTCTAGAGAGACACCATAAAATTCAGCTAAATGATTCCATTTATCTATTTTTGGTTCTCTATCTCCCCTTTCGTATTTAGCTAATGCATCTGCTGAAATTTTTATATTTCTTTTGCTTAGCTGTTCGCTCAATTCTTTTAAAGTTAAGTTATTCTTTTGCCTAAGTTCCTTAAGCCTATTCATTTTTAACCACACCTACTTTTTCGTAATCATCTACGCCCATAACGTACGAAATAGGTTCTTTAAAGAAACTAGCTAATTTTTGCCAAGTCTCAATTTTGGGTTCAGTTTTATTATTTTCGTAATTACTGTATGTACCTCGTTTAATACCAGTTTTTGCTTCTATATCATCGAGAGTTAAGTTATTCTTAATTCGCAATTCTTTTAACCTATTCATACTGACCACCTCAATTAATTACAGTTTTACGATTAGGTTCGAGATGCGCTCCCGGAATATTGACACCGTCTTTCAAATCGCTGTATAGCTTGCGCTTATCGATTGATAGAACTTCTTTCTTAATGTGATAGTTATCAGGCAATTTGCTTTCGTCAGAAATGATGGTTTTCTGCCGATAATTTCGGGGTTTAAGAATGTAGTGCTCAGTTTTGACCTGCTTAAGACCTGCATCATCAATTACCTCAGTCATATAATTAAGCAGATTGTTTTTTTGATTTTCAAAATGTCGTTTCTGTTCAGTCAATTGCTTGATTTTATTAGTTAAAAAATCAATATCCGCCGAATCACGTTCAATCAATCCAGCCAAGCCATCAAGTTTTGCATCCCTAGTTAATGCCAAAGAGTCTAGTGTGTCCTTTAACATTTCAGGATCTAAATCATCCTTATCTGCAATTTGTTTAATCGCATCGTTTATTTCAAATAACTTCATGTGTTATAATCTCCTTAGATATGTTTTATTAAGTCCGTTTGCCGACGGGCTTTTTTTATGTTCCGGGAAGAAATTCCGGTTGTGAGAGAACATAGATCGCTCCAACTAGCCCAGCAATCACTGCTAGCAATGAGATTGTTAATGACCTTCTGGTGGTCAGATGCACGTCTGTGTAGGTGTTTAAAAAATGCTGCCATTTGATTAATATCCTTTCTATTAAGGTAATTTTGCGTTCCAATCTATTTCACCTCGATGTGTTTCCATCCATTCCGCTGCTGGTTTTTCAAAAATAAAAGTTTTGCTCCCTTCATCACTTTTCCTTGGATTAACTACCCAGCCGCCATTTTTAAAATCTACTTCTGGAAATTCATCAAAAATGAACAACCGAATCCATGGCATTGCTTTACCACCACAATATTTCTGAGCGAATTCTTTCATTTTGATAGTTTTTCCCTCGGTGCTTTCTACTGGAGCGTAGCCACGTTTCTTCATGATTTCATCAACAGCTATGGTAAGTATGTTTAGTGGAATTGGTAATTCAACAAAATTATTCACTTTTTATCACCTCCTTTTTAGTTGGAATAAAGATTTCATTACATTTAATTTCTGGATTACCATATTTAGGCTTCAACTCATAATTTGCGTATAAGCCGATTTGCACTGTCCTGATTTCTTTTCTTCTAATTAATTCAGAAATTAATCTTTGACTTGAAACCTTACTTAAATTGCTTTTCATTCTTATTCACCTCCTTTCTCAGTTGATCAAGACTGATGTTAAGTGCATCCGCAATTTTGCATGCATTCTTAAATGATATTTCAGAGCCGTTTTTATAGTTATTAATCGTGCTCCAAGCTAATGCAGTAACGAGAGAGGGGTTGCATGCCGTGAAGCGTGGATATAATAATTCAATTACTAATGTGGCAGCAGCTTCTTCACACAATAATTTAAAGGCAGCAGTTCAAGGTAATTCATTCAATCAAGTCATCCCTAGTGAATGGCTTTTTTAAATATCTCCAGATTCCTTAAAAAGCTCTTCTAATCCTTCCAATTTGTGGAAAAGGTTCTGTTCAATTTTCTTTTTATAAACCTTAATCATTTTTGACTTGAAAGCTGACCACTCTTCTGTCTGTTTAACTTTAGAAAATAATTGATTAGCCCCACTATCATCAGTGGTTAGACTTTCGAAATCTTTTTCAAAGCACCGTTCTGCTTCTTCATTAATCTGATTGATTAACCAATCTTTATCCATCGTGTTTTCCTTTCTTATTTTTATCCTATAATTAAGTCATCCCACTAAAGGAGGTGATTTTATGACGTTTGATGATTACAACTTAACCAAAGACGCGAAATATCTGATTTCTGTTTTATACAAAGAATATTTATCCCGTAGAAAGCAAGGCAAGTCTAAAAATGAATCTGGCTTCTTTTTAGATGTCAGAGATGTGCAGGAACTTGTCCCTCATTGGTCTATAGATGACACCACAACAGTATGTAATGAACTGAAAAATAAAAAATTAATTGATTGCAGGTATGGCAGCAACAGACCGATAAACATTCATTTGACTACCGATGCAATTTTCATGCTTGAGAACAAGTTTAAGAACAATGTGAAAACTGTAATTGGGTACATAAAAGATTTTAAAGACATCTTTTTTTAACCAATCACATACCAATCATTAGCTGTAATATCATTTAAATTTGGTTCCCATCTCGGAGTTATCGTCTTATAATCGGGACTAAGTATTAGAAAACATTCAGTAGTATTAGTCCCAATAAATATTGCAGGTCTAGATCCATCACTCTTTCGCGCGATACCTCGACCTGTTTTTTGTGCTTCCAAAGCTGCATCTCTGATATTCATTTCTGTCACTCCATATCTTCATAGCGGTCAAACCATTCTTGTTGATTTGCTAAATCCAATGCCTTTTCTGCGACTTCACGCCATAGATGAGCTGAACCATACTTAACGCCATCTATTTCAGTAAATGCAGTATTGTCTTGCTGTGCCCACTCAACTAATTGCTCAAGTTCAGCAACATTATTCATCATTTTTTTATCGTGCTTATCAAATTCTTTTTTTGTATATTTCATGTTTGAATTTCTCCTTAATATTCTTTTTCCCAAACTTTGTACTTAATCGCAAAGTCCTTAACCACCGCCATATATATTTGCTTAAGTCTCTTGTCAGCATCAATTACGTCTAGCCTATTCAAACGATCAATTGCTGACTTGCATGAACCATTAAGTGCCATTCTTTGCCTTAAATTAGTCAGTCTAGTTTTTAAGTTTGAACCTGCTCGTGCATCTACCTCTTTATAAATGTCACCTTGAATTTGTTGGTAAGCTCCAAAACCACCTTCTGTTTTAGCCATTTTGTGAATTAAGCCCTGTGCTGTTTTACGCCACTCGGTCGTATTTAAACTTACGATTTCAGTAATGTTGTCTAACTTTTGATCTACTCGTTTTAGTTCGAGTTCATTTCTTGCGGCATTATCAAAAATCTTTTTGAACATTTGCAAGTCCGGGCTTAGTTCATCAAACATTGATACATCATTTTTAATTGTTTTTCTCATATTAAAGTAGTTATTTACCAACTCATCGTATATGTCCCATGCCTTGTCATCGTCTAAGATTTTTAATAACTTTGCATAGCCCCGTTCTGATAGTAAATAAACGTGTTGTGTTCTGTTGCTACCAATCCAACCATTTTCTAGAGCTAGATTTCTAAATCGTTCAGAACGATTTAGAACATCAATCAAATCAATATCATTCCTAAATCTATTTATATTTCTATTTATCAGCTCATTAATTTCTCGATTTTCTCTACCGTGTATCCGTGCAATGTCTTTAACGAGCATTGCCTTTTTGTTTTTGCCAAACCCGCCTTCAATTCCAGTAAACTCAATTTTTCCGATATGTTCTTTCCCAATAACTTTTAAATCATTCATTGACTTTATCCTTTCTAGCTAAGCTAAATAAATACTGTGTAGTTACTCCAAGATAATCTGCAACTTCTTGCAATGAGTCTGCTCTTGGAACACTTTTATTCCATTTACTAATCAAGCCATTTGATAGATGTAAGTCTTTTTCTATTTGGTAAATCGACTTATCATTCTGATTTGCCACAGTTTTGACTGCTGTATATAGCGACATGCTATCACCTCTTTTCTAAAAATCTAATATTTTCTAAGAAAATATACATCCTTCATTGACACAGCACCGAAAATATTCTATTATTAAAGCGTAACAAATAAGGCTCGAATAGCCGTTTTCGGTATTGATTTTTTGAATGTTTTCATGCTTCCCTAAGCACATTTAAATATTAACACCGATTATTTTCGGAGTCAACAATAAAACACAAAATATTTTCGGAGATTAATATGGGACGTAAAAATAAAGCCACCGTTTCTACTATATATAGTAGAATATATGAGTTAGCAAGTCAGCATAAAATTAGTCTAGCAGAGCTTGAGAGGTCTTTACAATTTTCTAATGGGATAATTTCAACATGGAAATCGTCCAACCCTTCAATAGACAAAATATCGAAAATCGCTAATTATTTCGATGTTTCCACCGATTACCTTTTGGGCAATACTGACGATCCTACACCTGCTACTAAGACTTCTAATAATGATGAACTCGAATGGCAAGACTTAGGCATGGCTTATGGTGGACAAATCCCCGATGAATTGAAAGACATGTATCGAGCTATTGCTGAAGAATATATTCGAAAACATCCAGAAGCCTTGAGAAAGGACAAGTAGCAGCTATATGGAAGATTTATTAATGTGGTTATACGATTACTGCTTTAAATACAAAATTGGAATCGCGTTTATTTCTTACATGAATCCTAAGGATCCTTCTGTTTGCTATAAATGGCCAAGACTTATTATTTACAACGAGAAATGGTATGACTCGAATGAAAAGCCATTTATCCTAGCTCATGAAATTGGTCATATTATCAATGGAGATCCGGTTTGTTATAGTCATGATTATAACAATATTAACAAAAGCGAGAGCATAGCAAATAAGTTTGCTATCCGTCTGCTAAAACAATATTGTTACGAAACAGATATTGAGTTTGAAAGCAAATATCAATTCGCTGAAACTTTTGGAATACCACGTCGTTTTTATTATCTATTAGATGATGTTGCCTGATAGAGAGGATATCTTTCGTCCACCACACCAGTGACGTAAAACCTATGGCAGATTTTTGAGAGGTAAACTGTTATGAAATTAAAAAAGTTAATGGCAACTGGATTAGCTGCTGTTTCCATATTAGGAGCTACTGCTACTACAGTCAGTGCTGCTAAAATGCAATTAGCTAAAAAGGCTTATGTTTACAACATAAAAGGCAGACGGACTAAAAAGCATTATGCCAAAAACAAATCAATTAATGTTATTGGTAAAAAGAAAATAAAAGGCAGAAAGTTTTATAAGATTGGTAAGAACAAATATATTTTGGTCAAAAACTTTAGTAAACCGACTGTTCCAGAAACGCCAGCGAAACAACCTACTCAAGAGCCTGCAAAAGAGCCTTGGCAATCAAAGCATCTAGTCGATAATGAAATAGGTTTAGTAGCACAAATTAAAAAAGCATTTACTTTGCAAGGTGATGACAAACTCGAAGCTTACAAAGAAATTGCCGTTCAAATGAATATGTCTCCTGATTCTGTTACAGCGTCAAATCAGAAAGATTTTGAGCAAAAACTTCAAAATTATGTGAATTCAATGGACTCAGCAAAGGATGTGATTGAAAATCCTTCACAACAATCTATAAAAGATCATGATCAACAAATGAAGGATGAAGCCAATAAATTTGGAGATTTTATAAATAATAAATAGTAAAGCAAAAAAGTCCATAAGAACTCGTCTGGAAAACTAATTCTTAAGGACTTAATGAAAGTGACTTCGGGCTCATGCCTTTCGTCTACCATATTTTACCATATAAATAAGGAGTTTCAAAATGGCTGTATACAAGCGTGGTAATAGCTGGACTGTGCAAGTTTCTTGGTATATAAGTGATCCAGATACTAAATCCGGAAAAAAGAAAAAATATAAAACCAAAGGCGGTTTTAGAACTAAGGCTCAAGCAAAAAAATGGGAAAATGAACAGATTTTAGCCAAAAACAAAAACAATATTACAAATGAAAATCCAGTTTTTGCTGATTATTTTTGGAAATGGGCAATGACGTATCGCATCCCTGGCAAAACAGATGGTACCAAAAGAAGATATACTTATATTAACAATGTGGTTAAAAAATATTTTGGTACTATTAGAATAAATGATATTAATCGCTCTGTATATCAAAATTTCATCAATGAATATGGTAAAAATCATTCCAAAGTAACGATAAAAAAGCTTAATGGTATCTTAAGGTCATGCGTTTCTGATGCGTATGAAGAAGGTATTATTCCACAGAATTTTACTAATCGAATTAACGAAGTCTGGAATGAAACAAGGGCACGATACATTGAATATTTGTCAATTAAAGAAATTCAGTCTTTACTTAAGGTTACCCAAAGCAGTCTAAATCGAAAGCATACGACTCCTTATGCGATTTTAACTGCAATAGAGACTGGTATGAGGGCAGGCGAAATTTTGGCTCTTAAATGGTCTGATATTGACGAGAAAAAGCAAACTATTAAAATTAGCAAGTCATATGATTACATATCTAAAAAAATAAAGCCGCCTAAAAATGAAAGCTCTAAGAGAGTAATCTATGTTTCAAAATCTTTATTAAATACCTTAAACGAACTTAAAGAAAATAACCAAGAATTTATTTTCGCGAAATTAAATGGTGAACTACCTACTGATAATGCATTAAATAAAGCTCTGAGATATCGTTTGAAAGAGGCAAATATTTCTAAAAAAGGTTTTCATTTTCACAGCTTGCGACATTGCCATGTTGCATATTTAGTTGCTCACCACGTTGACTGGTATGAAATTAGTAAACGGTTAGGTCATTCTAACATTGGGATTACCATGGATACTTATTCATACATGATTGACGAAATGAAGGCTACACAGCAAAAAATACTCGCAAATGCCCTAGATTCAATGAACGAGCCGCAAAAATTACACTTAGCATAAGTTGGCTAACATTTGGCTAACATCAATGTCTGAAAACACTGATATGAGTGTATTTTTACGGATTGCTAAATGACCACCCGGATCATTATTTATAATTAAGACAAGTTTTACTAGATAGTGAAACTTGTCTTTTTATTTTGCTAATAACTTATGCAACAGTTTGCTTAATACAAGAAAGCAGCTGTAATTATCAAAACCACAGCTGCTTTAATTGGCGAAAATTGATTAATCTTCTTTTTGAAATTTAGCCAAAATAGCCTTTTGTCTATGAGAACTAACTCGGTAATAAGCCGAAAATAGTCCAGCAAATGTGAAGACAATAACAGACCCAAGCAACCACCAGCCAAAATGAACTAAATGGAATTCTTCCAAGAATTCGTCAAGTGAACAGATCATTTTAAGCCAGCCACCAAGACCAACAAAATACCACGCTGTGGCTTTATTTGTAAAGCTAATCGCAGTTCGAAAATCATTATCATCTTTAATTATCGTTTTCAAAACTTTTTGGGCACGACTTTTCTCAAAATGAATTTTTAGATTTGGCATTATCCAATACCACGGAGATATTTTGGCAATAGATTTGCTAGAATTATCGAAATCCTTAACGAACCGTTTATAATCAGAAAGCTCCATTAACCCTTGGTTTAGTGGAAATGAAAATAAAAGCCAATCACCAATTAGACTTATAAAGTTAATGAACAAAGAAATAATAATCACCCTTTTTAAAAATTTATAATGCTAAAAATAACATGAAACTAGTATTTTTGAGTCAATTTTACTCTTTCAAAACTACTAAAGTTAATTATAGCGAAATAAATTTATTAACGGGTAAAAACCACTTTTATTTTAATGGGTGACAGTTATTAAACACTTAAAAGTGTAAATAGAAAAAAGCTGGCTCAACTAAATTTGAAAACACATAATATTTTAGTTGAGACAACTTTTATTAAACCCTAAGCAACTAGCTTACAATTAGCTAATTACTCTTTTTTATTATATTCATTCTTAAACTTATTTAACATTGCTTTTTGCCGCTTTTGACTAACACGGTAATAACCTGAAAATAGTCCAGTGAAAGTCAAAAGAACTGTGCCCACAATTAACCACCAGACGCTATATAGATGTACTTCATTGAAGAAATCATACAAAGATGAAATCATCTTAAACCAACCACCAAGAGATACAAAATACCATGCAGTCGTCTTATCAATAAAGCTCATTGCTGTCCGGAAATCTTCATCATCTTTAACAAACTCGCGTAAAATCTTTACCGCACGTTTTTTCTCTAGGTGGATCTTCCAGATCGGCGCAAACCAATAATAAGGTGAAATTTTAGCTTCAGACTTACTAGACTGGTCAAATTCTTCTAAGAAACGATCATAGTCATAAAGTTCCATCAATCCTTGATATAAAGGAAACGCAAAAAGTAACCAGTCACCTAATAAACTTAGAAAATTAATAAATTCAGATATTTTAATCACTTCTTTTGAAAAACTTGAGTACTTTGGAAGATTCCAAATACCTCCTAAATATGTTAAAACAAATTTTAGATTATTTTTCAATATTTACATCTGATTAATAGTTATTGCTTAATATACTCAAAATAGGATGTAGCAGCATTTTCAATGATAAAAATATTAAATTAATTAAAAAAACAACAAAGCACTTTTAACATGATCACTCAAGAAAATTGCTACTTTTTCTTTAGCTAACTTCAGTAATGATTCTTCTTTAGATCCCTATTAAATCAAACTTCTAGTAATTGACGAAATAATCTAAGTTAATGGTTACTATAAATAGTAATTTGTTTTGATTATCATTCCCCCTCTATGTATTTTACAATTATAACATGAATACCGCCTAATCCTTTCTTTGACATACTTCAGATATATATTTTTGATGATTAGCTTGAATTATCGAAGGCCTCTCCGTTTTTGAATAATTTTTTTAAACTTGCTTTTTTATTTTTTCTTTAGTATGATATTGCTTAAATATTTATGAGAGGTTTACTATTATGACTACATTGAAAAAAATCAATCAACAACAAGTTAAATATTATTTTTGGTACTTTGACTATTTGATCTGAGTGCCTATTAGTTGTTATCCTAGCACACAGTTCAACCAAGAATGACAATTGTGTGTTGGGATGGTTTTTAAACAGTACCTTCTTCTTAAAAATCGCACAGTTGTCGTCATCTGTGCGATTTTTTATTGGAGAAACAGAAAGAATGAAAACTTTTAAAAAAATTGGATTAGATACCTTAAACGGGCTTTCAACAGGAATTGTCGTAGCCTTGATTCCGGGAGCATTAGTTGGTCAATTAGTTAAAATGCTATTGCCACTTTGGCCCGAGCTAAATTTTATTTTAGTCTTAACTTCCTTCGCCTCTGCCCTTCTACCTGCTATTAGTGCTGTTTGCGTAGGCATGACTGGAAAACTATCGCCAATTCAAACTTCATCAATGGCATTGGCAGCAACTGCTGCAGCGGGCAATTTCAACATGATCAATGGGAAAATAGTTGTTATCGGCAACGGGGATGTCATTAATACCGCAATTACAATTATGATTGCATACAGCCTAATTTTATTCCTAGGTAAAAAACTTAGGGCATACACTATTTTACTTGTACCACTAATCGTTCTGCTTGTAGCTGGTGGTATTGGCTGCTTAACTCGCATTCCTGTTGGTCAAGCAACTAAGTTAATTGGACTTGGCGTAGAGAATCTGACTAAACTACAGCCTATTCTAATGGGTTTTTTCATGGGTGTTGTCTTTGCACTGCTTGTGGTGTCACCAATTTCGTCAGTCGGAATTGCAACAGCAATTAATATTTCAGGCATTGCTGCTGGATCCGCAAACCTCGGTATTACGGCAGCTGCCTTTGCCTTAGCTATTTTTGGTTGGAAGTCAAACTCTTTCGGTACTTCTATTGCACATTTTCTTGGTTCACCTAAAATGCAAATGGCTAACTTACTTATCAAACCCAAGTTATTAATTCCGTTAATGATTAATGCTGGCATCATGGGAGTATTGGGCGCTATTTTTAACATTCAGGGTAATTCGATGAGTGCTGGCTTTGGCTTTTCAGGTTTAATTGGACCTGTTGCTGCAATGGCGAACCGTCCAACTAATTTTAGCAATATCGCATTAATGACGATCTTATTCTTTATCTTACCAATCATTCTGGGTTTGATTGCTAATTACATTTTAAGTAACAAACTAAACTTCTTTAGCAGTAAAGACTTTGAATTAGATTTTAACTAGTAAGAACGACATTAAACTAAAAAGGCCCATTAAAGCCAGCAACACTTTAACTTGTGTTTGAAACTCAGTTAAACATTTCTGGCAATAATGGACTTTTTTCAATTAGCGCTTGTAAACAATTTTACCATCCGCCATTGTTAAAGTGACTTTAGCAAAGCGAATTTCATCAGTTGGAATTTTAAATAAATTACGATCAAGGACAACAACATCGGCCAATTTGCCCGGTTCTAATGTACCTAAATCTTTTTCAAATGATTCTGCATATGCTGACCATTTGGTATATGCGCGCAAGGCTTCAGCTAAGGTAACTGCATGCTCTCGGAAATAGCCACCCTCAGGTTTCCCTTCATTTGGTTCGCAACGTGATACGGCTGCATAAATTGTCCAAATAGGTTTAATTGAATAAACTGCCGGGAAATCTGAGCCAAAGGCCAGATGGGCCTTTGCATCTAAAATTTCTCGATAAGGCCAAGCTTGTGAAAGACGTTTTTGCCCGATACAGGGTAAATAACCACCACTCATGTAGTCACCAATACAATGTTGCGGCTGGACGGCACACATCACATTTAATTTTTGGAGGCGATCAATATCATCTTGCCTAATAGTGTCAATATGTTCTAAAGAATTATGCAGAGTAAGCTTTCCAAGTTTAGACTGTGCATTCTCAAACGCATTTAGAGCCATTGAGCTAGCCTTGTCACCAATAGTATGAATTTTAACCGGATAGCCCGCTTCTTGTGCATCTAAAACATATTGGTTTAATTGTGTTTGAGTAAGAGAAGTATCGCCATAAACCCCCGGATCATTGTCATATTGTGTACTTAATAATGCAGTATGCGCTTCAATTACACCATCTAAAACCTGCTTTAAACCTGCGACCCGGTGCTTATCAGTATGATACTTTTGTTTTAATTTAATAGCCCCTTCCAAGTCGGTCAATGAAGGAAAAGAAGAGATCCTAGTCGTCAGTTCGTTTTCTTGCTCAAGTTCTGCGAAGATTTCAGGAATATTATGGTTAATTAAGCCAGAAGGATAAACATCTGCAACGGAAGTGATCCCTAATTTACGGAAATGCTTTAAACACTTCAATAATGATTGCTTTAATGTTGGAACATCTAAAACTGCATCCATCATTGCTTTAGATGCAGGTGGTTCATATAAAATGCCATTTAACTCGCCATTTTTATCATGCCCATATATTCCTCCCTGAGGATTTGGGGTATCCTTTGTGATACCCACTTTTTTTAAGGCAATATCATTACACCAAACTGAATGTAAATCAAAGGAATTAAGACAAACGGGTCTATTAAGATGCAACTTATCAAGTGAATCTTTTGTCGGCGTATGAGGATGATCCCAAACTTCTGAATACCAACCAGTACCATATATCCATGGGTTTTTAGGATGTGATTTAGCAAAATCATTTACCTTCTGAACACATTCTTCTTCACTTTTGCAGTCCATCATCTGAATACAGAAATCGGGATCATTTTGAACTGCTCCTAGTGACAAATGTAAATGAGAATCGTTAAATCCGGGCATAACTAAATGGTCACCGCAATTAATAATCGTTGTGCTTTCGCCAATATAGCCTGTCATTCGATCAACGGGAATAATCTTCATTATGCGGTTATCTTTTATTAAGAGACAACCTGCAATTGGTAAATCATTATTACCCGTGAAAATGGCAGTTCCTTTTAAAATATAATCTGCTTTTTGCACCATGATTTGATCTCCTTTTCTATTTTTTGGCTTTTTGACCAATTTCTGGTAACGCTAAAATACAAATAATTGATAGTCCAAAAACCAAGGATTCTATTCCTAAATTTTTAGCATAGTCATTACCTGCAATCTTAGAAACAAGAATGGGAATGATATAAGAAATTAACATTGAAACTGTTCCAACAATGCCTCCGGCACTACCTGCATATTTTTCGCCAATTTCCGGAAATTGAATTGGCATTGCTTGAACAATCGGTCCACTAATAGCTGTAAAGAAGCCATTAATTACCAGCATTGCCCATAAGAAAAAGCCTGCTGGTGTATACCAGGTAAAGTACATAACAATAGCTCCAATCAACGTTGTTACGGTTAAAAACATTTTGTAGCGGCCAAGTTTATTGCACCATGCAGGACCAATTAAAGAGCCAAAGAAACTACCAACGGTTACAACTGCTGACATTACGCCAGCAGTTTTATTAGTAATTCCCTGTCCCAGTGTGAGAGCTTGCGGTAAAAAGCCAGCATATGCTGTTGTTGAGGCAATTCCCAACCCAGCACAAATCGAAACAATCCACGTATTTTTACTTTTAATTGCCACTTTGAGATATTTAGCGGTTGGTTCAGCAGGAGGCAAAGACTCCCCTTTCGGCGTATCCCGAACGAACATTATCCAGCAAATTGTTAGTATCAATAATGAAACTGACGAAAACATATAGGCAGAATTAACTGATGGAAACCATGAACTTGTTATCTGGGCAAGGGTAATTCCAAGACAGGAAGCCGCATAAAACACTCCCATTGCTGAATCAGTATCCTGCTTAAACCATGTCCCAAGAACTTTGATTAGATTTGCATTTAACAATGAAATAAAAATTCCACACAAAAGTAACATAATCATCATCATCCAGAAATTAGCCGCAATAAAACGGCCAAAAGCTCCAACCACAGATAGTACGCATCCTACAGTAATTACCTTTTTCGATCCAAATTTATCTCCTAAAGATCCTGCAGGAATACTGAGGATAACTGCAACCAGCATTGGAGCCATTAACAAGCTTGAAAATTCTGCTGTAGTAATATGAAGTTGGGGCATTATTTCAGTTGCCAACGCTGAAACCTGAAATTGAATATAATTTGCAATAAGGCACAATAGACTAACGATAGTGAGAATTACCCATCGATAGCTAGGTAATTTTTCTTTTGCCATAATTATTCTCCTTTTCTTTTAAATCCACTCACTTTAAGTGAATTTTCTTTTCGAAAATTTATTTAAATGGCAAACAATGAACCGAGCAATCAACTTTGGTAACATTTTGGCTAAACTACAACCTTAGTTTGGGATACTAAACTATAGTGATAGTAGTTAAAAAGCACCTTCAAAGTATTGCTTTGAAGGTGCTTTTTAGAATTATTTACCTTGATATTCCATAAAAATATGCATTAACTGACTTCGTCGATCAACAGCCAATTTTTTATAAATACTATAAATGTGTGATTTAACTGTTCCCACTGAGATAAACAGTTCATCAGCTATTTCTTGATTTTTCTTTCCCTGTAGGACTAAACGTAAGATTTCAGACTCCCGTTTAGTCATTTTATAATATTCACAGAAATCGATAACTTGATTCTCCTCGTTAGCATTTTCTTTTTCATGAATCATTGCTTGATACTGGTTCATTTTTTGTTGAAGAAGGTTTTCTAATTGGTTCTTATTGGCTATTTCTTCCTCTTTTTTAGCAAACCAGATAATTAAAAGGGAAATAATAATTGAAAATAAATCTTCACTAAAGCCAATAATTTTCATGTAAGACAATAGTTTACTAAAAGTCGGTATGTCTAGCTTATGAATAATGAAAAAAACCACACCTTCAATTACTGAAAGAATCATTAAAATTGCAGTTAGTTCTACAGCATTATCATAATCTTGTTTATAATAGAAATTTTTGTCTAAGTTTTTAGAATAAATGGCATAAATTAGGCAAAGAAATAGGATTCCAAGATCTTGCACACTTCTTTGCAAAACAGACGTACCAGTATTACTGTAAAAAGCCAAAACTGCCACAATATCTATTAACGTAACGACAATAATTGGCAGATAAAAGAAAAAGCGTGGTTTTTGCAAGAGCATGCTAGACATTAACTTGACATAACAGCACCCCCCAATTAAATAAATAAGAACCCTAATTAAACAGTAGGCTCGATTATTAATCTGTAACCATGAATTACTCATTTTTAAAATATCAAAGGAAAATGCAGTCGTACTATCAATAATTAAAATAACGTATAGCAAAACTGCATAGTAAAAAAAATTATTTCCTGTAGCTTTATATGCATAACCAGCGACGTTAATAACCCATAGATACAGAATAATAAACCCAATATTATAAATATAAACAAATATTTCTTGCAAGTAACTCACCTCTATATTTTTTTAATAGAATGTAACAGGACATTTAAATCATACAAAAGTATACGAGTTCATCATAATACTTTTTAGCAAATAATTTGTCATTATGATTAAACTTACTTAATTTTTAGTTATTAGAATTCCTCTAAAAGTATAAATTTTTAAGTACTGCTATAATAAAGCATGAATAAATATGAAGGGAGCTATTAATGATAAAGTTTTATGGTTACAAGCGTTGTTCAACTTCCAGAAGTGCACAAAAATGGCTAAAAGACCACGATGTAGACTTTGAGCTACAAGACTTAGTTGAAGAACCACCAAAAAAAGAGGATTTGGTTAAATGGATGAGTGAGCACCAAGACCGCGGCTTAAAGTATTTCTTTAATACCCATGGTCAAGACTACCGCAAACTTCATCTTAAGGATAAAGTTGACCAAATGTCAATTGATGAAGCGGCAGAGCTAATGTCCCAAAATGGTAAACTGATCAAAAGACCATTAGTTGTGGATGGTAAAAAATTAACTTGTGGTTTTAACGAGGAGCTATACCAAAATACTTGGTTATAGTTTTTAGCCCAAACGAGTCTAACGACTCGTTTTTTACTTCAGACCAACTTTCTTATTTTAATCATAACAGGTAAAATAAGTAGTTAAAAAAGGAGCTTAGCATGAAATACAATCAATATGCCTACGTTGAAACTGACTTTAATACTCAGGTTAAAGAACTAATTAATATCAAATTCTTACCTAGCAACTATCAAACTCTATCATTTACGGATCTTTTAAAAGTAATGTCTGAAAACGCCATAGCTGAAGTTGCTCCAGATGCTGAAGATGCACGTCAAGCAAAACTAACCGAATTTGCTGTTTCTTCCGAGCAAACTTTAGCGGATTTTCTAACGCAGCAGCCTGAACAAGAAACTGCCACGCAGTTTTATAATGTTGCTTTGCAGCTTTTGGGCTATCATGTTCATTATGATTATGACTTAGATGATCCCCTGAAATTGATGAAAAAGCAGGCACTACCGTTTTTAACTAAGTTTGAAAACAAGGATGATTTGATTCAGGGTTTTTACCGCCTACTTAATACTCGTGCCAAAAATGGTCAATTACTAATTGACGTCATGGCAGGCAAAGGCTACTTTTATAACCGACGTCAGCTATTTGACAGTAATAAGTTTGTTTTCTTAAATGGTAAAAGCCTACCAGTTTTTGCCACTAGTAAAATAATCAGAGAAGTTGTTTACGTTGAAAGCGACTTAGATACTGATAATGATGGGCACTCAGACCTTCTCCAAGTTACTATTTTTAGGCCATTTGAGAGCCAGAAAATGCCAGTACCAGCATTGTATACAGCCAGTCCGTATTTTGGCGGTATCATTGCCAACGAAAAGCGCAATCACAACGTCGACGAGAATTTAAGCGATGCTACTGAATGGACTAATCCCAAATATGTTCCTTCTAATCAGGTAACTGCTAAAAAGCCAACGGGTACAAATTCACCTGCCAATCAGGCGATTGAAAATGCCGTAGGTAAATCATCTTACGGTCTTAATGAGTACATGTTAGCCCGCGGGTTTGCCAGTGTTTTTGCCGGTGCAATCGGTACACGTGGAAGTGATGGCTTGCGCATCACGGGAGCACCAGAGGAAACAGAAAGTGCAAAAGAAATTATTGAGTGGCTTCATGGTGACCGAATTGCCTACACTGATCGCTCACGCAAACACGAAACAACCGCTTTTTGGTGCAATGGTAATATCGGCATGACCGGTCGTTCTTATTTAGGAACTTTGCAAATCGCAATTGCAACCACTGGTGTTGCCGGTTTAAAGACCGTGGTTTCTGAAGCAGCCATTTCGTCTTGGTACGACTATTATCGTGAGCACGGCTTAGTCATTGCCCCGGAAGATTGTCAGGGAGAAGATCTTGATTTACTCGCTGAAACTTGCCAGTCAAATCTTTGGGATGCAGGTGATTATCTCAAGATTAAGCCCAAGTATGACGGGATGCAAAAAGATTTATTGACAAAAAGCGATCGAACAACGGGACAGTATTCAGATTTCTGGGAAAAGAGAAATTACCGGCATCAGACAGATGGCATTAAGTGTTCTTGGATTAGCGTTCACGGTTTGAATGATTGGAATGTTAAACCTAAAAATGTCTATAAGATTTGGCAAAAGGTTAAGAACTTGCCAATTAAACAGCACCTCTTTTTGCATCAGGGACCACATTACAACATGAACAACCTAGTTTCAATTGACTTCACTGATTTGATGAACTTGTGGTTTGTCCATGAATTACTTGAAATTGACAATCATGCCTACGAGCAATGGCCAACCGTAATGATTCAGGATAACCTAGAAGCAGATAATTGGCATGAAGAAATTGATTGGAGTAACGATCTTGGGCAAAAGACGGTTTACTATCCGACTGATGACAGCGAATTGCAAAAGGATGGCAACGGCAAACAGCATCTAAGTTTCATTGACCTTGGCGGCAAAGAATTTAAAGAAGCTAAAATTACGGAAAGCGACTGGCAGTATAAGTTTATCTGCGGTGATGAAAAATGGGCCAAACCAAGTTTGCGGTTTACCACTGACGAGTTCATCCATCCCGTAACTATTGTCGGTCGACCTCAAGTCAAGGTTCGCGTATCTTCAAGTCTTAATAAAGGCCAGCTTTCCGTCGCATTAGTAGAAATGGGCGACCGTAAACGCTTGACTCCTACTCCTAAATTCATCATGCCTGGCGGACAAGAGCTCGGCTTTCGGTTTGGTCAAGATACATTACAAGAATTTCAACCTGATAAGCTGACACATGCTAAGTTAATTACGAAAACTCACATGAATTTACAAAATTATGCCGATTTAAAACGGCCTGCCGCTATTAAACCAGGAGAATTCTATGATCTGACTTTTATGCTGCAACCAACATACTACCAGATTCCGGTTGGTAGCAAGCTCTGTCTGATTATCTATTCAACTGATCAAGGAATGACTAAGAGACCACTAGAAGAAACTACCTATACAATTGACTTAGCTGGAACTGAAATCAATTTTAGTCAAAAATAGGAATTAGATTTAAGAAATAAATTTTGCACTAAAAAAGAGCTAGATCTTAATCTAGTTCTTTTTTGTTTGGTAAATTAAATTGTAGTTTTATGCTAAACAGCCTAGTTTAAACTAGTTGTTGAAAATGACCGGTTCTCTAGAGCGGTTAAGAGAGCCCTAGCGGTGTCCAGACTAGTTAAAAGTGGAATATTTTGCTGAATTGCAGCTTGCCTAATGATAAAACCATCTGAATTTTTGGCAATGTCGTGCCCCATAGTATTAATGACTAAATCAATTTGTCCAGTCCGAAATTCTGCTAAAATATTATTTTCTTTCTGTTCGTGAATTTTGCTTACCTCGGTAACATATAGACCATTTTCTTTAAGAAAAGCTGCCGTTCCGCTAGTTGCAAATATTCGGTAGCCAATTTGGGCAAATCTTTTAGCGATTGGCAAAATTTCTTGCTTATCCCTATCCTCAATCGTTAATAACACATTACCACTGTCAGGAATTTGCATATTAGCACCGGAAAAGGCCTTATACAGAGCTTTAGGGAAACTTAGGTCACTGCCCATTACTTCACCGGTTGATTTCATTTCGGGTCCCAGATAACTGTCAACATCGGACAGCTTACTAAACGAAAAGACTGGTGCTTTAACACTAATCATTTTTGGTTCTGGAGCTAACCCATCTTCAAATCCTTGTTCACGTAAACTCTTACCCATAATTACTTTAGTTGCAACCTGGGCCATTTCAATACCAGTAATTTTACTTAAGAAAGGAACAGTCCGACTAGCTCGTGGGTTCACTTCAATGATATAAATCTCACCGTCACGCTCAATTAACTGTAAGTTCATAATGCCATGGCAATTTAGTTTCAAGGCTAATTTCTTAGTGACTATGGCTATTTTTTGTTTGATTTCAGGGGTAAAAGTTTGCGCTGGATAAACAGCCATTGAGTCACCGGAGTGCACGCCCGCATGTTCAATATGTTCCATAATTCCGGGAATTAAAACCGTTTCACCATCACAGATAGCGTCGACGTCACATTCTTTGCCATCAAGGTAATCGTCAACTAAAATCGGGTGACTAGCTGCTATATCCACGTGATTTCGTAAATAATCTTCTAGTTCGCTTTCAGTATAAACAATTTCCATTGCTTTACCACCAAGCACATAACTTGGTCTAACTAAAACAGGATATCCTAATTCTTTAGCGGCTTTAATAACGCCATCATGAGTGGTGGTAGTGATGCCTTGCGGTTGCTTAAGATTTAGCTCTTTAACCACTTGATCAAACAGTTCCCGATCCTCTGCTCGATTTAGATCAGCCACAGTTGTTCCCAAAATCTTAATACCGTGATCTTCAAGCCCAGCTGCCAGATTGATGGAGGTTTGACCACCAAACTGGATAATTACCCCTTCAGGCTGCTCAAGATCACAAACATTTAAGACATCTTCTAGTGTTAGAGGTTCAAAATAAAGTTTGTCAGAAATTGAAAAATCGGTTGAAACTGTCTCAGGATTTGAATTAATTACAATCGCTTCATAGCCCATTTTTTGAAGAGCTTTAACACAATGAACGGTTGCATAATCAAACTCTACACCCTGACCAATTCTGATTGGACCGGATCCAACAACTAAAACAGACTTCTTGCCGGTTTTTTCACTTTCATTTTCACCATCATAGGTTGAATAAAAGTATGGCGTTGTTGACTCAAATTCAGCTGCACAAGTATCAACCATTTTGTACACCGGAATAAGATGATGCTTTTTACGCAAATTGCGGACATCATCTTCTGTTTGCTGCCATAATTTGGCAATCGTTGCATCACTAAAGCCGTATCGCTTAGCATTTTTTAACGTAGCAAAATCGCTCGGCTTAGCTGCGATTTCTTTTTCTAGCTCAACTATATGTTTAACAATATCTAAGAAATAGTAATTGATCTTGGTAAGTTCATGAACATCCGACATTGTATAGCCTCTTCTAAATGCCTCAGCAAGATAGAAAAGACGGTCATCCTGGACCTTTACCAACTTGTTTTCAAGATCTTCATCACTAGCATGATGGGCCTGGGACGAATAAAAATCTTTTTGATCAATTTCTAATGACCGAACCGCTTTTTGAAATGCTTCTTCGGCCGTGCGCCCAATTGCCATTACCTCACCGGTTGCCTTCATTTGAGTACCTAATTCACGGTCTGCCTTAGTAAATTTATCAAACGGAAAGCGTGGTATTTTGCATACTACGTAGTCAAGAGCAGGCTCAAATTCCGCAAAGGTAGTCCCAGTGACGGGGTTTTTAATTTCATCCAGAGTTAAGCCAACAGCAATTTTGGCAGCCATTTTAGCAATCGGATAACCAGTGGCTTTTGAAGCTAGGGCTGACGAACGAGAAACACGGGGATTAACTTCGATAACATCATAATTAAAACTGTTGGGATCAAGAGCGAGTTGGACATTGCATCCCCCTTCAATTTTCAGTGCCCTAATCAAGCGTAAGGAGCAGTCCCGCAACATTTGATACTCTTTATCAGATAAGGTTTGCGATGGGGAAAAAACAATCGAGTCACCAGTATGCACGCCAACAGGATCAAAGTTTTCCATACAGCAAACAATCATGGCATTATCATCATGGTCACGCATTACCTCAAACTCAATTTCTTTATAACCAGCAATTGAACGCTCGATTAAGCACTCTGTCACCGGCGAAAGCTCTAAACCATTTTTGGCAACACTGGCTAATTCTTCGCGGTCGTTACAAATACCGCCACCCGTTCCGCCCATTGTAAAAGCGGGACGAACAATAATTGGGTAACCAATTTCATCACCAAACTCTAAGGCTTCCTGAACCGTCTTTACACTTTTAGATGGCGGTACTGGCTCACCCAGTTTTTGACAAAGCTCTTTAAATTTTTCCCTGTCTTCTGCTTGCTCAATTGACTCAAGTTTAGTTCCTAATAATTCAATATTGAGTTCCGTCAAAATACCGCTTTTAGCTAAGGACAAGGCCATATTTAACCCCACTTGTCCGCCTAAAGTTGGCAGAATTGCATCGGGGTATTCTTGACGAATGATGCGGGAAACTGAATCAACTGTCAACGGCTCTAAATAAACCTTATCGGCAATTGTCATATCAGTCATGATCGTGGCAGGATTCGAATTGACCAAAACCACTTCATACCCCTCTTCACGCAATGCTAAGCAAGCTTGCGTTCCTGAATAATCAAATTCGGCAGCCTGGCCAATAATAATCGGGCCAGACCCAATAACCATAATTTTTTTAATATCAGTTCGTTTAGGCATGATTTTCAGTTTCCTTTCTTTGATCAATCATCTGCATAAAGTAGTCAAAAATACCTTCCTCATCGTGTGGTCCAGGTGTACTGTCTGGGTGAAACTGTACTGAAAAGGCTGGATACTTTTTATGGCGCAAACCTTCAACGGTACCGTCATTAACTTCAACATGCGTAATCATCAGGTTATCGGGATCAATTGATTCGCGCGCAACAGCATAGCCATGATTTTGGGAAGTAAAGCCAATATTACCGGTTGCGATTTCCCTTACTGGATGGTTAAAACCACGGTGACCGAATTTCATTTTATAAGTTTTAGCACCATTGGCTAAAGCAAAGACTTGGTGACCCATACAAATGCCCATCAAAGGAATTTGTTTTTCCACCTTGCGAACCATTTCAGCCGCAGCGCTCATTTCTAAGGGGTCGCCCGGTCCATTCGATAGTAAAACACCGTCTGGCTTTAATGCTAGAATCTTTTCTGCCGAAACAGTATAAGGCAAAACAACGCAGTTACAATCACGTTTTCCTAATTCACGTAAAATACTATTTTTTAGTCCAAAATCGACCACCACAATGTTGCGCTTTGATCCTGGTACGGGATAAGATTTTGAAGTTGAAACGCGGTCAATCACTCCTTTAGTGACATTTAATTGCTGCAACTGTTCAGCAATCTCTTTTGCTTCAGCTTTATCAGAGCAAATTTGACCACGCATGGTGCCGTACATTCGTAGCTTTTTAACTAAAGCGCGCGTATCAATTCCCTGAATTCCAGGAATATCCAAGCTTTTCAGAAATTTAGGCAAAGTTGTTTGCATCCGCCAATTATCTGGATGACGTGCTACTTGGTGACAGATGACACCCTTAATTCCGGGCTCCAATGATTCGTAATCTGCTAAGGTAATACCATAATTACCAATTAGCGGATTAGTAAAAACCAGAATTTGATCTGCATACGACTGGTCCGTAATCGCTTCTTGGTAGCCAGTCATTCCAGTTGTAAAAACAACTTCACCTTTGGTTTCACGGTCACTGCCAAAACCTTCACCCTCAAAAATACTTCCATCTTCTAAAATTAAATACCTCATTTAATTTCCTTTCTTTTGGAAGACAATTTCACCTGCCACCATTGTCAGTTCAGTTTGTCCGTATACTGAGTCACCAGTAAAAGGTGTATTTTTACCCTTTGATAAATAATCCTGTTCCTTTATTTGCTTTTCATGCGCTAAGTCAAAAATTGCTAAATCAGCTGGCTGACCAAGTGCTATCTTACCAGCGTGTAGTAAGTTAAAAGCGGCTGCAGGTTTAGTAGTAAGCCAACTCAGTAATTGCGTTAAAGTAAAAATCCCGGGTTTAACAAAATGTGTGTACAGTTCGCTAAAGGCAGTTTCACTTCCCGTAATGCCAAAAGCCGCTTTGGCAAATCCGCCCTGTTTATCTTTTGCTGTGTGTGGTGCATGGTCAGTAGCAATCATGTCAATTGTGCCATCAAGTAAACCCGTAATTAAGGCCTGTTGGTCGGCCTTAGATCTTAGTGGTGGATTCATCTTATATTGTCCTTGGTTAGCGATAATATCTTGGTCAGCTAATAACAAATGATGCGGTGTTACTTCACAAGTCACATGAATACCCTTTTGCTTAGCAATTCTGACCAGTTCAACACTAGTTGCGGTTGAAACATGACAAATGTGGTAGTGGACACCCGTTTTTTGCGCTAGTAATAAATCACGGGCAATTTGGGTGGTCTCAGCTAATTCAGTGACTGGTCGCAATTCAAACTCATCCGCTTTGGTTCCTTCATTGATCACACCAAAGTTAAACAAAGAATCATCTTGGGCATGTTCTGCAATAACCAGATCATTTTCTTGCGCTTTTTGCATTGCCAAATACATTGTCTGGGCTTCTTGAACACCTTTACCATCATTACTAAGAGCAAAACAACCTGCTTGTTTCAAACTATGATAATCAGGTAGTTCAGTTCCTTGCTCATCGACTGTAATTGGGCCGTATTGCAAAATATTTACTTGGCCATTTTCCCGATTATTTTTGACCATTTTACTCATTAATTCGGCAGTGTTGGGAACCGGTACAACATTAGGCATTGCCCCCACCGTAGTAAAACCACCTCGAGCAGCCGCTAGCGACCCGGTTTGCACATTTTCCTTAGCGGTTTGTCCTGGATCACGATAATGTACGTGCATATCCACTAACCCTGGGCTTACTAACTTGGCATTGGCATTTATTTCATGTTCGGCTTGCAAATTAGTACCGATCGCACTAATTACACCATTTTCAATTAATAAATCTCCTCGCTCAATCTGATCCCCTAAAAATAGCTGACCGTTTTTAATTACCGTCGCCATTATGAAAGTCCTCCTAATTTGCGTCCACGAAGAACTGCCTCAATCATCGCCATTCGCATAAACACACCATTTTCCATTTGACGAACAAAGCGTGACTTGGGGGCCTCAACCAAGTCCCCTGCAAGTTCAACATCATGATTAATTGGACCCGGGTGCATAATGATGGCGTCATCCTTCATGGCCTGATAGCGCTCTTGATTAATGCCATATTCTGCATGATACTTTTTAGCATCAAATTTCGACTCATTAGGGTCACCCGCATGGCGTTCATGTTGAACACGCAAAAGCATCATGACATCCATCTCTCTAACCAAATCATCAAGTTTCTTAAATTGACCATAACGATCATATTCTTTGTCATACCAGTATTCAGGGCCGGAAAAGTAAACTTTAGCTCCTAGCTTAGTAAGAAGTTCCATGTCACTTTTAGCAACCCGAGAATTAGTAATGTCACCGACAATTGCGACCTTTAGATCTTTAAAGTGGCCAAATTGTTCATAAATCGTCATCATATCCAGCATGCATTGTGATGGGTGCTGACCGCTGCCATCACCAGCATTAATTACCCCAATAGCCAAATGGTGACCTTGACCTGGATGAATCAGCTTTTCATAATATTCATTCTCAGAATGTCTGATTACTTCAATATCAATCCCGAGAGCCTGCATGATTAACGAAGTATCATATAATGTTTCGCCTTTTTTAGTAGAACTGTGAGATGGGTCAAAGGGAATTACAGTTAGGCCCAAACGTCTTTCTGCCATTTCAAAACTGGTATGAGTTCGACTAGAATTTTCGAAAAACATGTTAGTAACATAAACTGGTTTAGTAAGGTGCGGACTCGCACCACCATTTTTGAAGTATTGTGCACGGTCAATTAAGGCCTCTACTTCTTCGACACTTAAATTTTCCACACTGACAAATGAAGGTAAGGTAACTAAGTTAGTTGTTTTCATTGTTTAAAACTCTTTCTTTTGTAAAAAAATAAACCTGAAGCATTAATTTCGCTCCAGGCTTATCAAAAGGATTTTTTCGGTGCAACAATGTGCATGACGAAAGAAACTCAAACCCTTCTGACCCTCTCTGGAGCCAATTAAATGGTTGAATTAATTAAAAGTATTAATCATGATAATGGTTTTAATTCGACACTATCTTTTTGGTCGATTTCTTCAACGTGAACAGCAACTTGCTCATGCGATGAAGTTGGGATATTTTTGCCGACAAAGTCAGCACGAATCGGCAATTCACGGTGACCACGATCAACCAAAACGGCGACCGCAATTGAACTTGGCCGGCCAGCATCCATGATGGCGTCCATCGCGGCACGAATAGTTCGGCCAGTAAAGAGCACATCGTCAACTAACACAACATGCTTGTTAGAAACATCAACGCCCAAGTCCGCGTTATTGACAACTGGATCTTGCTTAAGCGAAGCATCATGGCGATCATCACGGTAAAGCGTAATATCAAGTTGGCCAATTGGGACATCTACACCTTCAAGCTTTTGAATGCGATCATGAATTCTTTGTGCCAGATAAACACCACGCGTTTTGATGCCGACTAAAACTAAATACTCAGTTCCCTTATTATGTTCAATAATTTCATAAGTAATTCGCGTTAAGGCCCGCTTCATTGCGAGTGCATCCCAAATTTCTTTTGCCATTTTCTTCTCCTCTTACTTCTTCGCCCATGAAAAAAGCACCTAATCTGCTTGAGACTAGGTGCTTCCTAAAAAGTCAATACTTAATTGAGCTTGCCTTGCTAGCCTCACGGGACTAATTTAAAAGACATTAATCTAGTTAAATATACGAGATGTTGGGCAAGTTGTCAATATAAAAATCGTTTATTTGTAAAATATATTATTTAGCCTGGATAGTAGACACTAACTTGATTGAAATCAAGAAAAAATCTTAATTTAAAAAAGGAGCAGAAACTAAGATAGAAAACCCAGATAAGAAACATAACTGGCTTTTTAAAATTTGGACCTTTTAATTCTTGCAGTTTCATCCTTTGACAAAATAAATAACCCAAAGCATCATTGCAGAAACTATAAGAGTGACCGCCGCGGCAACCCCTTTAAATTTCGTGCTAGTCGTTTTGTTAGCCAAGAATTCACTGCCAAATGCTGTTATGAAAACAAATAAAACAAAAAATGGCGCCAGCCAGCCTGGTTTAAAATCACTCTTAAACGAACCACCTACGCTAGTCAACACAGCTAATATAAAAAAAGTCAGAGTTACAGAATAATCTTTTATTGCTTTTTGCATTGTGTCTCCCCTTTACTTTAATTAAAACCAATTATCTTTTGTAATGATCTTTTAGCAAAAATGTCTTATACACTGTTAACTAGCTACTTTCCAAGCTTATTTAATTTCAATTGACTTCTAACTAAAGTATTTCAAAAAAGACCATGCCTAAAACTAAGATCGGCCAATCAATGTCAGGAATTATTTTTTTCAGAAACAAGAGGTCAAGCGCGGCAAAGATAATCATAATAAGCCCAATAACTCTTTCCCATTTCTGCAAAGAAGATAGGCGTGCGCCGACTTCATGAGGATAAAATTTTTTAACCACTTTTTGGCTAAAAGACAGAGCGAAGAAAATTACTCCAAGCCCAACCCAAAAAAGCAGGTAAAATAACCCTTGTTTTGAGTTAAAATCAGAATAATTAACTATTCCAACAAAAACTGCAAAAAAAGCGGTAATTCTCATTATCTGCTTGCCCGTAAACTTAGAAGTTAACATCTCTTTTTACCTTAAACCTTTTTAATCCTTTTCACCGTTAATAATAATTTGTTTGTAAAAATCGATCACTTTAAAATGCCAAGTAAAAAAATCATTTCCAAAGAGAAAAGGCAGCCTCAGCAGGAAAAAGTGCAAATAGCAACCCGGTATCAAGTGTTATTAACGGAACTGTCTCATTATCTAGCATAAAGCAAAATAATGATACTGCAATCAACACTAAACCTAAGCCTCGGTCGAATTTTTGATTAGAGGATAATTGCGCATTTTTTTCGGGTATTTTTGCAACAATCTTGGGAATAAAAGAACCCGCCAAGATTAAAAGCCCAATAATTAAAAATGTTATCAGGTATGTTGAACGGAAATTAGAACTTGTATGATAATATCCAAATAAACCTAGCAAAAATTGGACAGCTGCCATTAGCCACATTCTGACTTTACTGGCTAATTTTAACTCAAACATAATTAATTTACGCCGCCTTTAATTCCAATTACTAAAAACAAAAATTAAATAGTATTTTTATTATTTAATAATATTATAATACAGCCAGAAAGTAAAGCTGCCTATTAAATAAAAAGCGCAAGCTTCCCGAGCGGATTTTGCGTTTTCCTGAACTAATTAAATTCTACTTGACCAACTAAGTCATTAATATCAGCAACACCTAATTTTTCAAGTATTGCAGGCAAATCTTGCGCAATGTGCGGACAAATAAGGGCATCCTTAAAGTGTGCACTGCCAACAGCTACTGCATTTGCTCCAGCTAGCATAAACTCAACTACATCTTGAGCACTTTCAATACCACCCATGCCAATAATCGGCAAGTCCGTTACTTGGCGAACCTGATTAATTTGATACAAAGCAATTGGCTTAACACCCTCACCAGAATAGCCGCCAATATTATTACCAAGACGCGGTTTGCGGGTTTCAATATTGATCCTCATTCCGGTAACGGTGTTAATCATGGATAAGCCATCTGCACCACCCGCTTCGGCAGCCTTGGCAATTTCGGTCACGCTCGTGACATTAGGCGTCAGTTTAATGTAAATTGGCACATCCACGACTGCTTTAATCGCTGCTGTTAACTCCTCAATTAAAGCTGGTTGAACGCCAAAGGTCATTCCGCCTTCAGCCACATTTGGACAGGAAAAATTAATTTCTAAGGCATTTACTTTGCCCGAATCTGCTAATTTACGGGCAACTTCAATATAGCCTGTCTTACTTTCGCCACCAACACTAGCCATTAATGGCAATTCGGGATATTGCTTTTTAATTGGCGGCAACTTAGCCGTAATTACTTCATCGACTCCAGGATTAGTAAGTCCCACAGAGTTTAGAACACCCTCATCGAGAACCGCTATTTGTGGCTGTGGGTTACCAATTCGTGCTTCAGGTGTTGTGGTTTTAATGACTAACGCACCTAATTCGTTTAAATCAAACTTTTTCGCCGCAGGCACATCACCGAACCCAAAAGTACCACTGGCCGGCATAAGTGGATTTTTCATCGTTAGTCCTGGTAAATTAACGTTAATTTTTGTCATCTTTTCCTCCAAAAAATGAATGCTCTCCGTCATTACAATTATTTTTGGGTCTATTTTACACGTTTTCTCATTTTTTAAAAGCAAAATTTTTGTTGTATTTTGCCTATCCCGGTGGTAAGCTCTTAATTAACGAACTTTAAACGGTACAGAGAGACCGCAAGTTAAACACGACTTAAATAAAAAAAAGTCTATTTTGATGCACTCTCGTACCAGAATAGGCTTTTTTGCTTGTGGAGGTTTTATGAAAAAAGCAGTATTTGTAGCTTTGGACTATGACAATTTATCTGATGTTCAACAATTGTTAAAACAGTTGGGCGCGCCCAAAGAAACTTATTTAAAAGTGGGAATGGAACTCTTTTATCATTCTGGCTCTGAATTCGTTTCTGAACTAGTTCAGAAAGGTTATCATATTTTTTTAGATTTAAAGTTGCACGATATCCCTAATACCGTATATGGAGCAGCTAAACAATTGGCCCAGCTAGGGATTGATTGCACAACGATTCACGCTCTTGGTGGTAGTGCAATGATTGCAGCAGCAAAGAAAGGCTTAATTGAAGGTACAAAAGCTGGCAATGAAGTGCCCAAGCTTTTAGCAGTAACTGAATTAACCTCGATTTCAGACCAAATTTTAACAGACGAACAAAACTGTTCATTACCCATGACCAAGCAAGTGGTTAGCCTTGCTAAAACCGCTAAAAATTCTGGAGCAGATGGCGTTATCTGCTCACCGCTGGAAGTTAGCAATCTGCGTAGTCAAGTTGGAGAGGACTTTCTCTACGTAACTCCCGGAATCCGGTTAGCAGAAAATCAAAATGGCGATCAAAAACGCGTTGCGACACCTCAAAAAGCTAAAGAATACGGCTCAAGTGCAATTGTGGTTGGCCGTCCGATTACGCAGGCTAAGGAACCAGCTATTGTCTATGAAAAAATTAAGAAGGAGTTTAATTAAATGTTTCAAGAACAAATCATTAATAAACTAGTTGAACAGAAAATCATTACAATTTCCCCAAGCAAACCATATACCTATGCCAGTGGAATGCTTTCACCAATCTATACTGATTTACGGTTAACAGTCTCATACCCCGATTTACGGGACTGGATTGCTACCGATCTTGCCGACTTAATTAAAAAGAATTATCCAGATGTCACAATTATTGGTGGTGTAGCAACCGCTGGAATCCCTCATGCGGCTTGGGTTGCAGCTAAATTAGCGTTACCAATGATTTATGTTCGTCCTGAACCCAAAGATCATGGTAAGGGTAGACAAATTGAGGGGCGATTTAGTGCAAACGATAAAATTGTTTTAATAGATGATTTAATCACGACTGGTGGTTCCGTCTTAAATGCTGTCAAAGCTACTAAAAATGAAGGCGGCAATGTTATCGGTGTTGCTTCTATTTTTACTTATTATTTAAAAGATACTAAGCAAAACTTTGCCAAAGCTGGTGTTAATTTCAGTCCCTTATTAACTTATCCTGAACTATTAAAAAAAGAGCAAGAAATGAATTATATCAGTGTTAAGGAATATGAAGCATTAAAAACCTGGCACGAAGACCCGTGGGCATGGGGTGAAAAATTTAATAACTAAAAAAATTTAATAACTAAAATAAAAACCGATTACCAATATCAGTTGGTGATCGGATTTTTATTAATGATTGTTAATTGCATTATTGAGCCGTTTACGGTAACGGAAATATACCAAGAGCATGAGTGGCAGTAAAATCAATTGAATAGGGTAAAAGTACTTTACAGGTAAGATATCATTGACAAAACCCATGATTATTGGGCCAAAGGACATCCCAACATCCAGTCCAAGATAAAATGTACTACTTGCCAGGCCCTGCTCACTGATCGGAGCTAATAGTAACGCGGTCGACTGTAAGATTGAATAAATGACACCGTACCCAATAGCCATAAACGCCGCTGCCAAGACCATAATCCAGTTATCTTTCATCACTGAAAGCAATACGATGTAAATAAAAGTTGAGGCTAAACTAATCCAGAACCAGACTCCAAATGGAACAGTATCAAATAAATTCTTTAGCATAATTCTAATTAAAAGTAAGACTAGCGCATAGATTAAAAAGAAGGAACTAACAGCAACATGCAAATGTCTTTCTTCAGCATATGTAACCAAATCAGCTTGGGTGGCAAAATAAGGAAAAGCAAACAAAGTGGTTAACAGTGCGATTGGTAATACATTTTTCTGAATAATTTTAAGGTGGTGTGATAAATCTTGTTTTTTGACATGCTTTCGCGGGTTCGCCCGATTACCAACAAATTGAATCATAATCACCATTAAAAATGACGAGAAAGCTGATGCAATTATAGCTTCCCGGTAACCAATCTTTTGATAGATATTAATTGCTAAAGCTGGTGCAACTGCCATTGCCAACGCATTCATCAGACCATAAAAGCCCATAGCCTGACCGACATATTGCCGCGGAACTAAAAATGCTAACCAAGTAGTCATACAAACGGTGCATAATACAAAACCGGTTCCATTAATAATGCGAAACAGTAATAGCCAGCCGCTAGCCGGTGCAAAAACATAGCCAATGACACCGATCATAATCAAAATTCCACCAATAAAGGAAAGCTGATATTTTGAAAATTTATCAGTTAAATTACCGGCAATAGGCCGCAAAAACATTGCTGCAATACTCATAATACCAACAATAATACCGGCAAATGCACTGCTTGCACCTAAACTTTTGGCATAACCGTTGATTAATGGGTTAACGAACATCGTGCTAAACATAAAGAAAAACGATGCTGCCATCACTAATATAACATCCTTAGTATAAATTGATTTTCCCTTAGCCATTTTCTCCTCACTATCTCTAAAAAATAGTTAATATTAATATTCTAGCACTTCTATGGCTTATAAGTAACAGATGCTAACTAAATAGGCGGTTCGTTTTTGCTAATATAAGTGGCTTAATGAGTATAGTTCTACAATTCTTTTAGAAAATTGGTCTACCTCATAAAACACAAAAACACTGAATCAATTAGATCCAGTGTTTTATTATTTTATATTTACCAGTAAGAAAGTTGTTGGTTTTCTTAATTAGTAACCCATGTATCTGTTTCTTTCCCAATCAGAAACAGTTTCAGCATATTGCGACCATTCAAGTTCTTTAGAGCTTGTAAAACTTTGAGTTAAGTGCTTTCCAAGAGCATCTTGAATTAACTTGTCTTCCTTAAAAGCTTTAAGAGCATTGTGCAAAGTTGAAGGCAATGGCTTAATTCCCATCTTATTTCTCTGCTCTTCGCTAACATCAAATAAGTTGCAGTTGATTGGATCCATTGGCATTTCTTCTCTCTTAATACCATCAAGTCCTGCAGCAAGACATGCGGCCAATAATAAGTATGGGTTAGCCGTCGGGTCAGCTGAACGCATTTCCAATCTGGTGTTAACCTCTTCAGCCGAAGGTACGCGAACCATTGGTGAACGATTCTTTGAAGCCCAAGAAATATATACAGGTGCTTCATAGCCAGGAATCAATCTCTTGTATGAGTTGACTGTTGGGTTAGCTACAGCAGTGATTGCACGTGCATGATTTAAGATACCATTTAAAAAGTAAAGCGCTGTATTAGACAAGTGGAATTTATTATTCTTGTCGTAAAAAGCATTTTTACCATTTTTGAATAACGACATATTCGTGTGCATTCCGTTACCAGCTTGCCCCTGTAATGGTTTAGCCATGAATGTAGCGAATAATCCATGCTTTTTAGCAATTTCACGAACAACCATCTTAAAGGTTTGAACCCGGTCGGCTGTGGTTAATGCGTCATCAAACTTAAAGTCGATTTCTTGTTGACCGTCACCAACTTCATGGTGCGCTGCTTCAACTTCAAACCCAATACTTTCCAAAGTTTCAACGATGTCACGTCTACAACTAGCACTTTCATCATTAGAAGTAAGATCAAAGTATGAAGCGTGATCAGGAACCTTTGTGGTCCAGTTCCCATTTTCATCAAGCTTAAGTAAATGAAATTCAGCTTCAAAACCAATATCAAACGCGGAAAAGCCCATATCCTTCATTTGTTCAACAATCCGCTTCAAATTGTTCCGCGGATCCCCTGCAAATGGCTTACCATCTGTCATATGAACAGAACAAATTAAGCAGCCAATCTTACCCCCCTGGCTATCTGTCCAAGGTAATACTGACCAAGTTGAGAAATCTGGATATAAAACCATATCGCTTTCTTCTAAGCGAACAAAACCATCAATTGAAGAGCCGTCAAACCGAACATCATTGGTGAGAACCTTTTCCAGTTGACTATTAGGCACCTCAACTGCCTTGAGTGTCCCATTAATGTCAGTAAAAGTTAGTCGAATAAAACGAACATCGTCATTAGCGACGCTTTTTCTTATATCATCTGCTGTAATTTTCTTTGTCATGCTTTTCCACCTAAAAAATATAAACAACTTGTAATTGGTATAGCCTAGACAAGTACTCAACTCCCTGCCTAAAACTTGATTATTACATTAGCAAAACATTAAATAAAAGTCAAAGTGGTCTAACCACTTTTTGCTAATCTTTACCAAAGTTTTACTTTAATTAAAGCCCTTTTCAAAGCAAAAATTAATTTTGGAAAAAGAGCTCATTAACTGCATTAGTGATAGCAATCTTGACATGAGCATATGTCAAGCCACCTTGCATATAAATCGCGTATGGCGGCCGAATTGGTCCATCGCCTGAGAATTCGATGCTTGCACCTTCGACAAATGAACCATCTGCCATGATTACCTGATCCTCATAACCAGTATCATTACTTGGGACAGGATCAACGAACGAGTTAATTGGAGAATTTTCTTGCAGTGCTTTAGCAAATCTAATCATCTTATCTTTATCATGGAAGATAACTGCCTGAATTAAGTCTGTCCGATCATCATCCCATTTTGGTGATACTTGAGCACCCATTCTGGCCAATAAGGCAGAAGAATAAATTGCCCCTTTAATCGCATTACCAGTAACACTTGGTGAAATAAACAAGCCTTCAAAATAGTCAAGGTTGTTGTTAAGACTGGCACCTTCTTCTCTACCAATTCCTCCAGCCGTGAGTCTGGCGGCAGTATTTTCAATTAATTCATGTTTACCAACAACATAACCACCAACTTTAGCCAATCCACCGCCAGCATTTTTAATTAATGACCCAGCCATTAAGTCGGCCCCAAACTCAGTCGGTTCATGCTTTTCGGAAAATTCACCATAGCAATTATCAACAAAGACAATACTATTAGGACTAACTTCACGAATCATCGCAATCATCGGCTTGATTTTTTCAACCGTAAAGCTTTGACGTGTGTCATAGCCACGAGAGCGCTGAATGACAACCATCTTAGGTTGGTGCTCAGATAACAACTTGCGAGCTGCTGCAAAATCAACGTCTCCGTCTTTTAAAGGAACATGGGAAAACTTAACGCCATATGACTTTAAGCTTCCTCGGCCGTCGCCCGCAATTCCAATTACTTGTTGCAGTGTATCATATGGCATACCAGTAATATAAGTTAGCTCGTCTCCTGGCAGCAAATTGCCAGCCATCGCTGTTGCTAAGGTATGAGTACCGGAGACAAATTGTGAGCGAACTAAGGCATCTTCAGTATGAAAGATTTGCGCGTAAATGCGATCAAGCTTATCGCGACCACTGTCATCCGAACCATAACCAGTACTTCCGATTAAGTCAGCTTCAGCAACTGCTTTATCTTTAAAGGCTTGTAAGACCTTATTTTGGTTAAAAAGGATATTATCATCAATTTTGCTTAATTGCGGTGCAATCTGTTGATCAATTTCGTTAACAATTTGTTGTAATTCTTGCGGCCAATTATTCATTCAACCATTCCTTCACTTTCTGTTCTATCTTAATCTGACATTCTGGGTCATCTAACGGGTCAAACCAGACAACGGGCAATTGATTTCTAAAGTATGTTAGCTGTCTTTTGGCATAGCGCCGAGATGCAGCTTTAACTTTTGCGATACAATCCTCTAATGTGCTTTCGCCGGTAAAATACGGAAAAAATTCTTTATAGCCTATCGCTTGCAAAATCTGGTGCTCTTTTTCCCGATTTTGATAAACAAATTTTGCTTCGCTTAACAGTCCCTCTTGCATCATCTGATCTACCCGAAGATTAATTCTGCGATAAATTTCCTGTCTGTTTGCATTAAGACCAATAATTAAATAATCATACCGTGGCATTATTTTTTCCTGTTGTTCAGAAAACTTTTGTCCGGTTCGGTCAATAACAGTCAACGCTCGTAGTACACGTCGGGTATTATTAAGTGGAATTTTTTCGGCCGCGGCTTGATCTCGCTGGTTTAATTCCTGCCATAATTTTTCCGCTCCATTTAAAGCCAAGAATTGTTGCCACTTTTCATCAATTGCCTGCTGCTGTTCCTTCTTCTCACCTAATTGCATCTGGTTTAACAGTGCATTGACATAAAAGCCAGTTCCACCTACGAGCAGCGGTAATTCTTTTTTGGTTGCGATTGTATTGACCGCCGTTTCGGCTTGTTTAACAAAATCAACAACGGAGTATGGCTCAAAGACCGAGCGCGTGTCGACTAGGTAATGATGGACTGCTTTTTGCTCTTCAGGTGTTGCTTTGGCTGTCCCAATTGCTACTTCACGATAAACCTGCATCGAATCGCCCGACACAATAGCCGCGTTAAGCTTTTGTGCCAAAGAAATCGCCAAACTGGTTTTGCCAATCGCTGTTGGTCCTACGATTACTATGATTTTCTGCATTTTTCGCTTCCCTTTTGTACTTTTTTAATTATATATTAAAAAAACACGTTTGAAAAAAATGACAAACATGTTCCTTAATTAATATTTAGATGATTTCGTCCGTCCATTCCACTCATCAAAGCCATTTTTAAGCCATTTAATTGAAGAGAAGTGCTTTTTTTGTAAAAATCTTGCTGCACGAAGAGTTACTGATAACGAATCTGAATAAAGGTAAACTGGAAGATCTGCTCTTAATTCTGTATATTGGTACTTCAACATGGTATAAGGCAAATTCCGTGCCCCATCAATGTGCTTTCTTTTGAAGGGAGCTTTTTCCCGTAAATCAACAATCTGAGCCTTTCTCATGCCCTGATTGAACTCATCATTAGTCAAATCACCGTTACCTAAGCGCTTAGTTTGAATTTTATTCCATAGCCAAACCAGAACAAAGGCAAGGATGATAACAACCAATACCACGTCTACAATAATTAAAAAAGTTGACATAAATTTTCTTCTCTCCTATCAAAGTTTATAAAAATAATATACTCCTAAATTAGGAGCGATGCTTATTTTTCTCAAGCTTTTCTTCATATTCGTGTTCCCGGCGAAGAATTAGCTTAGCAATTAAATATTCATGCTGATCAATTAAATGCGCACGATTAATATTATCAAGCTCCAGCGCCATTAATTCAATATCCCAAATTCTTTTGCCAACATGGACCATAATGCCATATTTTTCAAGAAGTTGTTGAACATCGTATAAAGTTTTCATGATAATTTGATAACCATACCCATTCTGACAGTAGCCACACAATAGACAATTAATACGGCGGCAGCCACCACTCTTTCCTTAACAGAATAATGGTGGGTTGTCCGATCACCGAGGATAATTGCAATTAGAAAGCCGACTGCTAAACCGCCAATATGGCCCTGAATATCGATATTAGGCGAAAACAAATCAAGCACAATATTAATCACAGCTAGCCAAAAAGCCTGCTTACCTAAATAAGAAATAACTGGATTGGCACGATTCTTAACTGCTACTGCGGTCATGGCGCCAAATAGGCCAAATAACGCAGTCGATGCACCAGCACTTAAAGAACTGTCACTACCAAGAGCCAAGCTAAGCAAATTGCCCCCAACACCAGCGGATAGATACAGAAGTAAAAAACGCCAGTGGCCCAATAATGGTTCAATATAAGTACCAATGTAATAGATCATCACCGCATTAGAAGCTAAATGCATGATCCCAATATGTAAAAACTGAGCCGTAAATAAACGCCACCATTGGTTTTGTCCCACAACAGCAAGATTATTCATTGCGCCCATTTTTACTAAAACATAGGCATTCTCTGAACCACCTTGCATCACTTCAATTAAAAAGACTACCAAAAGTGTTAGTAAAATGGCAACAGTAATATAACAGTTTTTCAAATATTGTCGTTGATTCATCTTAACCTCATTTATTTTTGCAAGATTGAATTAGGCGTAATAATAGTTTGAATCGGGACATCTGTTTGTTCAACATTCCAAGTCGCGGTTTCAAAAATCATTTGTGAGTTTGCCAAAGCAACAGTTGCTGCATTCGGATGTTTAGCTAAAAATCTGTCGTAGTATCCCCCACCAAATCCAACACGTTGATGGGAATCGCGAGCAAAGGCCAAACCAGGAACAATGATTAAGTCAAGTTGGTTATTGACTTTTGCCTTAGGATCTTCAACTTCCTCAACACCAAATTTTGTTTTACCAAGCTTCGTAGTGTAATTATATGAAAGAAAATCTTGTGAACGTTCAGGATTGTCATTAGCGCGGGCTAAATAGACATCCTTACCCTGATCCCATAAATAGGCAATTAATTTAGAGGTATCGACTTCATATGATAAAGAAGAAGTTACTCCAATACTTTCCTTTCCATCTAAAATTTGTGAATTAATGAAATTCGTGAGCAAAGCTTGATCTTCAGTATCTTTTTCAGTACTATCCGCAAAACTGCTCAATCTTTCTTTTTGTTTTTGCCGTAGTTCTTTTTTATTCATGCTTATTCCATACAAAAAATAGCAGGAGCATAGGCCCTTGCTATAGTTAGTTTATTACTTAGTTTCACGATGAAGAGTCGTATGTCTTTCAACTGGGCAATACTTCTTCAAACTTAAACGTTCCGGATGCTTACGCTTGTTTTTCTTAGATAAGTAACTTCTATCTCCACATTCGGTGCATTCCAAAATGATGTTATCTGCCATTTCTTTCACCACCTAAATTCTTTATTCTGACTGTATAAGTTTAGCATTTCTCTGGACTTTTTACCAGCGATAATTACCAAATTTCTATTTTTTATGTAGTTTAAAGTAATCTTGAACCATTGCCTTAGTCATTTGCAGCGTATAAGACCCTTCTAATTCTGGGTCTAAGCCTGGAAAGACAACAGCCGTAGCAATTTCCGCATTGTTAGAAGGTGCATACCCGACAAAGGTGGCATTAACCAACTCCGGCGGATTTTTCTGGTTAGGGTGATCAGGATCATAGTAAAAGGTTTGCGCCGTACCAGATTTACCTGAAATCGATGGTTTGACATCCTTTAGTTTGTGGGCCGTTCCCCAAGAATTGGTACCATGAACTACCCGCCAAAAACCTTGCCGCACAACATCTAATTCACTTGGGGTCCAAGGAATTTTCAGCTGGACATTAGGCTTTTTATTATAGTCAATGTAAACCTTTTTGCCATTACTTGCTGTTCGACCAATTGACTGCACAACATATGGCTGCATCCTATAGCCACCGTTGGCAATAGTTGAAACATATTGCACCATTTGAATTGGCGTGTAGGCGTCATAGTTACCGTATGACAGGTCAAGAACAGAACCAGAAAGAATATTTCCGTGTTCGTTAAAAGACTTACCCTGAATGCCTGATATTTCACCCGGCAAGTCAACGCCGGTTTTTTGACCCAACCCAAACATGTTAAAGTTATGCCGCAAAGTATCAAATGCGGTCGAAGGCATATGAATGTCTTGTTTAGGAATATATTTTGCATGTACCCAGTTCATCGCCAAGTGCATCATGTAAATGTTACTGGAAACTTCCAAAGCGGTCGAAGCATCAAGAGCACCAAAGGTTCCAACCGGATAAACTGATTTTTTAATCGGTGTTCCTGGAAGATAAACTGGCGTATCCGGTAAGACATTATTAGTTGGCGTGATTACGTTATTGATTAAACCGCCACTAACCATTGCTCCCTTAACAGCAGACCCCATAACAAATGCTTGGTTAATTACACCGAGAGCATTGTTAGTTGTTTTATTCTTCTTCGGATCACGACTAATACCGGCTACAGCTAATAATGCACCTGTTTTAGGATTCATTGCAACCGCATAAGCACCATTAGAATAGCGAGCCGCACCAGAAGCAATTGCTGAAGAATATATTTGTTGTAAAGAGTTCTGCACTTCTTTTTGATATTTGGCATCTAAGGTCAAAACTAAGCTTGCTCCAGCCTGACCAGAGTAAACTGACTTAGTTTGTTCAATGTTGCCTGAACTCTTAGTCCAAATTTTGCTAGTGGATTTAGTTCCCTTTAATAAAGGCTCATATTCTTGTTCTAAGTAGGAAGTACCCACGCGATCATTACGAGAATAACCGTTAGTTAAATAATATTGTAAATTATCACTTGGCAAGCCGGCCTTTTCTGTTGATACAGATCCGATAATACTCTGAATTGAAGACCCGTTAGGATATGATCTCTGCCAATCTGTTCCAATTCCAACACCGGGTAAATCGGATAAGTGCTCCCCAACTTCAGCTATTTCTTTATCAGTCAAATCGCTGTTTTTTAAATAAATTGTCGATAAAGTATAGGCACCCGAGATTTTGTTATAAATCAGAGCCGCCGTTTTTTCCCGATCGGTTAATTTAATGTGTTCAGCCCGCACTTGGTCATGAATTCTATTATTGATTAGTTCATCATCTTCTGTTGCCCTGATTGACTTGGGCACTTTAGCGGTTTCTTTTGTACTATTTTTCTTATCACCCAAGTAATAATCAATCACTTGTTGTTCAGTTGGTTTTTCGTTCTTGATCCGAATATACTGGCTGAGCTTATTTGAAATAGAATAAATATCATCAGCAGTTGTAGAAACACTTTTGGTGTAAGTAATAGCATTTTTGGCTTTATTACCAACCAAAATACGGCCCTTGCTGTCATACATCACTCCCCGAGGTACTTGGCTGGAAACGACGGCGGAATTTGATTTTTGTACTTCGGCTTTAAACCGCGACCCATAGCCAATTTGCAGATAAGCCAGCTGCCCAATTAAAGTCGCAAAAAGTACAAAAATAATCGCCAAAATGATTTTCATTCTAATTGGCGTTGAAGGTTGATTTTTTGTACTATTAGATTTAGTTTTTCGATTATTCTTAAAAAATTTCACGTAACTCAAACCTCACTAAACTAGTGGTTATTTTACCAAAAACTAGGGTGCAATTCTATTAGTTGGACATTGCTTTGACAAAATTTTACCAGATTTTAGTTAATCCGCATAATTGCGCTGTTTTAATTATCATCATTCTCTGTCAGGATAGAAGAACTTGAAAGCCTTTTGCTAAAATATCTTCTGTATTTATTTCTTTTGTAATAAAATAAATAATATAAAGACTAAGATTAAAATGGAAAGAAGAAACAAAAATGACACTTGAATACCAAATTGGTGTTGATGCTGGTGGTACTCATACTACCGCAATCGCCTATGATATGAGCGGTCAAGAAATTGAACGCAGTGAAGCTGGCCCCGGACAAGTTAATACAGATTACGACAATGCAATTAGTAATATTACCGGAGCTATTAACCAACTAATTGACCAAATTGACGGTGATTGCCAACGGATTTTATGTGGTATGGCTGGACTTTCAGTAATCGGGCATGCACCTGAAGTAGCTGCAGAAATTTCTGCCAAGGTTAACAATTTGCCTACTAGAGCTGTAACAGATTCACTACTTGCCTTGTATAGCGGGCTTGAAGGTGAAGATGGTGGACTAGTAATTGCTGGTACTGGTTCAGTCTTTAATGGCCTGCAAAAAGGGCGAATCATTACCACTGGTGGTTATGGCTCAATTTTAGGTGATGAAGGTTCTGGTTATGCAATTGCCTTAACTGCCTTAAAAGCCGCACTTTTAAGCTGGGACAAACGCGAAGAAAATGCTTTAATCCCAATGTTTAATGACCTATTTAAGACTGATAATATTGTCGATGGGACCGCTAAATTCTACCAAATGTCCAACCCAGAAGTTGCCTCAATGGCCGTTAGCGTGGCAAAGCTTGCCGATAATGGTGATCAAGATGCTACTGCTGTAATTAAAGAGCAAGCTGAATTGCTTGCCCGCGATATTATTATCGGAATGGATCGCTATGAGGAGCCTAAGCCAATGCGAATTGCTCTGACCGGATCAGTTCTAGCTAATAATGCAATGCTGCGCAACTTTTTAGAAGAAAAGGTTAAAAAGCATTACCCTAATGCGGAATTCTCTATTTCAAACGGCGAAAATGCTCGCGGTGTTATTTACGATAAAAGTAAGGATTACCGCTACTTTACAAGTCGGTAATATTTACTAAGAAATACTAAAAAACAGATTACTGGTTGCAGTAATCTGTTTTTTTTAATTAAATAGTTTTATTCTTCAACTTTGTTGATAACAACGTCGAACTTACCACCAGGGGTGGCAATAGTGACTGTTTCACCTTTTTTCTTGCCTAAAATTGCTTGTGCAATTGGTGAATCGTTAGAAATCTTTCCACTTAATGGATCAGATTCATCACTTCCGACAATGGTGTATGTTTCTGGTTCGTCTTCACCAACCTCAGTATAAGTAACAGTCTTACCAACTGCTACTTCATCGGGGTCACTTGAATTAGCATCTACCACATGAGCATACTTTAACATTTCTTCAACAACGTTAATCCGATCTTCAAGATGACTTTGCTCATCCTTAGCAGCATCATATTCTGAGTTTTCAGATAAATCACCGTAAGAACGCGCAACCTTAATTCGCTCAATTACTTCAGGACGTTTAACAACTTTTAAATTTTTTAATTCTGCCTCAAGTTTTTCTTTTCCTTCGGCAGTCATTGGATATGATTTCTCAGGCATAAAATTTCCTACTCCTTAAAGTTAAAATTCTTTTTGCACTGGTCTATAATATTGATTTCTGTGCTTAAAGTCAACCTCTAACGAATTTCCGCACCAAGTTGATTCTCTAAACTACTTGTAATTTGAGCCGTTACTTTATTAACAACTTCATCAGTTAACGTATCTTGCTCATTTAAGAAATGAAGTCGGTACGCGAGACTCTTCTTATTATTTTCAATATGTGACCCTTGATAAACATCGATTACGCGCAAGTCGTGCAAATACTTGCCACCATTTGCCTCAATTACATTTTCAATTTCTTGATTGGTAATATCTTGCTCAACTAAGATTGAAAGGTCGCGATCAATTGCCGGGAATTTAGGTGCTGCTTTGGAAACAGTCTTAGGATTAACAATTAACGGCACAATCAGATCAAGGTCTAATTCATAGCCATATAATTCGCTACCTCTCATTACCTTGCTTGAACGGGTAACGTCATGACTAATCATGCCGATCATCCCCACGTACTGCTTTTTGATATAAATTCCAGCAGTCCGAGTCGGATGCATCTTAGCAATTACCTCTGCTTTATATTCAACATCACTAGAATTGATACCAATAGCAGTGAATAAATTAGTTAATTGCCCCTTCACATAATAAAAATCAATTTTTTCTTTATCATGTTGCCAATTTTCAAAATACACGTTACCAGAATATAATGCTGCAAGATGCTCATGCTCATTGTAGGTATTGTTTTCAAAGTCATAAACACGGCCTTGCTCAAAAATTGCTAGTTGATTCTGCTTCCGCGCAATGTTGTAACTGGCAGCATCAACTAAACCAGTTAGCAAGTTTTGCCTTAATGTAGAACGACTTGAATTCAGTGGCATCTGAACTTGAACCATTTTTTGGGGTTCTCTCATAAAAGATACAGCCTTTTCAGGTGAGGTTAGCGAATAAGAAATTGCTTCAATTAATCCCTGTCCCTGAACAACATTTTTAATTCGTCTGATAGCTTCTTCTTTTTCAGAATAGCCCCCATGAGTTTCTGCTAAAACTGGCTGGGTTGATTTAATATTATCATAGCCATAAAGTCGGCCAACTTCTTCAACTAAATCAGCAGCGATAGCCACATCCCAACGTCTTGCAGGTACTTCAACAGTTAAATTATCGCCATCGATTTGTGCGGCAAAATTAAGTCTTTCAAACAAGTGTTTAATTTCAGCAGCAGAAATTGATGCGCCAAGTGTCTTATTTAAATATGAAATGGTCGTATGAATAACATCTTGCTTACGCTCAGTTTCGGTAGCGGTAATGACGCCTTCGTTGATTGTTCCGTTAGCGTCATTGCGTAATAATAAGGCAGCTATGTCAAGCGCTCTTCTAGTTGCATCCCAATTAACGCCCTTTTCATAGCGACTGGAAGCTTCGGTTCGATTAGCGTGGCGTAATGCTGCTTTTCTGATCAAAGTTGGATCAAAAATTGCTGACTCCAGAATAACATCTGTAGTGTCGTCCTTAATTTCTGAATTAAGTCCACCCATTACACCGGCCATCATAACCACTTCGTTTCCGTTCGTGATTACAATATCTTCTGGATCAAGGTCAACATTTTTATCATTAAGGAGCGTGAGTTTTTCGCCCTTGTTAGCTTTTCTAACTACCAGCTTGTTAGTTGCAAATGCTCTGGCATCATACGTATGCATCGGTTGGCCAGTTAGCAGCATCACGTAGTTAGTAACATCAACGACATTATTAACTGGGCGAATTCCGGCATTCCACAAGCGTTTTTGCAGCCAAAGCGGACTGTCAGCAACTTTTACTCCGCTAATCTTGCGTAGGTAAAACTTCGGAGCAAGCTGAGAATCAACCTCGGTGTTAAAATTGCTTGTCCAATCAGGACCATCTGCCCTTAAAGTTACGTCTTCAATTTTAACCGGCTCGTCGACAATGGCACCTACCTCGTAGGCAGAACCTTCCATTGACAGCGTATCTGCCCGGTTAGGAGTGATGTCAAAATCAAAAATATAATCATCCATTCCTAAGGGTGCAAAAGCAGCTTCACCAGGCTTAACATCAGCATCTTGAGGAAAGACATAAATTCCATCGGTATATTTTTCTGGAACAAGATTATCAGCAAAACCAATTTCTTGTAAACCACAGATCATACCATCAGATTGATAACCACGTAATTTACCCTTTTTAATTTTAACGTTGTCGGCAATGCGGGCCCCAGGAAGGGCTACAACAACATCTTCGCCTGCAGCAACATTAGGAGCACCACAGACAATTTGATGAGGTTCATCTTCACCAACATCAACGTGAGTTAAATTAAGGTGGGTGCCCTCAATTGGCTCACAGTCTAAAATATGACCGATGACGATTTTTTTCAAACCTTCTTCAGGGTGCTTTACTTCGGCGACTTCGACACCTGTCCTAGTAATTTTTTCACCTAATTCATTTGGATCCTGATCCAATTTTAGAAAATCTTGTAGCCATTGATATGAAACTAGCATTATCTTTCCTCCCTACTGAATTGTTCTAAGAAACGGACATCATTGGTATAGAAATCACGAATGTCATCAATGCCATATTTAAGAATCGCAAACCGGTCGAGTCCAACACCAAAAGCAAACCCGCCATATTTATTTGAATCAACACCAGCATTTTCAAGTACATTAGGGTGAACCATTCCTGCTCCCAAAACTTCGATCCAGCCAGTATACTTACAAATTGGACAGCCCTTGCCGTCACAGTTGAAACAGGAAACATCCATTTCGACGGATGGTTCAGTGAATGGGAAGTAACTTGGACGCAAACGTGTCTCACGATCCTGACCAAAAACATGTTTAGTCATCAATTCTAGCGTTCCCTTCAAATCACCCATCGTAATATTTTCATCAACAACGAGCCCTTCCATTTGCATGAATTGGTGTGAGTGCGTTGCATCATCATCATCACGACGATAAACCTTACCTGGGCCAACCATTTTTAAAGGACCTTTAGTAAAATCATGTTTTTCTAAAACTCGCGCCTGATCACCAGAAGTTTGCGACCGTAATAGGTCCTCCTTATCAACATAGAAGGTTTCTTGCATATCGCGAGCTGGGTGATCCTTAGGCAAGTTCATCATTTCAAAACAGTAATGGTCAGTTTCAATTTCAGGACCTTGAACAACCTGATAGCCCATTCCAATAAAATAATTTTCCAAATCATCAAGAATGATATTAATTGGATGCTTTACGCCCAGATGAGTTACCCGACCTGGCAAAGTAACATCAATTTGTTCCTTTGCGAGCTGCTCTTCAACCAACTTTTCAACGATTTCATTTTTGGCATCATCTAGTTTTTGGTTAAATAAATCCCGGACTTTGTTGACGTTTTGCCCAACTTCTCGTCTTTTTTCAGGTTCAACCTCTTTCATTGAATGCAAAATTTCAGTTAATTCACTTTTGCGTCCGACAAGTTTAACCCGAACATCATTCAGCTTTTCTTCAGTCTTAGCTTGAGAAATTTCGCTTAAGCCCTGCTCACGCAGCTCCTTCAGCCTTTCAAATAAATCCATAAATAACTATTTCCTTTCAAATAAAAAAGCTCCGTCCCCTAAAAGGGACGAAGCTTCGCGGTACCACCCTAGTTTGGGCATTAATAACCCACACTTAAGTTTTCGATAACGGCGAATACCGGAATTGATTAGATCCTACTAGTAAGATGAAATTCACAGATCCGTTTAAACTTTTCTTTCAGCTTAATAAAAAAAGTCTCTCTGATTAAATGATCGCTGCTACTAGTCTTACTTTCTGTAATTAACTATAAGAATAATTCATTTCACTCAAACTTGCAAGTAAATATCAAATTCTCATTAAACCCATTTATCTGCCCAATTATGAATTTGATCAAAGACTGGCTTGAGATCTTCGCCTTTTTTAGTTAGACCGTATGAAATGATTTTGGTTTTACTGTCAACTGAACGCTTGACGATTTTTGCTTGCTCTAGTTCTTTCAGACGCTCAACTAAGACACGGTCAGAGCATGCCTTAACGCACTGAGCCAAATCCTTAAAACGCATATAATCACCAGCACAAAGGGAACTAATAATTAGCCCATTCCACTTTTTACCAATAATTTTAAATGCATTTATAAAATGCTGACAGTGCTCATAATCTGTCCCTAAACAGTCAGAACAACCCTTAGTTTTATCGTCTTTAGCCATAATCCATTCCTCCCACAGCAAAGCAATGATATCAATTTATTATAAAAAAAACACTTACTAAAAACAAGGACAATCCATTATGCAAAGTGGTAAATAATAATACCAGCCGCTACGGCGGCATTCAAGGATTCTGCTTGGCCTTTAATCGGGATATATAATTTTTCATCACAAATTGCCGCAATCTCGTCACTAACCCCATGTGCTTCATTGCCAATAACCAAACCAAGCTGCGCTACTTGGGCAAATTCTTGTAACTGCTTGGCAGTTTTATCTAGCATACTGCTATAAACCGGTATGGCATTGTCATTTAGTGCATTGATTACTTCAACTAAGTCAGCATTGATGATATTGATATGGAACTGGCTTCCCTGCATAGCACGCTGCGTCTTGGGATTATAAATATCAACACTATTGGGCGATAAAACTACGCCGTCAAAACCAGCCGCATCCGCAGTTCTAATTATTGTACCGGCGTTGCCAGGATCTGATACATTATCTAGCAAAACCCATTTACCAAAATTAAAAGGGTATTGCTTGGGTTGAGCTATCTTTAAGACCATAAAGATGTTTTGTGAATTTTTGGTACTAGATAAATGATGAGCAATGGCTGAATTAATCAAATAAATATTTTTACCATCTAGGTCAACCTGATAGTCTTCTGCTACTTGATTTAACGCTTGCTCGGTTCCCAGCAAATCGACAAAATTTAAATTAGCTTTAAACGCTTCTTCAATTAAGTGAAAGCCCTCAATTAAATATAAGCCAGTATCTTCACGGTATTTCTTTTGTTTTAATTTAGCTAAATCTTTAATCAGTTTATTATTAACTGAACTAAGTTGTTCCATTTAGTAAGCATCTTCTTTCAAACTTTATTATAATGTAATATCTATCAAATAAAATGGTAAAATCGACTTAGACTGAGTTTAATTTTTATTAGAAAGGAACCCATCATGGCATTTTTCAATAATCGACACGAAAAACAGTCACAACCAGCGCAAGATTCATTTGAAACATGGAAACTAACCGCTTCAGGTGTAGTTCAAGGCGTTGGTTTCAGGTGGAGTGTTCTAAACCTTGCCAACAAAATGGGGCTTACGGGTAATGTTTGCAATAATAGCGATCAAACCGTAACAATCACTTTACAGACAAGTCTTGACCACGTCAACCAATTTATTAAGGAGCTGCCCCAAAATGTATCTCCTTATGCCCAGATCTCAACGATTAAAAAAGAAAAGCTGGCAAATGTAGCCAAAATGCATGGTTTTCATGTATTATATTAAGTATTGACTTTAAAAATAAACATTATGGTGAATTGAATGAAGAAATTTCGCAAATATATTGGATTGGCTGCACTTTGTTTTGCAGTCATGTTAATTGTTACCGCTTGTGCGCAAAATGGCAAAGGAGTTACTAAACCTCCTACAGACTTTTTCTATGGCACAATCTATAATTTTATTGGAAAACCATTACAAAATGTCATGCTCTATTTTTCCCACGTTATCGGTGGTGCTAATGGAGCTGGTTGGGCCATTATCTTAATGACCTTTGTTGTTAGAATGGTTCTTCTTCCTCTAATGCTTAACCAGCAGAAGAAGTCGACGACACAACAGGAAAAAATGGCTCGCGTTCAGCCGCAAATGAAGCTAATTCAAGAGACAATGAAGCGCAAGGACTTAACTCAAGACCAACAATTGACTCTTGGCACTTGGCAACGCGAATTGTATTCGCAGAATAATCTTTCGTTAACAGGCGGAATGGGCTGTCTGCCACTGATTATTCAGTTTCCAATTATGATTGGGATTTACCAAGCGGTAATGTATTCCAAGCCACTTGCCCATTCATTTTTCTTTGGTATTTCACTTAGTGAAAGATCTATTTCGGTAACAATCATTGCGACAATTTTTGCCTTTTTACAAGGATATATTTCTTTAATTGGCATTCCGAAAGAACAGAAGAAACAAATGCAATCAATGATGCTGATGAATCCGCTCATGACACTATTTATTTCACTGTCTGTATCAGGTTCAGTTGCATTATATTGGGCAGCCGGTAATATCTTTTCAGTTATTCAACAATTAATTGTTACCTTTATCATTATGCCAAAAGTTAAAAAAGAAGTTGATGAGGAATTAAAGCACGAGCCAATTAAGGCCGTCGTTACCCAAGAAAAAATTGATGAGTTGCTCAATCAATCTTCTGCGGCACCTAAGGTTAATAAACAGACGCAAGAATTACATCAAAATCTGCGTAACCGGAATAAAGGAAAACAGCATCATAAACATTAAGTAGCTTGCAAGCAAAAGATAGCTTGCGGTAAAACGATAAAAGCCTCGGAGTTAGGAACAACTTCGAGGTTTTTATTATGGGTAAATTATCTAAGCAAGAAAAAATTGAAGCAAAACTAAGAGGACTAACCCCGATTAAATATCGGCTATTAGTCCTCAATTAAAATTATTAAACTGTCCTAGTTTCTATTTGCCTTTTTTAGCTTTCTCAGCTTGATCACGTTCACGCAACTTTTGGGCTTGCTTCTTCGTTAGAGATGGGAATGCAATTATAAATTGGCTTCCTTGTCCTTCAACTGAATCAACGCCAATTTTGCCGTGATAACTATGAACTAATTTTTGAGCAATCGATAAGCCTAAACCGTTACCACCCTTTTCGCGCGTCCGTGCCTTGTCAACGCGGTAGAACCGGTTAAAGATCTTGCTTTGATCTTCTTTAGAAATCCCTTCACCAAAGTCCTGAACAATAATATGAACCTCGTTTTGCGCTAATCCAGCAGAAATGTTGATTTCTTTGCGATCAGTTGAATACTTGATGCCATTATCAACCAAGATAACAAGTAATTGTTCTAAGTGTCCCTGATAAATTTGAATTTGCGTATCTTGCGGCATATCATCCATATCAAGTCTGATGACAAAGTCTTTATGAACCATTGACATGTCGCCAGCAACACGTTTCAAGACATCAGCGACATTGGTAACAGCATTCGGGTATTGAACATTAATCTGTTCAGCTCTAGTTAAATCTAGCATTTCCTGAATTAAATGCTGCATTCTCTTGGCTTCCTGAAGAGAAGCTTTAATTGACTCCTCAAGAATTTCCGGATCATCTTTACCCCAGCGCTCAAGCATATTCAAGTGCCCTTCAATTACCGCCACCGGAGTTCGCAACTCATGCGAAACATCACCAACAAATTCTTTTTGCTGGTCAATATAACGCTGCATACGATCAAGCATTTGATTAAGCGAAACCGCTAATTCCTGCAGTTCATCGTGCCGGTGAAAGTCGCTAATTCGGGCAGTACTGTTTGGATCCGCATTAACTTCCAGAGCAACCCGCGACATTTCCTTAATTGGTTTCACGATCCCGCGCACAATGATAAATGCGATTAACGTGAAAAAGATAATTGCAACTGCAGATATGCGAATCATCCATTTGAGAAGGTCCTTCATCAAGCCGTTATAGTAAGACATTTTATTGGCAACAACAATGTAACCAGTTACCTTACCCTTATGCGCATCACGAACCTTCTGGTAAGTTAACAATTCTTTTCGCCGGCCCTTATAGACGGTTTCTGAGTGAAAATTACCCTTAAATTGTTTAAATTTGGGAATTACGCCGCCGTTATCAAATACATCTTCTTTTTCAAGGTTATAAACGACCACGTTTAAATCTTTATTTGTTAGTGAAGATAACAAGTCATCATTGAAGGCGTTATTGGGATGCTCATCAGGATTAATTGGCGGATTACCTTGCAAAATTTTTCGTGCCGATGGTGTAAGCGCAGGAACAACATTAGATATCTGCAACTCGCCATGAATCTGGTTTAAACTGTCATTAAGCTTAACCACCATTTCACGCGAAGTTTCTTTTTGCTGTACCATTGATTGCTGACCAACAATCGAATAAATAATGACCGAAAAGATAATAAAAGAGACCATAATTGTCAAAGCGACAATACTGACCCAACGTACAATAATAGATGAGTGCTTGGTCCCTAATTTTTCCTGTTTCTTACTTCTTTTCATCATCTTCATCTCTTACCATATATCCGGTACCCCGAACGGTCTTGATATATGATTGTTGACCAGGGATGTCGATTTTATTCCGAAGGTATCTAACATAAACTTCAACAACATTGGTTTCAATATTAGAACCTGGTCCCCAAATCTTGGATAATAATTGGTCGCGACTTACAACATTGTTCTTGTTCTTAATTAACGTCATTAACAAATTGTATTCACGTTTAGTCAAGTCAACAGCCTTACCGTCACCGCGACGAACGATCCGGTTTGCAGTTTCAATTGTTAAGTCCTTAAACTTGATGACCTTCTTTTCGATTGTGTCATCGGAAGCTTCTTTTTCGATCTTAACTCGGCGTAAAACAGCACGAAGCCGTGCTAATAATTCTTCAATCGCAAATGGCTTAACAATGTAATCATCAGCACCATGATCAAGTCCAGAAACACGATCAATAACAGAATCACGCGCCGTCATCATTATAATTGGCGTACTCTTAACTTGACGTACACGACGAGCAATTTCCAAACCGTTTAAGTCAGGCAACATCAGGTCAAGCAAAATTGCATCAAAGTCTTCGTTAAGTGCAAGGTCTAAAGCTTTACGTCCGTTGCTCTCAACAACTGTGTCATACTTTTCGTGTTTTAACTCCAACTCAACAAAACGAGCTAAGTTTTTTCGTCCTCAACAATTAAAATTCTTGCCATTCTTCTCATCCTCTATATTCACTATTAAATGCTTAATCAAGTTAAATTTCTTTTAATAAGTTAAGCATACTTTAAAAAAGCTCTTAAAACAAGATTAATAAATCAGGATATGAATATCACTGATTTTTGCACTATTTTATACTATTATTTATCTTTATTTTCACCGTTATTATTTTCATCAAATAATGTCTTTAGCTTTGCAAAAGCTGGGTTTACGTGATCTTTTTTGCTCTTATCAAACGCTTCTTCTGAGATAACAGACCAACCATCGCCTTCGGGATAAACATTTTCTTTTTCTTCCTCCGGAGTCAAAATGGTAATTGGAATATTAAGCAAAATATTGTCCTCAATTGCAGTCTGTAAATCGATTTTATCATCGTCCACTTTAACAATTGGAATCTCACTCTCGTCTAGCTTTTCCTTAGATACTTCATCTTCGGTGTAATTTTCCGTAAAATGAAAATCTTGCTCGAAATCAACCGGTGCTAAACTGCGGCTCGAAGGAACGACGAGCTTCGTTTTAACCTGAAAATCTCCTGTTACATATGGCGAATTATAAAATAATTGGCCAGTAACAAGCACATTTTTTACTTCGTAAACCAAATCTTTACTGCGCTCTAAAAATTCAGGACGCACTTGGACTTCCTGCTTAAGTGAAGTGATTGGTTCCCTATTATTCTTAATCTGTGAAAAGTTAATAGTAAGCATATTAAACCTCCAACGGACGTCGACCAAAGTTCTGATCAACCTGCACTATTTGTTCAAATAAGCGGTCAACCCGTAACTGTAAGTGCATTGAGCCCTGACGGCTATTTTTTTGATCAACCTTAGAAATGATATTAGCAGCTGTAGCTTTTCTAATCTGCTTTAAGTAATTTCGCCCTAATTTGCTATATCCTAACAAAAATAATGCTTCATCATTGAAACTGGCGATAATATCATCCTGTGTAACGTTTAGCAGCGTATAAAGTGCAAGACGGCGCAATCGCGAATAGGTATAGCGCTTGGACTTTATCCGTCGTAAAAATTCCGTAAAGTCACGTGCTAAATGAATTTCCTGCTTAAGCTTATATTCAAGCCCTTCACTCATTTGATAAATATCATGTAGCTGCTCAACCGACGAAGACTCAAGCCGATATTTTAGAAACGGAAACAAAATATTCCAATTCGGATATGCCTTTTGCTGGTATAAGTTTTGAACTTCTTTCTTAGGCATCCACTGCTCTAATTCAGCATTTACCTGACTATGCAAGATGATATTGCGAATTGCGCTCGCGCTTTGAACTACACCATTACTTTGCAAGTCATCATCATGACCAGCACCAATTCGGTTAATTGGGTGCAGAGACAGTGGCGTACCCAAATTATGATTAGCTACGGCATATGCCAAAGCCAAGATAGCATTGGGCTCGTTAACTTCATGGCCAACTTCACGGGCAACCATTTGATTATATTGCGTTGAATAGGTCTGACTATAATCGTTAAAGTCCATGTGACTTTGTGGTATTTCAGCAATCTTACTGCCTAAATAAGCAAAATTTTGCGTTGCATCTTCTACACCAAAGACTAAGTCAGTCACACCTAACTTAGCCAATTGATCAATACTACCTAAAGAAAATAGGTCAGCAGGCTGCACCGCCGTCGAAAAAGGTAGTTCAAAGACTAGGTCAGCACCACTTTCAAGTGCAGCTTTTGCTCGCGACCATTTATCCATGATCGCCATTTCGCCTCTTTGAACATAATTTCCAGACATTATCACCACTATTGGATCTTTGTCTCCCGCAATATAACGAGCTTGGTTCATTAAAAACTCATGTCCACTATGAAAGGGATTATATTCAGCAATGATCCCGACTACACTCATGCTTTGCTAATCTTCCTCTAACTCTAATTTTTTACCACTAGTCCATAACTTTTCAACATTGTAAAAGTCACGTGCCTCTTCGGTAAAGACATTAACAACAACATCGCCAAGATCAAGTAAAAGCCAGTTAGACTCGCTAGATCCTTCAACACGATAATCATAAAAGTCAGATTTATGTGCTTCGTCAATAATGGCATTGGCAATCGCATGTAATTGGCGATTTGAGCCTGCACTGGTAACAACATAATAATCAGCTAAAATGCTGTAGCCTTGCATATCATAAGCTGCAGTATCCTCACCATGGCGATCGCTGATTGCTTTTAACGCAAAAGTTAAGATTTCTTTACTAGTCAATTTTTCTCCTTACTATTTTTTGATACTCCACACATTATAGGAATCTAATGTAAGTGGATAGATTTTACTTCGACGACTAACCAAATGTTCTAGAGTGTGAGCCAGTTGATACCCCACACCATTGTCTAAATTTTCATAAGTAACTTGACGAGCTTCATCCACATCAGCAAAAATTCTTCCAGGTTCGATATAGTCCGCCATGAAGACAATTTTATCGAGCATGGTCATTTCCGTATCAGCGGTTGTATGCCGCCTTACAGCTGTCAATATCTCTTCATCCGTAATTTTTAAATCACGTTTAATAAAATATGTTCCTACGATGCCATGCCAAATTGCGGGGCCCCAGTTGAGTAAATCCAGATCAAATCCTTGCGTTTTAATGGCATTTTGAAAATCTGCGGCTGAAACCTGCTTAGCATAGTCATGAATAAAGCCAGCTAAAGCTGCTTTATCTTCGTCATAGCCATTTAAGTTAGCGAGTTTTCGTGCAGTTTGACTAACACCAATGCAATGATCAAAACGGCGCTGATCCATATTATTTTTTTCCCGGTTAACAATCTCATCGCTACTTAACGGCGAAAATGTTTTTTTAAAAAACAACTCATTCATGATATAAATCCTTTTTTTGAATATAATTTCTAACTGAATCAGGTACAAGATATCTAATTGAACCCCCCATTGCAATAGTTTGCCTAATTGAAGTTGAACTCACGTCCAATCCGGGTACATCAACCCAAATCATCGGTAATTCACCTGATTGTGGGTAGCCAGCACGCTTTACGCCAACTAAGGTAGCTAATTGCGCAATTTTGGTTGGCTCTTTCCATTGCTGGAAGTTATTTACTTGGTCACTTCCTATAATCAAGAAATATTGATTTTCAGGGTGTAGTTCATGCAAATAACGCAACGTATCAACGGTATAAGAAATCCCACCGCGGGATAATTCAAACATTTTTACTTGAAAATGCGGATTATCCTGCGTAGCTAGTTCAAGCATGTTTGCCCGATCTTGCGCTGAAACGACCGGCGCATCTTTTAATGGGGGAATATTAGTTGGAATAAACCAAATTTCATCAAGATGTAGTTTACTCAAAACTTGTTCACCCACAATTAAATGTGCTGTATGTACCGGATTAAAAGTACCGCCTAAGATACCAATCTGTTTACCTTTTTTAGGCTCAATTTTTTCTTCTTTTAGCTCAACCGTCGGAGTTTTCTCAAAACTTTTTGCAATTGCAATCATATTTTCCTCTAAATTAACGCACGTCTAATCCCTAAGCCAATTTTACCAGGAGTATAGATTTTAACTAAACAATCTGCCGGAACCGTCACAAAACCTATTCCACCAAAAAGTAAATCACTCTTATAAGAAGTATGCAATTCCTGCCCCTTAAGTTCTGGTAATTCGCTGGCATCCTCTGGCGGATTAAGCAATTCTCCTACATGTCTTTGGTAAAATTCTGTAGCGTTTTCTGTTTTTGTCCGGTGAATATATAAACCACGTGCAGCATAAACAGTAAAGCTAGCAGGGTTCCCCTTTAAAAAGTCAATTCGGCCCAAACCCGCTAAAAACAACGTATTACCAGGTTTTAATTGGTAAGTAGCCGGTTTAAGAGGCTTTTGCGGTGATATTACTGCCAATTCTTTAGCATTTAACCGCGTAGCCAGTTGATTTTCCGTCATTATTCCCGGTGTATCAACCAAAAAATGACCATTTTCCAACGGAATTTCAATTTTGTCTAAAGTAGTACCAGGAAAACGGGAAGTTGTAATCAGATTCTTTACGTCTCCCATTTCATCAATAATCGCGTTTAATAAAGTCGACTTACCAACATTTGTCATTCCGACAAAATAGACATCTTTATCTCGTGAACCCTTATTTAGATATGAAATTAACTCAGTTAGGTTCTTTTTGTTTTTAGCACTAACTAAGAAAATCTTTTTGGGAAATAGTCCAACTCGATTAGCTTCTTGACGCATCCAATCCTTAATTTTACTTTGTTTTGAATTTAGGGGAAATAAATCAAATTTATTTCCAACCAAGATGAATTCATTATCACCCACAAATCTCTTTAATGAAGATAAAAGTGAATTAGTAAAATCAAAAAGGTCGACCACATTGACAATCAATGCTTTTTTAGAAGCTAGTGAATTGAGTAAGGCCAAAAAGTCATCGTTATCAGCATCCACTGGCATTATTTCATTATAATGCCGTAAACGAAAACAACGCTGACAATAGATGTCGTTACCCTCATCTTCACTTTCGATTGCCTTTTTTAAACGCGATGCAGGCAAGTAGCCCGCTTCTTCGGGGTTATCGGATTGTAAATCAGCTCCACAACCGATACAAATAATATTATCATCCATTTTTTAATGTCTCCTTGAATGTAACTGGATGTGAAATAGCTAAAAAGAAAAAGATAATTTTCTCAAAAAAACGATTTATTCTGGTATTCCATTTATCTGTTTGAATTAATGGCTTAACCAAAACTGATTTTACTCCAGCTAAATTTCCAGCTTGAATGTCAGTAATTAATTGATCGCCAACCATCATTACCTGCTTTTGCGAAAGATTCATATTCTCCCGCTTTTTAGTTATAGCAAAGGGTAACGGCTTTTTAGCTTTTGCGACATAAGCAATGTGATAAGGATCTAGCACTTTACCAATTCGCTCAGCATTATTATTAGAAATGACCACCAATTTTATATCAGCAGCAGCCAGGCGGCGATTAAGTTCATCCATCTTCTTGGCTGTTTCGAACTCATTCCATGCAAGAAGCGTGTTATCTAAATCTGAAAAGACAGCTTTAATTCCCATCTGTTTAAGCACGTCAGTATCTAAATGATAGATTGTGTCAATTGTATAACGTGGCCTGAATAACATTCAACTTCCCCTTCATTTAACATTTCCCTAATCTAATATATCAAAAAATAGTACGAAGTGATAAATTTTGACATAAAAAAATGGCGCTAATGCGCCATTTTTAAATTAATTTAAAGCCTTTTTAGCAGTTTCAGCTAATTGTGCAAAGGTCTTTGAATCGTTATAAGCAATATCAGCTAACATTTTACGATTAATGTCAACACCAGCTACTTTCAAACCGTGCATTAACTTAGAATATGAAAGATCATTTTGTCTTGCTGCCGCATTGATTCTAGCAATCCATAATTTTCTAAAGTCGCTCTTGCGTCTTCTACGGTCACGGAATGCATATCTGTAAGAAACAAATAATTGTGTACTTGCAGCTTTAAATTGCATATGCTTTGCGCCACGGTAACCCTTGGCAAGCTTCATAACCTTCTTACGACGTTTACGTGTAACTGTTCCACCCTTAACTCTTGGCATCTAAAATTCCTCCTAAATATCGTTTTTATTTAATGATTAACGCATTTGAGAGAGCATCTGTTTGATGCGCTTCAAGTCGCTGCGTGAAACTAATGCAGCCTTTCTCAAATGACGACGTTGTTTCTTAGTCTTGCCATGGAAACGGTGACCAGTAAAAGCGTGATGACGCTTTAATTGACCAGAAGCAGTTCTTTTGAAACGCTTAGCAGAAGCGCGGTGGGTTTTCATTTTAGGCATTTTCTAATTCCTCCAAATTAACTTTAATTATTTTTTATCACTCTTGGGAGCAAGCATTAAAAACATTGATCGACCTTCCATCTTCGGTTTGCTAATCACTGTAGCAATATCTGAAGTGGCTTCAGCCATCTTTTCTAATACTTCGCGACCTAATTCCTTATGAGTAATTGCTCGACCCCTGAACCTGATTGAAACACGAACTTTAGCTTCCTCTTTAGTAAGGAACTTCCGAGCGTGTTTTAATTTAGTGTTGAAATCATTGCCTTCAATTGTTGGACTTAAACGGATTTCCTTTACACTGACGGTTTTGGACTTCTTACGAGATTCCTTAACCTTCTTTTGTTGTTCAAACCGGTACTTACCGTAATCCATAATGCGGGCAACTGGTGGCTTGGCATTAGGCGAAATTAGAACTAAATCTAAACTTGCAACATTAGCTTGGCGCAAAGCTTCAGCCTTTGTTACAACACCAACTTGTTCACCATCTTCATTAATTAAACGAACCTCGCGAGCGCGTATTTGGTCGTTTAATATCAAATTCTTTGGTATAATTCTTCACCTCCATGTTAATTTGAGGACAAGAAAAAGGCGGGTAAGAAGTTACCCGCCTTTAATCAACAGAAAATATCGATTAGCCCAGAGGTCAACTTAACTTAGGCGAGAAGCGGGAAAGCTTCTTCTTGTTCTCAACTACAGTGATTATACGCTTTACTACTTATTAAGTCAATATAAAAAGTGCAAATCGGATATTAGACTTAAATCAAATCTTATCTCTAATTATTATACCAGAATTCTTTATTTCAATTACATAATCACATTTTTGCCAAACATTTTGATCATGCGTAGCAATTATGATTGTTGCCGCAGGATCAAATCCGGTTAACAATGTTTTTAAAACTACTTGGCCGTTTTCTGCGTCGAGGGAGCCTGTTGGCTCATCAGCAAAGATTACTTTAGGTGATTTTAAAATTATTCGAGCCAAGGCTACTCGTTGTTGTTCTCCGCCACTAAGTGTATAAACTTTTTGCTTCAACTGTAGCTTATTTAACCCAACATGAGAAAGAGCATTCTTCATTTTAGTCTCTTTTGCAGATTTAGATAGCTTTTGATTAGCAAAACTTAAGTCCAGATTTTGTTTAACCGTTTCGGTATCAATTAAACCAAAATTCTGAAAAATAAAGCCGAAATAATCACGGTACAGTTTTTTGCGACTTTTAGAATTAACCTTGATATCAGCGACCTTCACCTCTCCCGCAGTGGGCCTTTCTAAACCACTCAAAAGATTTAACAACGTTGTCTTACCGGCTCCACTTTTACCAACAATGGCATAACTTTTACCAGACTCAAGATTGCAATTTATATCGTTAAAAATAATTTTATCGTTAAATTTCTTAGTAAGATGTTCTACTTTAATCATTTAGACTCCTAGTTTCCATGGTTAAGCGAAGTTAATAGGTCACGTTGCGCTTGGTAATATGTCAGCCAAATAATAATTGCTTCAAGCAAAAGATAGCCTAGACCATATGACAGTAGATTTAAGCGATTTAAGCCAGCTAAAGTAACCGTAATAATCAATATATCAAGTATTAAATTACCCGTTAAAAATGTTCCAACAAGTTTGGCATTTGATTTGCCAAATACTTGGTATACTGCAATTTTACGACGATTATTCTGCAAGAATGTTGAACTAACAAACAAGATGATAAAAATAAGTTGCAGAAGCGTCAAAACAGTTGTAATGGTCAACATGAGTATTTGTTTATTAGCTTTAATATTATAATCCCATAATAGTGTCTGTCGACTAGTTATACTGACAACATATGGTTTCAATCCTAGCTGCTTAACTAATTTTTTCAGTTCCTTAAGGTGAAGAAACTGAATTGTTCCTTGGCTAATAGTTGCCAGATAAAAATCATCGGAAAACTGCTTATCATTTGTAACGGCAATCAAGGGATCTGTTGAGATTGACGATAAAATATCGTATACAACCGTATAATTAAAAATTTTCTGGCCGCTCGCAATTGGTATTACCTGAATCTGTGGATGGAGAACTTTTGAATAGTAATTGGGAAGAGTGTTTTGAGTGTTAATAAAAGAGCGCAGTTGTTTTTTTGCCGTTCTTGCTTGATCTAAGCGGTTCTTTGGTACCAGAAGCATAATTTGATGCTTATCTATCTTGGACAGTTTAGGTTTAATTTCACTATTTTTAACAAAATTATGATTGGCAATAATCACATTTCCACTATCTTGGGGGTTAGTTGTACGTATTCCTGGTTGAAACTGTTGTGAATTTTGCGCGACAATCACGTCTGATGCCTGTACAACCAACTGATGGGCTTTTTTAGCTACTTTTTGATTCTCATTATGATCATTAACATTCCAGCCCAACCCTAGTAAATAACTGTTTTTTTGTCTGTGCCATTTCTTAACAATATTTTGATCTCTGTCATAGAGTTCATGATGATTGAGTAAAGTTGCCACGTTAACTATCATTAAGGCTAAAATAGCTATTTTTAATACATACCCAATTAGGAGAAATGATTGAGCACTCTCTTCTCCTTTAATTGCCAAATACGGATTCATTAAAGCCAAAACCACGTAAGAAATGCTATTTAGCAGGAAAAAGCTAGCAAATAATATTAATAAAAGAACTGATAGATATGGCAAAAAGAACCGCCACCCACTTGCTGTAAAAGTCTTAAGACTCCATATAATCGTCATCAGGATGATTATGCCAAAGGAAGCTTCCAACAGTGCAGATTCATTTTTCAGATCATGCTTAAACATTTGCCAATTACTTAGACCATTAATTTTCATCACGGCGTATGCTTTAAAACGGTAAAGCTTTTCTAGTACCATGACAATAAATAGTACTCCAATTATTCCCATTCCAACGATCAAATCAAATTGCGTAACATTTTCTAAAAATATCATCAACAAGGTTTTTGGAGTCAATGAGGTATCTTCAACTTGTATCAAAAATTGGTTTTTCCTTAGCCATGATACCAAGTGCTTTAATGATTTCCCTTTAGCATTAGTCGAGTATAAACCATACATATCTTCTAGCATAAGTTCTTTATCAGTTAGCTTTTTAATGGATTCATTTTGATAAAGTGAAAAGTCATTACTATTACCGTCAAAATCATAAACTATTTTCGTGCGATGGCCGTTAAAATTATTAATTCGCATTTTAACCAAAGAAACATTTTCATTACGAGTAAATTTCTTCAAGATAGCAAAAAAAGCTTTTTTATTGTGCTTCTTATTCCATTTTTTAGTGTCTTTAATTCTTTTATTAATCGGCTTTGAAGCATAAATGTTTATAATAGTAGAATTATTTGGAATGGAATTATTATCGTATTCACGCATGAATCCAGCAAAGAAAATAGCTGTAACGATTGTTATTATCGTATAAAGCAAGATTTTTATTTTTCGAAGCATTTTCAACCCCTAATTACTATTGCAAACCCACTGGCCTTATTTAACAATTTAACTTATGCAAATCGTAAAGATATGCTTGACCATCTTTATAAGTTTAACTTTATCATACTAGTTTAAATTAGACCATTTACCTTCCAAAAGCTGCTAAAAATTAAATAAACAAAAAAGCCGCTTTTGATGTGAACCCCAAAATTAGGACAGTTTAATAAATTTTAACTAAGGACTAATGCCCGATATTCAAGCGGACTTAGTCCTTTTAGTTTTACTTTGATTCTTTGCTGGTTATAGTAACTGATATATTTTTGGATTGCTTCTTCCAGTTCGTTTAAATTCTTAAATTGGGTTTCAAAGCCATAGAACATTTCCCGTTTGAGTATGCCAAAGAACCCTTCCATTAATCCGTCATCTAAGGAATTGCCCTTACGCGACATGGATTGTTCGATTCCATGGTCTTTTAGCCAAGCTTGGAATTTAGGATGCTGGTACTGCCAGCCTTGATCTGTATGAAAAATTAGACCATTTAATGCTGGATGCTTGCGCCAAGCTTGTTTTAGCATGTCCATAATCTGTTTAAGGTTAGGACTGCGGGAAATGGAGTAGGCAATCACCTCTTGCGTGCAGCCATCAACAATGGGTGACAGGTAGGTCTTCTGACCGTTGAGTTTGAACTCGGTCACGTCTGAATACCACTTATGTTCCGGGTAAACTGCGCTAAAATTACGTTTAATCAAGTCGGTCTTAATTGGCCCCTGGTTGCCGCGATAGCTATTATACTTACGCCAGCGTTTACTGACGATGCCAAAGAGTTTCAGCTTGTTCATCAAGCGTTGTACTTTTTTGTGATTGACTAGCCAACCACGCCGTCTAAGTTCCAGAGTAATGCGCCGATAGCCATAGCGGTGTCGGTGTTCTTCATAAATGGCTTTGATTTCAGCCATCACCTGCTGGTTGCCACGATCCTTATCCTTTTTCTGCAAATTGTAGTAATAATTACTGCGGGATAGATGCGGGAGATTGGGATTAGCATTAATAACAGCAAGAATAAAAGTTACGCTGACCTTGAGTTCATGCCTCAGCTGGGTAACTGCCCGGGCTATTTCCGCGGCTTGCGGTTCTTGGTCCGCTGGTCGACTAAGGCGGTCAATTTTTTATAAATTCGTTCTCGACGGTCAGCTTCAAGTTCTGCTGGCGTAAGTGCTCGTTTTCTTGCTTCAGACGGTTGATTTCTGGATCTTGTTTGGGCATGGGGCGATCGTCCTTTCTGTTTGATAACGACATTATACCCGTTTTCACGATAGCTGCGAAGCCAATTAGCCAACATACCGTTACTTTTTAGGCCAAGATCAAGTGCCACCTGATAAGCTGGTTCATGCTTGACTAGTACTCGTATAATAGCCTGCTTTTTAAACTCAAGCGAATATTCAGTATAGGGCTGGTCTAAAATAGCTAGGCCGTGACGCTGAATAAGAGCAAGCAAATACTTAATGTTAGCAGGATTAATACCATAACGTCGACCCAATTCACTAGGTCTAATGTTATAATTCCGCCAAAGATTGAAGATTTCAATTTTATCTTGTTTGGATAATTTAGCCATAATAAAAACCTCGAAGTTGTCCTAACTTCGGGGTTCATACCATTTTTAGAAAAACGACTTTTTCATACTAACTTGTTTTTACCAAAATATTTAAATGTTATTTGACTACCTAAACTAATTTAGTTTGCCATGTGGCGGTGCAAATAGCTACCTGCCATCGACAACGTAAAACAGATTATGAAATATAGCAGTGTTAATGCTGCAAACATTGGCACAATATAATTAGCATTTTGGCCATAAATTACTTGTGCATGCTGCATTAACTCTGGAACCACGATAATCGTGGCTAATGATGTATCTTTAATTAAAGAAACGAACTGGCCAATGATAGTTGGAATCATGTGCCGGTATGCTTGCGGCAAAACCACATGCCACAGAGCCTGAACGAACGACATCCCGGTTGAACGAGCACCTTCTATTTGACCAACCGCGACTGATTGAATCCCGGAGCGGACAATTTCCGCTAGCATGCTTGATTCAAAGATTGTCATTGCAATTACTGCTGAAAGAATTGCACCCGGTCTTAAGCCGATATTGGGAAGACCAAAGTAAGTAAAGAAAATAATCAACAATAAGGGTAAGTTACGAACTAAATCAACCACAAAACCAATAATCGCTGAAATAAACTTTATTTTAGAGTAACGGATTATACCTAAAATTGAACCTAAAACAAAGCTTAGCACAATCGCAATTACCGAAATAAATAATGTCACGGCTAAACCTTTTAGTAGAAAACCAAAGTTTAGCCAAGATAAAGCTTCAATCCATGTTTGCATCTTTTTAGTCGCCTCCCTTAAGCTAACTTCTTTTCTAAATATTGCATGTAGTAGCTCAGTGGCATGGTGATGAGCAAGTATAAGACACCAATTACCAAGTAACTGTTGATTGTATCAAAAGTAACAGACGCAATTGCATTTGCCTGGTACATTAAGTCAAATCCTGCCACAAATGCCAGTATTGAAGAGTCTTTGATCAGATTGACAAATTGATTGCCTAAAGGTGGAATCACAATTTTTATCGCTTGTGGCAAAACAATATACTGCATTGCCTGCTTATACGTCATTCCAGTTGAACGAGCTCCCTCCATCTGTCCACTTGACACAGATTGGATACCTGAGCGAATGATCTCAGCAATAAAAGCCGCTGTATAAAGGAATAGGCCTATAGTTCCAGCAGTAAAGCCGTCCATCTGCACAAAGTACTTGGGAACAATCAAGTAAAAGAACATTACGATAATTAGTAAGGGAATATTTCGAAAAATTTCGACATACGTCTTACCTATTTTATTAGCAAACTTATTCGGAATAACTTCTAATAATGCTATTAACACGCCAAAGATTAAGCTAAAAATCAGTGTTAATAAACTGGCCAATAGCGTCCAGCCAAAACCATCAAAAAGCTGATTACCAAAGTGACTGAAAATATTAATCATTTGTAATACATCTCCTTATAGTTAAAACCTGGTACTTGACCAAACCACTTCTTGATTAATCGGTTATATTCACCACTACTGTAAATATGGTCAATCGCACGATTAATTGCTTTATGAAATGGTTCCTGATTTTTATTAACTGCAATACCATACGGCTCCCTGGTAAAAGTACCGCCGCGAACTTCTAAACTGTCTGGGCTTTGAGCGGCTAAACCATATAAAACACCGTTATCACTTGTTAAGGCATCACCTTGGTGTGATTTCAAAGCGGAAACTGCTTGACCATAGTCCTGCATGGCCACCACTTTAGCCTTAGGCGCCACTTTTTTGATTACCTCAACAGAATTGTCGCCCACGATTCCGATAACCGTTTTACCATTCAAATCGCTTGCTTTTCTAATTTTTGAACCTTTAGGGACTAGTAATGACTTACCTGCCTGAAAATAAGACTTAGAAAAACTAATCACTTTAGCCCGTTCTGGGGTAATTGTAAGTGTCGCAATCACCGCATCAACATTGCCGTTTTTGAGCAAAGGAATCCTTGATTGTGAAGTTGCCAAAGTAAATTTTGCTTGACCCTTAGGGCCTAAAATTTCTTTGGTTATTGCCTTTGCCATATCAATATCAAAGCCCTTTTCTTGGTCATCTCTAATATCAATTAAACTAAATAATCTTTTATCACCTTCAACAGCCCAAGTTATTGTATTGGTAGAATGAACGTTTTTTAAAGCTGACTGATCAGTCACTTTCTTACCACAACCAGTCAGCATGAACGCACTGAAAATTATGACTAGGGGCCACAGTAGTTTTTTCATGCTGGGCACCTCCTAGTGCGAAATAATTTTGCTCAGAAATTGCCGAGCTCGTTCTGTCTTAGGTTGTTTGAAGAAAGCCTGACTTTCATCATCTTCTACGATATGACCCTGGTCCATGAAGATAACCCGGTTAGCAACTTCCTTGGCGAAACCCATTTCGTGGGTCACAATCAGCGATGTCATATCACTTGCTGAAGTTACCTTTTTAATTACCTGTAAAACATCGTCAATCATTTCTGGATCAAGCGCTGAAGTAGGTTCATCAAATAAAAGTAATTTAGGCCGCATGGCTAAAGAGCGTGCAATCGCAACTCTTTGCTTTTGACCACCAGATATTTGAGCAGGCATATTTTGCGCCTTATCTTCTAGGCCAACCATTTTAAGTAAATCCATCGCCTGTTTTTTATTTTCTTCTTCCGGCATATGGCTAACTATACGCGGTGCAAGCATAATATTTTCTAACACATTTTTATTTTTATAAAGGTTGAAGTGTTGAAATACCATTCCTACATCTTGACGCAATCGGTTCGAATCGGTCTTAGGATTTGATAAATCTTGATTATTAACTATTAACTTGCCGCCCTGAATTGATTCCAAACGATTGACCGTACGAATTAGTGTACTTTTACCCGAGCCAGAAGGACCGATTAAAACTACTGTTTCACCCTTATCTATCTCCAAATTAATATCGTGTAAAGCGTGAAATTTTCCGTAATATTTTTGCACGTCGTGAAATTCTATCATTGACATTTTTAGTGCTCCTTTGTGTTATGCCGATCATTAACCAACTAAAACACATCATGCTTTTCTTAACAATTGATTGAAAAATCAAAAGTGCATCCCGTCAACACTACATTTTGTTACCCGACCTGCAAAGTTCCAGCAGATTTTATCATTAATGTTCAAGTTGCTATTCTACAATTGTTGGCCTCTTAAATAAGTAATTAAAATTTAAATTTGCTATTTTAGTCATTTCTTGAATATGACTTAACATCTTGTTTAATTTCGGATAAGAATTCGTCAAAGCTCTTAGCTACTTCTTCTTCGGTACCATAGCGACGAACGTTGACATTATTTGCTTCCATTTCCTTGTCACCTAAAACTAAGGTATATGGTACTTTTTGGGTTTGCGATTCACGAATCTTATAGCCCAATTTCTCATTGCGCAGATCAGCTTCAGCCCTGAAACCTTGCTTGTTGAGCTCATCGCGAACCTTCTTAGCATACTCTGAATGAGCATCGAGATTGACTGGAATTACTTCCACTTGAACTGGTGCAAGCCAAGTTGGGAAAGCACCCTTATAAATTTCAATCAGATAAGCAATGAACCGTTCCATCGTACCAACGATTCCGCGGTGTATCATGACTGGACGGTGTTCTTCACCATCTTGACCCACATAAGATAAGTTAAAGCGTTCTGGCAACATAAAGTCTAATTGAATAGTTGACATCGTTTCGTCTGCACCCAAGGCAGTCTTAGTTTGAATGTCAAGCTTAGGACCGTAAAAGGCAGCTTCACCTTCTGCTTCAACGTAGTCAAGACCCATATCATCCATTGCCTTTTTCAGCATTGATTGACTTCTTTCCCACATTTCATCATTAGCAAAGTACTTCTCGGTGTTCTTTGGATCACGATATGAAAGTCTAAAGTAGTAATCAGTGATATCAAAGTCCTTGTATACTTCCATGATCAATTTCAAGATCTTCGAAAATTCTTCTTGAACTTGATCAAGAGTTACAAATGTATGACCATCATTTAAAGTCATTTCCCGAACACGTTGCAAACCAGATAAAGCACCGGACTTTTCGTAGCGATGCATCATTCCCAATTCAGCAATTCTAATTGGTAATTCACGGTATGAACGAATATGATGCTTGTAAATTTGAATATGTGATGGGCAGTTCATTGGCCGAAGTTCAAGCATTTCACCGTCACCCATGTCCATTGGTGGAAACATATCATCACGGTAATGTGCCCAGTGGCCTGAAGTCTTATACGCATCAACGTTCATTAAGACTGGCGTATAAACATGTTGGTAACCATCAGCGACTTCTTTATCGATAATATAGCGTTCAACAACGCGACGAATTGTTGCTCCCTTTGGCATCCAGTAAGGAAGACCAGCACCAACCTTAGGATCAACAAAGAATAAGTCTAAATCACGGCCAATTGTTCGGTGATCACGCTCTTTGATCTCTTCACGGCGCTTAATGTCAGCGTCAAGATCTGCTTTTTTAAAGAAGGCAGTTCCGGAGATTCGTTGAAGCATTGGGTTAGAAGATTGACCTTGCCAGTATGCGCCGGCAACAGATAGTAACTTAAACTGCTTAATTTTACCTGTATTTGGCAAAAGTGCTTCAAAACCAAAATCCACAAAGTCACCTAGCTTGTATGCGTGGACTTCTTCATTTTCTTCTTTTAATAATTCTAATTTAAACGGATCATCCTGATATCTATCAGCTAATTCTGCTTTTGGTAAAATTACTGATTCAATTTTTTCACCAGCTTTAACCGCCTTTTTGACAGCATTTTCTAGTTGCGGCAGTTCACTGATTTTAATTTGGTTTTCCTTGTCAGTATCAACGAAAAAGCCATCATCATCAGCTGCATGTTCCCCAAAATGAAGTTCAGGATATGCCTTTTTAGCAACAGCTTCAAATACAAATGCTACTGTTGCACGCAAAACACCTAAACCTTCTTCATCTTTATCAGTAATAATTGCCACTTGGGCATCTTGGTTAAGTTCAAAGTCAACCGGTTGCAGCCTGCCATCAACTTTCCCGGCTAATGCCGCCTTACCAAGTGAAGTTGAAATGCCGTGTGCCAATTCACCGATTGTAATTGCCTGGTCAAATTCATGCTTTGATCCATCTGGCAAAGTAATTGAAAAACCCATATATACCTCCAAAATTAAAAACAAAAAAAGTCCCAGTGCACTTAATTGCACTGGGACGCATTTAACGTGGTTCCACCCAAAATTCAGTTAGTCAGACTAACCCTCTTAATATGAATTGATAGCGGAATTCACCCATTTTAATTACTTTTTAAGTTTGAATGATTGGGGTAAAACTCATTTGTGCAACTTCCAGAATACTGTTCCACTCTCTGAATTGAGTTCTATCATGTTCATTCATTGCATTTTATTATACATGCTTAACTTGTAAATGCAAGAAATTTTTAAAAAATTCTGGGAAAAAGGTTATGGAACTTGAATCAGTCAGCTTGAAAATATTTTGCTTGTTCATAATACAACTGCTGATATAGGCCTTTCTGACTCATCAACTCATCATGCGTGCCACGTTCAATAATTTTTCCGTCTTTTAAAACTAAAATACAATCACTAAACTGTGTCGAACTCATTCGGTGTGATATAAAGATTGCCGTTTTACCAGCCGTTAGTTCGTTAAACTTGCTAAAAATATTGGCTTCAGCAACCGGGTCAAGTGCGGCAGTCGGTTCATCTAAAACCACCGCTGGCGAATCACGATACAGCGCCCGAGCAATGGCAATTTTCTGGCGCTCGCCGCCGGAAAACTCCACCCCGTCTTCATCCAATTCCTGCGAAATATTCGTTTCAAGTCCTTGCGGAAGTTGGTTAATTCGGTGAGACAGTTCAACTTGACTAAGTATTCGCCTCATTTTCGCTTGATCAAAAGGCGCACCCATTAAAATATTATCCTTGATTGACCATGCAAAAAGCGTGAAGTCTTGAAAGACCGCACCAAAAATCCGCTGATAACCAGTCAGATCTAGCTGCCTAATGTCTTGCCCATTTAATAAAATTTGCCCCTTGCTGGGCTCATAAAGGCGTAAAAGCAGCTTGATCATTGTCGTCTTGCCACTGCCGTTAGGACCAACAATCGCAATTTTTTCACCCATAGTAATTTTGAAATTAAGGTCTTTTAAAATGTCTTCTTGGTCTTCAGGATATTTAAAATAAACGTGTTTAAATTCAAGCGTTAATTTTTCAGCTGGCGCAGCACTCGCAATCTTATCTGTTTTTTCACTGTTTAAACCAGTCTCATCTTCTGTTTGCATCAAAGTAATGTACTGCTGAACAGTTGCCAGTGAAGCATTGCGGCTATTCCAGGCATATAACATGCTGCTCAGATTATTGATGATTACCTCCAAATAACCGACACAAGCAATCATCGTGCCCAACAACAGCTTGCCCCTTAAAACGCGAACTGACAAGATGCAGTACATTAAACCGATTACTATACTGGTAATAATATCACTTAAATTGCCAATGCCATCGGCCTTTAATTGATATTTCGTATCTTCATTCACTTGCTGATTGATGTCAGCAGCAGCTTGTTTTGCGACTAAATCATCTGGATCATATATCCGCAACAGCTTGGCGTAATTAACATTTCCAAACAGAATGTTGGAAAAATAGTCGAGTGCACGATTGAATTGAATATTAAAATCAAAGAACTTAAGCATTACTTTATTGCTCTGTTTGGAACAAAAAATAGCAGCCATTATTGGAATTATGATTAAAACGCAAATGACAAAATTGGAGACAAAATAAATAGAGTAGTTAGGAACAATGATTAAAGCATTGACTAATAAGCCACCAGCAATAACTAGGGTCAGAACTAACTGAGCCACGCTATTTACTAGTCTTGAAACAAATATTTCAAAACCACCAGTGAAATCCAGACCGTTTTTGGTCGCGCTATATAACTTGCGAAATTTGGCACTGATAAAAGTACTGTAACTAACCTCCGTTAATTTTTCCGTCATATCAGCATAGGCATTTACGTTTAACATTTGCCTACCTTTTTCAGCTTGCTGTTCTATCAAAGCTTGAAGAATTTTTATTATAAATAGTAACAGTAAAAAAATTATTGTGAATAAAAATAATTTATTTAATGTATTTGCTCGGGTTTTACTTAATAAGTTAATAATGATACCTAAAAAACTAATTACCAGTATTTGATTTAAAACATTTAATAGGGCTGTCACAACTTGGTAAAGAATAATATGTGGATATAATTGATTAACTGTACGCAGTATTTCAAAGGTGTGGTTATTTCTTTTCATTTTTAACCTCCTTTTGGTAATACTTTTTCTGTAAATTAAACAGTTCACGGTAATCGGGAGAAGCAGACATTAATTCATCATGAGTACCCCGAGCGATGATTTTTCCTTTATTCATCAAAATAATTTGGGTGGCAAACTTAGTAGAAGCAAGACGGTGCGAAACAAAAATGCTCGCTTTATTTTTAAAAAGCTCGTGTATTTTCTGGTAAAGCTTGCTTTCCGCCAAGGCATCCAATGCAGCTGTTGGCTCATCAAGGATAGTCAGTATGGTATTGCGATAAAGCGCCCGCGCCAAAATGATTTTCTGAGTTTCTCCTCCAGATGGCGTGATTCCTTCATCGTCTAGATAACGCGTCAATTCAGTTTGCAAGCCTTGGGGAAATTTGGCAATTACTTTCGGTAAATCCGCTCTAACAATTGTTTTTTCTAACAATTTAGGTTTGTTATTTTGCTTGATCGTAATATTGTTTTCAAGGGTGGCCGCAAGCAAAATATTTTCTTGAAAAGCTGGTGTAACCAACTTTTGATAATCTGTTAAATCAAGCTCAGATATATCGTGACCATTTAATAATATCTGACCGCTGACCGGTTTGATTAAACCAAGAATTACCAAAGTCAGCGTGGTTTTTCCCGCACCATTAAGTCCAACTAAAGCCAAGTGAGTGCCGGCTTTTATTTTGAGATTAATGTTCTTTAAAACATAGTCATTCGAATTGGGGTATCTGACTGCTACATTTTTCAGTTCCAAAGAAAAGTTTTTCCCATTCATCTTAATATTTGGCTGCTTTTTAACAGGAGTATTTGACAAATTTGTCAATATCGGATCAAGATAGGTGCGGCTTTTAGTAATATCGCTGTCCGCATTCAAAAGTAGTGACAGACTATCACTTGTTTGCTTAATGAAATCGTTAAGCATTCCCAAAAAGGAAAACAAAAAAGAAAATAAAACAAGGTTAATTTTTCCATTAAGAGTTTTAGCTATTAAAAGAAGATAGATCGGTACACTGCAAACAAAGTTTAATAAAAGCAGTATTATCTTCAAGTTAAAATTATTACGCGCAATTTTTTTCTTCAGATTCGCTACTTTCTCTCGATAATTTTCAACTTTTTGTTTTAACAAATTTGACATCTGGTAAATTCTAATTTCCTGGCCAGCAGCTATGTCAAATGATTTTCGATAGATATAATTTGCTTCCAAATACGTCTGTGATAAGTTGGCTTGCAACTTTTTTCTCTTTTCAGTATAGTGAGGAATTATTTCTAGAGATAGGCAGACTGTTATCAGTACCAAAAGAGGGCACCACCACGCAATCAAAAATGTCAAAATACACACTAAAATCAATGATAGCGCATTTTCCAAAAAACCGTTTAAACTAGGCGTAAACATGCCAACCCCACTGTCATCATTGTCATAGCCATAAGCTGCGCTTTCTTGACGCGCACGGCCTGTTTCAGCGTTAATCACTTTAAAGTAGGGCAAATGAATAAAGCCCCGTCCCTCTTCAGCGACCAGATTCATCCGGGTATTAACGCCATCCCAGAAATTTTTTGTTTTTAATAAGCCTTGGGCCCAGTTAATCATTCCAGTGATAACACTAAGTATAATTATTATAATTAGTCCAGCAGTAACTGAGTCCTTTTGTAAAAGCAAGGCCATAACAATTGAAGGAAAAGCAGTAGTTAAAAACTGCTGAATAATGCCAAAAGCGACTGACAAAAAAGAGTTAACAGTCATTGATTTTTTCTGGGTTTTAGTCAAATTTTTTAGCCATAAAAAATTATCTTTTATTTGGGCAAGCTTCATTTCGGATACCTCACTTTGTCCGGCAAGTAAGTTAACAATATTGATGACAAATCGTTGATGCCTCATATTTAATTCTGCTAAAAGATTTTTGATAACCACAAAGTTTATCTTATTTTAATAATTTATTTATTATTTTATTATATTATAGTCATTTTATTAGAGTCGTGCAACTAAGTTAGCAAACAAATTAAGATGAAAATCTATATACCAGTTTGATATTAGGAATGATTTTTAAACAACTTTTCACTTAGCAACTACCATTTTTAAAAGGGCTCTTTGTCAAATCCTGTTGATAGAGTTTTATAATGTTTTGAAAGAGTATCAGGCTACTAAGTAGCTTGATGCTCTTTTCTTAATCTTAGTTTTGGGCTCTTCTAGTATAATCCGAGCAACTAAATGATTAAAATTGCGATAGCCATAGGCTGTGTGTTCAATCTGCTTAATTTTGCGGTTGGTTCCTTCCAGACAACCGTTGGACTGACTGTACGTAGCTGCATTAAGCAGATCAGGCAAGCAGCGTTTGAAAGTTTTACGCGTGATTTCCATTTGCCAGCCCAATTTATCTGAACGCTTGAGACAGGTCCTTATTTGCTTAACATCTTTTTCTTTAAGAGCCTGGTGCAGATCCTGCATGAAGTTGTAAGTATTCTCCAGGATTGGGTCAAGCGCTAACCCGTCTGCTACAACCTGGGCTTGCGTCAACCGATCCTTGAGGTGCCAATTGTAGCCGGGATGCTTTCTTTCTAACTGGTCAAAAGGCTTAAGGTAGAGCTTCCAAGAATATTTAAGTAAGCGGTAGCTGCGGCTGGACTTGGGATACTGTTTCATCACCTGAATCCGGCAGGCATTAAAGGAACGGTTGAGCATCTGAACAATGTGAAAACGATCTAGGACCACTTGCGCGTTAGGAAAAAGCTCCTTGACCATAGCGGCATAAAAGTAGTTAAGGTCCATGGAGACCGTTTTAACCTGGCGGCGGACAAGTTCCGGATAATGTTTGAAGTAGGTCATGATGGTTTGTTTATAGCGTGTTGGCAGAATCTTAACTATTTGGTGAGTGCTTGCATCTAGGGCAATAAAGTGCAACTTACGTCCAACACCGCAGAATTCATCGAAGGCTAGATGCTCGGGCAGCCAGTTATCGTCGTCATGAAAAGGACTGCTGTATTGCTCAAGAACTCGTTGGATGGTATTAACGGAAACATTAGTAAAAGCGGTAATGGAGGTCATGGTCCAGTCGTCACGCAAGCTAGACAGAATCTTGCGTTTAACGTGGTTGGTAATTACTTATCAACAAGGCTGGTTTTGGCCATGGCGCTTTGTCCGCAGTCGCGACAGATACGCTGCTTGGCTAATTTAAGTATAAGTGGCCGACTGGCATCGCTGCTCAAGTATCTGACTTTGACCGGAGCGTAGCCATTACGCCAGATATGAGCCGAATGACAATCAGGACAAGTCGGCAGTTTAAGGTTGCAGCAGGCGACAGTAGTTACTACTGAATCAATCGTTTCAGACTTAAAAGCAAGAAATTCAAGATTAGGGTCTTTAATATTGAGCAAAAGTTTAATACAATTAGATAGAGAGGTCATAAGAAAACTCCTAAATAGATCTGAAGAGTGGTTTCAAAGGATTATATGGACAGAGGACTTAGGGCCTCTTTTTGTGTGCAAAAAAATCCTGCCAATAGAATACCATAGAAACTAAACTAAGATAATCTATCAACAGGATTTAGTATAAAGCCTTTAAAACAAAATAACCGACCAGCTCAACTAACATTGAACTAGTCGGTTATTTTTTTACTTTTAATGCTTAATTTGCAAATAAGCATTTTACAATGTTCTTAACGGCGCCTGTTTGGTCCAGAAACAATGACTTCTTTAGCCAAAGTACGTACACGTTCCATCAATCTGGCAGCCTTAATTGGATCAATAGCATTTTTGGTTTCCTTAAAGTGCTCTTCCAAATCATCCATTGAAAAGTTGGAAGAGAAAAATGTCGGTAGTTGATTATCCATTCTTGATTGCAAAATAACAGCCAAAACTTCATCGCGTGACCACTGGCTCAAATTTTCAGCGCCAATATCATCCATAATTAACACATCACAGCTTGAAATGCGGTTGATTTCCGTCACCAAGCTATTATCATTGAAATGGCTTGATAGGCTAACAATAAAGTTAGGTACATGGATAAAGATGACGTACTTGTTCATCATCGCTAAAGAATTAGCTAAACCAGCCAGGATAAATGTTTTACCGACACCAAAGTTACCTGATAAATACAGGCCTTTTTGATACGCATTCTGCGAATAAGCCGCCAAAAATTGCCCGATCTCAGCCATTGCTTGCTGACGCTGCGGTGTTATTTCCACCTGACTTAAACGAACATCATGCAAGCTGCTAGGCAAATTAATTAGACGCAAGTGCTTTTTAGCTGCAAGTTCACGATCATGTTCCAACTTGCTATTTTCAGGAGCATAAATGATATCAATTGCATTTGTATTCAAGATTAATTTAGGCCGATAACCCTTGGTCACCGGATCTTTTTTATTCTGCTGATCTAGGTAAAATTCGAATAAAGCAGACATGCTTTTATCAATCATTTCAGAGGTGATTTTATCTTGATTTTCACTAATAAACTGTTTAATTTTTGGCTCGGATAGAATCTCGGCCCGAATCTTAGCTACATCAAGATGGTCGGCTTTTTTCTTGTCTAAAAAATTATTGATTGACTTCATTTGTTCACCTACTTCATGCCATTTTGATCTTCAAATTTTTTGAAAAAGTCTTTTAAGTCAGCTGAAGAAACATCGGACTTAACACTAGATTTTTTCTTACTCCAATCGGTACCTTTTTCAACGCGTTTATTTTGCACATAACGGGGGTACTTATCCTTATTTTGCTCCCTTTTTTGCATATATTCAATTGCTTGGGCCCCATCTTTAACACCATGTTGAAGCCAATCATGTAAAATCCGATTAGCCAGGCGGTATGAAATATTCGGTGCACTTTTTAAGCAGGCATAAGTTAAGATATTAAGCAAATCAGCCGGGATTCCCTTTTCATTATATAAACTATCAAGTACTTTATATTCACTGGCATCAACATAATCATGCCGATCCGTCTTCAACCGGTACAAAAATTGAGCTGGTGATTTACTTTTAGCTAGCTGCAATACTTGCTGCTCATTTTTACTCAATTTAGCATTTATCGGTTGATCGTCATTATATTTCTTAGTCTCTTGCTTAATTCGAGCCCTAGTATGAGAGCCGTGAATGCCGCTAGCAATCGCTTGTTTAATTTGCACCATATCCAAGTGATAATCACCGTGAATACTTGTCAGGGCCTCATCGACAAATTCTTGTTCTGTTAGCCCGTAAGTGCGCATTACAGAGCGGATTGCTTCCCGATTACGGTCAATCTCCGTTCCTGGAATCTGGTAAATTTCAAATTGCTGTTTCATGAAATTCCAGTCAACCGTATCATGCTCATTAATAGTAGCTTTGATATTATTGTCTGTTTTATTTTCTTTTGCGGCATATTTGACATCAACTGAAGGCTCAATTGCTTCTTGCTCAGGCAAACGAAAAACTTCCATAAACGAAGCAGAGATATCATCAGCATTCTGCATACCATTAACTTGGTTCTGCTTAGACTTACTTTCACGAGCAAAATCTTTACTTAATTTTTGAAAGGCAGAAATACCAACTTTTTCTTTAAGTAAGCTTGCTAAAAGAGGCGTTGAAAAAAATTCACTGCTGCTAGGGATGCAGGTTAAGCGAAAAATCAGTACTTGTCCCATGATTTCATTATTAAGTAAACGCGTCTGAACTAGGCCAACGCCCTCGAGCTTATGTAAAGCAGAAAATAAGTGCTTAACATCACAGTCAAGCTGTTCTTGCAGAGCATAAATACCCGTTGAGTCCGATAGCATTGCATGCGCATTAAAATCCGCATTTAAACTAAAATATAAGGAAAATGCTAGTGAACCAATCAGCGGCTGATAAAGTTTAACCAGAACTCGCACATCTTCTGGGAAAATATCAACTCGGTTAGCAATAAAAAATGGTTGTTTGGGATTAGGGGTCTCAAACATTTCTAGTTCCCCTTCTCTCGCTTAGCAATCATATCCTCCATTGTTTTCATGAAACTAGACATATCTTTAAATTCACGGTAAATGGAAGCAAAGCGAATGTAAGCAACATCATCTAGTTCAGCCAATTCATCCATCACTAGTTGACCGATTTTCTTCGAAGAAATCTCACTTACTCCCTGCTGTCTAACCTTATTTTCAACGTGATCAACCAATTGCTCGAACTGCGAGCTTGTAATTGGACGCTTTTGACCAGCTGCCATGACACCATGCAAAATCTTTTTCCGGTTAAAAGGTTCCCGGGTATTGTCATTTTTGATTACCAATAATGGTGTTGTTTCAATTCGCTCAAAAGTAGTAAACCGAAAACCACAGTTTTCGCATTCACGCCGTCTTCTAATAGCACGATTTTCATCACTCGGTCGAGAATCAATCACGCGCGAGGCATTTTGCCGACAATTAGGACATTCCATACTGGTCCTCCTTTATTAATTTAAGTAGCAGCTCGTTTAATTTGTCTTCTAGTTCTTTTATTGTACCAGTATTTGTAACAACATAATCAGCTAATTTTTGCTTTTGCGCTAAAGGCATCTGACTATTAATTCGCTTTAATGCTTCAGCTTCAGTTATGTGATTGCGCGCCATCAAGCGTTTTACTTGCATTTTTTCAGGTACAGCAATCAGCAAACTGCGGTCACAATAGCTTAAACCACCTGACTCAAATAATAACGGTGCATCTACTATGATAAGTGGCTCATTTTCCTGTTTATGTTGGCTAATTTTAGTCTCGATTTCTTGAAAAATCAACGGGTGGGTAATTTCATTTAATTTAGCTAAGTCTTTAGGTGAATTAAAAACTAATTTACCTAACTTTGCGCGATCAATTGCTTTATTTGCTGCTAAATACTGATCGCCAAAATAATTAATTACTAAATTGTAGCCCTTTTCACCTATATCTAAAATATGGTGAGCAATTAAATCACTATCAATTACTGGAATATGCTTTTTTATAAAAAAGCTATCAGCTGTACTTTTACCGCTAGCTATTCCCCCAGTAAGACCTAAGACAATGGTCATTGATAATTCACCTGACATTTAGGACAATATGTTGTTCCGCGACCATTTACCTTAATTTTTTCAAGAGGGGTTCCACATCTTGCACATGGTTCACCTTTATGTCCGTATACCCGCAACATTTTCTGAAAGCCGCCAGTTTCACCATTAGCATCCAGATAAGTGTGCACGGTTGTCCCACGCTCAGCAATAGCTAATTTGATCAAAGAATTAATATTGTCATGTAATTGTTTCACTCTGGAAGGTGGAATCTTATTGGCCATACTTAACGGATGAATTCTAGTTAGCCATAAAACTTCATCGACATAAATATTGCCTAAACCGGCAACTACAGATTGATCAAGAAGCGTATTTTTAATATTTTTCTTTTTATGCTTAAGACAATTTGCAAAATAAGCAACCGTGAATTTATGAGAATTAGGTTCAAAGCCCAGTTTACTAATTCCTGTTGTTCTTTTTTCTGTTCCAGTTTTAACTAATTGCATTCGGCCAAATTTGCGGACATCATTATAACGCAAGGCTGTATTATCGGTAAAAGCAAACTGCACGTGATCATGTTTATCTTTCGGTGCAGCCACGTCAACTAGACGATACTTTCCTTCCATGCGTAAATGGGAAACTACAGTTAGGTCATTCGTCAGCCGAATCAATAAATACTTTGCATACCGGTCAATTGCCACCACTTCTTGACCCGTAAGCTTTTGAACGAATTCTGTTGGATCACTAGCAATAATTTTGGGATACCACAGCGTGATTTCTTTAATCGTTTTTCCTTTAATTAAGGGGAGAAGAGTACGGCGAACCGTTTCTACTTCCGGCATTTCTGGCATTTATTATTACTCCTTATTTTGCATCAAACCAATTATGACCGTACCCTGAATCAGCGACAAGCGGAATATCAAGAGTAACGGCAGACTGCATTACCTCTGGGACAATCTTTTTAATTGTTTCTATCTCATCTTTTGGCACATCAAAAATCAACTCATCATGAACCTGAACCACCATTTTAGTCTTAAGGTGTAAGTCATTCAATTTCTTCTGCATATTGATCATCGCAATTTTAATAATGTCAGCAGCGGAACCCTGAATTGGTGAGTTAATTGCAGTTCTTTCCGCAAAAGACCGCACATTATAATTCTTTGCATGAATGTCAGGCAAGTACCGTCTTCTATGCATAATTGTTTCTGCGTAACCTTTTTCGCGAGCAAATTTAACGGCCTTATCCATATATTCTCTAATTTGCGGGTATTGCTCAAAATAATTATCGATAAATTCTTTGGCTTGTTTTCTACTAATATTCAGATTTTTCGATAAGCCATAATCCGAAATGCCGTAGACAATACCAAAATTGACTGCCTTTGCTCGGCGCCGCATTAATGGCGTAACATCATCGGTTGACTTCAAGTGGAATATTTTCATTGCGGTATGAGCGTGAATATCGTAGCCGGTCCTGAATGCTTCTTGCATTTGTTCATCACCAGAAACTTGAGCTAAAACACGCAATTCAATTTGAGAATAATCACAAGAAAAGATATAGCCATCAGGTTCACTAGGAACAAAAGCCTTTCGAATTTGCTTACCTTCTTCTGTTCTCGTCGGAATGTTTTGTAAATTAGGATCAACCGAAGATAGGCGTCCAGTTGCCGTTAGAGTTTGCAGATACCGTGTATGAACTCGACCATCTTTTTGAATAACATCTAGCAGGCCATTAACATAAGTTGACTGAATTTTAGCAATTTGCCGGTAAGAAAGGATTTGCCCGATAATTGGATTTTCATCTTTTAACTGGTTCAAGACATCAACTGATGTTGAATAACCGGTTTTAGTCTTTTTAATTGGCTTCAGGCCCATTTTTTCAAACAGAATATGACCAAGTTGTTTCGGCGAATTAATATTAAATTCTTCACCAGCCTCATCATAAATCTGCTTTTCCATCTTTTTAAGTTCAACAGCAAATTCATCTTGCAGCTCAGTTAAAGTATCAGCCTGAACCTTGATTCCATTTATTTCCATAATCGCTAAAACGCGTGCCACTGGAATTTCGATACTTGCAAACAAATCATCTTGTTCATGCTCTTTTAGTTTGGCAAGCAGCGTTTCTTTCAAGGTTTCAATTGCTTCGACTTTGGTGGCTAAATGATTATACAGCACATCATCATCAGTAGGAATCTTTTCACTTTTACCTTTGCCATAAACGTCAAGATCACTTCTGACAGTGTCATTCCCATACATCCGGCAGACTTCGGCCATATCATCCGAATTATTTTCATTATTAATCAAATAAGAAGCTAGCAGCATATCATATTCAATCCCATGTGCGTGGATTCCTAAACGATTGAGCCCCACAGTTGTCCGCTTAAGGTCAAAAACATCTTTGCTAATTTTCTTATCTTCTAAAATCTGTTTTAGCTTGGCATCCTGTAATAGCGTTACGTCGCGACTTAGAAAAATCTGTTTGCTAATCTTAAAGGCAAAACCGACGAACTCGGCCAAATGATAATTTGGTCCCAGCATCCCTAAGTAAAAAATGACCTCATCGCCTTCATTAACCGTAATTTTAGCCAAATTGTCCTTGGTTAACTCGGTGTATTCCATTTTGACATGCGAATCTTGGGATGTCTCATTTTTACCAGAATCACCATCAGGCGCTAATTCACTCAAAAACTTGCGGAAATTCATTTTCTCGTAAAAACGCCGCAACTTTTGGTAATCAACCGGCCTTCTTTTAATATCATCAATTCCAATGGTTACTGGCGTATCACAGTTGATCGTAGCCAATTTTTTACCTAACAGGGCTTTATCCTTATCATTAAGCAAATTTTCTTTTAGCTTTGATGCTTTCATGTCATCAATATGATCATATAAGTTTTCAACTGAACCATATTCTTGAATTAACTGCGATGCTTTCTTTGGTCCTACTTTGGTGACACCCGGATAATTGTCCGAGTTATCCCCCATCAAGGCCTTCATATCAATAAATTCAGTTGGGGTAACACCATTAACTTCCTTCATATGTTCAGGCGTATAGGACTCAAGGTTCATCACACCTGACTTGGTTACCATCACCGTGGTGTGCTCAGAAGCAAGCTGCGTTAAATCCTTATCCCCAGTTACGACAGTTACATCAAAACCATTTTTTTCACCAATTTTTGCAAAGGTTCCGATAATATCATCGGCTTCATAGTTTTCTAATTCATAAGTCGAGATGCCTAAATCGTGCAATAGTTCTTGCACATATGGTAGCTGCTCCGAAAGTTCACCTGGGGTTTTTTGTCTGCCACCCTTGTAATCAGAATACATCTTATTTCTAAAAGTAGTTTTACCCGCATCAAAAGCAACTAAAACATGATCTGGCTGAACATTGTTTAAAACAACATCAAGCATATTCTTAAAAGTATAAATGGCATTTGTATGCAATCCTTCAGGGTTTCTGAAATTTTCAAGTTGACGATAAAGTGCATAAAACGCACGAAAGGCAACAGAATTACCATCAATTAAAAGTAATTTTTGATTAGCCATTAGATCTCCTCACAATTATCACTTGTCTTTAATTCAACTACCATTTTACCAGTTTTTACGGCATTCTGGCATAATACTGTTTTTCTTCAGATTTGCTATACATTTTAGACAATTAACTTCAATTCAAAAGCCAAATTTTAAATTTAGAACCTACTTTTTTAGCTAATAAAAAGCATTGAAAACTTAATTTCAATGCTCTAACTCGCTATTTATTGAATAAAATTCTGACGCTCTAACAAATATGGCGTACTGGTTCCTAACAACTGATCGCCTTTTTCTTGTTTTGGTGTACAATTCAACACGTTACTATGAGCTTTTTGCAAAATTGCAGTCGCTTCTTTTACCTCGGCAATCGTGGCCTTTTCAGATTTTAAGGTATTTTGTGCTAATTGCAACGCATAACCAAATCTAAAACCACAAAGGGTAAAATTATTGTCTTTTTGGTATGGTGTAATCAATTCTTGATCAACTAAAGTCTGTAATTTTTGTTTATCTTCTTTAGTAGCAATTTTAGCATCTGCTTGCGCTTGTTCTGGAGTGTTATTTGGTTTCAAGTATGGGCCTGAAATGTAATTTGTTCCCTCAACCTTAACATAAGTTAAACTTGGCGTAGCTGCTGGCTGATAATTTGCTAGCGAATAAAAACGTGGTTTAGCCCATGAATCTTTTAACAGGTAAAATAATTCAGCCTTCTTTTCACTAGAATTCCATAAATAAGTAAGTTTTTCAACTGGATACATGTCACCAGTGTTAAAAGTCGAATTTGCACTTTCAGTCGGAAGTGCTGTTGCGGTGATGTCATAAGTCCCAGCTGTTTTTAAAAAGCCGACATATGTAGCTTGCATATACAGTTTCAAATTCTGCCGGGGGGTTACAGCCAAATCTTTCTTAGGAATAAAAGCTTCGATTGTTCCGCTAATTCTGTAATTAACTACAGGCTTAGAATCGGTCGTTAATGCAGTAATACTGTCTACTCGATAGGTTTTTCCGGGCTTGATAACCGTCTTATCTTTACCAATTCCTGCTGTATAAGGTTTTACCTTTTTAGCGATTTTGACCTTTGCCTCATGAGTATAAAGTGGCTTATTGTTAACTTGACCAACATTTACTGCCTTAACAAAGCCGCCTGAACCCAAGCTGTAAAAGTATTCTCCACCAATTTTATGGTAAGGCAACCATGATTGATGATAATTATCATCATTTAAAAGATAAAATTGTTTGTCATTATGCTCAATCGGTTCGATTTTACCGACGAAAGGTACACTTAAGCCCCTTTTTAAATGCGCCTTTTGCTTGCTTCCTTGAAACTTGCTTAAACGCTTACCGTGTTTATTATAAACATAGGCGTTATGTGCTAGTGTTATTTCATTAGTTTCTTCGGTTGCCTCGATTGGCTGGGCACCCAAACTTAAATTAGCTACCAAGGCAAGAGCAAACATACTGACTACTGAACCAATTGCTGCTTTTTGCTTTAATTTCATATAATACCTCTACCTGTTTTAGATTTTAGTATTAATTTTATAACAAAATCGAAATTAATAAAGAAAAAACTCACATAAAATTAAAAGCGTTTAGTAATAAAACGCTTTTAATTAACTAATTTAACTTAAACTATAAAAAACAAACGACAATTAATTCTGACCTTTACTTTTAGGGAAAATAATTTGAGTTTGTTTAGCAATTTCGGGATCACTGCTATCAGAAATCAGGGTGGCATCCTTCAATTCCAAGGCTTGAACATTTGACGATATTCCAAATTTACTACTGTCAGCAAGAATAAAGGATTGTGTAGTACGCTTTGCAATCAGCTGCTTTTTTATCGCCTCGTCAAATTGTGGAGTAGTGTAACCACTATTAAGACTAATACCGTTCATACCAAAGAAAGATTTATCAAACCGCAACTTAGAAAGCAAATCATTAGTTAAGGCACCTGTAAGTGAAGACGTAACCCCATTATATTTACCGCCAATTAAAATAATTTCTGCCTTAAAATTGCCACCTATATGACAGACCTGAGTGTTAGTCGTATAAACTGTTACTTTCTTGTTCTTTATCTTATCAAGTAACAGTGTACAGGTAGTACCAGAATCAATGTAAATAGCATTATTATCGTGAACTTCTTTTGCTGCAAGTTCAGCAATTAGCTTTTTTTCCTTTTGATGATTGTGCTCTTTTTTGGCAAACTCAACCTCACCAGCACCATCGCAAAGCCTCACAGCTCCACCAAAAAGATATTCAATTTTTCCTTCATTTTCTAAGGCTTTAATGTCTCTTCTCAATGTTGAAATTGAAACGCCTGGAATTTGCGTGTGAAGTTCCTCAAGTTTACTCATATCTTTGTTTTCAAGAATTTGCAAAATTTGATTTTGTCTTTCAATCGGAAGCAAGTTAATTCCCCTTCTTTATAATTTTCATGCTCCCCTTTATTATACTCTTATAATATGTTATTTCATTTGCTTTTAATCACATTAGGCAAGATGTTCATCACGCCTTGTAACTATAAAACCTAGTGCAATTCCGACAATAGTGGAAATTGCTAAGCCAATCATTGCATTAAGAAAATTATTACTGTTTTTAGCAATGAAAGCGGGAAAAGTAGTCACTGACCCAAAAACAAATGCATTTGTATACACCTTAGTTAGTCCTAGGTATGCACCGCCCAAAGCGCCAGCAATTATCTGCGCTGCCCAAATTCTACGATTTTTTACTAAGAGTCCGAACAAAGTTGGTTCAATAATTGCCGACAAACAAATAGTGATTACACCAGTCAGCGAAAAACTCTTTAATTCTTTATTGCGCGTCTTAAGCCAGACCCCAAGAGCAGTGCCAATTACACCAAAGTTGCAGGCAAACGTTAGTGGACAAATAAAGTCAAACCCTTGAGTTGCAATATTATTAATCATAATTGGATTGACGGCCCAATGGATCCCCAGTGAAACGAGAAAACTCCAGCCCCCACCAACAACAACACCAGCTAATAACGGAACATTTTTAATTAACCAATTAACAATATTAGCAACTAATTGTCCGCCATAGACACCAAGAGGACCAATAACAATTACCGTTAAAGGTACCATAATAAGCAGACAAACTAATGGGACAACGACTAATTCCAAGTTCTTGCTTACATGTTTATCAAGCCATTTATATAGATAAGAATACGCCCAAATTGCTATTAGAATTGGAACAACCGTTGAATTGTAATTCATTAATACAACAGGAATTCCTAGAAATGATGTCATTGCCCCGTTGCCGTGACTTCCCATTAATTGGATAAAGTCTGGATACAAAAGGGCGCCAGCAATTAAAGCTGCAATATAGGGACTAACTTTAAATCTTCGTGCAGCCGAAAACGCCAAGAGAATAGGTAGAAAATAAAAAACAGCTTTTGATGCAGCGGTCAAAATAACAAATGTACCGCTCTTTTGGCTAATCCACCCCAGTTCGCTGCAAAGAAGCAATAAGCCATATAGAATACCTGATCCAGCTAAAGCTGGCAATAGTGGCGCAAAAATACCTGCTATTGCAGTAAATAATGCATTAACATATCCCTTAAAACCCTCAGGCTTGAGATTGGTACTGACTGTTTGAGCGCTATTACCATTTACTAGTTTTTCAAATTCACTAAAAACTTTAGGGACTTCAAGTCCAATCAAAACTTGGTATTGACCGCCTCCCCGTGAAACGTTAATTACACCGTCTACTGCTTTGACTTTGTCATCATTAATTTGGTCATTTTTTAAGTTTAATCGTAATCTTGTTGCGCAATGCGTCATATTAGAAATATTATCTGGCCCGCCAACAGCATCTAAGACACCTTGTGCCGTTTTTTTATAATCCATCATATGCCTCCTTGAATTAAATCTAGGCTTTGTTAGTTAGTTTTTCATAAATTCAAGTAATAGTTCGCGTGCCTTAATTGCATCATTTTCTTGAATTATGGTCTCGATATGATCCATTCCAATTCGGTCTAAAAGGTTCAACAGATACTTCAGCATTTCAATATTTTTCGCAGTTTCCTGACTAGGATTTTCAATTACCGGAGCGGTATCAAAGTAATACATCCCATCAAAATCATATTTTTTCATGTAATACAAAAATTCTAAGGTTTTAAATGGTGTAACAGTTCCAACCATTAGACCATCATCATGTACGCCATACCCGTCATTAATGTGAACACCAAACAATTCTTTTTGATTTGCAAATAAAGCAGCACCCATGGCAGGATTTTCATGTTTCATTAGCATATGACAATAATCTAGTAAAACACCAAAATTTGGTCGGTTAATATCTTTTAGCATCATGCCCAAAATTCCCATACTGTCAACAAAGGCGTAGGCACGAGGCTCATATGGTTTATATTCAATACTAAATTTAATGTCAGGAGCATAATCTGCAATTTCTTGACATGCTTTGACGATTCGTTGCCATACCTTTAAATAATCAATTTGAAAGCTGTAATCAAAACCGTCGTGAGCACTCCAGATATTAATCATTGTTCCACCAATTGCATGACAATAATCAGCGGCTTTTTTACACATCTCAATGGCATCTCGATAAATTCGATCATCCAAGTTGCTTAGATCGCCATTAAGATAATGATCCTCAAAGCGCATTTCCATTCCATTGGGACACAGGTCATTTTGCTGAAGCATTTGCTTCATTTTTGCTGCTGGAATACCAATTGTCTGCTGCGGAAAGTTAATATCAACATAATTGATTCCTACCCTTTTTAATTCCTTAAAAACCTGATTGATATCATTATTGTAATGTGGCAGATATGCATTTAATCTTGTCGCCGTTTTAATTGTAGTCATTGTTTTCTCCTTGTATTTCAATTGTTATCGTTTACATTTTCATTATATTCCATAAGTTTTCATTTTACAACCACTAATTTTCAATTTATTTTATTTTATTTCAAAATATTTCATAAAAATGAATAAACCTTTTACATGCTAAAAAGTAAAAATAAGAGAGCTTTCTAAGACTTAAATAGCAACAAGAAGATCAAAAGCTAAAACATGCAAAAAAGCGTTGAGCTTATTTCTCAACGCTTTCTTTAAAAAAATCTACCGCAGTCTTTATAACCCGATTATTTTCGCTCGTGGCTACTAAAAAGCTCGTTGTTAATTTGGCTTTATTAATCGCATTTTCATTATGCTTATTTATGTGAAGCTTGCTAGTTAAAGTAACGTTAGTATGCGGCTGTTTAGCCCTACTATTTGGTCTTAATTTTTAACCCATAACCTAGAATATCTTTGGCACTAACCAGCAACTTTGTTATGACAACATTAAACAAGAAAAATAGAGTTTACGTTAATTAAACATAAACTCTACTTAAACTATTAACAAAATTTTAGATACAATTACAGCAGCTTTTCTAAAGCATCTTCATATTTCTGAATGTCGCCTGCACCCATAAAGACAATAACACTATCTTGGTTTTGAGCTAAGTCAGCAATATTATCTAGATTAATAACTTCGGACCCAGGGATGTTAGCAACTAAATCATTACTGGAAATATCTCCACTTGCTTCACGAGCGGAGGCATATATCGGCGTAATGTATGCCTTATCAACCCCGCGTAGAATTTCTTCAAAATCTTTTGCATATTTCTTTGTCCGGGTGAATGTATGAGGTTGAAAAACAACTACTAATCGCTTGTTAGGAAACTTTTGACGTGCTGCTTGAATTGTTGCTCGCATCTCAGTAGGATGATGAGCATAATCATCAATCACATTAATGTCACCAAAATCTTTTTCTGAAAAGCGTCTTTTGGCCCCTGTATATGACAATAACCCCTTTTTAATGTCATCTAATGGAACTTTTTCAGTGTAAGCGACGGCAATAACGGCGGTAGCATTTAAAATATTATGGTCACCAAATAGATGAATGGTGAACCTACCGATTTCCTTACCATGTGTAATAACAGTAAATTCAGCCCCCGCAGTCGTTCTGTTGACATCAACAGCCTGAAAGTCATCATTGTCCTCAAAACCATAAGTATATTTAGGGATCTTAGCTTCTAACGCCTGCAAACGCTCATTGCCTCCCCAAACAAACAAAGCCTTTTTAGTCTGATTAGCAGCAGTTTGAAAGGCTGAAGTATAGTCATCTTGGTCTTTGAAATAATCCGGGTGATCAAAATCAATGTTGGTCATAATTTGGTAATCAGGATGATACGCCAAGAAGTGTCTACGATATTCATCAGCTTCATAAACAAAAAAGCGCGAATCTTTCACTCCCTTACCTTCCCCATCACCAATTAAATATGAGGTTGGAGCAGCTTCACCCATGACACGGGCAAGAATACCAGTTGTAGAAGTTTTCCCATGCGTTCCGGAAACACCAATACTTGTGTGCATTTGAACGATTTCTTCAACAGTATCCGGATAACTTTGCCAAGCAATCTGCTTATCTTCACAAGCTTTAACCTCGACATTATCATTCTTAAAGGCATTACCTTTAACAATTACTTGACCTGAATCTTTAATGTTATCTGGCGAAAATTGTGTTACCGGTATGCCAGCTTTTTCTAGTGGTACCTGCGTAAAAGTATATTTTGCAATATCACTACCAGCTACATCATAGCCTAAATCCTTAAGCAATAAGGCTAATGAAGCCATTCCGGTACCTTTAATTCCGATAAACCAAATTTGTTTATTTTTATCTAACATTTTCTAAGCTCCAAAATTCTATTTAACATCGTTTCTTATTTTACCATTACTACAATAAAAAGAGCTTAAACTCCCGAAAAACTGCCGGAAAAATTTCGACAGTTTAAGCTCATAATTGTTCACAAACGATAGTTAATTAGAACCATTGCGGTACATTAATTATACTTAGCTCTAAGTAAAACATCCGTTGTTAAATTTCAACTTTACCACCAAGACGGTAGTGGTCCAATTAGCTTTAGCACAAGCCAATTAACTTGGAAATTTTTTTAACTATTAATACCACTAACTTTTTTCAAGCAAAAAAAGCCCCACATTGATGGAGTCTTTTTACTTTATAAACTAATTTTGCCGCTGGCAAGCAATTCATCACATTTCTCAGCGTCAAATGCATCCCCAACGGAGAAATCATCAGGTACAACCATGATGCCACGCTTTTGCGGTGCATGTTCTAAGCCTAATTCACGAGCAGAACAAATCATGCCATATGAATCAACTGACCGTAATTTACCTGGCCAAATCATCTGACCATTTGGCATTAATGTCCCTGGAAGGGCCACAACTACTTTTTGCCCTTGAGCAATATTTGGCGCACCACAAACTATTTGATGCTCCTCACCATTACCAACATCGATGGTTGTAACATGCAGGTGATCAGAATCAGGATGTTTTTCACAAGTTTTCACATAGCCGTAAACTAGTGTCGGCTTACCATAAGCAAGCTTATCATCAAAACCTGCATCGGCAAGTTTTTGATTTAAAGCAGCTAAATCCTTTTCAGAAAGTTTAACCTCACCATTTGGTAACTTGTCATAATCAATTACTTGGTCAACGTTAAAGAAATTGTAGCCTGTGACATTACCTTTTTCGTCAGTAATACGCGTAATATCTTCTTTTTCTTCGTATTCACTTTTACCTTGGTCTTGACCTAAAATCACAATCAAGGTATTAGGATAACTTTGTTTATTAATACTAGTAATCATTTACAATAATCCTCTTTCACTTAGTCAAGTGACCGCAAAAAGTCTTCGACTTCTTCCTTGGTTTTGCGATCCTTATTAACTAGTCTACCAATTTCTTGACCATCTTGGTAGACAACAAAAGAAGGAATTCCCATAATATTTAACTCTTTAGCGACATCTACTGCGCCATCACGGTCAATTTGATAAAATTTGCTATCAGCAAAATCACTTTCAATTTCCGGCATTAATGGGTCTAAAAAGCGGCAATCTGGGCACCAATCAGCTGAAAACTCGAGGACTACTCGACCAGTTTTGGTAATTTCAGCTAATTTTGCATCATCAAATTTTTTTATTTGTTCCATTTGTAAACCTCTCAATTCAAATCGCTTCTCAACTATTTTACTCCAAAGTCTGCATGGAGGGCATAAATTGGATTACCATTAGCTACAAATTTATGTTCATATTCAGTTTCAATATTTCGCGTCACAATTTCTTCATTTTCATGATGTAAATCAACGGAGACAAAGTCAAAGCGCATGCCAAAATTGTTCATGCTCAAAACAGAGTAAGCATAAAGACCAGCATTATCTGTTTTAAATTCTAAATGGCCGTGTTGCGCCAGAATTGCTTGGTATTTTGCCAAAAAAGTCTTATAAGTTAAGCGCCGCTTTTCATGACGACTCTTTGGCCATGGATCACTGAAATTTAAGTAAATCGTTTCGGCGCTATGCGGGCTAAAAAATGAATCTAAATTAGCTGCATCAGCGCAAAGAATCTGTAAGTTTTCGAGCTTCTTTTCCAATTTTGTTCGTAAGATAATTCCTGCCGCCGTGATTTGCAATTCCACAGCAACAAAGTTCTTTTCAGGATGTTGTTCAGCCAGTGTTGTAATAAAGCGCCCTTTACCTGAGCCAACTTCAATTTCAAGCGGCCTAGAAATAACTGCAAATCTTTTTGACCAGTCGATTTTACTTGCTGGATCTGGTCGATCTAAGACGCTTTCTGGGTGTTCACCGACCAATTTAACAGCCCAAGGCTTATTTCGTAACCTCATTAAATTATATCTTCCTTTTCTTGATTTTTGCGGGTAAATAAATTTGTCCGATTAGTAAGCTAAAGATGAGCAAGGCAGCGCATGCTTCTAATAGGTTTAAATTAATTGGCAGCAATAGCAACCAAAACAGACTAATAATTAACCATTGTAAAACTAAAGCTAGTGCCAAAACGATTACTAAGTCTTTCCCACGATTATTTCGCTGTATTGGATATATCCGATACATAATATTGTTATCAAATTCATTGGCCATTGGCAGCAATTGGTAAACCGTCAAGAAGATTACTAAGCATGACAGTCCGAGCGCCCATAACCAATTTTGTACAAGCCAGGAGACTAAAACGGCAAAAGCAGTCATTCGCACCAATAAGCTGATATTTTCGGGATTCCGTAGAAGTGATCTCCGATACAAAAAACGATTAGGATTTTCACGTGCAAGTGATTTTGGCAATAAAAAGTCCAAATACTTACGCCGCTTGATTGTCACTCTTTTTTCTTTTACATCGGTAAACATGCTAAAAGCACTGTAAACTCTGCTTTTGCGTTTTTGCTCTAATTCAACCGCATATTGCCAATCAAAAAGTGCATCATGACGCGGTTTAAAAATCAGTAGCCCGACACAAATTACCAATAAAAAGAGTACGACATAAAAAATTTTGACCGAAGTCAGACCTAAAATAAAAGCTAATAATAGCACTAGGTTGACAGCTAGTAAGGATATTTTGCGATTAAAGAACAGATTATGCTCCATTATTTTCAACTGTAAAATTTTAGCAATAAAAACACCAAAAACAGCCAGAATGTATTCTAACGGTGCTATCTTTGCCTTAATAGTCGCAAATGGAAACAAAATTCCAGCCAGCAAAATAAGGATAATCCCAGGTACAACCAAACTATAATTAAACATTGGCTTTAAATAGTCATCTATCTGCTCATCTTGCGGCAGTAAAAACTGTAAATCAGCCGGTTTCAACATCGTAACCAGTCTTCCAACCAATAGTGGCAGCCATAAAATTGCCCCAACCAAAGGACGATAAAACCAGCGCTGGCTTGGCATTGTTTTCATTGCCTGCGCATACCAAAACATAATGGCACCGAACAAAAAGATTAATGCCAAAATAAAAAAGTCATTAAATACTAAAACCAGATATTTGAGTGATTGTTGTAAATTGGATTGCAGTCTTTTTTGAGCTAATTTACGCATGTCTTTGCTCCTCATTCAAGATTTGGTAGATCTTGTCAAAGGAATCGGACTCATTCAAGCCATAATGCTTTCTAATGTCTGTTAAACTTCCAATTACCTCAATCTTGCCATTGTTCAAGACAGCATAGTTAGAAATTGCTTGTTCGGCGTCTGCCAGTATATGCGTTGACATCAGTATCATTTTTTTCTGCGCCACCGCTTTTTTAATTAAATCAATCAGGTTGCCAACAGCAAGTGGATCAAGGCCAGTAAAAGGCTCATCAATTACCAGCAAATCAGTATCTGCCAAAAAAGCAGTCACAATCATCACTTTTTGTTTCATTCCCTTTGAAAAATAGATTGGCATCCAATCTAGCTTATCATCAAGCCTAAACATTTTTAGCAGTTCATTGGCCCGCTTCCAAGCTTTCTTTTCATCTAATTGATAACTCATCATGGTGAGTTCTAAATGTTCTTTCAAAGTTAATTCTTCGTACAAAACCGGAACTTCCGGAATGTATGCAATTTGGCGTTTAAATTCAGTCGGCTGTTTAATCAATTCAACCGAATTTAATACAATTTTGCCTTTTTGTGGTCTTAGTAAACCAAGAATGTGCTTAATTGTAGTTGATTTGCCCGCACCATTTAGGCCGATAATTCCTAATGCTTCACCTGGCTGAATTTCTAAATTAATATCTTTAATGACTGGTATACCAGTATACCCACCAGTCAAATGCTCTATTTTGAGAACCATATTTCCTATCTTTCTTTTAATGAATTTCTTCATTTAATATGATAGCATGATATTAATGGAAACTACATTTCAAAGTTAAGAGGTTTAAAGATGGCTGAATTAGATAAAGATTGTTTATTCTGTAAAATTATTCGTGGTGAAGTTCCTAGCTACACTATTTTTGAAAATGATGATGTCAAGGCATTCTTAGATTTGTCGCAAGTAAACCCTGGTCATACTTTGATGGTCCCAAAAAAGCACATTGCTAACTTTTTTGATTACACAGCTGACGATGCGCAGAGATTCTTAAAATATATTCCTGCGATTGCTAATGCAATCAAAAATTATGACCCTAAAATTACAGGGATGAATATTAGCACCAATAATGGCGCTAGCGCAAATCAGGTGGTAATGCATTCACATATTCATTTTGTTCCTCGTTTCGAAGGTGATGGTCTAAAAATCGTTACCAGAAACAACGAAGCAAACTATACTGAAGCAGATTACCAAAAAATTGCAGAACAAATTAAGGCCCAGTTTTAAGGAGAAATTATGAAGAAATTTAGTCTTGGACTAGCAGTCGGTGCCGGATTTGGCATGGTTTTATCATTATTTAGAGACAAAAACGGTCGACGTCTTGGTCAACCAATTCAAGATCAATTTCAGGGTACAAAGGAAGATATCAGCGATTTAACGAACGCAATTGGGAGCTTGCAAGAAGCTCGCCAAGAACTAAATGCCTCGTTACCTCCTGTTAAAAAGAATCTTACTGAATTGGAAAAAGATATTCAATATTATCAAATGAGCATTTCGCGGATAATCGCCCAATTGCAGAAACAGACACAAAAAATTAGTGAAGATATTACACAAAATCTGCCAAAGAAATCGGAATAATGCTAAAAAATTATAAAGAAAGTTTGTTTTTTTAGTGAAAACGATAAAATTAAAAACTAGAGCTGCCAGTTTATGTTATATTAATTGACGGTGACTTAATTTATTAAGGATGTGGAGAATTACTTTATGAAAAAATATTTTAAGAAAATTGCTGCAGTAGCCGCTGTAGCCGGAATTGCTTTATCAACTGCTGCTTGTTCTAATGATGGCAAGACAGTTGCCTCCTACAAGGGTGGTAAAATTACCCAAAAAGACTACTACGATGAAATGAAGAAATCGCAAGCTGGTCAAACCGCTCTTGCTAACATGATTATTAACCATGTTTTGGAACAACAATATGGTAATAAAGTTTCCAAGAGTGAAGTTAACAAGCAATTTGATAATTACAAAAAGCAATATGGTTCCCAATTTAACGCTGTATTGCAACAAAACGGTATGACTGTTTCAGGCTTTAAGCAAAACCTTAAGACTAACTTACTTAGTGAGGCAGCTTTAAAAGACGTTAAGAAGATTTCTAAGAGTCAAGAAGACAAGGCTTGGAAATCATATCAACCAAAAGTTACCGTTCAACATATTTTAGTTGCCAAGAAATCACAAGCTGAAGATATCATTAAGCAATTAAAAGATGGTAAGAGCTTCAAGAGCTTAGTTAAAAAATACTCACTTGATACTGGTACTAAATCGAACGAAGGAAAATTACCTGCCTTTGATTCAACCGATTCAACTTTAGACCCAGCATTTAAGAATGCGGCATTCAAGTTAAAGACCGGTGAAACCACCAGTAGCCCAGTTAAATCACAATCTGGTTACCATGTGATTAGAATGATTAAACACCCTGGTAAAGGCACATTTGCTTCACACAAGAAGGAAATTGATGATCAGATTTACCGTTCTATGTCACAAGATCAAGAAACAATGCGTAGCGTAATATCGACTGTATTGAAAAAAGCCGATGTTAATATTAAAGATAACGATCTTAAGAATGTCTTATCTTCATACATTTCTACTTCAGATGCAAAGAAATAAGCATAGTTTAATCGCAAATAAAAAAGAAGTTCAAATGAACTTCTTTTTTTTACTCTAATTTTCTAGCTTTAGTTAACGGTTCATCTTTTTTTGGCCGATAAAATTTCCTGCCACCTTGGCTCATAATATTATCAGTAAAATTACCCGGCCGCGTATTTTGCAAAGCGTTAGTAATTGCATAAACAGCAGCATCCAAATCATCTATGCGATGTAACAATTCGGCTTCCAATAACGCTGGTAATTTAGGTGAGCCATACTCAAATTTACCATGGTGCGATAAGACCATGTGCCGTAACAACAAAATATCCTCGGCTTCTAAATCGAAATTAAGTTCCTTAGCCGCCAGCATAATTTGTTCATCTATTAATACTAAATGCCCGACCAAATTACCTTCAGTGGTATATTGCGTTGCAGCTGGTCCAGTTAATTCAAGAACTTTACCCATGTCATGCAAAATACAGCCAGCATATAAAAGCGACCTGTCAACCTGCGGATAGTTGTCGGCAATTGCCTTGGCATCCCGCAGCATTGACAACGTATGATAGGCTAAACCGCCTCTAACCGCATGATGATTGCTTTTTCCAGCGGGATAATCATAGAAACGCTCACCCCATTTTTTCAGTAAAAAGCGAACTATGCGATTCCATGTCGGATTTAAGATTTCAAATACATACTGATTAATTTCCTCTTTCATGACAGAAATTTTTTCAGGTGCCGACTTAATAAATTGCTTAAGATCATAGCCTTCTTCAGGACCAACAACTCGTAAACTATAAATCTTGATTTGTGGTTGTCCTTGATATTCCTCACGTTTGCCATCTAATTCAACAATGGTGCCAGCACTAAAAGTCGCAGCATCCTGATTATTGGCATCCCAAAAGTTACCACGAATTTCACCTGACGAATCACCAAAGGACATTGCTAAATATAGCTTGCCCTTTTTCGTATGTCGCAGTTGTGAATTTTTAATTAATACAACTGCCTCCAATTCTTCACCATCATTATAATCCAGCAAACGTTTATACATTCTCGGTTCCTTTCCTAAAAGTTAGTGGCTGAATATGCAATTTTTCAACTAAAGTGGATTGCGCTGTAAAAATTAACACCTGATTGTTTTGCGCTACTTGATCCAATAGTTGCTTAATCTGGTCAACTCGTTGATCATCAAAATTGACAAAAGAATCATCAATTAAAATTGGTAAGTTGATTTGATCTTTTATTTGCTGAACAAATGCTAGTTTTAATGCAAAGTACAGTTGTTCAGAAGTACCACGAGACAAATACTGTACCTTGATCTTCTTGCCATCATAACGAGTAACTGTTAGTTTCTTGTCAATTTCAATACTATTATACCGATTATTTGTTAATAGTCGCAAATATTCTTTTGCCAGTACTAACATTTTAGGAAAGCGTTCATTTGAAGCTAAATCTAGTGCTCGCGCAATCCATTTTGATACGGCTAAATCTGCTAAATATTCAGTACTTAAATTCTGAAACTTAGTTTTTAGGTTAGCTAAATCTTGCTTAGCTGAAAAGACGGCGTTTGAGTTAGCTAGGTTAGTCATCTTAACACTCAACTCAGCCTTTGTCGCTTGTAATTGGCGTATCTTTTCTTGCTGATTGGCAATTTGCTGTAATAATTCTTGAAGCTTGGATTGCAAAGCAGTATCTTGCTGAATTAATTTTAACTCAGCCATATCTTGCTTAAGATTTGTCGTTAAAACATTAATTTCAGCCTGGAGTTGTTCCTGCTTTAATTTAGCTGATTTAAGCGCCGTATAGCCCGCCATGTCAGTTACATTAGCTGCAGCAAAAAGTGCATTTAATTTTAAATCGAGCTCCTTAATACGAGAATTATTATCAGCAATTGTACTTTGCAAACTAGCTTTTTCTTCGCTACTCTGACGGGCAAGATTTTCCTGTGTTTCTAACTGGTCTAAAGCAGTAAGAATACTCTCAAAGTCTGGCTGGACTTCTTGGTGAAGAAGTTGACTAATCTTATCAGCAAGTTTGCTAGACTGTAAAAGTAAATCTTCTTCTTGGCTTTCAACTACTTTTTCTTTTTGAATTTGTAATTGATATTGCCGCCACGCGCTAAGCAAATTCGGTAGATCCAATAGGTCCGGTTCTAATTCATACTTACTGGTAAAAGCGGCCCGCTGTTTTTGAGCTAAATCTCTTTGCTCTTCCTGCTGGGCCTTAACCTCCCTAGCCTGCTTTTGTTTAGTGAAACCACACATTCCACAGACAATACCGCCAAATAGCGCGGCTCCGCCAAATAGCGGTGAATTGACTACCAACAGAATTAAACCAAGAATGATGATTAAGCCAGAACCAATCAGCCAATATCTTCCATCAGTTTGAGTGTTTTGCCTTGAAGAGTCATCTTTTAAAGACAAGTTTTGGTAATCTGTTTGCAATGTAACCATTTGATCTTGATTAAAATCAGCTACCTTTGCCAATGCGGGGTTAAGAGTAACTAGCTGTTCTTTTTCACTGGCAATTTGCTTCTGCTTTTGTAAACAAGAGCGATATTCTGAGCGCCATTGCAAAACTTCAGGCTTTTTTTGAACCAATTCATGCTCATTTTGGAGCGAATTATCTTGACCAGCAACTTTGGCTAGTCGTTTTTGCAAATTTTCCATCTGTTTTTGCAAATTTTGCTTTTCTATCAGCAAATTTTGCGCTTCTTGATATTTTTGTTCATCAAAGTAAACAGTTTTTACTTCTTGCTTTAACTTGGTAAGTTTTTGGTAGCTCGGCAGTAATCTTTGCAGTTGTTCAACATGCTTTTGTTTATCTTGCAGCTTGGTTAAAAGTGCTTCCTGTTCAGTTAATTGTGCTTGCTGATCACTGAACTGCTTTTGCAATTCTTGGTAGTCGGAAAATTCTTCCTCTGCCTCATCAACCTTGATTTTCTGCTCTTTTAACTGCTTAAGCAACTGGTTAAGCGGCGGATTAGTCCCACCTTTTTTAAATAATGTACTTGCTTTTTTGGCAAAATCGTCACGCAGATCAATCAGCTTGTCACTATTAGCAGCGCCTAAATAATAAATTCGTTCAAGCAAATCTGTCTGTCCAATAGTGCCAACTTTGGCTAACATGTCTTGATTAAAGATAAAACTGTCCGAATAAAATTCACCGTCAATATTTTTTAACTGATCAAAAAAAATATTTTCCGGAACAACCTGTCCATTACGCTTAACAGTTAGCGTACCAACTTTAGAACCCTTGCCCGGTGCATACAGACGTTCCAATTCAAATATATTAGCCTGCTCATCCGTAAAAAACAATGATCCACCCATTGGGCTGACCCTCGCTAAAGGCTTATAATCTTCAAAAAAAGCAGAAGTATGCTTGGCTAGGTGAAAACCAAATAGAACTTGTTTAATAAAAGCAACAATCGTACTTTTACCAGCTTCATTAGCACCAAAAAAAACCGTGAGATTAGATTCCGGCAGTTCAAACGTAAAATCAGAGAATTGGCCAAAATTGACAACTTTAATCTTCGTTAATTTCATCGCTAATTCCTTTCAATTTACTATTCAGTTTGACCTCAGCAAGTTGTTGCACTTGCTCTTCGAAAAGCGCACTTTGGGCAAGTTCGGCCGCAAAATCATCTTTTTTAGCCCAATCATTACTGAAAGACTGAAACTCTTGCTGGTCAAAAACTTCTTTTTCAGCTTGCTTGAAATAAACCTGATCATTTTCGGCAATTTCTAGGTGACTGTTGCTGGCCAGTCGTACATCCACTAATTGTGATTCACAATCTAATTGCTGCGAGATCATGTGCCAGAAATCACTTTCTTGGATCATTTCACGTTCTTTTGCACTCAGATACTCGGCACCAATAATTTTTAGGCAGTAATAAGTCGTTACCGAAGAAGCGAGATTATCGCAAATTAAAGTCTGCAAATCAGCTTGGGACAGCGGTTTTTGCAATTTGATAGCAACTTTTTGCCAGACAATAGGACAAGTAGGAATAAATTGAATTTTTGTTTCTTTTGTTTGCTCATTTATTTCGCCCAGATAACAGCCTTTTTCGCCTGTTTCATTGATATGGCGCCCTTGCAAATTGCCAGGATAAACAATCCAAGGAGTGGATGATAAAACTTGCCGCAAATGAATGTGACCTAAAGCAAAATAATCATAGTTTAACTCTTTTAATTCGGTTAAATTAAATGGAGCATATACATTTTGACTACTTTGGCCTGACTTTTCTTGTGCGTGCATTAAGCCAAAAGTATAATGTCTGCTTTTAGCTGGAAATTCACTAATTTTATTGGTAGTGATGTGATTTTTTAAATAAGAAAAACCCGTGACCTCATATTCGAAACCGTTAGCTGTTTGATAGCTGACGGTTTCAACCGTTTCGCCATCACCTATTAATTTAAAATAGGGGCTTTCAGAAATTAACAAGTCTTCTTTTTTCATGTGATCATGGTTTCCAAAAATCATGACAACTTGAATCTTGGCATCGGTTAGTCGGGCAATTTGTTGTGCAAAAAAGATTTGACTACTGGGATTAGGCCGAGCACTATCAAATGTATCTCCTGCAATCAACACAAGATCAACATTTTCTTGTAGGGCCAAATCAACGACTTTTGTTAATGACTGGTTAGGAGCACCATGGATAAATGAAGAACTCCTAGATGGCAAAAAAGATAGCCCCAAAAAAGGACTATCTAAGTGTGCATCAGCAAGATGAATAAATTTCATTGTTTTATCTAATTCCTAAGACCCTTATATAAATCATTTATTGGTTTAGTAATCACTCTTTGAACTTCTTCTACTATCTTGTAAAGGCCCTGTTCTGCCTCCAACAGTTTCAAAATTTGTGGATCTTTTTGAACTTGATCATTTAAGTTCTTATATTCTTCCTGCATTTCTTGTGACAATTCCTGTCCTTGTGATTGAATTTTCATAATTGCATTTTGCATCTTATCCATTTTTTTAAATAGAGTTGAACTTTCTGTGTTTTTTTTAACTCCATCAATCGCAACTTGTAAAGTCTTAAATTCATCAATTTCTTGCAAATCAGAAGCTAATTGATTGGTTGCGTCATAAATATTTACCATGATTAAATCCTCCTAATTAACGGTTAAAAAACCCCTTCAAGTCATTATACCATTCATTTATTTTTTCTCCCGCAGATCCTAAGCCTTTTTGTATTTTTTCATTCAAGCCATTAGTCCAATCCGAATTAGAACCATTGTTCTGAATAATTTGTTTAGGAGCCTGTTCAGCAAACTGATTTTGCGCAGTATAAGGAAGAATTCCTTCCATTTCTGCTTTATATAACCTAGTAATTTCGGTTTCTGAGACACCGTGCATAAAATGTTGTTTATTAGTGCGATCATAACCAACCCAAGTGGCAACAACTACATCAGGAGTATAACCAACTATCCACTGGTCCTTGGTACCAAAGCCATATGAATTGGGCACCTCAGTTGAACCCGTCTTACCAGCAACACGATAACCGGCTGGTTGTGCGGAAGTACCCGTACCACCAGCAAAAACTCCTAAAAGCATTGTTGTCATTTCTTTTGCTGTGCTTTCAGAAATAATCCGGTGTCTTCCAGTATCATGATTTTCACCAATAACATTGCCACTAGCATCCGTAATTTTAGTAATGAAATAATAATTATTTGGAAGATTTCCCTTATTGGCAAAAGCAGAATACGCCCGCGCCATTTGGATGGGAGAAACTCCAGTTGATAGCCCACCTAAGGCCAAAGCGAGGTTTTGATCTTCTTTGGCTACTTTAATACCGAAATTATTAGCGGACTGGACGCCCTTAGAAACACCAATCCGATCAAGTAACCAAACGGCTGGCACATTTTTACTTTGTGCTAATGCCACATACATTGGAATCTTATCAGAATAACCGTTATCAACGTTATGCGGCTGATAGCCATTTTTACCAAAGCGTTGCAGATTATTCGAAAGCTGTGAATCATAATGGTAGCCCTGCTGGAGAGCAGGTGCGTAAGACACAATTGGTTTAATCGATGAACCCGGCTGCCGCTTCATTTGTGTTGCACGATTATAACCCCGAAAGACATGTTTTCCTCGTCCACCAATGACAGCACGAACAGCTCCAGTACTTGGATCCATCACCACACTGGCTCCTTGAGTCTTTGTTCCGTCAGAAGACCCCTGTGGAAATAGCCAGTCTTGGGAAAATTTTTCCTGAAGTTGCTGCTGATAATTTTGGTTTAACGTCGTATAAATACGAAGTCCCTTATTCATCACATCTTCTTCTTTTAGACCGTAGCGATTAATCGCTTCATCGACCACAGCGTCAAAAAAGTAAGGATAACGATAGCCATCCTGATTATGATAGGTATCACGTAAAGTTAAACCTTGTCTTTGAGCTGATTGTGCCTGCTGTTTGGTTAGCTTATCATTTGAAACCATCAAGTCCAAAACCAAATTACGCCTTGAAAGTGAATAATTCAGATGATCAATTGGATTATATTTACTTGGATTCCGCAAAATTCCAGCTAAACAAGCTCCTTCGCCCACCGTTAACTGACTAGCATCCTTACCAAAGTATTTCCTACTGGCATCTTGCACGCCCCAAACACCGTTACCAAAGTAGGCTTTGTTCAAATACATAGTTAAAATATCTTTTTTTGAGTAAACGTGCGTAATCTCAATCGCAAAAAATAGTTCTTCTACTTTACGTGAGATAGTTTGGCGTTGCGTTAATAAAGCATTTTTGGCTAGCTGCTGCGTTAAAGTTGAGCCACCGCCAGAAATTTGTCCTCGGTGAATCACTAGCCCTAAGGCTGCTCTAACCATTCCCTTAATACTAAAGCCAGGGTTTGTCCAAAAAGTTCGGTCTTCAGTTGAAATTACGGCATTTTTGACGTTAGGTGAAATTTTATTGTATTCAACAAAAGTTCCCTTTTGTGAATATAACGAACCCGCTTTTTGACTTTTATGATCATAAATGGCCGTGGTCGTTGACAGGGATGCTTTTAGATTTGAGATGTTTGAAGTTTTTACTTTGACGGTATAATAAGTACAAACCAAAAAAGTGAAGGTTAGCAGGATCAAGATAATCCAGCGCCCGATATAAAAACGGTGATCAAACCGGTGCCATAAGCCACCAAGTCCGTTTCTCTTTGGTTCATTATTTTCCATTTTATCTGCTCCTTTTTAGAAACAACTAAAATTGTATCATATCAGAAAGTACTACCTTTATTTTCAAAAAGATTTAATAAATATTTATGAGCTACTATTTTACACTTAACTACCCCAAAAATCTTAAACCATGTTCTGTAAATGAACTTTTACGCAAACTTTTAATTCCTCGAAAATGGCGTCATTATTTGCGGTGCGAGCAAAAAGTACTAATTAACGGTTCTTATCTATATTTTAATCGCCTAATCAATCCAGGCGATAAAATTGAGCTTTTTTTAGAACATGTTGAATCAGGCCAAAAAAAATATCCCGAAAATGGTCAATTACCTGATGTAGTTTTTGAAGATGAAGATTTGTTAATCATTAACAAACCCGCTGGACAAAAAACACATCCAAATTCAAATGAAACCAATACTGCTCTGAACGATTGTGCAACCTATTTAAAGCACACTCCTTTTATTGTTCATCGCTTAGACATGCTAACTAGCGGGCTACTCCTTGTAGCTAAAAACCCAGCTGTTGTGCCAATTTTGAATCGAGAATTGACTACTAAGGCTTTTCATCGCGAATACTTAGCACTTGTTGACAACTCTAAAACTTTACAGGATTCAGGTATGATAGATTTGCCAATTAGTCGCGATCCATTAGATCAGCGGAAACGAATGATAAAAAGCGGTGGACTCAAGTCAATCACTCATTACCAAATTTTAAAACGTTATGATGATCAAACCGCATTAATCAAAGTTATACTTGAAACTGGCCGAACGCACCAAATACGGGTCCACTTAGCCGCAATTGGCTCCCCTATCATTGGAGATCCATTATATAACCCGCAAGGTGACTCAAACGAGCTTTTACATTTGACTGCATACCAAATGTCTTTAATAAAGCCATTTAGCCTCGAACAAATTGAAATCAAACTACCTGAAGAGAAAGTACTGCTGCTGAAAAAATAAAAGCCTTGAGAAAAATCTCATGGCTTTTATTATTGTCTATATGCTGTTGCTTCAGCTTCATAGCCCCAATACTCAGGCAACTTATAACTAACTGCATATTCTAATAATTCATCAGATGTATAGGGAAGATACGTTTCTCTTTCCTGACAAATAAACAAGAGTTTACTCTGAATTGGTATAAAGTACTGCAAAATTTCTTTATTTTCAATACTTTTAGCCCAATTTTTTTGTTTAAATGGTAATTCATATGGGTCTATTTTTGAATCATCACGTACTTTTTGATAAATAGAATTAAATAAAGATAAATCATTTAAATTTGTTAAATCAATAAATTTAGGATTTAAGTAGCTTATAGAATACTGAGAAGCTTTTTCTCCAATATACCTTATACGTCTAACCTCAAGATACTTATCACCTTTTCGGAGATGGAGCCTTTTATTAATTTCTTGGTCTTTACCTAAATTAGCTGATAAAACCTTGACGCTTTCCCCCTGACCAACACCCAAATTTAAGTCAGTCAACATTGCTATTCTTTTATGTGATTCTTTAGCAACAAAAGTACCACTACCTTGCACTCGGGTAACCTTATTCTGCTGCTCTAATGTGTTTAAAACTTTAACAGCAGTAGTAGAGCTCACGTGATAAATTTGGGTGATTTCAGATTCACTATAAAAACGGTCCCCAGGATTTAACGTACCATTATTTAGCTTTTCAACTAGTTTTAAAACAATATCTTGATATTTTGACATTACCTTTCACCATATTTTTTAAAAATTGATCTTGGCTACCCTCACACACCAATCAGTTCCATAAGTATAGCCACCAGCATCAATTGTTAGTATTCCCTTATTTTTATCTTGCATGAATGGGACACTCTCACCATTATCTAACCAAGTTATCTTCTTAATTTCTTTGAATATACCACTAAATGACCGTAAATTAATACCTTCTCCTCCTAATACAACATTTTCATTACCAACAATTTTCAAATCATGAATAAATAAGTATATACTATTTTTACTTTTGTTTTGCAATACCACGTCTTTCGTATTTCCACTAGCCCTAAGTTCTTGCTTGGGGCGCGTTTCATAAAGACTCTCATTTGCCATATTTACCCATTTACCAACTTGTTCCATTATTGCTTGATTCATTATAGGAATTTCACCCGTACCAGTTAAGCCAATATTTAATAAAATATTAGCTCCGATTCCTCGAGCGTGAACGATATTTTCGACAATTTCCTTAGTAGATTTGAAATTAACATCATTTTTTGCAAACCCCCAATGTTGATTCATTGTAATTGATGCTTCTCCAGCTACATATTTTCCCCCAAATCCATGGTTGACCTGATCTGGCGTTTTTCTTTCATAAGTTACAACGTCAATTTCTGGATTGCTAATTTTTCCTCTACTCTTGAGACCAGTGTTATTCACAATAATTGCATTAGGCTGATATTTTCTAATCATGCCATACAAACGATCTAGTTTCCAGTTTGCATCTTTTTTGTTCCAGTCCCCATCAAACCAAAATCCGCCTATTGGCCCATAATTTGTACATAAAATTCTGACAGATTCCAAAAGATAATTAAGATAACCCTCAAAATCGTTTTGGTACAAATCAGAATGCCAATCATAGGTAGCCATATATAAAAAAGGCTTGATTTTTTGTTTGTTACATGCATTTATAAATTCTTTGATTATATCTCGTTTGGCTGGACTATGTATTGCATCAAATTTAGATAAGCCCTTAGTATCATATAAGAAAAAACCTTCATGATGCTTTGTAGTTAAAACAATATATTTTGCACCCATTTTTTTGGCATTAGAAACTAAATAATCAGCATCAAATTCTTCAGCATTAAATTTATTTATTAATTGTTCATATTCTCTTTTATCTCTATGATGGATATATTCAGTCCATTCTCCAACCTTAAGTTGAGAGTACAAACCCCAATGAATAAAAAGACCGATCCCTAAATCTTCATATTTTTTTATTCTAGTTAGTTTTCTATTCATGTTAATTCCTTTCTTTAACTTAATACATTAAGTTAATCACTATTATGAAAAAATGTCTACTTTGTTTTTATGCAAAAAGCTTTAAATAAGGTATTGCAATTGCTTTCATTTAGAATTAAAATTTAACTTGTCAGCAAGTTAACACATTAATTTTGATAAGAGGAGTGTGATTTAATGTTTATTCTAGCTAGTCATGGTGATTATGCTTTAGAAACACTGAAAAGTTGTGAAATTATCACAGGATCATTGAGTGGCTTTGAAGTGATTTCTTTTAAAGACCCTATGAGCGTTGATGATGTCGTTAGATGCTATAGAGATATCTTAAAAAAAAGCAATGAAGCATCAGAGAATATAGCAATTATCGTAGATATTCCTAATGGAACACCTGCTAATGCCGCTAAAATTTTTATAGCAGATCATCCAAATATTAGACTTTTTTCAGGACTATCTTTAATGCTAATTTTATCTTTAGCAACAGGGACTCCTATTGATGAAGCCATACAACAAACCATTGAAATGACTGGTGATACGGGAAAGACACACTTAAAAACCGACCCTAAGACCTCAAATGAAAAAGTAATTTCAAAGAATACTGGAAACCCACTAATAAATGTGCGAATTGATTCTCGCTTAATACACGGCCAGGTTGCAACAATGTGGACCAGAAACTTGAATGCAACAAGAATTATGGTAGTTGATGATCAAATCGTTAAAAGTAAAGTTCAAAAAGAAACTTTAAAAACAGCTGTTCCTGCTGGAGTACATTTGAGTATATTAACTATTAAAGGCGCCGCAAAAAGAATAACTAGTGGTCAATATAATGGTCAAAGAGTTTTTTTAATTGTTAAAAAGCCACAAGTACTTTATCAGCTAGTAAACAGCTCAGTCAAACTTCCCGACATAAATGTAGGCAACATGTCTATGTCACAAGGAGCAAGACAAGTCGCCAAAAGTGTTGCTGTGACTTCAGACGATGTTGTTATTTTTAAAAAGTTAGCTGATCAAGGAATTACCCTTTATCATCAGATGGTCCCTAATGATAAGCAAGAAGAGTTTATGCCAATGATAAACGAAAAGGAGAACTAAAATGGGAATTGCATGGTGGCAAATATTATTATTAACAGCTTTAGCCTTTTGGATGATTATAGATCAACTTACAGTTGGTATTTTATGCAATTATCCATTATTAATTGGTCTGGTATCCGGTATTATTATGGGTGATATCAAAACGGGTTTAGTTGTTGGTGCAACATTGCAGTTAATGGTACTAGGTGTTGGTACATATGGTGGGGCAAGTATGCCTGACTTTATGACAGGTGCAATTGTTGGGACCGCTTACGCTGTGATGAGTAATAAAGGGGTTAGTTTTGCAATTGGATTAGCCGTTCCTGTCGGTCTATTAATGGTACAACTCGATGTTTTAGCACGATTTACTAATACTTATTTCTTACACAGAGTAGACAAAGCAATTGAAAAAGATGATGAAATTGGAGTTGAACGAAACATTATTTTTGGTATGTTCCCATGGGGACTATCGCGTGCTGTTCCAGTACTTTTAATGTTACTAGTAGGTAAAAGCACAATTCAAACTGTAGTTAATGCACTACCTACTTGGTTAACTGCTGGACTATCCGCGGCAGGTGGTATTTTACCAGTAGTAGGAATTGCAATACTTCTGAGGTTCTTACCTACAAAGAAATTTATTGCATACCTTTTTATTGGTTTCTTTTTAGCTGCATACATTAAAGTACCAATGTTGGGCGTAGCAATTATCGGAGTAGCAATGGCTATAATTTACTATAAGCAAACTGATAATAATGTTGCAACTAATAATGCTACTGAAGGAGGGCAAGAAAATGAGTTCGGCGAATATGAAGATTAACAGTCAAAATATAACAAAAAAAGATCTATTTCGAGCAAATTGGAGATGGTTATGGAGTAGCCAAATATGTTGGAATTATGAAAGAATGATGTCAACTGGCTATCTGTATACAATGCTGCCAACTATTCAGAAGCTATACCCTGATAAAGATGACCGAATAGCAATGATGAAACTTCATAATCAATTTTTTAATACCAACGCATATATTGGAGGATTTATTGTTGGTATGGATATAGCCATTGAAGAGAAAGAAGGCCGCAAAGCTGAAGAAGCAATTGCAGGATTAAAGGCGGGTCTTATGGGTTCTTTCGCAGGTGTTGGCGACACAATAATAGGCGTCATTTTACCAACTATTTTTGGCTCAATTGCGGCTTACATGGGGTTGAAAGGGAATCCGATTGGAGCAATCATTTGGCTAATAGCAAACATTGTAGTCTTATTTCTTCGCTTTACTCTTCTTCCTTTAGGATACTCGCAAGGTGAAAAATTAATTTATGCTGCTGGAAACAAATTAAATAGGCTAACCGACGCAGCTATTCTACTTGGAGTTACAGTTGTTGGTGCTTTAATACCAACTGTTGTGAACGCAAACGTTCCTTTAGTGTTTAAAACAGGTAAAGTAACACTTCGGGCCCAGACCATTTTAGACCAAATAATGCCAGCTATTGTACCAGTGCTTTTAGTTGCTATTTGCTACTGGCTTTTAGGTAAAAAGAAAATGTCATCTACTAAATTAATTGTTACTGTTCTAGTAGCTGGAATTATATTAGGCGGATTAGGAATTATTGGTAAATAACTGTCTTTTAAATATAAAAACAAAAAACATGAGATAAACCTTGAAGTTAACCCCCGGAATTGGACAAAGATTCCAATTCGGGGGTTTTCTTATGTCTAAATATTTACTAAAAACTAAATTAGAAGC
>NZ_JAFNOZ010000010.1:0-42413 GCF_026536045.1 Lactobacillus sp. B4005
AAAGGCTTAACTCCGATTCAATATCGGAATCAAGCCTTAAGTAAAATGATATAAAACTAACGTCCAGTTTTAGGGGTTAGCTTCACCTCATGTTTTTTGTTTTAGTTATTCACCCTTAAAAGTACCTGCTTCCACTTCTCTGATAAAGTCAGCTACATGCTTATAGTAGACGTCGGGGTTATCAACCATGTGGTGCTGTCCAGCATTTGGTGTAGTTACTAAACGAGAATTAGGGATTTCTTTTTGCATAATTTTAGCAGTTTCTAGTGGCATTGTATCTTCTTCGCCAAAGGTTAGTAGAGTTGGCATTTTAATTTCTTTTAGGTACTTTCTGAAATGCCAATCTTTTAGCTTACCTGTAACGACAAACTCGTTATCACCTTGGAAAGCATGGTAGACAGGTAAACCGCCAATTCGCTTAATATGGTAAAGTTTGCACGGCTGACGACGATCAAGGAAGTTAATGTTCTATATTTGAACATCTTCCTGGTAACGCTTATTGTCATAGTCATTATTTTCTTCACATTCACGCATAAAATCAATTTCCGTTTGTGGGAAAATCTCTTTTCTACGCCAGTTAATTGAAGCGATATAGTCATCAGTATCATCAACCATTGAAGAAATAATCGTTCCTTTAAGGTGTTGACCATATTTAATGGCGTATTCTCGCGCCAAAAGTCCATTCCAACTTTGACCAATTAAATAACAGTATCGAGTCCAAGTTTATCCCTAACTTCATCTACTTCATCAAGGAAATATTCATAGGTTAAATACTTAGTGGCAATTTCTGGATCATCATAATCTGGTTGATCAGAGTAAAGTGAACCAAGTTGATCATACATCGTGACCTGGACATCTAATCCCTGCTTTTTCAATTGGTCAGCGGCATCTTCCCAATATTCATGGTTACCACCAGGTCCACCATGCAAGGCTACCAAGTGGATGTCACCTTCACCCTGTGTACTCGTCCATAAGTGGTAGCCGTTGTCTAAAGTGATAATTTTTGATCCTGTTCTCATTATTTGATTTTGTCCCCTTCTAGTCTTTTAATAAGATTATTTTGCATAACCAACCTTGTACCATAATGGATGTCCATTATTGCCCTCTGAAGGCTTGAGTGAATATCCCGTAAGCTTGTTATTCACAGCTGTAATTTGGTAAGAATTATCAATTGGAATGACATAAGCTTCATCATTCATGTATTGTTGCCATTCGTGGAATTTTTGTACCCGATATTTATGGTTAAATGCCTTCTGCGAATTCATTTCTGTCAATAACTTATTGTTTTTAGCAGTTACAAAGCGGGTCATGTTAAATGGTGCGGATTCGCTGTAGTACGGATGTGGAGATGGCTCAGTTGGTGTTGACCAGCCACCGATATACATATCAATACCCTTATCATCGTTTTGTAATTTGTCATAAAACGAGTTGTGCTCAATCAAGCGTCCCGTGGCCAGCTGAACATTTAAGCCTACCTTGTGCCACTGTTGAATATAATTTTGAATGATTGGTTCTTTAGTCGCATCCCCACTCATTGCGGCTACATTAATTTTAAGTGGTTTACCATTAGGTTGGACACGCCACTTACCCTTCTTCTTATAGCCTGCCTTATCGAGAATATCATTTGCTTTCTTAAGGTTATAATCAAAGCCTTTAGCACCCTTATCGTAGTAATCACCAAAGATTTCCGGAATTAGAGTTTTTACTCTAAAGGTTAAAGAATACGTATAACGTTTATTGACGGCATCAACGTTCATTGCATAACCAATGGCTTGACGTAAAGCCTTGTTATTCATCTTAGATTTAGGATTTTCAACGTTTTTGCTGAGTTTTTTATCCCACTTACCAACTTTAAAACCAAGGTAATGGTAAGCAATTGGAATTTGTGCTACAAAGTTAACATTCTTGGTATCTTTTACCTGAGGACATTGAGTGTTAATCACAGGAATCACATCAAACTTATGACTCTTAATGGCCTGCGAAGCAGAATTAGGGGAAACGACAGAAACAACGATTTTATCTAATTTTGGCTTGCCACGCCAGTAATACTCATTAGGAAACCAAGTGGCGGATTGTCCTCGAACCAGTTTTTCCATTTTATATGGCCCAAAGAATAATGGATTCTTTCTAATTTTATCAGATGATTTTAATTTAGAGAAAGGAACATCTTTAAGGTAATGATAAGGTTCAACTGCTTCCCAGAGAGAACGACTACCTGCATTAGACATACTTGGACTTAATTCCGTGAAATGGAGAACTAATTTACGACCATTTTCCCCATCTGGCATTTCAATGCCAAAATCGTTTTTGCCTTGCCTTCATGAGATTCTTTCAAACCTTTTAAAACTTCAAACTGACTACTATACCGAGGGCAAGCTGTGTCCTTGTTTGCTAAAATTTCATAAGCATATTCATAAACTTTAGCAACAACTTGTTTACCGTCGGACCATTTAACACCTTTTTTAATATTAATGGTAATGGTTTTGTTCTTTTGATCCAATTCACGCGTTGCTGCACCCTTATCAGTAACTTTAAAGTGATCATCACTGTCAAACAGGGTCTCTTGACCTGGAGAAGCTACCATTGAATCGAAATCTTCCGAAGATAATTCCTGCGAAAAAATTCCAGAAAACGGTGTGTCTGTTTCAACTGCAATCTTAACAGTTCCACCTTGTTTGACAGCCTTTTTTGGAGTTTCAATTGGGAATTTAGAAACATTTTTAGTTTCATCATTACTAGTATTATTCTGCTTGCCACAACCAACTAAAGAAATTGCAGAGAGACTTAAAACACCAATTGAGGTTAACAATTTGTTCTTTTTTATATATTTTCTCATTTCTATATAAATTAATTTTATTACGCTAATAAATATATCATAATAGTCAAATAATTACATCATAATTATGAGAAGAATATTTAATTTTGCCTTTAAAAAGAGTAAAATGTTTTATAAAAGATTGTTATTTTACTTTTCGCCTATTTTAGATTAGTAATTTACAAAAGGAGTAGTAATGGATAAACAAAAAATAAATGACTTTGCTGAAAAAGTAAGAGATACATTCAATCTGCCAAGTTTAGGCTTTGGAATTTATCACAAAAATGAAAGCTACAGCCATGTTTACGGCGACGCTAACGAAGATAGCTTATATCCTCTAGCTTCAATTTCTAAGTCCTTTTTAGCAACAGCAATTTGTCAATTAGCTGATGAAGGTAGAATCAGCCTAGATGATCCTTTAAAAAAATATTGGCCAGACTTTCAACTCGTTGATAAATATGCCCAAGATCATTTAACGTTTAGAGATGCCCTAAGTCATCAAAGTGGACTGCCTGCTCACGACTTAATGCGTTTTACTAACATGAATAAGCATGATTTAACTTTAAAAGAAAAAGCTGAACATGTCGGCTATTTAGAGCCTAACCATGAATTACGAGTTAAAATGCAATATAGTAATCTGGTTTATGCCGTTGCAACCTACGTAATGGAACAAGCAATAGGTCAGGATTATGGCTCATACGAGCGTGAACACTTACTTAAGCCACTTCATATGAATAATACTTTCATTAATCATCATGAAGCACCACGTGACAGAATTCCTAAGCCTTATATTCGAGATAACGATGTTACGCAAGAGGTACCGTTTATTGCACCTGGTAAAGTTGGCGGAGCCAGCAGCATGTTAGCAACAATTTCCGACTTGCTAACTTGGGGCGAATTTCAATTAAAAACCCAAAAATCAACTTCAACTGAGGTTACTGCCCAGCGTTATCAGCCGCAATCAATTATGCCTCCTAGCCGAGCATATGGTGGTGCTAATTTTGGTGCTTATGGTTTAGGAATGATGATGGAAGACTACCGTGGTCACAAGTACTTTTATCACAGTGGTTCATATATAGGATATTGCTCATTTTTGGGCTTTGTTCCTGACCTTGATTTGGCCTTTGTTGTAACTACCAACATGGATTCAACCGAATCAATTTTTGCTTTAGCTTACCAAACAATTGATGAGACCTTAGGAATTCATGACACTGACTGGGCCGATAAAATAAGTAAAATTATGGAGAAGAAGAACCAGGCAAGAGAAGATAAAATTACCAAATTTAAAGGAAATGACTGCCATGCAGTTAAGGCAAAATCTGAGTTACTGGGTGATTATCATAATCCTGGCTATGGTTTGGTTACTCTTTGTGACGAAAATGGCGAGCTTAAAGCAACTATCGGTAAATGGAATAATCCAATACTTGTGGGAGCGAATGGCAAAATGTACATTGAAGCTCGACTTTACCAACATGAATTAATCCCGATTGAACTAGGTACTGATAAAATTTACTTACAATCAGATCCTGCACTTAAAAAGCCGACTGAATTTATTAAAGTAAAGTGAGTTTTAGGCCAAAAAGCACTGCGAAATTAATCGTAGTGCTTTTTTACTGTTTTAATTGATACTGGCTAGGATACGCTTCGATGAATGTGAATAATTAAATACATCATTTCTTCATTGATAATTTTGATAGTATTCTTTTTTCTATATTATTTAAAAATTTTCCTTGCTTTAAGAACCAAAACAATTGAAAAGGGAATATTAAAGAAAATAACATCTAAAAATGATCATATGATCAACTCGATTTATTACTATTACTCTGCCTTGTATTGAATTGAAGTTATTTTATATATAATTCTTAGTTTGTGCAAAAGCTCTCATTTGTACAAATCAAGCAAAAAGTAAATTTAAATACGCCAAATAAGCTATCAAGAAATTATCAACAGTTATATTCATGAAAAAGGTATCACTTTTTATCTACAAGTTCATGTCCATGATTCAATCACTACACTCAATCTAGCTGAAGAATAGCTTGAAAATATTTTGATTTTTATAGAAGTCATTTAGAATGGAAGTTATAACAATATTAAGTTACCTTCTGATGAAGCCAAATTGATTTTTCCAATACTATTGCTTATTGCAATATGAGTGTTCTTTATATCACATGCTTTAGTATATTGACAAAAACAAGTTTAGGACAATTATAAAAAGCGTTGAAAAATAAATTTCAATCCTTTTATCATAGTTTTTACTCCATTTGTTTTGTAATCCATGGAATCATCTTATCATTTAGTTCATTCAGTTTAGTGTAATCACCTGTCTTGGCATTAAATGTATGATTTGCATTATTAATTACTATAGAATCAACGTTATTCATATTGCAATTTTTAACAAAATTAAATCCTATCTTTGGATTTAAAGTTGGATCATTGGCAGCAATACATACTAAAATTGGATTTTTAAAATTACGTATATTATTATTAAGAGTATCTTTCATATCTTCTTCAAAACGATGATAAATTAATTCTGCTCTGCCATCACTTGTATGAATAATATTATATCCTAGTTCTCTCATTTCAAGTTTGTTATAACTAGGAACCATCATTTCCTCTGTATTAATTGCACCATTTAAAGTAACTATTAATTTTGCGGGCAATGTTGAACACGTAAAAACAAGTCTACCACCCAAACTGTGTCCGAGAAGACCAATATAATCAGCTTTTACATAATCCAATGTTTTGAGATAATTAAAGCTTGCTTTTACTTCATCAATCATTGTTCTCATACCATATTTTTCCCTTGAGCATAAATTTTCTCCCATACTGCATAGGTCTATTCTAGCTGCAATGATTCCCTCTTTAACAAGTCTAGCACTAATCCTTTCAAGCATGTGACCATCACAATTTTTGGCAGACATGTATCCATGTACTAGCAACATTGTCGGAAATTTCCCTTTTCCCTCTGGAATTTCAATTTGCATTGGAACTTCATGATCAATGCATTTTAAAAAATGTAATTCTTCTTTCATCATAGTTCTCCTAAACCTTTGCAACTAATTTATTACTATCTAAAGTTACGCTCTGATAATCACCAGAATTTAGCAGTATTGTTATCACAGTATCATCTAGCTTTCTTTGCTGCAGCTTCTTACGGTGAAGAATAGCAATTTTTTGTCCCTGCACTACTTGTTCTCCTTTTTTAATCAATATTGTAATATCATCAGGTTGAACTTTCATTGAATCAAGTGTTAAATGCAACATTACATTATCTCCTGCATTCCCTTGTATCGTTATCGCATGTTTAGTCCGAGCAATTGAATTAATAATCCCATCAATTGGAGAAAAGATGTCATCATTAGCAGGTTCTACGCCAAAGCAACTACCTAAACTACCACTAGAAAATGCTTGATCTTTAATTTCTTTTTGATAAACAATTTTTCCCGCTACTGGTGCATTGATAGTCGTATCAGATAATTTATGAGCAAATTTAACAGGGGAATTACTACTTATTTCTGTAGACCGACCACGACCAAAGATAGATTTAAGTTTCGGAAGTGTATCACTAGCTTCGTCGTTCCAAGACCATTTAGTAAACCAAACTCCAACAAAAGAAATAAGAGCTACGAGTATGATACCACCAATTGCTTTGTAAAGATTTGACGGATCTTTTGAATTATAAAATAGCAATAAATTAGTTAAATAATATGCCCCATAGGCATAAGCCTTAGTTCCGACGATTCCGTTATAAATGCTAAGTGTAAGTCCTGTAATAAAGTTTACACCATAGAGAACTGGTATCTTGTATAAAATACCATACAATGTAGGTTCTGAGATTCCGCCAAACAAAGCTGATATAGCAGCAGTCCAAGAAATATTCTTCCCTTTAACATTTTTAGTCTTCAATGCTACCCATAAAGTAACAAATCCCGGTACCATAGTACCTGCCATAAACCAAATATTAATAATATCGTCGTATCCTAATGTACTTAAATTTTGTGTGGCAATTGGAATTAAAGCTAGATGAAAGCCTGGCATAAAAACGCCAACTGTCATCGCAAATGTGTAAATTGCTGGCACAGTCAGCCACGGTACATTTTTTCTCAAAAAGTCGATGAAAAGACTAATACTATTTGTAAATAATCCGCCTAAAGGACCTGTAATAGTTAGTGTAATCACTGACATTATCAACATTAGTAAAACAGGTTTCAAGAAATATCGAACAGCATTTGGAATTATTTTTTTTAGCCAGCGATCAAGAACACTCATTATCCAAATTGACAAGATAATTTGAACAACTTGTCCATTATAAGTTTGTAAATGTACTGGTAAGCCAAAATATGAAGTAAATCCAGATGAAGTTCCTTTGGCTACAAGACTATTCCAATCCGGGTATAGCAGAAAACTAGCAAGCATAATTGCCAAAACTGGATTCGTATTGAATTGCTTGGCAGAAGAATAGGCAACCATTACCGGCAAGAAATATAGTGCTGTCTGCCCTAAACTATTTAAAATAATGTATGTTGAATTTGTAGTCTTCAGGTGAAAGAACATCTGTGCAATGATAATTATTAATGAAAAAAAACCGGCACAAATTAAAGCGGGAATAACTGGAGCCATGATTTTGGCAACTAATTCCAAAAAGTCGATAAAAAGTGTGCCAATATTTTTCTTTTTACCTAACGATTTTGCTGAACCCATTGAAGGAGTATTAGAAAACTCAGATACTTGCTTAAACGAATGATATAAATCTTCAATTATTTGACCAACTATTATTTGAATTTGGTCAGGCATTACTTCTACTCCTAATACCCCATCAATTCTAGATAATTCACTTTTATTTATCTTATTAATATCTTTGACGCCTAAACGTAATCTGGTTGCACAATGATTAACAGTAGTTAAGTTTTCTGCTTGACCAATATTTTGCAAAATTTGTTTAGACATTTTTTCATAATCTAAAGCCATTTTTCCTCCAAGTTTATTAACAATTCGAATAAATTAGTCTTTGTAAATGTAGTAGCAAATACTTTTGTTCAACTTTATCCATCGAATGGCCATATTTCTCATTTAATTTTTTATTAATATTATTAATCAATTCTTTAGTACTATTAATAAAATCTTCATCAAAATCAAAACTAATATTTTGATCTATATATTCTTTATTTGAAACAAATCGAAATCCATAATATTGTAGATGTGTTTTAAATCTTTTATAAGAAAAACTCTGTTTATCAAGATTTGTAAAAGCATTATTTACTTCATTTTCAACCAAACGAGCGACTTCCATAATTAGTTTTAGTTTCTCCATTCCATTGTTATTTCCAATAAGATTGACAACATCAATAGTTAAGAAACCAATTTCATCTTCAGGTAACTCTACATTTAATGCTGCATCAAGGTAATCAAGAATCCATGCTGCAACACGATATTCATTTCTATAAAATAATTCTGCTTCTTGCATAAAACCAAACGGCATCTGAATATTATGTTTATAGCGATACATAATTCCTTTAATATGATCCGAGATAACAAAATAAGCATCATCAGTTAATGTTTGATCCAACTTCCTTTCAGCATATCTGATTATGACCATTGACATTTCAAAATATTCATCAGGAATTTTTTGAATTAAGTCAATAGTTTCCTTATTTGAGCTTGTATAGATTTTATCAATTCTTGATTTATCAATTTCATCACCTTCCTTTTTACCGAATGTTATTCCTTTTCCAATAACAATTATTGAATTAGAAAATCCATTCGAACAAATAGCCGCACTATTATTTAGTTTACGAAGGACTTTCATGATTAGTTTCCTCCCAATTTAACAAAAAAAAGACTAAATTCCTGATAGCAAAATATGCTATCCTTCCTTTAGTCTTGCTTTCATAACGAAATAACACCTATATTCAAAAAATAAAATGACGAATTTTGCGCCTAAGCTAACAATTTTATCTTATTAGAGTATAAACAATTCTGGTTTTATTTGCAAGCGATTTCAAAAAATGAGTATTTTAAATACTTAACTTGTTTTTGGCTAGTAAAAGACAACCCATTGTACCAGCGTTATCACCCAGTTTTGCATGAACAATAAAATCATTTAGTGATAGAGTTTCTAAATAATGTCCAATCATCTTATTATATTCGTAACGAATTTTTGGAAACAATTGCTCTTGGTTCGACACACCCCCACCAAAGATAATTTTTTCAGGTGATAAAACCATTGCTACATCGACACATGCTTGCGCAAGATAGTAAGCTTCTAAATCCCATTGTTTACTACTTTTAGATAAATCTTCAGCTTTTTTACCAGCTCTTTTTTCAATTGCAGGTCCACTAGCCAAACTCTCTAAGCAGTCAAAATGATAATTACACGTTCCGTCAACATGATCGTACTGGTTTCTCACAACCAATATATGCCCCATTTCAGGATGCGATAGGCCCGTAAAAATTTTTCCATTACATATTGCTCCAGCACCAATACCTGTTCCCACTGTCCAGTAAACAATATTCTTAAGTTTTTTCCCAGCACCGAGTTTAAATTCTCCGTAAGCGGCAGCGTTGACGTCTGTTGTCCAAAATACAGGTACATTTGTGTGATTCTTTATTTCCTCTAAAAATGAATAATTTACCCATCCTTTCTTCGGAGTTTCTAATATTTTGCCGTAGTTTTTACTAGTTTCATCAATTCCTATTGGGCCAAAGCACCCAATGCCAATCGAGTCAGGCTGATATTTTTGAAAAAATTGATAAATTAGTGGCATAGTGACTCTGGGTAAAGTAGTAGGTATCCTAGTTTTGGCAATAATATTCAAGTTTTCATCACTAACTGAACAAACAAACTTTGTTCCTCCAGCTTCAATTGAACCTAATCTGGTCATTACTTTTCCCTTCAAAAAAATGAGGACCGACGCCCTCACCCATTATCTATTGCTATATCTTGTCTGCACGCCAAGGATTCATTCCCTCGTATAATTTGGCTTTGCCAACAGCATCAAATAAATTATTCTTATGGTGAACAACCAGCTTTGCTGCTTTAATTGCATCTGGAAATAAATTATTAGGATCCCAACCATCATCTTTAGTCAAAATTTCGCGAGCTTTTTCAAAAAATGCATGTTTATAGTCAGAAGAAATATTTACTTTATTTATACCATTCTTTACTGCTTCAGCAATTTGCTCATCTGGATTTGATGAACCACCATGCAAAACAAGTGGTGTGTCCGGAACAGCCTTAACAATATCTTTTAAAATATCAATTCTAATCTTTGGCGTGACATCTGATGGATAGATACCGTGACTAGTACCTATGCCAACTGCTAACGTATCAACGCCTGTTTCTTCAACAAATTTTTGTGCTTCTTCCGGCGTGGTATAAATACCCTCTTTTTTATGTCCTTCAACGTGAACTCCAGTTTGACCGATTGTACCAACTTCACCTTCAACAGAAACACCTACTCTGTGTGCCATTTTAACCGTTTCCCTAGTTAAAGCAACATTAGTTTTCCAATCTTCTGCTGATAAATCAATCATTACTGAGCTAAACCCATCATGAATTGCTCGAGTTGCGCTATCAACTGAATCACCATGATCAAGGTGAAGGGCAACAGGAATCTTACTGTCACGAATACGAGTAAGAACATAACTAATGAAGTCATCTTTGCAATATCGCAATTCCGTTGGGTGAATCATGATAATTGCTGGAGCATAGTCTGCTTCACATTGCTCGATTGCAATACGCATTAACTCCAAGTTTGAAACGTTATATGCACCTACTGCAAAATTATTTTTTCTAGCTACTTCCATTAATTGGTTCATATTTACTAAAGTCATTGTTTATCTCCTTAAATATTTTTAAAAACTTTTTGAATAATTTTCTAAAACTAATTTACAAGTAATTTATTGAAGGTTAATTCCTGACAAATCAACATCTTCTTCTTTTTCATCTTCTTTTTCAGAGGATCCATTAACTTGTTCATCAGTTAAAGGTCTTTTTATAATTGCTAATAAAATTCCCGTAACAAAAGAACCTGCAACCAAAGCAATTATTGCTACAAGAGGTTTTGACATTGCAGGAATCACGAAAATTCCTCCTGAAGGAACGGGGCTTTCATTTCCCCATGCATAGCTAATCATGCCGGTAATACCGCAACCTATCCAAGTACAAGGAAGTGTTCTAAGCAAATCATTCATTGCAATTGGGATAACCCCTTCAGTAATCATGCAACACCCCATTGGAAAAGCAACTTCGATTGTTTCAACCTCACGTTTAGTGTAAATTTTCTTATGAAAAAGTTTGGCAAATAAGTATGACATAGCTATCCCAAATGGAGGTACCATTGCCGCCAAAACTTTTATCCCTTCAGGTCCCTTAATTCCGTCTAATAATAACCCATCACAAATCAAATTAGGAATCTTACTAATTGCTCCGCCAAAATCAGCACAGCCAATTAAGCCGATTAAGAAGCCATATAAAGCTCTTTGCGAGCGATCTAGCCCAGTTATAAAATGATTTAGAGCAATAGTCGCAGCAGTTAAAGGATTGCCTAATAAGAAAAACATAATTAATGCTGTAAAAATTGAAGTTATAGTAGGAACAATAAGCATTGGCATTAGCCCACTTGCCCACTTTGGAACCTTGATTTTCTTTATTCCTAAAGCTATATATCCAGCTATAAATCCTCCAATAATGCCTCCCAGGAAACCTGCTCCAAGAAATGAAGCAATTTGACCTGATAAAAAACCCGGAGCGATACCTGGTCTATCAGCTATTGAGTAGCCAATATAACCAGCAATAAATGAGGGTAATAGGCCCATTCCTAAAACACCCAACGTTGTCATTGCATTAGGAAAATTCATTTGAGCCAAGGTAGTAACTTGCTTGCCTCCCATTAGATTACCAATTGCAATAAGCAATCCCGAAGCAACAATTAATGGAAGCATATACGAAATTGAAGTTAACAAGTGTTTTTTAATAGCTGATCCCGCTTTTTTGGCACCATTAACAAAATTATTCACTTATTCCACGCTTTCTGACTTTTCTTTGCTTTGACTTCTTTTTCAATTTTTTGAAGCAATTGTTTTGGCGCCTTTACAACCAATGAAGTACCAATTTTGACAGTAGGTAGATCCTTAAAACGCTCATCACCAGTGGTTGCAATGTCAACTGCAAGTAAGGCAACGTCTGCTTCAGCAATTTGTTCAGGGGTCAGTTCATTTTCTGTACCAATTGTTCCTTGAGTCTCAATATGTATCTCATCTCCAAGCTCTTCTGCTGCCTTTTCTAATTTTGCTTTTGCCAGATACGTGTGAGCTATTCCTGACGTACAAGCACATACACAAACAATCTTCATAATAATCATCTCCTTATTTCTTACATAAAAGTTGAATCACGTTTTCTTTCGTTTTTGCGTGGTGAAGCTTGCTAATAAAATCGTCGTCTGATAATAAAATTGCCACTTGTTGCAAGAGTTTCAAGTGCAAAGTACTTGCATCTTGATCCCTTACCGCAAAGAGAATCACAGCAGTTACCGGCTTATCATCAAGTGTTTCCCATGGAATTGGATGATCACTTAACCCAATTGCGATTGTTGTATTTTTAACTGCTGGTGACTTACCATGAGGAATTGCAACACCTTGACCGATACCCGTTTCTCCTTCAGTTTCACGTTTAAACACATCTTCAACGAAAGCCTGTTTATTACCTACATCATTATCTTTTTTTAAAAGATCACTAAGTTCGTCTATTACCTCTTCTTTTGTAGTGCCAACTAAATTGAGTTTAATTAAGTCGGGACTTACAATTTTAGCAATATCTACTATTTTTTCCGACAAATTTTTAACTCCTAACTTTCTAAAATATCTATTACCTGTTTGACAGTTTCCGTTTTGCTAATTCGTGAAACAACATCATCTTCTGCTAATTTGTTAATAACATGCCTTATTTCTTTAAAATTATCTTCTTGTTGATTAACTTTTTTAGGAACTACTATACAAATTAAAATTTTTACCTTTGAATCATCAAGGCAGTACCAATCAGCAATGCATTTATTTGATTTAAAAACGTAAAACCAAGGTGAAAAGTTCTTTTTCAAAATTATATGAGGAATTGCTAGTCCCTGAACTAAGGCAGTATTGTTAGCTTTTTCTCTTCTCTCTAAACTGTCAATTACATTTTTTGAATCGATTTTCATAATTCTGGAAACATTAATTGCCACTTCCTTAAACGCACTTTTTTGACTAATTACACTACCATCTACGCCTTTAAACAAGGTTGCGCTCATTTTGGATTTTTCTAACAACGTTTTTCACCTTCTGTTCGTCCTTTTTCGTAAAAAATGCACTTACCAGTTCAATTGGAACCTTTCCATGGCAATCAATTGGAACAGTACTAATTAATAAATCAACAGCTGGCTGTTTCTTCAAAATCGTTTTAATATCAAAGTTTGAAGCCAATCCTACAATTTCAATTTCTGGAATACTATTTTTTATTTTAGTTGAGATAATTCCCGAAGTACCAATTCCAGTCGTGCAGATTACATACACTTTTACCTTTGCATTTGACTTGTTTTTTTCTTCGTAGTATTTTGCAAAGTACAAGCAAATAAAACCTGTTTCATCATCTGAAATCTTTGGTAATTCAAACTCTTGACTTACTTTTACCGCTGCCTTCTTCGTTGCTGAAAATACAGTAGGATATTCTAACTTAATGTCATTCAACAGAGCATTTGGAAGAGAAATTTTCATTTTTAGTCTACTGATCATTGCTAAAACGTGATTTTTTATCTCGTCTTTAATCGATAGCTCAAAACTACAATCTAGATTTTGTGAAACTTCTTGTATAAAGAAATCAGTTACTTCTTCCGCCAAATCACGATCATCCAGAACTATTCCATCAAATGAATTAAATCTCGAGGTCAATAAATACTTGAATAAGTAATAAACTTCTGAATCTATATCAGTTCCAGTAATTCCAAGATATTTTTTGATGTTATTAATAATGGTCTTGCAAACGCTGAAAATTTCAGGGTTTATTTTTATTTCTGCTTGTAAGTTACCTTCGGAGGCAATTGATTTGTCAACTGACTTGTACTTTCTTGCCCTTGTAAGCAAAATATAAATATGAGCAAAAAAATTTATATTATATGGATAAGTAAGTGAACCATTCAAAACGCGTAAAGACATTTCAACCTGACTTAATGCAAAATTGAAATCTTTTTGATGAGACCGATCCGTATTCCTGCGTAAAGTTTCTATATCAGTTGAGTTATTAATGTGAAGCACTAATTCAATGAGCGCACTTCTAATATCTTTTTCATTACCAACTATTTGAATAGATCGCTGCTTACGCTTAAGCTTTAAATTCCATTTTTTTATTTTTTTGCTTATTTGCTTTTCATCATTCCATAAAACTGATTCACTTATGTATAAACTATTTATTAAGTCATAAATCTTCACTTCACTTGGTGATGCAAATAGTAACTTGGTTAACATGTTTTCTTGTCTTAAATGTGTTGACGAATCATGATGAAAATCTTGGTTCGCGTAATCTAAATAATTTGAATAGTCTAGTTCATAACCTCGCCCCCTCTGAGAAACAATAATTGGTTTAGGATACTTTTCATTTAAACTATTGATATGGCGAGAAATTGTTTTTTTTGAAACATTTAACCCATCAGATAGTTCATCAGAAGTTATGAACCGATTGTGGACTTTAAGATAATCAATAATTTGTTGACTAATTTCTTTTTGCACTTTTCATCCCTCCTGATAATTATATTTTGCTTCTTATGTAAACGCTTAAATAATTAAAAAGTGTCCGTAGTAAATTCTTGCAAAGGACATTTGTTTAAAAACAAGTTCCACAAAAAAGTTATATTAATAGTTCTTTTCTGCCTTAGCTACAAAGCTGATTACTCTTTACTAATTACTACTAAAATACTTTTTTGATAAAAAATTAGAGCCAATATTTATGGCAAAAAAAAGTTACTTATTCAACAACAAAGAATAAGTAACTTAAATTAAGTTTAATATAAAATTTTTAAAAATTGAACGTTGTCCAGGTTACAATTTTCCGCCAAATACTGGAAAATGACTGGCTTCCCCATAATCGATTGCATTAATTTCTTGCAAAGTTTGCATATCTTCGGCGCTTATTTCGAAAGCAATTTCTGTATTTTGCTTAATATGATCAGCTTGCGCCGCTTTAGGCAACACTACCGTATTTAGCTGCCAATCATATCTAATACAGAGTTGGGCCGCTGATACATGATACTTATCGGCCATTTGAGTTATTACCGGATTATTCAAGGCCGCTCCATGGGCAACAGGTGAAAATGATTCAACAACAATTCCCTGTTTTTGTGAAAAAGCAAGCAAATCTTTCGGTGTTGCACCAATGTGACACAAAATTTGGTTTACCATCGGTTTAGTCGCACTATTTTTAATTAAATTAGTTAAATCATCTGGCTCAAAGCTCGATACACCAATTGCTCGCAGCTTGCCTTCCTTCATTGCATCCTCTAATGCACGCCAAGTTGCCAAATTACCTTCAAAATGGCGATCAGCTGATTGATTAACTTCGTTCCAAGGCTGTGGATTATGAATAATCATCATATCTAAATAATCAAGCGCCATTTTCGACAAAGATTCATCAATTGACTTCTTGGCATCGGCGTAATTTTTGATTTCGGCGGCAACTTTTGAATTAACAAAAATTTGCTCACGTGGAATACCAGAATTTTTTATTCCTAATCCCACTCCAGCTTCGTTACCATATGCTTGCGCAGTATCAATGTGTCGGTAGCCAAGCTGAATAGCTGTTTCGACCACTTGGGGAACCTGATTATTATTAATTTCCCATGTACCTAATGCTAATTTAGGAATTTTGACTCCGTTGTTTAACGTTAATGTCTTATCTAAAATCATCTTATTCCTCCCTGTTTAGGATTAATTTTCTATTAGAAGTATAGGACTTAAAGCACGCTTTAAGTCAAGATTTTTTTGTAAATTATTACCTAATACTTAGGAATATGCTTCTATTTATTTGCAGAGTATGACTGGTAAAATCATGATTATTTGAATATGATAATTCAAATGCTTGCTCTCTTCGAAAAAGCAATAATCAGTTTCAACTGTTGATATGAAGAGCAATTTTTTTTTGTGCAGCAATTACCTTGTTTATTCCATTTTTACCGGCTTTAAACTTAACTCGGTAAAAAATTGCCTACTTCGTTATTGTTTCGATGTACTCTTGTGCACGTTTAGCCAATTGAACATCATCTAAATGCTGCATGACACCTTTGGTGACAAAAGGAGGCATGAATTTAGTCCCAATTAAGTTGCTAGTTGCTTTAAAAGGAGATAATAATTCTGCCATTGTCACGTGAAATGCACCATCTGGCTGATAATTTTCTGCTGGCGCTCCAGCAGAAACAACTAACTGCAATTCTTTGCCATGCAGTTTATCACCATTAGTTCCATAGGCCCAACCATGTTCTAAAACGACATCTTCCCATTTTTTCAAAAGGGCGGGGCTACTATACCAGTAAAACGGAAATTGCAAAACGATGCGGTCACTTTGCTCTAACAGCTGTTGTTCCTGACTAACCTCAATTTGGCCCTGAGGATACAATCGGTATTCATCATAGATAGCTACATTTGGCAAAGATTTCTCTTGCAATTGTTTGATGAAAAAAGCATTAACGCGCGACTGAGCAAGATGTGGATGGAAAACTAAAACTGTTACTTTCATAAACTCTTATCTCCTTATATAAAGATATTAACAATTATTTTTTAGTTTAAGCCGTTCATCAAACCATGTAAAATACTTATCTTTCATCATTTGGTATGCGCAAAACGCATAAGTGAAAAATAGCATAACTTTTTACTTAGTCTTCAGGTAAAATAGAAAATAGCTGTTTACTAGGAGAAGAGGAAAAATATGAAATCATTATATTTAGTAAGACACGGGCAAACATTATTTAACGTTCAACACAAAATTCAAGGCTTTTGTGATTCACCACTCACCCCATTGGGAATTCAGAAAGCAAAGGCTACTAAAAAGGAGTATTTCGAAAAAGAGCATGTCCAACTGGACGAAGCCCATTCTTCTACCTCTGAACGAGCAATTGATACACTTAAAATAATTACTGATTTGCCATTTAAAACAAATAAAAACTTGCGTGAATGGAATTTTGGTACTTATGAAGGTGAAGGTGAGCATTTAAATCCGCCACTTCCCTACAATGATTTTTTCGTTCAATTTGGCGGCGAATCGCAGAAGGAATTAACAGCTCGCATTAACCAAGAAATTACAAAAATTGTGCGCCAATCACCTAATAAGCATATTTTAATTGTGTCACATGGTGCTGCCATCGCTAATTTCTATAAAGTCTGGAAAAAGTACAATACATTCAAAAGGACTGAAAGAATTAAGAATTGTTCTGTCTTAAAATACGACTTTGACGATGATATTTTTCGGTTAAAAACACTTTTTAATCCAGATTGTTAGCTTGAATCGTTTATTTTTTAATAAAAAAAACTAGCTCCATTCAGGAGTTAGCCTTTTTAATTTCATTACAACTCGGTAATTATTCTAAGTTTAATGAGCTCTTATCGAAAGCAGCTGACTTAATTTTGTCATCAATTGATGGCGTACCAAGCCAAGTGATCATTTCCTTCATTGCATCAGTGATTGCTTCAGTACCAGGAAGTAAAAGCTTACGTGGATCATAGCCCTTGTTAGCCTTGTCTTCATCCTTGTGAGCTTCGAAGTATTCACGAGTTGCTTTTTGGAATGCTAATTGGAATTCAGTGTTGATGTTAACCTTTGAAATTCCGAGTGAGATAGCCTTCTTAACTTGTTCTTCAGGAATACCTGAACCACCGTGCAATACAAGTGGAACAGAAACTGCATCAGCAATTTCCTTCAAACGATCGAAGTTAAGACCCTTCCAGTCAGCTGGGTAAACACCGTGGATATTACCGATACCACAAGCAAGCTTGTCAACACCAGCAGCAACGAAAGCTTTAGCATCTTCAACAGAAGCTAATTCTCCGCCTTCAGCACCTTGGTTTTCACCAATCTTACCGATTTCAGCTTCAACGGAAATTCCACGTTCATGAGCCAATTTGACGATTTCCTTAGTCTTAGCTAAGTTTTCGTCAGTTGGTAATGCGTGACCGTCAAACATAACTGATGAGTAGCCAAGTGCAATACATTCCTTAGCAGCTTCAAAGTCACCGTGATCCAAGTTCAATACGACTGGAACTGAAATGTCCATTGCGTCCATTGAATCTTCAACGATATCCTTAGCAATCTTGTAGCCACCCATGTACTTAGCAGCACCCATTGAAACTTGGATTAAAACTGGGGTTCTAGTTTCCTCAGCTGCTTGCAAAATTGCACGTGTCCATTCCAAGTTGTTAGTGTTATAAGCACCGACTGCATAATGGTTTTTACGAGCATCTTTAAAGATTTGGTTACCATTATCTAAATAAGCCATTAATAAATTACCTCCTATTAATCTTACAGTCACATTGTACCGTAATAACGAAGTCTTGAGCAATCTTTTAATCGATGTAAGCGTTATTTTTTGAATTTTTTTACATTTCTTTAGGAGCATTAACACCAAGTAGTCTGAGGGCCTCGGTTAAGACAATTGAGGTCGCCTGAACTAACGCCAATCTCGTGTTAATTTGCTCATCTTCAACCAAGATTTTAACATTAGCGTAGTATTTATTAAACTTCTTAGCTAAATCCAAAGCATACTTGGCAATAACAGATGGTTCAAATTTATCACTGCTGCGCGCAATGATTCTTGGGAAATCGGCTAATGCTTTGGCAACGCTAAATGACCAATCATCCTTAACTGGTGCATCATCAAGTTTAGGCTCTTGACCTAACTTCGCGGCTTTACGTAATACACTCTGTGCCCGCGCATTGGTATATTGAACATAAGGACCAGTGTCGCCTTCAAAGCGAACAACTTCATCTAAGTCAAAGTCAAAGTTTTCTACCCGATCATTTTTAAGATCATGGAACACAACGGCTCCTACACCAACATCATGAGCTACTTGTTCTTTGTTAGCTAAAGCAGGATTTTTCTCATCAATTTGCTTACGAGCTAAGTTAACGGCATCCTTTAATACTTGGTCAAGGAAAACGACGTTACCTTTACGGGTTGATAGTTTTTTACCATTTTGCGTAATTAAGCCAAATGGTACGTGATAAATTTCATCTGCCCAATCATAACCCATCTTCTTCAAAACCGTTTTAAGTTCAACGAAATGGTGAGCTTGCTCATTACCGACAACATACAGCATTTTAACAAAATGGTAAGTATTCATTCGGTAAATAGCGGCAGCTAAATCACGGGTTAGGTAAATACTGCTACCGTCAGATTTCACAATCATAGCTGGGCTTTCATCTTCGCCCATATCAACTACCTGTGCTCCGCGGGATTCGTGAAGCAAACCTTTTTCCTTTAATTCATCGATAACAGGTTGCATCTTATCGTTAAAGAATGCTTCGCCCTTGTATGAATCAAATTCGACGCCCAATTCTTTGTAAATCCGCTTAAAGTCCTTTAAGGAAACGTCACGGAACCATTGCCATAATTTAACTGCTTCAGGATCACCATCCTCAAGTTTTTTAAACCATGCACGACCCTCATCCTCAAGCTCAGGGTGCTTTTCAGCCTCCTCATGAAACTTAACGTAATACTTAAAGAGGTTCATGATTGGATCTTTTTTGACATCTTCCTCATTACCCCAATGTTTATAAGCAGAAATCAGCTTACCAAACTGGGTGCCATAATCACCTAGGTGGTTAATCTTAATTGGAGTATAGCCAACTTTTTTCAATGTTTCCGCAATTGAATTACCGATTACAGTTGAACGTAAGTGTCCCATTGACATTGGCTTAGCAATGTTGGGACTTGACATGTCAATAGGAACATTTCCTTGCCCTAATTTTTGGTCACCATAGTGCTGTTTTTCTGTCAAAACTTCATGTAAAGCTTGCGTAATTAATTTTTCGTGGTTAATTGCGAAATTAACATACGGACCAACAGCTTGAATACTGGTAAAATCGCTGCTTTCAAGATTGGCTGCAATTTCTTGAGCAATTTCAGCCGGATTCTTATGCATAACTTTAGCCAAAGTAAATGCAGGGAAGGCATAATCACCCATCTTTTCGTTCTTTGGCCGTTCAATAAGTTGGTTGATTTTTTCTTTAGGCAAATCTACTTGACTGGCAACAAGATCAACTACTTTACTTTTAAAGTCCATTTTTACCTCCAAATTCCAATAAAAAAGCCTCTTCCTTTAATTCCAAAGGAAGAGACGAGTTTTTACCCGCGGTACCACTCTATTTGATACAAAGTATCCGCTTATTATTTTTGTTAAATTACTGATCAGGCACGCCTTCAGTCATCCTCCTAACCCGACTCTCATCAACTCGGACTCGCTTACTAGGATAAATGCTTACTACTCCTAACCTCTCTCAAAAATTGATTATAACAGGAAATGGCATTCAAGCCAACACTTTTAATTATTTTTGACGATTACCTTTGTGCCAGTAGGAATATTTTTCATTATCCACCGTGCATCTGAAATACTCAACCTGATACAGCCATGAGACGCGGATTTAACACCCAATTTTTTGGCTTCTTTGCGATTATACTTTCCATTGCTCTTAGTTGGAACCGTATGAAAGAGGTAGACATTATCTTTATCCCAGCTAGTCCAATAATTAGCACCCTCATTTAATTCTGGATTATAAAAAGAATCTCCCCGATTATCCTGAATCTTAAAAGTTCCTGTTGGCGTTGTCGATTTGCCCTTTTTAAAGAGCCCTCCACTTGCCAGCATCGTGTACACTACTTGGTTTTCACGCAAAATGTAAACGCGATTGCCCCGAAGAGAAACACGAATGGTTAGATCATTTTCAAGCGGCTTAATTTTAGGATAAGCTTTTGTTTCGCTGGGTTGATGCCAATCATAAGGCACCCGCAGATCTTGCGGATCCTTATAGGGACGAAAAGATGCTGCCGTCTTCTTAACCTGCATTTTCTGATTTTCCTTAGGCTTTTCTTCCTTTGGACTTGACGGCATCGAAACACGAGCTAGACTGATTGCACAGATTAGTAGAACAAATAGGCCTGTTAGCGGCTTTAATAGGCTATTTTTCATACTAAATCAACCTCCTCGAGAATTATTTATACTCTATTTTACAATATTTGCTAGTTTAGCCAAAAACTTAATCTACAAACTTAAGCATAAGTTTAGGTAAAAGCGCACTAATTTTGGTTGGTTGTACAACATATTCATCTTTAGCAATTAGATCGCCAGCGAGTGAGTGCAAATATACAGCAGCTAAAACCGAATCAATATTGCCACCAAATTGCGCAGTAAAGCCACCAATTATGCCGGCTAAGGTGTCGCCCATGCCGCCACAAGCCATCCCTGGATTACCAAGAGGATTAACAAAAACATCCTTATTTGACGTATAAACTTTGGTATGATTGGACTTTAAAACTAAAATAGCATTTTGCCCTGGAAACAGCTTATTTAATGCCGTCAAATTAGCTGCATCCGTTTGATAAGGTATCCTAATTTGACTAAGTCTCTGCCATTCCATTTGATGAGGAGTCAAGATCACTAACTTCGCATTTTGCGGGGCCAGCGACCGATTTTGACCAATCAAATCCAGCGCACTAGCGTCTAAAATAAGCGTTTGCTGGTTAGTCACTACTTGACCCAGCTGCAAAAGAAGTTTTTGCGCAAATGGAGTAGCTCCTAATCCTGGTCCACAAACAATGACATCCATGTTTTTTATTAATTGCGGCAAATCACTGCTGCGCCAATCAACATACATCACTTCAGGATCGCGCGCATGTAGAGCATTTAAATTAATTGAATGGCAAGCAACAGAAACTAGACCAGCGCCAGATTTCAGTGCACCTTCTGCGGCCATAATAATTGCACCACCGTAATTTTCACTTCCACCTATTAATAAAATTCGCCCATAGTTTCCCTTGTGGGTATTGCTTTTTCTTTTGGCTATAACCTTGGTTAAAATAGATTGCTTAATTTCTGTCATTGTTATCCTCCAAAAAGCCGGTGCCAAAAACGAAGCAAGAAATTAACCTGTTTAGTGGATTGCAACGCTTTTGCAGGTAGTTTAATTCCGTCAGGTTCTTGGATAGAAATCAGTTTAGTTGACCCCGATTTAAAGCTATATGAACCAACCGTTTGATTTTGGGTTACCGGAGCTTCAATAGTGTCCTTAGTTAAATTAACGGTTAATTTTTGGCCATTTTTTGGTCCCCAGATTACTCGTCTTTGCTTCATGCCGATATCAACTTGCTTGTTAGCGCCATTATGAACATTAATCTTGCTGGTACCCATAATTACTTCATTTTGGTTAAAAACAATGGGTTGATAATTACGGTAAACATACCGCAGCAACCTGCCAGTTTGCTCAAAACGCGCTGGGTCAAAACTATTAGCATGACTTGCCCCCATTACTACAGTAATTAGTCTTGCATCGCTATCTTTTGCCGTTCCAATAAAACAAGCACCAGCAGCATCAGTAGTTCCCGTTTTTAGACCATCAACTTTTAGATCTTGCTGGTATTGGGACAAGCCTTTAAGCATCCAATTAAAGTTAGTCATGAGTGTTTGGCTTCCCTGATCAGTGAAGTTCAAATGAGTAATTCTTGTTGTTTCAATTATTTTGGGGAAGTCATTCAACAAGTGCTGACCAACGATTGCCATGTCTTTAGCTGACATCTCATTTTCTGCGTCTTTATCCGCTCCTGGATAGGCATCCGTTCCAACACTTTTATTGGGCAAACCGCAAACAGTATAGATCTGGGCGTCATTAATGCCCCATTTTTTTAATTGCTGACGCATCTGCCGAACAAACACAACTTGCGAGCCACTGACGGCCTGAGCAAGCAACATTGCCGCCCCATTGGCAGATTCGATTAGGGTCGCTTGGTATAACTGCCTGATTGTATAAGAGTGCCCCATTTTTAGTGGCACATTAGAAAACTGCTTATTATTGGCAACCTTGACAATCTGCTTAGTTGGCTTTACTTCTGTATCCCAACTAAGTTTTTGCTCTTTAATTGCTTGTAAGGTTAAATAAGTCGTTACTAATTTGGTCATTGAAGCAATTGGCAGTGCCTGGTTAATATTCTTGCCATAAAGCAGTTGCCCCGTTTTACTATCGATTGCAATTGCCGATTTAACATTGAGATTTAATTGCTCAGACTGATAATTATTTCTGACTTGAACTGATTTAGGTTGAGCTGGCGGTTCACTACTAGGACCTGTTCCACACGCAGATAGTGTCACAATAGCCAATAAGCTGACCACAACTGTTTTTAAATTTCGCCTTAGGTTCATAAGTTCTCCTTTGAAGTGAAAAAAATTTTAGCAAGTTCTAGATTAAATTTGATACTGATAACAATAATAGGGAATATTAAAATTATGATCATTAACCTTTTGATAATCATTGTCAATTAAATATTGTGGTAATAATGCAACTGCCTCTCCCCTTTTTACCAATTGCATAATTGTTTCAAGCGAATCAATTTCTAACAATCTCGTTTTATCAGGACATAACTTCAGGGTTAGTTTTCTAAATGGACAAGTTAAATCACTATTGATTGCAATCGGGCAGGTCGATCGATCTTCTTGTTTTCCTTTCAAAAAGCATGCTGGTAAATTAGCTGTTTGCTTTAACCGATAATTAGGCAAGTCGAATTGGTTAAAGGTCACCACTACATCGTAGTATCTTTGCGTTAGTTCCGATTCCAATTGGTTACTTTTCTTAATGGTAACTGCATAATCAGTAATAAAAAATTTCTTCTTAGCGATTAAAAAGTTAACTAGTAATTCCGATGATAAAATCGTTTTTCGAATAACTAACGTATCTTGCAGTTTTTGCCAATTTCGGAGCGCTTTAACAGCAAAACGATATACTTTGTTTCCGTTATCCGTCGGAGCCACACCTTGATTTGAGCGAACAAATAAAGTTGAATTCAATTCATGTTCAATTGCCTTTAAGCGTGCTGTCAAATTAGATTGTGCATAGCCTAATTCTTTAGCAGCTTTATTGATAGATTTAGTTTCATAAATTGTCTTATAAATATTTAAGTCATTAAAATTCATCTTGTCACATTATCACTAAAAGTGATAGCCCTATTAACTTTTCGGCTTATGCAAAGCCATTTTCATTCATTATACTATTTTTTGTAATCAAAGAAGGGAGAAAAATCTTATGACTACAAAAATTGGTATTAATGGTTTTGGCAGAATTGGTCGTTTATCATTACGGCGTATTTATGACATTAAAGATAATAGTTTAGAAATTGTTGCGATCAACGATTTAACTTCACCAGCAATGTTGGCTCATTTATTGAAGTATGACACGGCTCATGGTCAATTTAATCATGAAGTTGCCGCAACAGAAAATGCAATCGTAATTGATGGCCAAAAAATTCCTGTTTACGCTGAAAAAAGCGCAAGTGATATTCCTTGGGTAAAAAATAACGGGGTTGAGCTTGTATTAGAATGTACTGGCTTTTACACCTCAACGGAAAAATCCAGCAGTCACTTAAAAGCCGGCGTCAAAAAAGTGTTGATCTCAGCACCTGCCGGTGACATGAAGACAATCGTTTATAACGTTAATGACGATACCTTAAATGCAGATGATCAAATTATTTCTGCTGGTTCATGTACTACTAACTGCTTGGCTCCGTTAGCCAAGGCTATTAACGATGAATTTCAGATTAAAGCTGGAACAATGACCACCTTACATGCATATACCAGTTCACAAATGCTGCAAGATAGTCCCGATCGCCACGGTGATGTTCGTAATGCACGTGCCGCTAGCGCAAATATTATTCCCCATTCAACTGGTGCTTCTAAAGCAATTGGCCTAGTAATCCCAGAATTACAGGGTAAGCTAACGGGAATCGCTCTCCGTGTTCCTGTAATAACTGGTTCAATAACGGAATTAGCGGTTACCCTAGCTAAAAACGTTACTGTTAATGAATTCAATGCCGCAATCAAAAAGCACACAATTAACAATGCATCATTTGGCTGCAATGAGGATAAGATCGTTTCATCTGATATTATCGGCACGGAATTTGGTTCTGTTTTTGATCCGACAATTACCCAAATTGCTACGGGCACCGATTATTCACAAGTTATTAAGGCTTATGCGTGGTACGATAACGAATCAGGGTTTGTAGCTCAAATGATCAGAACATTGCAAAAAATAGCTAAATTAGGCTAAATTGTTCTAATTAGAATCTTTTTTACCTTTTACTGAAAATTGATATAAAAAGCCATTTCTTAATTAGTTTAAGAAAATGGCTTTTTTGTCTTCTAAACTATAAATTTTAATGACATCCCCGCGAAAATTTGGTATTATAATTAATGTATTTTGAAGAGGCCCCGATGGCGGAATTGGCAGACGCGCAGCGTTCAGGTCGCTGTTTAGGTAACTAAGTGAAAGTTCGAATCTTTTTCGGGGCATTAAAAGAAAAGCTAATCATTCGATTAGCTTTTTTTGTCAAAAATCTATTAATATTAAGGAGGAATTGGCATGCAAAAGCGTTTAACCAAATCGAGAGATAAAATTTTAACTGGTGTATTAGGCGGAGTTGCTGAATATTTCGGCTGGGATAAAGCCTGGACTAGAATCGGCGGCGCAATGGTTATTTGTTTTACCGGCTTTGGGTTAATCGCCTATATTGCCGCAGCAATTGCTATGCCGGACAAAACGCGTGCTGATGACATTCCTTCTGGTGAATATCGTCAATACTAATTGCGTTTAGCTATTACTCTTGTTAAAATGAAGTTCCTTGGCAGGGGCACAAGCAAAAACATCATAAGTTAGTTTTTTGCTGGCTACAAGAATTTTAGTAATACTAATATTTCTGCATCAAAGAGCATGAGTTCTCAATTATTGAACCCATGCTCTTTTTTGAATTTGACTCATAATTTAATTTCTTTAATTCTCCAAAAAAGCAGAATTTCTCGTTGCATATAGATTCCCACTCCCTTGCCGTTAATATCAACGACATAGTAGCCAATATTTTCTGAGCCACCTTGAAAATCAGTCACACTGTCACAATGAGTGTCTTTTTTTAAATGTAATAAATATGACCTAGTTTTCTTATTTGCTGCAACTTGGCGCATTCTCTTAGTATCATGACTTTGCAGCATTTGGTTAACCTCAAATTTTGCCGAAAGCGGAACCCATGAGGTTTGGTAAAAAAACCAGTAGAAGAAAGCACCAAAAATAAAAATAAAGATAAAAATTCCTTTTTTTCTGATATTCATGATTTTTTCTTTTTCCAACAATTAAAACAGTATTTGTTAAATATTATTGCAGTAGTTAACTGATCTGTTAATCGAACCACCTTAAACTTAGTAAAAAATAAAAAAGCATTGAGTAATATTCACCCAATGCTATTTATTAATTTTATGCTTTTATATGCAGCTTGGCCAAAAGCGGCACAATTTTATCGCCTAAGATCTTTTGCGCTAAGTTCGATTTAATCGCCGCAGCGGCGTAGAAGATTCCCCCAACTAGCACTGCAACAACGACAATAATTAGAGCTTGAAGGCGACTAGCAGGACTCAAGAAGAGCTCAAGCACTTTTTCAACGCCAAGAACAATCAGGAACATAATCAGCGAAAAACCAGTAATTCCAATAAAACGCCTGCTTGTGCGTCCTTGGTTGAAATCATAGACTACTTCTAGGTGTTTAAAAGCCAAAAAGATAATCACAAACATCCCTAAATTAGTGGCTACAAGTGGTCCAAACACCTTAAACACGTAAATCATCGGATATTGCACAATCAGTTTAATGATTAGACCTAACACTAGATACTTAATTGCCAGGCCATTCTCTGATAATCCCTGCAGAATTGCCATTAATACCGTAAACATCCCCAATGTAATCGAGGTAAAGGCAGACAAATAAAGAATATTAGAACCCAACTGATCAAAACCATAAAAAATGGTGTAAATTGGCGTAGCAATGGCTGCCATACCAAACGCAGCCGGAATCATTACGAACAAAAACAAATCTAGTGTGTTGCCGATCTGTTTAGAAATCCCGGCAAAATCATGTTTAGCATGTGCAGCGGATAATAAAGGTATCGCAGTTACCGCCATTGCACTAGCCAAGGAAACAATAATCATGATTAGCTTATTAGCGTTCAGCGCAAATAACGCATACCACGTTTCAATCGTGTTGTAACTAGCCTTGACCACACTAGCAATCATTGGGTGGAAAGTATATTGATCCACTAGGTAAAATAATTGAATTCCCGCATCAATAATTATAAACGGAATTGCTTGCTCAATTATCTCTTTAAATAAGGCTGCTGTTGAAACCTGAATTTCGTTTTCGGAATTTTCAACTAGGTGATTTAATTTTTTTCTTCTGGAAAGCAAGAACCAGCATAAAATCAAAATACCAAAAATTGCACCAATAGCGGCGGCGAAGTTGGATTGAACAACTGCATCAACAAAATTACCGTGCTGCACTTGCATAATTACGTAAGCAGTTAAAAGCATCCAAGCAACCCGGGCAAATTGCTCGACAAACTGCGACATTGCCGACGGCATCATATCAGCGTATCCCTGAAAATAACCCCGCATAATGCTTAACACGGGAATGAGCAGGATAGCATAAGACAAACTGCGCATTACCGCAACCTGGCGTGGATCGCTACGAGAGCCATTCGAAGCTAAAAATGGTGAAGCAAAATACATAATCGCGGCTGATACAACACCCAAAACAATCATCAAGACAAGACCACGGTGAAACAATTTGCGCCCCACGCCATATTCATTTAGGGCATTATACTTAGCCACTTGTTTGGCCACTGCTCCCGGGATTCCTGCTGTCGAAATTAAGATAAAAATACTATAAATGTTATAACTACGCGCAGTTAAAGCATTAGCGATATTACCATAAGGTGACATCCAGATAAACCACGGAATAATGTAAAGTGCACCTAAAATACGTGAGGTAATTGAGCCAAAAGTCATCCACGCGCTACCCTTAATAAAGGTATCTTGCGTATTTTGTTCTTTTAAATTATTTTCTTTCATCAATTTTCCCTAAATTCGTGTACTAACTATTTTATTTTGAATGAAAAACGACAATTAACAATCAATATACTTATCACTTTAGGAAAAATTAACTTTATTTAGCAACAATATTGACAATTTTATTTGGTACCACAATTACCTTTTTAATTTCCTTACCAGTCAAGAATTTTTGGACATGTTCAAGTTCTAAGGCCTGTTTTTGCAAATCCTCTTGGCTTGAATCCTTGGCAGCTGTGAAATTACCACGCAATTTACCATTAACTTGAACCATAATATCAACTGTTGATTCAACAAGCTTAGCAGGATCATATGTTGGCCATTTAGCAAAAGTAACAGATTCGTTATGACCAAAGATTTGCCAAATCTCTTCCATCATGTGTGGTGCGATTGGTGCAATCATCGTAATAAAACCTTCAGCATATTCCCGCGGAATAGTTTTAGCCTTTTGAGCAGCGTTGATGAAGACCATTAACTGTGAAATAGCGGTATTGAAATGCAAATCATTAAAGTCTTCTGTGACCTTCTTGACCGTTTCATTGTAGATTTTATCCAAAGTACCATCATTTTCGGCCACAATATTTTCTTGTGGAATTGCCTGTAAGTCAAGATCGTTAACAAACAAACGCCAGATTCGGTCAAGAAACTTCTTGGTTGAAGCTGGGCCATTGTCATCCCAATCAATTGAAGCATCAAGTGGTCCCATGAACATTTCATACATTCTTAGACTGTCAGCACCATATTCGTCAATCACATCATCAGGATTAACGACATTCCCCTTTGACTTAGACATCTTGTCATGGTCTTTAAGAATTAGTCCTTGATTGTATAAGCGTTGGAATGGCTCTTCATTTGGTACCACGCCAAGATCGTATAACACCATATTCCAAAATCTAGCATAAAGAAGGTGTCTAACGGCGTGTTCTGCCCCACCAATGTATAAGTCAACTGGCGTCCACTTCTTTAACAATTCGTAATCTGCTAATTTGTTATCATTATGCGGATCAATATAGCGTAAGAAGTACCAAGAAGAACCAGCCCAGTTAGGCATTGTGTTCGTTTCCCGCTTACCTTTGCGGCCATTTTGATCAACAACATTAACCCAATCCTTCAAGTTAACTAACGGACTTTCAGGTGTACCAGATGGCTTAATATCAGTTGCATGTGGCAATACAAGTGGCAGTTCATCTTCGGGAACAAGAGTAGTTTCGCCGTCTTCCCAGTGAATAACTGGGATAGGCTCGCCCCAATAACGTTGCCGGCTAAATTCCCAGTCGCGCAACTTATAGTTAACCTTTTGCTTACCGGCATTGTGTTCTTCAAGCCATGAAACCATTTTTTCTTTTGCATCTGCCACATTCAAGCCATTTAAGAAGTCTGAATCAATGTGTAGTCCCTCACCAGTGAAGGCCTCTTTATTAATGTCGCCGCCTTTAATAACCGCCTTAATTGGCAAATGGAATTTTTGGGCAAACTCATAATCACGTGTATCGTGAGCGGGAACTGCCATAACAGCACCGGTTCCGTAACTTGCCAGAACGTAGTCAGCAATCCAGATTGGAATTTCCTCATTATTGACCGGATTAATAGCGTAAGCACCGGTAAATACACCAGTCTTATTTTTATTTAAATCGGTTCTTTCCAAATCTGATTTGGATTCAATTTGCTTAATATAAGCATCAACGTCAGCCTGGTGACCAGCAGTAGTAATTTTTTGGACCAACTTATTTTCTGGGGCTAAAACCGCATAGGTAGCACCAAAAAGCGTATCAGGTCTAGTACTGAACACATCAAATGTTTGATCAGAATCCTTAATCTTGAATGTAATTTGAGCCCCAACTGAACGACCAATCCAGTTACGTTGCATTTCTTTAATATTTTCTGGCCAATCAAGATTATCAAGACCAGCAAGAAGACGGTCGGCATATTTAGTTATCCGAAGCATCCATTGTTTCATGTTCCGGCGATAAATTGGGTAGCCACCACGTTCGGTTTTACCATCAACAATATCTTCGTTAGCAACGACAGTTCCTAAATCTGGTGACCAGTTAACCGGAACTTCGGCTTCATAAGCAAGACCGTGCTTATACATTTGTTCAAATGTCCACTGCGTCCATTTGTAATATTTTGGATCACTTGTTGAGATTTCTCGGTTCCAGTCATAAGAAAAGCCTAACTTATTTAATTGTCTCTTAAAGTTAGCAATATTGTCCCTAGTTACGACAGCTGGGTCTTGACCAGTCTGCAATGCATATTGCTCAGTTGGTAAACCAAAAGCATCCCAGCCCATTGGGTGCAGCACATTGTAACCCTCACTACGCTTCATTCGCGCAATAATATCGGTTGCAGTATATCCTTCTGGGTGCCCTACGTGCAATCCCTTACCAGATGGGAATGGAAACATATCTAAAACATAATAATTTTTCTTTTGCGGATCATTACCCGTTTTAAATGTTTGATTTTTTTCCCAATAATCTTGCCATTTTTGCTCAACTACTTTGTGATTGTACATAAACATTTCCCTCATAAAAAAAGTCCTATGAAATAAACTCATAGGACGAATAATCGCGGTACCACCTAAGTTTCACGTAAATTAACGTGACCCTCACAAGCCCCTTAACGCGGATAGCAAACGAAAGATTTAACCTAGGCTCAGTTCACAATATATTTTTCAAGTCTTGCACCAACCGACTCTTCTCTATAGAAAAATAAAATTGCTACTAGTTCCTAACCTTTATTTTTTGATCAATAATGATTATAATTTACCACAAATGCTAAAAAAAACAAGGGGAGAAAGATATTTGAACACTACAGATCATTCGAAAAAAGATACAATCATACCCGCGACCATATTTTTACTTATCTACGCGGCTTGGGCAATTCTGGTTTCCTCTGGCAACCAATTTATCCATCAGTTTGATAAATCGTTAATTGGTTTAATTTGTAATAACAACCCTGCTATCATCAAATTCGCAACCACTTTTACCAACTTGGGCAATACTAGCGTTATTATGGTTGCGACCATTATTCTGGTAATTGTTTTAGGCGTTTTTCGCAAATACGCTTTCGCGGTTTTTACAGCGGGAACAATGATTGCAGCTAATGGTTACAATTGGATCATTAAACATGCGATTGGTCGGCAGCGACCAATGGTGCACCACCTTGTTGAAGCGCATGGTTACAGTTTTCCTTCAGGTCACTCCGTGGGAAGTGCCACACTTTTTGGCATTCTGATCATTTTAACCATCTTGCTAGTTAAGAAGAAAGGACTTAAAACCATTCTGTGTATCATTTGGCTATGTTTCCCCATACTGATTGGCTACACGAGAATCTTTGACCATGTTCACTATCCATCCGATGTTGTCGGTGGCTTTTTAGAGGGTATCTCCTTCTTACTAATTGGGTACTCATTTTTATACCATTACTATTTAGATAAATGAAGATTAAGTCGTTTTAAATAAACGGCTTTTTTTATTTGCTCTTTTTCTTGAAAATAGCTAAGAACATTATTTGACAACATTAAGCAAATCACGCTGCAGGTGTTCTTGTAAAACCGCGTGAAGTTTAACCAATTGGTCTTGATAATCAGAACTAAAATTTCGTGGGCTTTGATCATTCACAAACCGACCGGCGTTTGTCATTCCCCAAAATTGAGCGGTGTCGTCATCAAAAACTTTAAATGCATTCATGTATTTATCCCAGACTTGATCGTTTTGACCAATACCATCACCAACATAACCTTGACCACCACCAAGGTAGCCGCAGTTCATAATGGTGTACAGATATTTCCCGCTAAGTAACCCAGTTAGACCATTTTTACCTGCTTCATAGGCAAATCCGGCAGCAAAAACCTTTTCAATATAGCCCTTAACAATACTTACAGGAGCATCATGCCAATTGGGATAAGCAAAAAGAACCACATCTGCCTTTTTTACAAACGACTGCTCTTGAGCGAGGTAAGCCGGTGCTTTACCTAGGCCATCTTTGACATAGTAAAACTCTTCTTGGTGTAAAACGGGATCATAATTGAGATCATAGAGATCGCGTAATTCAACTGTCCAATCATTTTCCTCTAAATAGCGCATAGCGGTATAAACCAAATCATAAGTTAAACTATATTTTCTTGGTTCTCCGACAATAAATAAGGCCTTTTTCAGATTAGGTTTAGCGTTAAAACCGTGTGGTGTATATGGCTGCTGTAATTCCTGCGGTACCACTGTCCCAGAAGTTCTTATTTCTCCGTTTAAAACTTTTTGAGCTAATTCCATTTAATTTTTTTCTCCTCTAACTAGTTTTAACTTAACGGCAAATTTTTTGGTTTTAATGACAATTTTTATGCCTGCTGTTTGTTCTTACTTTGATAGATAGTATTAAAAAGAAAGGCAAGAATGATTGCCACTAGTGAAGCCAAAAATACTCTCTTTAAAGCACTGAACAATACCTGACGCAGCTGCGGAACCAAATTGGCTGTTAGCCCTTAGCCGACGAAACAATTTTGTTCATCATTGCCTGATTTAATTGCGGTGCTTGGCTAACTGTTTAACAACCACCGTGTTAAAGGTAATACCGAAGACTGACATCATCATTGTTTGTCCTAAAAAGCGCATAAAAGTATTAAACGACGTGGCGATGCCTACATTACTTGGTTCAACTAAAACTTGCGCCTGTACTTGGGAAGCAGGAATTACGACACCAAAGGCAACGACATTAATCCCAGCAATAACGTAATAAGTCTAGACGGGAGTAGTAATCGGTAAGATTAAGAGTACACAATCTACTGTTAAGATAATTGTTAATATCTCATAGAAAGTCTTCCGAACACCCCAACGTTTGAGCAGTCTGCCTACCAAAAATGAGCCAACAACCCAAAGAAGTGAACAAGGAGTTACCGCAAAACCTGCTACCATCGAACTGACGCCTTTAACTCCCTGCATCAAGTCGGAAGATAGAATTCAAAACAGGAAACAACACCACCAATTAATAGCGCTTTCATGCTCATTGCGAGAAAATAGCACTTTTTTAACATAGTTATGGACATTATTGGGTCTTCAGCAAGTTTTTCTTCCCGGTAAAAAAGTATGGCATAGACAAGCACCACTGTAAATAAGACAAGAATATACTCAGGCTTAAGTTTACCTAGCTGCTGCAATAAAAGCAATTAATCTCAAAAGCAAAATCGTTAACCAGAAAGTGCCTTTAAGATCAAGTTTTACCTTTGTTTTAGCCTATGACTCATTATATCTTAATTATTATTCTGTATATACCTAAGCAAAACATGCAGTTAAATTTTTTTAAACAAAAAGGAATCGAATTACGATTCCCAAAATTGCTTAACTTAAGTTTTAATACTTTAGGTTAATTTTCTAGTTTCTTTTTATAAATGCAGTTGAAAGCAATTGAAAGAACAATTGCCACAAGTGATACGGTATAGACTCCCTTAAGAGCACTAAACAGTACTTGACGCAATTGAGGAATCAAATTAGCTGCTAATTCTTTTGCCTTTTCTGCCGAAACTATTTTGTTCATCATTGATTGTGTTAGGTTTGGGTGCTTTGCTAGTTGACTGGCAACGATTGTATTAAAAGTAATACCATAAATCGATACCATCATCGTTTGCCCTAAATAACGCATTAACGTGTTAAATGAGGTTGCCACCCCAACATTATTTTGATCAACTAATACTTGTGAGCGAACTTGCGCAGCGGTCATAACGGAACCAAAGGCGAACCCATTCATTGTGGCAATAATACAGAATACCCAAAATGGCGTATGTACCGGTACGATTAAGAGCATGCAATCAGCAATCAGCAACAGCGTCAACATGCCGAAGAATGTTTTGCGCACGCCCCATCTACTGAGCATCCCGCCAATCAGAAATGAACCGATTACCCACATTACTGAACTTGGTGTAACCGCAAAACCAGCAATTGTAGCAGACGTACCTTTAATACCCTGCATCCAAGTTGGAATATAGAATTCGAAACCAATCACAACGCCTGAAATAAGCAGCGTGATCATGTTTACAGCCAAAAATTCTCTACCTTTAAGCATCGTCAAAGGCATTATTGGATCCTCAGCTCGCTTTTCTTCATGGTAGAACAACATTGTGCTAAGAATAATTAAAGCTGCCAAAGCCAGTAAAATTATTGGGCTAAGTGAACTTAATTCTTGTAAAGTAAACATTAAAGTTAGCAGTAAAACTACTAGCCAAAATGTTCCCTTTACATCTAACTTGGCCTTCTTTTTAGCTTTTGGTTCACTTAAGAACACGACAACGAGTAAAAAGGCAATTAAACCAATTGGAACGTTAATGTAAAAGACCCAGTGCCATGAAAGGTTTTGGACAATAAAACCACCGAGTAATGGTGCGATCACCGATGCCACTCCCCAAAATCCAGAATTAAGCCCTAACATCTTAGTTCGCTTTTCCAAAGTATACATGTCGGCTATGATTGTCATTGCAACAGGCTGAACAGCACCAGAGCCTAGACCCTGAATCACCCGAAATAGAATTAGTTCTAGCATGTTATTGGCTTGTCCGCAAAGTGCAGAACCAATGACAAAAAGAGCAATCCCAAAAAGAAAGATCGGCTTACGGCCTATGCTATCAGCTAATTTGCCGTACAAAGGAGTGGAAACAGCTGTCATAAACAAAAAGATTGAGACAACCCAATTCATAATTTCTAATCCGTTCAGATCAGAAACAATAGTCGGCATTGCAGTTGAAACGATTGTACCCTCAATGGCGGTCATAAACGTTGTCATAAAAATTGCAAGCGTAACTATTGGTACATTAGTCTTTTTCAAAATTACTGCTCCTTCAATTTACTTATTTTCCTTAACAAAATCCAAAAGTGCTTGAATTTTATCGGTTTTCTCCCATGGTAAATCGATATCAGTACGACCAAAATGACCGTATGCAGCCGTTTGCTCATAAATTGGGCGTCTTAAATCTAGCATTTTAATTATGCCGGCAGGACGCAAATCAAAGACGCTTCTAACCGCCTTAGTCAGCAATTCATCACTTACTTTGCCAGTATTTGCAGTATCAATCATGACAGATACAGGGTGAGCTACCCCAATAGCGTAAGCTAATTGGACTTCACACCGCTTAGCTAAACCAGCTGCAACAATGTTTTTAGCAACATAACGAGCAGCATAGCTGGCACTACGGTCGACTTTTGTCGGATCCTTACCTGAAAATGCACCGCCACCATGACGAGCATAACCACCATAAGTATCAACAATAATCTTTCGCCCAGTAAGACCAGAGTCACCCTTAGGTCCGCCAATTACGAACCGACCAGAAGGATTAATCAAAAATCTGGTTTCTGCATCAAGATATTTGGCAGGAATAACTTTTTTAATTACTAAATCAATCATTGCTTGCCGAATATCTTCATTACTTACCTGGTCATCTGTTTGCGTCGAGATAACAACAGTATCAACCCTCTTAGGCTTATTGTTCTCATCATACTCTACAGTGACTTGCGCCTTCGCATCAGGTCTAAGCCAAGTCAAAGTGCCTTCTTTACGCAACTTTGCCACTTGGCGCATTAACCGGTGTGCCAAAGAAATTGGCAAAGGCATTAATTCGGGTGTTTCGTCAATGGCGAAACCAAACATAAGCCCTTGATCACCAGCACCTATTTGGTCAAGCTGATCATTATCAGACTTATCTTCCCGCGTTTCAAGTGAGTGATCAACACCACCAGCAATATCAGGAGATTGCTCGTCAATTCCGACTAAAACAGCACAATTATTGCCGTCAAAGCCAAGCTCTGGCTTATCATAGCCAATTCGCAAAACAGTCTTTCTGACAATGCTCTGGATATCAACATAAGCACTAGTTGATATTTCACCAAATACATACACAATGCCAGTATTGACAATTGTCTCGCAGGCTACATGTGCAGACGGGTCTTGAGCAATAATTGCATCAAGAATCGCATCGGAAATTTGATCAGCAACCTTATCAGGATGCCCTTCAGAAACTGATTCTGAAGTAAATAAACGTTTTTCCATAATAGTCCCCCTTAATAGACGTTAGCTATTCGGTTACAAGGCATCTCCAAATCTTGGATCCTCTCAGGACTTGAACCGATAAATTATTCGTTCTTTTTGTAAAAAAAAGACTACCGTTGTTTCGGTAGTCCTAGAACGATGGAGGATACAGGGCTCGAACCTGTGACCTCCTGCTTGTAAGGCAGATGCTCTCCCAGCTGAGCTAATCCTCCAAAGTGACCCGTACGGGATTTGAACCCATGTTACCGCCGTGAAAGGGCGATGTCTTAACCACTTGACCAACGGGTCATGTTCTGAATCAAAGCACATTCAATAGTATACTAGATAAGCTCCAAAATGCAAGAAGAAAATGCTAAAAAATTACAACTTTTTCAAAAAAGCGCTTTTACCCTTGAAAAAGCAAAAAAACTCAATGACAATTTTGACATTGAGTTTATTTATTATTCTTCACTTTGTTGCTGCTGCAACAGATCTTAATCGTACTTTTTAATAAAAGGCCAATAAACAATTGCGGATAAAGCAATAATAACAAGCTGCCATAATACGGTCCGCCAACTGCTATATATTTTATTAGATAATATGATTTTCTCAAATACAGTAACATAATGATAGATTAAATATGCTACTTTAAGCATTCAGCAAAAACTACATTGCAAATTTTTAAAACAGCCAATTTTAAATGTCTCGTTGAATATAAATTCTAAATAAAGTCAGGTTTTAAGTGCTTAAAACGCAATTCTACCAGTAACTGTATTTAAGGTTGTAATCATGTTACAAATTAATTCGTAAATGACCGGAATTTTTCATTGTACAGTATAAAATTTGATGTAATCTTTTTATTCTTTTGTAGTATTCTCTTAACGCTCAAGAAATTAAGCTCTAAATTAAATCATTATATCTCTTTATATCTCTTTCTTATTCGGTTAGATTAGGAGTTCCCTAATAATTATCCAATTTTCACTAATTTAACGGGTAATCCTGGCATAAAAGTCCAAGTATTATTTTAAATAACAAAATAAGCAAGAAGCTGTACTGGTTCTTGCTTAAAAAATTTTAATTTAATGGAGGATACAGGGCTTGAACCTGTGACCTCCTGCTTGTAAGGCAGATGCTCTCCCAGCTGAGCTAATCCTCCAGTTTGTTGTCATCAAATGACTACTCTTTTAAAATTTTAGCATACAAAAGATAACTTGTCTATTATTTAAAGAAATTAATTAAATTGTTTCTAAAATAGCCTATGCGAATTTTTTATTAGTTAATTACTTAGAACTATCATACGCACACTAATATTTTTGTTAAAGTTGATTATTAAATAACAAAAAAGCAAGAATTATTATCTCTTCTTGCTTAAAATTTTTTATCTAATGGAAGATACAGGGCTCGAACCTGTGACCTCCTGCTTGTAAGGCAGATGCTCTCCCAGCTGAGCTAATCCTCCATATTTGTATCATCAACTGATTACTTTTAAAACTTTAGCATACAAAAGATAACTTGTCCATGTTTTTTTCAAATTTAGCTATTCTGTTATTGTCAAAATCAAATCGGCAGTTTTATTATATAAGATGTAATCAGTTATCTACTAAGTTTACTATTAATAATATCAGCAATTTAATAATGTACTGAAAGCAATTTTTACAAAATAATTTTTAACATAAAGTCATGACAAAATGTTTAAGTATTTTCCCATTTTCAGTTGCTCATTAAATCCATAAGTGCTATAATTTTAGACAAGTTGATGTAGTATTGATATGTCGGCTTATATTTATACTTTACTTTGTAATTAAATGTTAATATATTAACTTTACAAATAATTAACTTAATTGAATTTTATTCTTATACAATTAAGGTTAATAATGTATTAAAAACCTTCACTAGCTATATATAGCTGAATGAAGGCTTTTTATTTTTTAAAGTAAAGACAAGACAATTCATTTACTTAATTTGATAAATTTAATAATTTTAAAATGATAGTTCTTACTTTTAAATTAATGAAAGAGACGGACCATAACAACTAACGATAATTAAATTGCATGAATGCCCGATATCAGATGACTTCAACATGCTTACGATTCTCAAATCAGATAAGCCTTACTAGCTGTTAATGGACTTGCTTTTTTTACTGTTGGCAGTAGGATGATAAAATACATATGTGATAGATAGCACGACCTTAGCCCAACTAGCAAGATTATCATCTGTGGCAATTTAGCTTAGTAATCCCGGATCGGCCGTTAACCCATTAGTTTTTACCCAATTCTAGCGCGCTGCCTCTTTCATCTTGAACTTCTCAAGTCATATTATATTTTAATAAGTTAACACTTGGTTTCAAGTTAGCGCTATCATACAATTTAAGACCTTTTGATCAGTTACAACAAATGCAAGTTCAATATTCCATTGACTAGAGTATGAGAAGAAAGGTCAAGTTGTCAGTATTAACTGTGCTACCTTTCCCCCCCAATTGGCTGCCTAGTAAGTTCTTTCAAACAGGTCAAATTCAACTAACTTTTTTTAAACAAATTTAGCCTTTGCTTTAATCAAAGCAGAATCATTTGAAAATATGGTAGTAAATAGTACATCGTAATTAAACCAGGAGTTATATAGCACATTATCGCCTTTAAATATTGAAACTTTTAAATGGCAATATTGTCACTAATACATTAGCCCATATCTGTTTTAATGTTTTCATTTGGTGATTTTATCCACTGGAATAATTACAGATTGTTCATCGTCATTTTCAGCAAAACTTTGAATATCTTCAACGCCATCGATAATATTGTCTTTTTGCATTTTCTTGAAGGACTTTATCAATCATAACCCTGACTGTTTCAGATACAATCTTAGCCTTTGATTGCATAGTACTTGCTGAAAATGCAGCCACAGCGGTCCTATGCTGCTTGACGTAAGAATAGGTTTTACAATATATAACAGTGCTACATTTAGAATAATAATGATTTGATGAATTTTATAATTTTCTCAATTCTTCCTCAAGTTTTTCAGTTTTCTTTTTCTGCCTGTAATAGTCTTTTTTAAACTCTTCTCTTTCTGCTGTTAATTCTTTAATAATCGCTTCGTAATCTGCCTTGTTATATTTTTGAGTTACGGCAAGCACTGTTCCAACCGTGCCAACAAAACCAACCAGTACTTGTAACAAATTGATTAAATCATGCATGTGACCACTTCCTATCTCATATATGCTTTTCTTATAATTACCCACAAAATGATATTTACCAGTATGTGCCATTCTCATTTGACTACAAAGAAAGGCAAGCTTAATTTTAGCTATGGTTAAGCTGTAACAGCTTGATTCAACTATTACCTGGAAATTTTCAAAACCATTACTGAAAATTTGGGGATCGTGATCTTTTAACTGCTACATAGCAAAACTTAAGTTGCAAATCATAATTAGAGGCAATTTGTCTAACTAAGTAAAAGGAAATTCCTGTTTTTGCAACAATGTTATGCAAATTAAAGCCGGTTTTCATGAGGGCAATTACCACTTTCTCATATTTGGTCAAATCAATATTGTCATGGGCAGTAATGCTAATTTGCTCATGTATTTGATGCAAGATAGGATTGTTATCTGGAACTAGGTCCAATGAGCCGTAATCAGCTTCGAGTTTATGGATTAGATCATACAGGATTTTCATCTCAATTCTCCTTTCATTGCAAATGTGTTATTGATCGCTCAAGTAGTTGCAATATCTATCATTCGTGATAAAATTTAACTATGATAAACAAAATAAAACCAACAATAAACCTGCAGGGTCAACAAACAGTTATAATATTTAGTTTTATTTTTTACTACTTAATTACTTGATGAAATTAATTATCAATCACTTTGGGTAAAAAGTCAATATATTTTTATCACTTAAGATAATTTTGCTTGATGGAAACGTGAGGAAAACAGAATGACTACTTTAGATCGAATTAAAATAATTGCAAAAAAGAAGGGGTGGTCATCATTGCAAAGTCTTGCACTTAAAGCTGGAATTGGTGCCAACAGTATTTATCGCTGGGATAAGCAAACACCAAGTACAGCAAGTTTGAAAAAAGTGGCTAATGTCTTGCACGTCTCTGTAAATGATTTACTCGGTGAATCAAGTCCAGCAGAAACAGTCAAACGAATTGACTTAGCTGACGACATTCCACTTGCTTATAATGGAAAAGCAGTTCCTGAAAAATATCTTGATATAATCCGTAACCTAATGGACTCTGATTTTAAAGAAGGCAAAAAAGGTGGAAAATTTAATTAAATACATGCTAAATTATGCATTTGACCATGGAATTAGTTACGCGTTATTAGACCAGATTGATCCTGATTATCCCTCAGTTTCTTTTACTGATATTGGTAGAATGGTTATCAATCTCAATTGGAAAAATCAAAATGAAATACCTTTTATGATTGGTCATGAAATTGGCCATTTTGCCAACGGCGATAAGGGAACTTTTTACTATATTAATTTGAGCACACTGGTTGAACATCAGGCCGATTTATTTTCACTAAATCTAATCTACAAATATGCTTCAAAACAGTTCTATACATTCGATGAGCCCGGACCTTTTATGCAGCAGTTCGGTATTCCCTACCGTTTAGAAAGAGCCACCTACAAGCTATTTCAGAAAAATAACGATTTAATTTTTTAAAAACACAAAAAAAGGCGGAAAAATTGAAGTGACCCCTAAATTTAGGACAAATTTGGGGATTATTTTTATGGCTAAATTATCTAAACAAGATAAAATTGAAATCTATCATCTTTGGCATGATTATCAAGTTGGTCCTACTGAATTAAGTCAGCATTATCGGGTTGGCAAGTCGAATATTGATTATTTGTTGGCTTTGATTAATCGTCACGGTCTAGCTATTTTAGACCAGCCTTACACTACTTACACAAGTAATTTTAAGGAGCAGGCACTCAAGCGGATTATAGTTGACCATGAATCCCTTTATCACGTTGCACTAGCTTTAGGCTTAAAAAGTCGTGGCATGTTGCACAATTGGCTACGAGAATATCGTAAAAATGGGTATAATATCGTTAATAAGCAAAGAGGAAGGTCGCCCCATGACCAAAAGAGAACAACTGATCAAACAGGAAAATCATCGACTCAAGCAAGAAATCGAACGCTTACGCCAGCAGAACTTAAAGCTGACTATCGAGAACGAATTTGTAAAAAAATTGAGCGTCTTAGTCGACCAGCGTACCAAGAACCGCAAGCCCCGGAAATAGCCGTGGCAGTTACCCAACTAAGACGTGAGCTTAAAGTCAGCGTAACTTTTATTCTTGCTACTATTAATGCCAATCCCAATCTACCCCATCTATCCCGTAGTGATTACTACTACACTTTAAAGAAGAAGGACAAAGATCGGGATAACCAAGAAATAATGGCTGAAATCAAAGCTATCTACGAAGAACACAAGCACCGCTACGGCTGTCGACGTATTACTTTGGAATATTAAGACGTCGTGGTTTATTAGCCAATCATAAAAAAGTGCAGCGCTTAATGAACAAACTGAAATTGTGTGGCATAGTCAGCAAACGCTGGCGCAAATATAACAGTTAACGCGGCACCTAAGGTCTGATTAAGTCTGACTTGATTAAACGTAACTTTAATGCGATTTATCCCAATCACAAATGGTATTCAGATATAACTGAGTTTAAGCTCAATGGGCAAAAGACCTATTTATCACCGATCATTGATGGGTGTACCCAAGAGATTATTTCCTATACCATTTCTCGCAGCCCTAATCTTAAACAGACCATGGATATGTTAAAAAAGGCCTGGCACAAGTATCCGGCACTGAACGGCTTGATCTTCCACACCGATCAAGGCTGGCAATATCAGAACTACAGATTTCAAGCATGGCTCAAAAATCATGGCATTAGCCAATCAATGTCACGCAAGGGTAATTCGCTTGATGATGGCTTAATGGAAGGTTTCTTCGGCATACTTAAACGAGAAATGTTTTATGGGTTTGAAAAGCGGTTTAAGAATCTAAATGAACCGGAAGACGCAATCAGAGACTACATTGAGTATTACAATCAAAAAAGAATCAAAACCAAACTAAAAGGACCAACTCCGCTTGAATATCGGAAGTTAGTCCCCAGTTAGCAGCTAATATAAAGTATCCTAATTTTAGGGTTCACTTCAAAGATAAACTTAACTGCCTTTTTCTCTTTTAATTTTATATTTTACTAAATAAAAAATAGTCACTAAAACTAAATTTAGTAACTATTTAAAGTGTATTACGGAGTGTGAGAGATTTGAACTCTCGATACAGGATAAAACCCGTATACATGATTTCCAATCATGCTCCTTAAGCCACTCGGACAACACTCCAGAAAGCTCCGGCTGTCAGACTCGAACTGACGACATCTTGATTAACAGTCAAGCGCTCTACCAACTGAGCTAAGCCGGAATATTTAAAAA
>NZ_JAFNOZ010000011.1:0-7130 GCF_026536045.1 Lactobacillus sp. B4005
GGGGGGGGCTATTATTTGCGCAGCAACATGCAGATGCCTGAGCAATTTTTTGTGCCTGATTTTGACTTAGCAAAAGTCATCAAAGCCTATCAGCCCACACCACGACAGCATATCATGGCAGCGGGCAGGTTAATCGACCAGCTACTAGAAAAGCATGAGTATGATTCAGAAAAATTAACGCAAATAAAAAATGAGCTAACTACGTTAACTCATTCAGTTAATGACGAATCGGTATTAAGCGCCGTCAACACTGGTCTTACGGCCGTTAACCGTGCTCTAGTCTTGGGCAAATACGACGAAAATGCTATGCTCGAAATCCAATATAGTCTTGACCGAGCAGGCGACCGCATCGTCTATATCATGTGAAGTTCTGAACTTCGTAAAACAGACATTATGTAAAGCACCTACGGCCCCAAAGGTTTGCGCCGATGAGATTTTCAGTTAGAGTTAATCGGTGAAAAATCTCGGGTACGTTATCTTAAGAACCTTACTCCTAGTAAGGTTCTTTTCTTTTTCATTTTTTAAGGAAAGTTTGTGATAAAAATCACTAATTCTCCTATCGCCTAATTTTATTTTTGAATCTTGTAGATGCCCCAGAATGCATTTTAAGCCGCTCTGAGCGGTTTTTCAATACTAGGGTATATCTATACCTTCATTGAAATAATTTTTGCCACCAATGATGTGGCGTAGGTTCAGCAGGCGAATTAATCGACTTATCTTGTTTTTGATAAGGGTCATTAGTCAATCGTTGTAACTTGTTATTATCCTTATCTGTTAAATTAAGTTGTTGGGCTTGGTCGGCTAGCTTGGCTAATTTATTTGCCAAATCAGCGATGGTAGCATCTTTCTGTTTACCATCTTGTTTCAATTCGTCAATTTCAGCTTGTTTCCTTTGCAACTCTTTTTGCAGAAAATCAATTGTCGAAAAGCCATTATAAGTGGCTTCATTATTGCTCTTATGAGCATTTTGATATTGTTGAATTATCGTTTCCTGATAGAGTTTTTTGTTTCCTTTTCTTGTTTCTTCGGAAACATTATTTTTGCTAAGCCATTTGCTTAATGTGCCCTTAGAAACACCTAATCTTTCAGCAATTTCTCGTTGTGATAATAGCTTTAATTCTTGTTTCATTGTTTCGTTTCCTTCATCGTTTCACTAGTTTCCAACTGAAACGAAAAATCGACCAGCCCTTTGCTTTATCTGCCAGTATAGACTACCAGCACAAAAAAGAAAAACACGAAAAAGTATAGACTCCGCCTTAACGGCGTAGCCTTAAGGAACCGAGCCAACGGCTCTCTCTATTCTTTGCCTATCAGCGACAAAAAATAGAGAGAGATTCTCAACATTCTCAAAACTGTCAATTAAAGACTTCAATAGATTAGTATTCAGGTCTTTAATCGACAGCTTTGCCAACAGATTAAGCGCATCTTGCCCTTGCCCTTAACAGCAATAGTTTTACTTCATTTTTCGGAAGGGGTTTTTCTTAATTTTGATTCGAGAGCCGATAAATCGAATATATGCTGATAAGGTAGTTGGTTGCTGTTCCAAGACTTCCCGCAGTGGTCGCAACTTGCGAGCATCACTACATTTGCCACGTCTTCGTTGTTTGTTAGGCAACGGGTTTAGTTTACCCATAGTGGTTGACTACGCCACTGGAACGTCTCCAGCAAGGCACGAGCTTAATTTAATGACTAATTGAAGGATAGCTACTCCCAGCGATAATTGAGAAATCGTCAATTTCAAAAAAGCGGTAACCTTTCGATTACCGCTTAAAAAATTAATCTGTTTTAGTTTTCTCTATATACCTTGTATTTTCTTAATTAAGTTGCTAAGATATACTAGATAAAAGAGAAAAAGTACTGATTGGTTAGTTGCGATAATCAATTAGCAGCTCTGTAGGTACGCCAATACTTACAGAGCTCTTTTTTTTATCTTCGTTTATTCAATTATTTATCATAATAACATTAAAAAGAACAAATTAATAGATTTAATTTGTTATAACTACATATAGTGGTACAATAAAGACGTATGAAAAGTTTAAGATTCCAATGGAATCACATAAAAAAGCCCTATTCGCTACAATAGAGCTTTTTTTATGGGTTATTCAAAGAAGGAAGGCAACTTTACTTCTTTTTTTTCTTTACAGATAACCATCGCTGTTTAACGAAAAAAATTATAATTTCTTTCGCTATATCAAGAAAAAATTGTATGAAAAGCTTAAGTATTTCCATGAAACCACCTCCTATCTTATTAGATAGGCTATGTTGCCTCCGCTAGTCATTATAACAAAATTGCTCTATTATTATGATAACTAGAAAAAACAATTAAGTTAGGAGAATAACATGGATAAAAAAATAGCAAAAAGAATCGCCATTGCTTTATGTGGCGTGGCTTTAACTGGCGTTGGCGCAACCTCAATCATTAAAGAAAATACTTACACTGTGAGCGCTAATAATGCTTATGGTACTAAAGTGTGGATTCAATATGGAACATTAAAATACGATTTGCGAGGGCCATCCGGTCATATTTACAGAGCTGGTACTAAGGTCGTTCGTGATACATATTCATTATCACAGCCACCTAAGTCTTTACCAAGTCATGTGTTTTACTTAACTTCTGTAATTGGTGGTACTCCAGGTCTACAGGGAATTCAGGATGCAGCCGGTGGCAAAATTTCAGAGACCTATGTCAATGTTGAAGACTGGAATCTGCAAGATTATCCATCAGATAGTGTAACATTAGTTAACAATGCAATAAATGATACGGATTTATCATCAAGTGATTTTCATCCAGTAGATAATAGTAATCCGGATGTTACGCATGCTGATACGACAGCACTTGACAGTGCGTACGCTGAATACAACACGACTATCGATTTTGTCCATCTTTCATCCGCCGAGCGTAATATAGTTAGTGACATTCGCCAATATTATGCTAAAGCAACTGCAATTGGAACTTCTCAAGAATATGTTGACCAAACAACTGCCTATATTAATCAAGTAGTTGCCAATTATAAGAGAACCGGTCACTTAACTGATTCGGGCACCGTTGATAAGCCTACATCACCAAGTACTAGTCCTACCACTCCAATTACAGGCTCAGGCGCTACTACGACATCACCAACCATTCCAACAAGTAAATCACATTATGTCAAGTTACGTAAGGCATCTTACCGTTACACACGTAAGGGCAAACGTGTTTCTAAGAAACTACTAAAGAAAGGTAGTGTCGTTAAAATTAACGGCAAAGTGTATCGCATTAAGGGCAAGGCATTCTACCGGATTGCCAAAAATCGTTACATCAGAGTTGTTAATGTATCTAAATAACGCTATTAGCATTGGGTTAATCAGAATGGCTAGCCTTTTTTCTTATTTTGATTTTTCCATAATGCAACTACTATTTCACTAACTACTTTAGGAAAAATATCTATAAATATGATATAACCGTATTTCTTTTCCGCAGTTACCATCATAGCAAATGCACTAGGATAGACATGCCCAATAGTAATTCCGACCGCAATGCCTATAATTGCTACAATCACCAAAGCTATTGCTATGCATACATTTTTCGAAAATATCTTATTTTTCATAAGATGTCATCCTCCTCTTTCAAAAGTTGCTAATAGAAGGTCGGGAACTTCCTGACCTTCTATTTAGTAATTTAGCATTGTCAATATCTACCTATGAATACTGTTATATTGGGATTTTTAACTAAAGCAAAAGACTGATTAATCCGTGAAGGACTAATCAGTCTTTTATTGTTCGTTTAATTTAAGCTGAAAATTGGTAGTTAGTAGCTCATCAGTCTTAACAGTTTTAACTTTTAGATTGTAATAATTCTAATCGTCGTTTACTACACTCTATATAGTGTAATAACTACTATCTGTGTTATACTTTTTATGTAGAGAAATTATTAATGTTGAGGTATGGGTAAACAAAAAGAGTGCCTTTACTCCGAAGAAAGGTGCTCTTTCAAGGTAATCTACTTGTGCAGTAGGTTAATAATTAACGCCATGAGCGCTAATATACAAATTGTTTTCATTGTACCTCCTATTTTTCAAAATATTTCTAAGCAAGCATGATTTTCCGAGTCGGGCTTGCTTTTTTGTTACATGATTATTTTATCATAGATATTTGTTTCACCAAAGGGTACCGTGTCTTCCGAATCTGCATAATGTTTTGCGTATATACAAGTGACTACATATATATTAGTGACTTTTTATATTACGTAAAATTAAATCAAGTTAATTATGTAAAGCTAGATTAATTTGATTATCAAAGTGAAAATTAATAATTATTACATTATCGCTATACATTGCCGGCGGTTAGCCTAGTTTTTACTAGGCTTTTTTCTTTTTCCGAGCCTGGCGTACGTTAGTGCACCCCAGGCTCGGAAATGCAAGTCCGCCAAAGGCTTGCAGGGTTAACTTGATTAATACAAAACTTTCCCGCCGAATTAATTTCAATTGCTAATTTTTGTTCCAAAAGAAGCTATAACTTAGTTGGGGGGTGAATAATAGATGCAAGTCCGAAATATTGCAACTAAGCCAAAAGATGTGGTTTTCACGCAGTCAGATTTAGTTAAAATAACCAAAACCAAGACTGATATCTACGCCAGCTGGACTAGTACGAAAAATGGTTCAAATGGTATACATGAGCATAAACAGCATAAAATGACTGCGATTAAGCGAACTGATAATATTGCAACACTCAAAAAATCGTTTAAGCGAAACAGAGATATTATCAATTGCAATTTCACCGGTGACAATAACGAATTATTCTTGACTCTGACATATCGTGACCGCAAACGTGGCAAGGATATTAAGGCAGTTAATGCTGACTTTGATAGATTCGTTAAGCGAATTAAACGCAAGACCCATGTCAACACGGCTAGCTTAGTGTGGTTCTCTGCGCTAGAACCGCAAGCTGATGGCACCTGGCATCTTCATTGCTTGCTCAAATGGCAAGACCGCAAAAGGATTTTCATTGCCAATGCAAAGCTGGCAAAGCTATGGGGTTGTGGCTTCACGAAAACCTCTGCAATTGAAAATGTAACCAATATTGGTGCCTACCTAACTGCCTATTTGACTAATGTTATCGTTGATTCAACCGAAGAAAATAAAATGAAAGAATCAATTACATGGACAGCTAATCATGAACATATGGTAGAGAAAGGTGGCAGACTCGGTTATTACCGTGCTTTCACACATGTTGGTCGTCACTCAAGAAATTGTAAGCAACCACAGACTTTCTACATGTCAGCCGACCAGTTGAATCAGATGGTGGCAGTAGAAGGGTGGCAGTGTGTGGGTGCGAAAAGCTATGACTTACTAATTCCCCGAATGAATCAAGATGATTTCTGGATTAGTATTAAACAAAAATATTATCATCGAGACCCTGCCATTACTGACAAAGTAATGCTAGTGACGAGATTAGCTCGACAAAACAACCAATCCGTTACAAAAATGCTGAATGGCAAAACAATGCTGCAATATCTTGGTATTAGTTGATTGCTAACTCTTTCTCACTCCCCAAAACATTACTAGACGAGCAATTTGCTCAATTTTTATGAGGTATCACAAATGATTATTAACGAAATGTATATAGACGCTGACAAATCAGGTTTTAAAGGCTTTTTGCTGGTTGATGCCAAACCTTGGCAAGAATATCAAGATGGCAAAAAAACGGGCAAAGTATTAGGTACTACCTACACCGTCGCCATGACGGGGCACCAGTTGGATAAAATTAACGTCCATATTGCTAATGACTTGGCAAACCTAGAATCTAAGATGCAGCCAGTCGGCTTTAAGAATCTACATATAAAGCTATATCCTGATTATCACAATGCTGGGCAAGTCGGAATCACGGCTACGGCTGACGCTATTGCGCCAATTAAATCCAGCCATGGAGATAAATAATGAGCAATAACAATTTTCTTGATAATTTAATTAGCCATAAAATGGCTCTACGTTTACAGAATCAAGGTACACGAGTGCCCGCAGGTGCGTGGCATCAAATTGACCTGCGTGGCAACGGCTTAGTTTTTAAGCATTGCCGCAACGATTTTGAAGCGCATTTAGCGCATTTTATGCGTCAAGCACTAGAGAATAACCAATGCTACAATACCGGCGGTAATGGGCTACCTATCAGCTATCCTGGGCTCTTTATTCATTACTATAAACATTACATCGACCTACGGCTAGATGTTGGTATAGCCAGTTATGGCAACAAGGTAGGCTACTTAATGCAGTCAATTGCGGAATCAAGCGAGTTTCATTTGCCTTTGCTGGGGCAATTAACTGACCCAGATGGTGCCACTTGTTATCGCTTTGATTTTCGTCAAGTTTTGCCAACCACTATGACGGTTAAACAAATAGCCCGTTTACCGTACGACGAGCTTAACTTAGGCGATTTAACTATTGACCTTAATCATTGCGAGCCTATCCTCCTTAGCGGAGTGAGCGGAACAGGAAAAACCGCAACCTTGGAACTATTACTTGCTGAAATTGTGCCAAAACTGGATTCCAGCAAGTATAATCCAATGCTCTATGTCGCCGACCCTAAGTTTTCCGACCTTAAGGCTTACGTTGACTTAATAGCACCCGAGAATGCCCGTCAGACGGCTCAAACACCCGCAGAGATTGCTGCCATGTTACAACAAGCCGTTAATAGCATGAATGAACGATATAGGGCAATGCAGACGCTTCCTGATTCCATCGGCAAAACTGCTTTAGATTTAGGTTTTGCGCCGCAGTTCATTATCATCGATGAGTATTCTTCATTATTAGCCAGTTTAGGCTCTGACAAAGACGATAAAACAATTAAATCACGAATTGAAAGTTGCTTAACACAGTTAACGCAAAAAGCTCGTCAAGCTAACATTCTCGTGATTATCAGCCTGCAGCGAGCATCGGTTGATTCAGGCTTAACGTCAAATATCAGAGCAAACTGTGACTTAAAAATCTTGCTCGGCAATAGCGACGCTACTACCACAGCCATGTTGTTTGGCACGCAAGCTGGCACCAATTTACCGCAAGTTAATCAAGTCGGGGGGGGCTATTATTTGCGCAGCAACATGCAGATGCCTGAGCAATTTTTTGTGCCTGATTTTGACTTAGCAAAAGTCATCAAAG
>NZ_JAFNOZ010000012.1:0-2800 GCF_026536045.1 Lactobacillus sp. B4005
GATTGCTTGAGCCTGTGGTCAAGTCCTCGACTGATTAGTACTAGTCCGCTCCAAGCCTCACGGCTCTTCCACTCCTAGCCTATCTACCTCTTAGTCTTTGAGGTGTCTTACTACTTTCGTATGGGAAATCTCATCTTGAGGGGGGCTTCGCACTTAGATGCTTTCAGCGCTTATCCCGTCCATACTTAGCTACCCAGCTATGCCTTTGGCAAGACAACTGGTACACCAGCGGTATGTCCATCCCGGTCCTCTCGTACTAAGGACAGCTCCTCTCAAATTTCCTGCGCCCACGACGGATAGGGACCGAACTGTCTCACGACGTTCTGAACCCAGCTCGCGTGCCGCTTTAATGGGCGAACAGCCCAACCCTTGGGACCTACTTCAGCCCCAGGATGCGACGAGCCGACATCGAGGTGCCAAACCTCCCCGTCGATGTGAACTCTTGGGGGAGATAAGCCTGTTATCCCCAGGGTAGCTTTTATCCGTTGAGTGATGGCCCTTCCATGCGGTTCCACCAGATCACTAAGCCCGACTTTCGTCCCTGCTCGAGTTGTCGCTCTCGCAGTCAAGCTCCCTTATACCTTTACACTCTGTGAATGATTTCCAACCATTCTGAGGGAACCTTTGGGCGCCTCCGTTACTCTTTAGGAGGCGACCGCCCCAGTCAAACTGCCCGTCTGACACTGTCCCATGCCTCGCTTAGAGGCCCTGGTTAGAGCAGCCATCAAACAAGGGTAGTATCCCAACATTGCCTCTGATAATACTGGCGTACTATCTTCTCTGGCTCCTACCTATCCTGTACATGTTTAACAGCTGCCCAATATCAAATTGCAGTAAAGCTCCATGGGGTCTTTCCGTCCTGTCGCGGGTAACCCGCATCTTCACGGGTATTATAATTTCACCGAGTCTCTCGTTGAGACAGTGCCCAAATCATTACACCTTTCGTGCAGGTCGGAACTTACCCGACAAGGAATTTCGCTACCTTAGGACCGTTATAGTTACGGCCGCCGTTTACTGGGGCTTCAGTTCGCTGCTTCGCTTGCGCTTACAGCTCTCCTTAACCTTCCAGCACCGGGCAGGTGTCAGCCCCTATACGTCGTCTTTCGACTTTGCAGAGACCTGTGTTTTTGATAAACAGTTGTTTGGGCCTTTTCACTGCGGCTGGCTTTTACACCAGCACCCCTTCTCCCGAAGTTACGGGGCTATTTTGCCGAGTTCCTTAACGAGAGTTCTCTCGCTCACCTTAGTGTTCTCCACTCGACTACCTGTGTCGGTTTGCGGTACGGGTACGTTAGCTCTTGCTAGAAGCTTTTCTTGGCAGTGTGACTCTTGAACCTTCGCTACTTTAATTTCGCTCCTCATCACAACTTGTGCTTTTCAAAAGCAAGCATTTGACTCACTCTTACACTTATTGCTTAAACATGGATGTCCAGCTCCATGCGTTCTTTGCCTCCTGCGTCCCTCCTTCGCTATTAACGATCTAACGCAGTACAGGAATTTCTACCTGTTGTCCATCGACTACGCCTTTCGGCCTCGCCTTAGGTCCCGACTTACCCTGGGCGGACGAGCCTGCCCCAGGAAACCTTAGTCTTTCGGCGGATAGGATTCTCACCTATCTTGCGCTACTCATACCGGCATTCTCACTTCTAAGCGCTCCACTTATCCTCGCGATTAAGCTTCGCCGCTCTTAGAACGCTCTCCTACCACGCGTATTACTACGCATCCACAGTTTCGGTACTATGCTTAGCCCCGGTAAATTTTCGGCGCAGCGTCACTCGACTAGTGAGCTATTACGCACTCTTTTAATGATGGCTGCTTCTAAGCCAACATCCTAGTTGTCTACGCAACTCCACATCCTTTTCCACTTAGCATAGATTTTGGGACCTTAACTGGTGATCTGGGCTGTTTCCCTTTCGACTACGGATCTTATCACTCGCAGTCTGACTCCAGTGCTTTGATAGATGGTATTCGCAGTTTATCTGAATTCAGTAACCCCTGACGGGCCCCTCGTCCAAACAGAGCTCTACCTCCATTATCATCCTCGCACCAGGCTAGCCCTAAAGCTATTTCGGAGAGAACCAGCTATCTCCAAGTTCGTTTGGAATTTCACCGCTACCCACAACTCATCCCCGCAATTTTTAACTTACGTGGGTTCGGTCCTCCAGTGCGCTTTACCGCACCTTCAACCTGGTCATGGGTAGGTCACTTGGTTTCGGGTCTACATCAAACAACTCTCTCGCCCTCTTCAGACTCGCTTTCGCTCCGGCTCCGTCTTTTCTGACTTAACCTCGCTATTTAACGTAACTCGCCGGTTCATTCTACAAAAGGCACGCCATCACCCTTTAATGGGCTTTGACTACTTGTAGGCACACGGTTTCAGGTTCTCTTTCACTCCCCTTCCGGGGTTCTTTTCACCTTTCCCTCACGGTACTGGTTCACTATCGGTCACATTCTAGTATTTAGCCTTGCGAGATGGTCCTCGCTGCTTCAATCGGAATTCCTCGTGTTCCGACCTACTCAGGATCCTGCTCGGCGTTACTTGGATTTCGCTTACGGGGCTCTCACCCTCTCTGGCTTACCTTCCCAGATAATTCTGCTATCCTTATAACTACCTTCTTGCAGTCCTACAACCCCAAATGATAAATCATCTGGTTTGGGCTCTTTCCGTTTCGCTCGCCGCTACTCTGGAAATCGATTTTTCTTTCTCTTCCTGCAGCTACTTAGATGTTTCAGTTCACTGCGTCTTGCCCTGATATACTATCTATTCATATATCAGTAATGCATCGCTGCATTGGGTTTA
>NZ_JAFNOZ010000013.1:0-4693 GCF_026536045.1 Lactobacillus sp. B4005
AGTAGCCTTCTCCTGCTCCATTAGCCGTCTTTAGCCCTAAACTGACGTCGTTATAAAAACCACCATTATAATAAGCTGGCGGATGCGCCCGGTAGAGCTCTTGCCGGCTCTTTTTACTGAGCAGGCTGCCGGCCAGAATATAATTCATTACCTTGGCTAAATCATGATTTGACATCACGACTGACCCGGCACCCAATTCATCATGGGCGGCTTGCAGCGCCTTTTTATGCTTGACCACATCATAGCGGCCGCCGCGGTAAATCATACCCGGTACCAAGCGGCTGGCAATAATCTTGCCCGGCTTGGACCATAAAAACTCCGTCTGTTTTAACTGCAGCGGCTCAACGTATGTTGCCCGGAAAAGCTGCTCATAGCTTTGACCGGTTACCTGCGTCATTATGCCGCACAAGTATACATAATTAAGCGAGCTGTAATACCATTTGCCCAACATCTTTGGCTTAAACACCGTCTTTTTCACATTGCAGGCCAGATTATCCTGGTCAGAGACAAAGTGCCGCCGGCCTAACCGCGCTCCTGGTTTTAACTGCAGCCCAGCCGTCATTGCCAATAAATTTTCAATCGTAATCTTTTTCGCACCCGGTATTGCCGGATAGAACCGCGCTAAGCGCTCATGCAAGCTCAGCTTGCCCTCCTGCACTAGCTTCATGACCATGGCGGCGGTCATTGACTTTTGGACGGAATTAATTAAATAACTAGTGTCAGTAGTATTATTGCTAGCATAATCAAGCAAAACTTTGCCTTTGCTAATAACTAAAACTGAACCCTTGATCCCTAAGGCATCAATTCGCTGGCGCACTATTTTACTTTTAAACGATTGTTTTGCGGCTTTTGCTTAGCTGCGACTTCATAGCGGGCTTTTTGCCACTTCTTGGTATAGAAGTAGTTATGGATGTTGTAGTTGTAGCGGTTATCGGGCTGCGCCATGAACGGCTTAACCGCCTGGTCGACTGCCACCCAGCCGCGCCAGCCCAAGTGAATCGTATCTTCCATGAAGTACTGCTCGCCGCCCCGCTTTGACAAGTCGGTAACCTGGTCAAAGCCTTGGCTGCGCAGCTGGTACTTAATTTTAGCGACTGCCTGCTGGTACATCGTCTGCGATAAGCCGGTATAGTCCGCCCACTTTTGGTTAATTGGCGGAATGATGAACAAGACATTAGTGTGCTGTTTGGCAAACTGGTGCAACATCAGCTCAAAATCGCTGTATTCGACCGACCTGGTATAATCAAAGTTTTTCTGACTGTCCTTTAATTTAGCCAGATTACGCTTATTCAGCCGCAGCTTAAAGAAGCGGTTGTTAATCCCAAACTCATTGGAATTAGTATGAATTGCCGCTTGCTGGCTGGCAACTCGGTCCAGTGCCTTGGCCGAGTCAGTTGCTGGCAGCAGCTTGGCCTGACCATTTATTTTGGGCAGGCGGTCGCGCAATTGGAAGGTACTGAAAAACTTGTCCTCATTATTAAGCATGCGCCGCTGATTTTCGAGGTAGAAACGCTGCACGCTTGACAAGGGCTGGCCGCTGGCTGCTTTTTTCATGCCGGCTTTGACCATGCCCTTGACTTCCGGCATTGCCAAGAAGCGCTGGGCAGCGTAGCGGCTGGCGCGGCTGCTTTTCTTGAGGTCTAACAAGAAATTGCAGGCCTGCAGCGGTGAATAATACAGCGCAAACGCCTCCGGGTTTTGCCCCATTTTCGTAAACCATTGCGGTGACACAATCACGACGGCTTTTTTATTTTTTAGCTGCTTGGCCGTTCCCTGCATGCCCAAAAATTGGGCTAGCGACTGGCTGCCCGGCCCGCCTAGTAAAAACGGCCGGTAATTGCGGTGATATTTTTGGGCCAACACGCTAGGGTGCAGCGGATCAAGCCGGGACAACTCGCTAGAGCCGTAAAAAGGCACGTAGTCGTCCTTAAAGGCATCCTGCTTCATCAAGGAACCCTTAAAAACCGTGGTTGTCTGTGAATTGGCCGCCTGATAAATAGCGTCCTGCGAAAAGGTCCGCTCCCAAGGCAACAAAAAAATTACCAGCAATAGGATAAAAGCGCAAAGAACTGGGCCAAAGATTTGCCACAGCCGGCGTTTGTTACTCATTTTTTAAACTTTCCACCTTTGCCACAATCTTGCTGGGCGTATTCCATTCGTTCCGGTCAAATTCGGAAACCGGCACATCGATCGCAAATTTTTCCTGCAGGTTCAGTAACATCTGCACGCTGGCCATGGAGTCCATCAGCCCGTTGGCAAAAATATCTTCATCCATCTTGCCGGCTAAGTCTTCTCCGGTTAAATCTTGTAAAATTGCTAAAACTTCTTCTTTAATATCCATGATTAAACCTCTTAAATAATTCTATTGCCTGTTTAAGCTACTTCCAGCCAAACCAGAGCTGGCTGAGAAAACCTGAAAAAATCAGGAAACTGAAACAAACGACGTTAAAGGTGACGAAAATTGCCAGCCACTTGGTATACTTGTTAGCCGGCAGCTTGTCCTGATGCTTCTTTTTAAACCTGAGCCAGCAGTCATTAATAATGATGGCGCAGGCATGGAACAAGCCATAAACAATGTAATACCAGCTTAGCCCGTGCCAAAAGCCCATCACTAAAAACAAGAGCAGGTAGGCCGCCTGCGACAGGCGCACCGGGTTTTTAAACAGCTTTTTCTTCATCGCGAAGAAGGTAAACCGCATGTAGATGTAATCCCTAAACCAAAACGACAGCGTCATGTGCCACCGGTTCCAGAATTCCTTGATATTCTGCGAAATAAACGGCTTGTTAAAGTTCATTGGCGTGTGAATGCCCATGAAGTAGGAAATTGCCACGGCAAACAATGAATAGCCCGCAAAATCAAAGAACAGGTACATGCTGTAACAGTACATGTAAGCTAGCAGCCACCACGATAATTTCAGGCCGCCGTTAGCGGTACCGGCAATTAAGGCTGCCCGCTCAATTTTAGGCAGCCAGTAAGTGCCAAAGAACCAGCCCAAGATAAATTTATACAAAAAACCTTGGAACAGGTAACGCGTGGCTAAGCCTAAATCCGTCAGATAAGCTGCCCGTTTAGGGGCAGCGTCGCATTCTTTGGCAAAGCGCCGGTAACGGTCGATGGGCCCCGAAGAAATCGTCGGGAAAAACAGCAAGAAGCGCAAGTAAGTGACCAAGTCAATTTCCTTAATCGCCCCGTCGCGGACTTCCATGATGACCTGCACGGTTTTGAAAGTGATGTACGAAATCCCCAAAAAGGCCAAGACCCCCGGTATTTTAGCCTGCGGAAAAGCCGTTTGGACTTTTACCAAAATCAGGGGCACAATCGCTAGGAAAACCGCCAGGTAAAAGACCCACGTTTTGTTGGCCCGGTTTTTACGATAATACAGGTAACAATAAGTCAGCAGCAGCTCAAGCAATAAGTATATTAGCAGGCTAACGCCCTGCTGCCACTTATCCCCGTCAAAAATTAGGAAGAGAAAGACCAGCGAAAAAGCTATTTCATATAACTTAAAGCGGTGGCCATAATACAGACCCAAAATGATTGGTATTAAGCCAATCATTAGGAAAACAAAGTAGTGTGGATTCCCATAAGGCTGCAGATTAATCAAATTAAAATGCACTACTCGTTAACCTCCTTAATAACGGTATTGATGTCAACCTTGCCGTTTTGCGAAATCGGTAATTGCTCCCGGTAGACAAACCGCTGCGGAATCATGTACGGCATCAGGTTCTGGGCCAGATCAGCCCGAAGCAGCTGCGTAATTTCGTCTTCGCTATAGCGCTTTTTGACGCCGTCTTTTAGTTCGATTTCAGCCACGATTTGCTTGACTGTGTGGTCGCTGCCATATTTAGGCGCAGCCACGCCGTGGGCAACAAACTTATTTTTACCTAAATAATAGTTGATTTCTTCTAATTCGATCCGGTAGCCGTTGAATTTGATTTGGAAATCAATCCGGCCCCGGTAAAAGAGCAAGTCGCCAGCAAAGAAACCTTCATCGCCAGAGCGATGACTCGGGTACTGCTCGGACAGCGCTTGGAAGAAAGCCTTCGCCGTTTTTTCTGGGTTATTGAGGTAGCCCTTGGAAGTGCTCGGCCCGGTAATGATAATCTCGCCTTGCCCCGGCTGATCGCCCTTAGTTTTGTCAATCGTGATTTGGGTATCTTCTTTTACCCGCCCGATTGGCAGGCGGTCATAGTTAGCTAAGACTTCCGGCGTAATTTCCACCTGTGTCACCGCCACCGTGGTTTCGGTGGGGCCATAGGTGTTGAAAATCTTGGCCTGCGGGAACTTCTTTTGGAGAACCACCGCCTCATTATGTGGCAATTCCTCGCCGCAAAAGAGAAAGTGCGTCAGGTCCGGATGATGTTCGCCCGTAAAGGTCTTGTCCAAAAAGCACATCTGAGCAAATGACGGCGTCGACACCCAAACATTAAACTGCAATTGCGGCAGCGTTTGGAAAAGCTGCGCAAAGTTTTCCGTCACTTCGTGTGGCAAAACGACCAGCTTGCCTGCTCCCACTAAAGCCGGGTACAAGCTCATGACCGACAGGTCAAACGAATACGGCGCTTGGGCCAGAAAACTAGGGTGTGCTGGCAAAGCAAAGTCGCTCATCTCCCAGTTGACAAAACTCAAGAGGTTGTTGTGACTGATCTGCACGCCCTTGGGCTTGCCGCTGGTGCCCGAAGTAAAGATAAT
>NZ_JAFNOZ010000014.1:0-1484 GCF_026536045.1 Lactobacillus sp. B4005
TGAAGTTAACCCCCGGAATTGGACAAAGATTCCAATTCGGGGGTTTTCTTATGTCTAAATATTTACTAAAAACTAAATTAGAAGCAGTAGATTTGTATCAAAGAGGATTTAGTACAAAAGAAATTCAAGAGAAATTACATATCACATCACGTAAATCTATTGATGGTTGGATCAATAATTATCAACAGTATGGTAACAGAGGCCTGGAAAAAAGCTTTTCTAAGACAAGATATAGTGGTCAATTTAAATTAGAAGTCTTAAACTGGAGAAAAGAACATAGTGCCAGCTATCAAATTACTGCCAATCATTTTAATATTAAACAACATTCCACTATTGCGAATTGGCAAAGAAAATTAAATGAAGGCGGTGTTGATGCTTTATTTATTAAGCAAGGACGACCATTAATGCATAAAAAGAAAATTAAAGCAAAGAAGCATAAATATACTTCTCAAGAGTTAACTGAACTTGAACGTCTACGTTTAGAGAATCGTGCATTACATGTAGAAAATGAATATCTAAAAAAACTAGATGCCTTAGTTCAGAAACGCGGACATCGGACGAAGAAAGATCTATAGTTAATGAATTAAGGCAAGAATTTGGCTTTAAATTAAAAGAAATATTACCCTACACAAGTTTGTCTAAAAGTACATTCGAGTACCATCCTCATCCAAAAAAGAAGCTGATCAGTGATAAAGCACTTGTTTCAATTATCAAAATGATAAAGAAGCATCATGCCAGTTATGGATACTGGCCTGTAACTGATACTCTGAGGATGACTTATCACCTAATGATTAATCATAAACGTGTTCAACGCTTAATGCGTGAGAACAATTTAGGAGCTAATAAATATAATCTGAGAGCCGGTAAATATGATTCTTCAAAGGGTCCACAAAATAAGAAAGCTAAGAATCGGTTCCATCAAAAGTTTAAGACTGATAGACCATATCAAAAGGTCGTAACTGATATTAGTGAATTTAGATATGGGAACATGACTATCCGTGATCGTGTATATTTATCGCCATTTAAGGACTTATTCAGCGGTGAAATTATTAGTTATACGATCACCGATCGTCCATTAACAAGATATGTTCTAGAAGGATTAGAGGGAGTGTTTACTGCAAGACCAAAGCTATTAAATTATCGAATGACAATCCATAGTGATCAAGGAATTCAATATCAATCTAATCCATATCGACATGCTTTACGAAAACATAAAGTATTTCAAAGCATGTCACGAAGAGCTACATGTCATGATAATGCAGCTATGGAAAGTTTCTTTCACATTATGAAAGTTGAAATGAATTATTTTACACATCACTTTGATACTAAGAAACAATTGGTTAAGGCGATGAAAGAATGGCTAAGTTATTACAATGAAGATAGAATTCGGCACAAACTAAAAGGCTTAACTCCGATTCAATATCGGAATCAAGCCTTAAGTAAAATGATATAAAACTAACGTCCAGTTTTAGGGGTTAGCTTCA
>NZ_JAFNOZ010000002.1:0-85620 GCF_026536045.1 Lactobacillus sp. B4005
CTTTGTCCTCTTGTCAAGAACTTTTTTCTGACCCCGCTGTTGCTTTTTTTACAACAGCGTTTATTATCTTACTAAACTAGCTCTTAGTTGTCAACTAGTTTTTTCGGATTTTTTTTGCCCTCTTCCGCTTGGCTCTTGCCTTGCGCCCGACGACAGTTATTAATATTAGCAACTCTTTTTTACTTTTGCAAGTCTTTTTTACAAAAAAAAAGAATGTTATTGCTAACATTCTTTCTTTACAATTTATTTTTTAGGATTTATTTCCGTTCGATCAATATTTTTTAAAAGCAAGTTAATGCATTGGTACACATCCCTGATATCGTATTTACATCTATGTAATACCCAATTATAAATAATTGCATATATTCCACTAGCTACCAAATTAACTTGTCTTACGGAAAAAGGTCCACGTGGACGCATGTAATTTTCGATTGCGTTAGCCATTTCCTTTTGTAAGATTTCAAAATAAGTATTTGAATCCTTGGAAATAAGGATGATGTTTAGGAAAAAATACTTATCTTTTTTTATTTTTTCTAACATTTGAAAAAAGATACTATTTAATTTATCATTTTTCTCGCCACGTAATTCCCGTCTGAGCTGCAAGGCCATAACTGAAGCAAACAGGTCACAAATATTCTCATACCGTGTATAAAAATAGCTTCGCTCAATCTTCGCCTCCTTGCAAAATTCAACTACGGTATATTTCTTAACAATGTGACCTGAAAGTTTAGCTAATAAAACTTCTTCAGATTTATTTTTTATCATTTCTGTCCTTCCTTTTTCTTATGGTACGATAAATAATATAGCAATAAAAACGCTATCATACAATATGTTTTATTAAAAAATTATTGTAAAATTGCTTTTTACTAATAAATTTTAGACAAAAAGCTTTCTCTGTCCGTTAATAGCGCTAGAAAAAAATATAATTATGTATAATAAAAAGCACAATCGTCTTTCGATGATTGTGCCTTTTATTTTTATGAGCGATCTTCACGTCGCTTCTTCCGTTGCTTTTTTGCTTTTCGAATTTTATGACGCTGTTCAATTTTATTTTTTTGCGCCTTATCTTGTTGAATAACTCGTTTAATCTTCTTTTTATAACCAGGTTTACGTTTCTTTTTTGCTTTTTTAACGTAGCCGTTTACCCGATTATCAATTGCGTACGAGGAATTGTTTCGCTCATTACGACTGTGATAATGCTTACGAGGAACCAACTCTCCGTTTTTTATTTCAACAAAATCAAAGTGAATCCCCATTCTTTCTAGACTAGCAATGCGATTCATTTCTTCGACTTTAATCAAAGTAACGGCATGTCCAGCTAACCCATTCCGGCCAGTTCGTCCGATACGGTGAATGACAAACTCTAAATCACGGGGAATTTCATAATTAACGACTAAGCTGACACCAGCAATATCTAAACCACGTGCAGCCAAATCAGTTGCGACCACGTACTGATACTGACCTGCTTCAACCTCTCGCAATGTCCGTTTTCTTTCCCGTTCAGTGATTCCACCATGAATTTTCGCCACTTTTAGTCCCTGATCCTGCAAGTAGCGGGTTAAATCATCAACGGTTTGCTTTGTATTAGCAAAAATAACAGCCAAATAGGGCTGACCCAAAGTTAACAATTGATGCAGGACTGCTTTTCTATTTTTGGAGCCAATATCAAGTAAATCATTTTTAATGGTTGGCGAAATTACTGCTGGGTTATCAATTACAATTTGCTCCGGCTTAGACATATATTTGCGCAAGAAGTTTGCTAGTTTTACCGGGATCGTTGCTGAAAAGGCAGCCAAAGTGGTGTCTTTTGGCAATCTTTGCGCAATAAAATCAATATCGGCTAAAAAGCCCATATCTAAGGTCATATCTGCTTCATCAATGACAAAGTCTTTAACATAATCTAAAAGTAAGATTTTCTTTTCAACAAAATCATGTAAACGTCCAGGAGTCGCAATAACTACTTGCGGTTTATGATTGTCAATTTTTTTAAGCTGCCGCTCACGATCACTGCCGCCGGCAAAATGAGCAATTGAAATATTTAGCCCAGCAGCATCACGTAACTCACGGGCAACTTGGTAAAGCTGCTCAGACAGTTCACGACTTGGTGCAGTCAAAATAGCCTGAGGATACTCAAGCTTTTCGTCAATCTCATTTAGAACCGGAATTAAAAAGGAATGGGTCTTACCTGAACCGGTTACGGCCTGCACAACGGCATTTTTGTGTGCTAATAAAACAGGAATTACCTTTTCCTGCACCTTTGTTGGCTCAGTGAAATGTATCTTGGCTAACCCCTGCCTAATCGCTGGCTTAATGTTTTCATTGGTAAAAATATTATTCATTTTTTTCTTGATATTCCTTAGTTACCTGAACTAATTCTGCAAAGATTTGCTTAACTTCGTCCATGTCTTTAGCATTTGCGCCACTGGCCAAGGCATGACCACCACCGTCATGCTTTGCAGCTAATTCATTAATAATTGGACCCTTAGAACGGTAATGTACTCTAAAAGTGCCATCAGGCTTTTCAACAAATACGTTCCAAGCAATAATGTCTTTAATTCTTCCTGGGGTAGATACCGTACAGGACGCCTGGTCGGAATCCACGCCTAATTTATGCAATGCATCCCGTGACAATATTGCATATGCTGCCCCACTCGGATCAACTTTCATGTATTCAAGTACTTCCGCCTGCAGTTTTGCCTGCGCAAAGGTTACATCGCTAATATTGCGGGCAATCTCATTAATATTAATCCCAGTGGCTGTCAGTTTGGCAACAACGTTAAAAGTATGCACCGATGTTTCAGGATACATGAAGCGGCCAGTATCGCCGACAATGCCAGCATATAGCGGATATGCAACCTCCGCAGTCAGCGGCAAATTTTCTTCAAGAATAAAATCGGCCACGATTTGGGAAGCTGCTGGAGCCTCATCATCAACAAAACTTAGATCGGCATATGGTTCAACATCGGGGTGATGATCAATTTTAATTAAAAAATCACCCTTGCTGTACATTTTATTAGCGATTCGAGCCGTATTACTAGTATCAGTAGTAATGACTAAAGCCCCCTGATAATCTTCTTCAGTCACCTTATCCATGGTGTTAATCCAAGCTAGATCACCCTCATCATTTTCACCTGCACACAAGATCTTCTTGTCTGGAAATTTAAGTCTTAAAGAACGTGCAAGCCCGGCTTGTGATCCCAACGCATCGGGATCTGGACTAGTATGACGGTGCAGAATAATAGTCGGATACTGCTCAATTTTTTCATATATTTTTGGGAAAGTGTTCATTTTGTCTCCTTCACAATTTTCAAAGTACTCAATTAGTTTAACAGATATTTTTCGTTAATTTGAAAATAAATCCAGAGCAATATTTTCAAATTCAGCCTCGGTAAAATCGGTAGCGGTAACACCTAAAAGTCTTATTCCATCATTTAAAAATGACTCAGAAAGCGGATTGAATAAGTCTCGGGCAGATTCATAAATATCCAATGGATTATTAGTTGCATGCTCTAATTTCTGCCTCTTTGTAACAGTTTCAAAATCGTTATTACGAATTTTTAAAACAACGGTACTAGCAAACAGATTAAGCTCCTGCAATTTCTTAGCTACTTCATTAACATAATTTCTGATATTGGTCAAAGCTGTCTGCTCATTATATACACATGGCTCATATGTTCGCTCGACCCCAATTGATTTTCGATTACGCTCATCATCGGGCACAACAGGTGACAAATCAATCCCATTAGCATGCTTTGCCATCTGATAACCCATTCGGTTAAAATGTTTGATTAATTCACGCACGTGCATTTGCTGCAAGCCTTGGCCATTGTACACGCCCAGCTCAGCCAGTCTCTGCTCTGTTTTTGGTCCAATGCCATGAAAACGGCTAATTTTTTGCCGAGCCAAAAAGCCACGTGCCTCACTAGGCAAAATAATTGTCCGTCCAAATGGCTTAGAATATTCCGAACCCATTTTAGCTAGAAATTTATTATAAGTTGCCCCGAATGAGCAATTTAGGCCAACTTCTTTTCTGATTCTATTTTGTAAATCAATAGCGATTTGAACGGTGGAATCTTGCCCCATTTTATTCTCAGTCACATCAAGATATGCTTCGTCCAGAGCAATTGATTCAACTACGTCCGTAACTTCATGCATCATTTCATGGATTTCTGCCGAAACACGGCGATATTTGGCAAAATCTGGTTTCATAAATACTAGTTTGCTTTTCGGTACTAGCCTAAAGGCCTTAATTGATGGCATTGCAGAATGAACGCCATATTTACGGGCAACATAATTGGCCGTAGCTACTACTCCATGACCATGATTTTGCCGCGGATCTTGTCCGATTACGAGCGCCTTATTCTTTAAATTAGGATGATCACGTGTTTCAACTGAGGCATAAAAAGCATCCATATCAACGTGAATAATTTTTCGATGTAAATCATTTTCCGGCAACAAGCCGTCGCTATAATTATTCATAAATCCAACGTTCAGTTGGCGATTCAAAAATCTCATTTGCGGCCTTTGGCCCCATCCGATACGGTAAATACTGGTTTATCTGCTTACCTTCTTCATTTTCTTTTTGCCATGCTTCTTCAACAACGTCAATAAATTTCCAGTAATTTTTTAATTCACTCCAGTGCGTAAAGTTGGTGGAATCGTTGACAAAAACGTCGTGAAGAAGACGTTCATAGCCATCAGGTACCTTTTCTTGCTCTTGCTTGGAAAACAGGTAATCTAGGTTTTCACGTCGAATGCCTGGCTCCGTGATTTTTTTGCCATTAATCGTTATAAAAATCTGCATATCGGGATCAATAATAATCGAAATGTTATTGGAGTGCGCTTGTCCGTATGGTGTACAGATGTGTTTGAGCACAATATCAATTCGGTTAGTTTTTTCACGCAATTCTTTTCCAGTTCTAAAATAAATTGGCATGTTGGCAACTGGACCCTTTTTAAATTTCACTTCGCCAGCGACAAAAGTTTCGGTATTCGAGTCTTCCGCTACATTAGGTTCTTGCCGGTAACCAAAAGTCATATCGCTACCTAAATATTGTCCCCGGACGAAATGCTGCGCAATCTCTTGTTCATCAGGCACAATCATGCTATCAAGCAATTCCTGCTTAGCCTCATGGATACTTTTAGAAGTTAAATCCTTTGGTTCAGGCATCGCTAGTAAAGTAATGATTTGGAAAATATGGTTTTGGACCATATCACGCAAAGCACCAGAGGTTTCGTAATAGCCACCACGGGCCTCAACTCCCAAATGCTCTGCCAGAGTCACTTGAATATTCTTAATTGTGGCACTATTCCAAATGTTTTTTATCAACGGATTGGTAAAACGAAGCGGCAAAATATTTTGAACCATTTCCTTACCAAGATAATGATCAATTCGGAAGATATCATTTTCATCAAATGAAGCAGTTATCTGCTTATTCAATTCTTCTGCAGAGGCTAAATCACGACCAAATGGCTTTTCTACTACTATTCGGTTAAAACCAGTGCTAGTCAAATTCTGATCGTTGATATGCTGCGCAATTGTACCAAAAAAGCGGGGAGCCATTGCCATGTAGAAAATGCGGTTTCCCTGAGCACTATATCGATTATCAAGGTCGCCAGCTAAATTTTTCAGCGTTTCATAGTGTTCAACATTGGTAACATCATGGGACTGGTAATAAAAATGACTAGTAAAAGCAGCTAGATCATTTTCATTAACCTCATCGTGTGTCTCATGAACGGCATCGCTGACCTGTTGCCGAAGATACTCATGTGACCAAGGGCGCCTAGCCGTACCAACAACAGCAAAGTTATCGTGAATTAAGCCTTGCTCATACAAATTAAACAGCGCAGGGTAAAGTTTACGGTGGGCCAAATCACCACTTCCACCGAAGATAATCATAATAACAGGTATATTTTTCATGAGAAAATCCTTTCCAAAATCAGGTATGTTAACTCTATTTTATAATATTTTCCAGTCAAACTTTAGTTTTAAACAACCTTTATTAGAAAAATAAGTGGAACTTAAGTCAAAAAACGACTGCAATAAAAAAGATGCCTTTTTATAGACATCTTGTTAGTTATTATTCTTCAGATGAGTGATCATCCTTGTTTTCACTGCTTGGCGTATCAGCAGGCTCTTTTTGAGCGGGCTTATCGGCAGGTGCAGCAGTTTTTTCTTCTGCCGCAGTTTCTTTAGCTGGTGCAGCTTCTTCAGCTTCTGACGCAGCAGGTATTATCTGTTGAACTGCCATCCGGCTAAATGTTAGGTAAATTCCGTCTGCATCCAAAACAATTGTTTTGTCCTTAGAATTAACGGAGTCAACTTTACCGTGCAGACCATCAATCATGATGACATTGTCGCCTTTTTTAAGCTCATTCATCATTTCCATTTTCTTTTGTTGTTGCTTTTTCTGCGGCTTAATCATTGTGAAGTACATTAGGGCAATTAACACAACAAAAATAATAATTGTCCACATGTTACCCATGCCATTACCATTATTGGCCGCTAAAAATAAAGTATTCAAATTTACACCTCATTGTCTTAAAAATATCAATTACTTAATTATACAAAAACTAGCGCAGAATTGCACTACTGCCCGGGAATTGGTAATCCTAATTGCACATAAGCTTTTTCAGTGACCATTCGTCCACGTGGCGTCATTAATAAAAAGCCATGTTGCAGTAAATAAGGTTCATATAGTGATTCGACCGTTTCGACATCTTCGCCCGCATTGGCAGCTATTGTGCGCACGCCAACTGGACCACCATGATAATTTTCAATAATTACCCGTAAAATTTTACGATCTGTCTGATCTAATCCTTCATCATCAACTTGCAACTGCTTTAAGGAATCTCTTGTTGTCTCATAAGAAATCACGTCTTCACCTTTGACCTGTGCAAAATCACGCACGCGCCGTAATAAGCGGTTAGCTACCCGCGGCGTTCCCCGTGACCTTCTTGCCAGTTCATGTGCAGCTTGTGAAGCAATCTCAATATTAAAAACACTACTGGAGCGCTGAATAATTTTTTCAAGTTCCGTCACATTATAATATTGTAAGTGCTCGACAATCCCAAAACGATCTCTTAATGGTGCTGATAATTGGCCGGCTAGTGTAGTTGCACCAACTAATGTGAATGGCGGTAGCGGAACATGAACCGCATGGGTTGTTTGTCCCTCACCAATCACGATATCGACGTAAAAGTCTTCCATCGCTGAATACAAAACTTCTTCTATTGGTTTAGGTAAGCGGTGGATTTCGTCAATAAATAAAATGTCGCCCGGATCAAGGTCGGTTAAAAGCGCCACTAAATCGCCAGCTTTTTCGATTGCTGGTCCACTGGTACTTTTTAACTTTACGCCCAATTCATTCGCAATTACAAAAGCCAGAGTCGTCTTTCCCAATCCCGGTGGGCCATAAAGTAAAACGTGGTCGAGGGCTTCATCACGCTTTTTGGCAGCTTTAATATAAACTGCCATTTCTTTTTTAACCCGCTCTTGACCCAAATACTCTTGTAGATTCTGCGGGCGTAATGAAAATTCTGTCTGTTCTTCTTTGGGTCCCTGAATTTGGCCAGAAACAATTGAATTATCTTCGTCCACTACCTGTTTCACTTCCTTTAAGTAAACACTAAGTCCATTATAACAAGAATTACTTCTTTAAGAGAAGGGCCAAACCCTTTTTAATATATTGATCAGCCGTTGTCGCTTGTTCTTTAGCCAAAAGCGGCGTAATGCGATCGACTTCTTTTTTAGTATAGCCCAGAGCCAGAAGGGCCAATAAGGCATCATTTAACTCTGGTGAGATTTCTTGATCAGGAAGTTGGTCAACGCGCTGAACATAATCGCCCAGTTTTCCTTTTAGATCTAGCACAATCTGCGAGGCCGTCTTTTTCCCAACACCAGGAAAGCGGGTCAGGTACTTAACCTCTCCTTGTTCAATTGCTTCAGCTAGCGAATTGCTATTTTCGGCAGCCATAATTGCCAACGCCGATTTAGGTCCAATCCCGCTAACACTCAGTAATTTTAAGAATAAACCTTTATCTTCTTCGGTTTGAAAACCAAATAAGGTGATGCCGGTATCCCGCACAATTTGCTCAATGTAAACACGGGCCTTCTGCTTTTCCTGATATGCAAAAGGTGTCGGACTATACACTTTATAGCCCACACCATTAACGTCAATAACAATGTAGTCAGGTTTAATCACCGTTATTATTCCTGCCAAATATTCGTACATGCTTTATTCATCCTTTTTAAACATTTTGCGTAAGTCATTTTCGCGTAACCGGACAATAACCACATTTCCTTTAGCATCATGATATGGGTCATTGACCTGACGCAGATTGGTCAGTAGATCGCCACACTCAGCACTTGATAGTTTCTTTTTACCCGGAACAATCCTCTGTGCCTGCTCACTGGCAATTCGTTTAATCAAGTTGGCCGAATCAGTTTGATCAACGTTGAGGTAACTGTCCAAAATTGCCCTGACAGAATGCTCAATATCGCCTTCAAGCCAAGTAGGATATGAACGTAGAATAAAGGTATCTTGGCCAAATTCCTCAAGAAACAGCCCAATTTGCTTGATTTCTTCTAATTGATCTTTGATCTGAATAAAATCTAGACTGCCAAATTCCAGAATCATTGGCGTTAGCAAACCTTGTTGGTTAATTTTTTGTCCTGCAATTTCACGGCTTATTTTTTTAAAAGCAAGCAATCTTCGTGCTGCAACCTGATCAATTAAGTAAAGGTCTTCCCCACTGACAGCAATCAAATAAGTATTAGTTTGACCTACTAAACTTAGCTCGGGTAAGCTGCTAGCAAGTAATTCATCCCCGGTAGAAATTACATCCTCGTGTAAATCTGAATGTGAAAAAGGCGTAAGTTGTACTTGCTGGTTCACATTTTCTGGCCACGTTTTCGTAACTAAATAACGATCATCTTCTCGGGGAATATTTAAGTCGACATACTTTGATGGTGCAACTGACTCAATCGCAGCCGGTTCAGTTTCATGAACTTCATCGCGAGTATTTTCAGCCTGGTCAGGTCTCTTTGTTTCAACCACATTTTTATTGAGGTTGAATTTCAACTGATCCATTCGCGTTTCTTCTTTGGTGTTAGTCAAATTGCCAATGGCATCGGCTTGAACATCCTTGGCTAAAAGAGCGCTACTAATTGCATTAGTGATTAACCGACTGAGTTCGGTTTCCTTAGATAAGCGCACCTCTTTTTTGGTAGGATGAACGTTGACATCAACTAATAATGGGTCAACTTTAATCTTGATCACAGCGATTGGATAATGCTTTGCCGCCAAGTTAGTACCATAACCATCCATTACCGCGGTAGCTAGCTGAAAATTATTGATATAGCGGCCGTTAAGCAAAATTGAGATAAAATTGCGTGTCGATCTCGTTAAACCCGGCTTGGAAATTAATCCGGTTACTTCAAAATCATTGTCGCTACTCTTAAATGGCAGCATTTTTTCAGCAATTGAACGCCCATAGACACTTGAAACAGTTTGTTGCAGATTGCCATTGCCCGCTGTTCGCAGCAATACACGCCCTTCATTCATTAGCGTTAGCGCGATATCAGGGTAACCCAAAGCTATGCGGTTGACGATATCAACAATTTTCATAATTTCGGTTCTGGGGCTACGCAGGTATTTAAGCCTAGCGGGCGTATTGTAAAATAAATCTTTAACTGTGATTTGCGTGCCCTTAGTAGCTGCCGCTTCTTCTTGTGCTTTTTTAACGCCAGCCGCAAATTCAGCCCGCGTGCCACTAGCTCCACCGGAATTAGTTAAGATCTCAACATGACTTACGGCTGCGATTGATGCCAGGGCTTCACCCCGAAAGCCAAGTGTGCCAACATTAAACAAATCATGCTCATTACTTATTTTACTTGTAGCATGCCGAGTAAAAGCAAGATCAATCTGATCACTTGGTATCCCCGTTCCGTTATCCTGAACAATAATTTGTTTTAAACCGGCATCAATAAAATCAATCCGAATTCGAGTACTTTTAGCATCAATTGCATTTTCCAGCAATTCCTTAACTACACTTGCTGGACGTTCAATTACTTCTCCAGCCGCGATTTGATTAGACAGATTAACCGATAATTCGTGAATTTGGGCCATGATTATTTCTCATCCTTTAAATCATCTTGCCAGTTTTTCACCAGTTGCATAACTTGAAGCGGCGTTTGATCAGCTAAATACAGATTAGATATTTCATCCAAAACATCTTTTTCCTTGTCCGACAATTCAGTTTCAGTACTTGGTGCCAGCTCCTGATCTGTCACAGTTTCTGGCTTCTCATTGCTACTAAATAAATCAAGCTGTGCCGAGGTCGGTCCTAAATTGCTGCCTTGGGCTTCTAGACGGTTTAACAATTTTGTTGCTTTGCGTAAAACCTTGCGGGGTAAGCCAGCAAGTTGAGCAACATGAATACCGTAACTTTGGTCAGCTGGGCCTGGCAAAATTTTATGGAGAAAAATTAGTTTACCGTTTTCTTCAGTTGCACCAACATGAATGTTCTTTAGCCTTGGCAATGTTTGTTCAAGATCAGTCAGTTCATGGAAGTGCGTTGCAAATAACACTTTTGCCCCTACTTCATCATGCAAATACTGCACAATTGCGCCAGCTAAAGCCATTCCATCATAGGTGGCTGTCCCACGACCAATTTCATCAAATAAGACCAGACTTCTCTTAGTGGCATTTTGTAAAGCTTCGTTTGCCTCAGTCATTTCAACCATAAAAGTACTTTGTCCAGAAATTAAGTCATCAGCAGCACCAATTCTGGTAAAAATCTGATCAAAAATTGGCAGCTCAGCACTATCGGCAGGAACAAAAGAGCCTACTTGGGCCATCACTGCAATTAAAGCCATTTGCCGCATATATGTACTTTTACCGGACATATTAGGACCAGTAATTAAGTAAATATCCGTATCTTGGTCAAGTCTGACATCATTGGGGATGTACGAACCAGCCTTCATTACCTTTTCAACAACTGGGTGCCTGCCTAAAACAACTTTAACATCCTGATTAGATGTGTGAAATTTTGGTCGGCAATAATTATTTTCTTCAGCTACTTGGGCAAAGGAACAAAAAACATCTAAAGCAGCAATTTGACCAGCTAGTTTTTGCAGAGCAGAAATATATTTCTTTACTTCCTCACGCAATTTAACAAATAACTCGTATTCCAGATCAGTTGACTTAGTTTGGGCTTCTAAAATTAAGTTTTCGTGTTCCTTAAGTTCAGGCGTAATGTAGCGCTCAGCGTTTGTCAAGGTTTGCTTTCTGGTATAGCGATCAAGTGGTACCTTATTTTTATTCGAATTTGTTACTTGGATATAGTAGCCAAAAACCTTGTTGTAACCGACTTTAAGGTTATCAATTCCCGTTTTTTGTCGTTCGGTTTGCTCCATCTCAGTTAGCCACTTTTTACCATTATTCATGGCATCCCGGTAACGATCTAGTTGTTGGTCAACATTATTGCGAATAAGTCCCCCTTCAGTTGTTAAAACTGGTGGCTGATCCACAATTGTAGAACTGATCAAATCGGCAATTCCACTTAAAGGGTCAATCTCTGACGCAAATTTTTGCAAAATAGCACTATCAGACTCTTTTAACGAACTTAAAATAGACGGTACGGCTTGAAGTGAATGAGCAAGCTGTAATAATTCCCTGGCATTGACATTACCAAAGGCAATCCGACCAGTTAAACGCTCTAGATCATAAACACCCTTTAGCGCGTCATTCACATTTTCACGGGTAAAGTAGCCATCAAGCAAGGCCTGAACCATTTCTTGCCGCTTAGTTAATTCCTCTACAGATAATAATGGTCGAGCAAGCCACTGCTTTAATAGCCGCCCACCCATTGCAGTATGCGTTTTATCGAGCACCCAAAATAACGAGCCCATCTTCTTACCAGTCTTAGCTGAAGCAGTCAGTTCCAAATTATCGCGTACAGTATGCGACATCTGTAAATATTGGCTTACTTCATAGCTTTTAGCAATTTGCAAGTGCGCTAAGCTACGTCTTTGAGTCTGGAGTAAATAGCCTACAAGCTGCTTAACCGCATCTTTTTCAGCCTGATTAGTCAAATTTTGCTGGGCATAAGATATTTCCGCATGCTTACCGGTCAACTCTGCTGGCTCTGAAACAGTAATATTAGCTTTATGTAAAAAATCACTGTCAGATGCATTAAGATGACCATTATAGACAACTTCTCGCGTCCTCAACGACAACAATTCATTAGAAACTGCTGCAAAAGTTTTTAAGTGGGTAGCAAAGATTTCACCGGTTGATAAGTCACTGTATGCTAAGCCAAAGCAGTTCTTGGTGGTTACAACGGAAGTTAAGTAATTAGATTCCTTGGCCTCACTTGGCTTATCGTTCATTAAGGTTCCAGGGGTTACTAGCTGAATAATTCCCCGCTTAACCATTCCCTTAGCCTCTTTGGGATCCTCTAATTGTTCACAAAGTGCAACTTTATAGCCCTTTTCAACTAAGGTGTCCACATAAGAATCAACCGCAACGTGAGGGACTCCAGCCATTGGGATTGGATTCTCAGTTTTGTTAGACCGGTGAGTTAAAGTCAGCTCAAGAATCTGGGCACCCTTAACCGCATCATCCTCAAATAATTCGTAAAAATCACCGACGCGATAAAAAAGAAAAGCATCGGGATATTGCTTTTTAATTTCATGATATTGCTCCATCATTGGAGTTAAGTTTGCTTTCGCCATTTATTCCTCTTTTTTTCTACTTTACTTTTATCATTATACGCTAAACACCGATTCAAAAGAAAAAAGACCGCAATTAAACGATCTTATTTTTTCTATTAATTAAAAATGCAAAATGGCTATCTTCTAGCTTTCACAAAGTAAGATTAGAATTAAGCAATATGACCTTCAACACTTTGCAAATCAGGTTTGCCGTCCATTTCAACGATTGCAGTAATTGCGGCCGTAATTCCCTTAACATCATCTGCTAAACTAAGACTTGGTGTTTCAGGACGAGCAACGACTTGCTCTGGTAAAAACGGAATGTGCATGAAACCTGCTTTTAAGTCATGGAATTCTTTGTCAATCATATATTGAACTTGATACATAATATGGTTGCAAACGAATGTCCCAGCTGTTGTTGAAACAAGTGCTGGCAAGCCTGCTTCACGAATAGCCTTAACCATTGCTTTAACTGGCAATTGTGTAAAGTAAGCATTCTGTCCGTCTTCATGAATTGGCGTAGCAATGGGCTGATAACCCTTATTGTCAGCAATTCGACCATCATCAAAATTGATGGCTACCCGTTCAGGAGTTAAGGCAAACCGACCGCCAGCTTGGCCAATATTTAAAACATAATCTGGCTTTTCCCGCACAATGGCATCATGAACAACAGTTGCACAATCACCAAACACTGTTGGAATTTCTACCTTAACGATTTCGGCTCCAGCAATCTGATCGGGTAAGCCCTTAACAGCCTCAATAGCTGGATTAATCTTATCATCACCAAAAGGATCAAAACCTGTTACTAAAATTTTCATTGTTTTTCTCTTTTCTAAAAACTAAAAAGCTAAGAAATACATCAAAACGATGTGTACGAGCAGCATAATAATTGCAATCGGAAATTGTTGCTTGATAACTCCTAAAGAATCCTTCATTTCCATCAAAGCAACTGGTAGTGAGTTAAAGTTAGCAGCCATCGGTGTCAATAACGTACCACAATAACCGGCTGTCATTCCTATAGCAGCAACAACCACTGGTGAACCACCTTGGGCTACAACAAATGGAATACCAATACCAGCAGTAATAACGGCAAAAGCAGCAAATGCGTTACCCATAATTGCAGTGAAAATCGCCATTCCACAACAATATAGGATAACACCAAGCAGACGATTTCCAACTGGAAAAAGACCTGAGATAGCTTTGGCAGTTACTTGGCCAACACCTGAAGCAGTGAAGACTACACCAAGTGTGGCAAGTAATTGCGGTATGATACCAGCTGAACCAGCTGAACGAACCATTCGTTGGGTATCCTCATAAGCAACCTTGCCATTCGATTTAGTTAAAATCATTGCAACAATTAGAGATACCATCGCAGCAATACCAATTGCAACTTGTCCTCCTAATTTGCTTTTACTTAAAGGAGTAAATTTGGCAAGTAAAAGAGCTAAGACTGCCAGCAAAATACTTGGGAAAAAAATCCAATTACCAATTCGCTTAACGGTCTTATCCGCAACCTTTTCGGGTAATTCCTTAATTTTACCAACTTTGACTTGCTTTAATAATGATAACAATCCGTTTACCAAAAGCAAAGCGCCACTAATTTCATATGGAATCCATTGGCCAACACTAAAGATGATTGCAAAAATAAACCAGAAAAGTCCTGTCCCCCAGCGAGCCGGATTAGTTTGGTCACGCCAAGATTCAATGGCAGCTGCTAAAAAGAATAGTCCGATTATTACAAAAAAGGCCAATAGAAGATTATTAACTAAAGCTGTCATTTATTTCACCTTCTTATTTTTTAACTTTTGATCAAACATATGATTGTAAATTAAGCATAAAACATATGCGATTAAAGTGATTGGTATTGAGTTTAAAACAACATTTGAGGCTTCAATTGGATGACCTAAAGATTTCATTGAACTAGTGATCATTAGAACTCCCGAAGAAGCAAAGAATAAGTTTTGAGCAAAAAAATTACCAAAGTTATCACTAGCTGCAGCACGTCCTTTAATCTGATCTACTTCTAGCTCTGTTAATTCTCCTTTAATTGAGCCTGCAGCCTGAGCCATAGGATTAATTAAAGGTGCAATAAATTGGATTTGACCTTGAAAGGAAATACCAAAAATACTTGCTAAACCACGAATTCCAGTATAGATATCAAAGATACGCCCAGGAGTTAAATTATTTAATTTTTGAATTAAATTAGTTGCAGCCTTTTTTAAACCGTGCCTTTCAATAACTCCAATTGTCGGTAAAGTTAAGAAAAAGAGCGACACCATCCGGTTATCAATAAATCCTTTACCTAAAATCTGTAAAAATTTAACGAAATCAATCCCTGAAACTAAAGCAGTGACCAAAGCCGAAATAATGACTACGGCTACAGTGTCAAGTCCTAAGGCAAAGCCTACGACTATCACTAAAACGCCAAGTAAACTTAAATATTCCATTAGCATTCCTTCCTTGTGAGAAATTATAATAATTAAACATACTAATATTATTATAATTTCTTGTCAAATCAGTTTAATAAATTTTTCTTATAAAGAAAGCTAATTGTATATACCAATATATTGCAAAACAAAGAGCAATTCCCAAGTAGAATTGCTCATGTTTATATAAAATTTAACGATCGTTTTTTAATCAAACCCAGTTATTTCGCGTGAACGAATTAATTTTCCTTTACCAACAATGTAATAGTGTTGTCCTTTTAATTTAAAGGGATCACCGTAAGTTTGGATCTTCTTATTAACCGGAATAGTCCCTATTTTGCGGCCATAACGATTATAAACTGTAACAGGATGGTCTACTTTTACCCTTTCCATTTTTAAACCAGTGACGTTGCGAACAGGAACATAATAGCCATTGCCAATGGCATAGAAGAAGCGACCAGCCGCCAAATGATGGTATTTACTAATTTTAACACGCGAACCGGTAGCTAAAATTAAGCCATTAACGCGTCGACCATGTTCATCATATAAGTAGCTACTGTGCATGAGCCGTTTTTCCTGCTTATTAGATACCTGCTTTTGGGATGCAACATGTTTTGCGTTGTTGGCCTTAAAATTAGCAGCTAACAAATAGCGATCAGTAGCAATTGGATATAGTTTTAAACCTCGAATTTTAACCGGATTACCATAAGTTTTAACAACAGTACCCTTTTTAATGCTTTTCTTATTAATTAGTTCGCCCAGTTGATTATATGTGCGAGCATTATGCCGCAATTTACGATTAACGCCGAAGACATTATTTTGAGCAACGTAATTATCATCATCAAGCAAGCAAAATTTTCGCTGTTTAATTTTTTTACTACCCATGAGATTCAAAATTGAACCTGCACGCAAGATTAAATCATTTTTTCTTTTGCCATTATGATCATATAAATAAGCGTTATGCATTAATTTAGCTTGCTTTTGACCAGCAATCTTTACTACCACATTCAGACGTAATATATTTTCATTTGATATCCAAATGCCAACAATCCCCTTTGTTTGGCCATTAATAAGAGTTTGTGGTTTCACTATCCAATAAAATTTAGCAGTATCGGGATAATTTTGACTGTTGAAAACACACTGTTTTGCATAGCTAGTGTCATGCGCTAGATTCGTATTAGTGGGAATAATCACTTCATGGCCTGCTGGTTGAGGCTGTGGATCCTCATACTTTGATTCGGTCAGCGCATTTTGGTTTTTAGGTAAAGCTGTAATATTACTATCTGCTTTTACCTGGCCACTTAAGCCTAAAAGGCAAACAGCCATCAAAGTACTTACTATGCCACACAAAGGCCATTTTTGAGATTTTTTTACTAATATTCTTTTGCTTAGCATTAATCTTCTCCTACAATAAATAAACAAATCGCATTAAAGTTTACTTAATATTAATTCTTTGTCCTTTTATTGTAAAGGTACTTTAAACAGCATTGTTATTATATTTATTTAAGTAGATAAAATTAACAAATACACAAAAAAATCGCCCAACCGAGCGATTTTTTTAATCTTTTTAAAATTACATCATTCCTGGAGCACCGGCACCAGCGGCAGCATTAGGATCAGCTACTGGTTTGTCTTCTGGAATATCAGCAACAACAGCTTCAGTTGTTAATAATAATGCGGCAATTGAAGCAGCGTTTTGAAGTGCAGTACGGGTAACCTTAGTTGGGTCAATAATACCAGATTCAACCATGTTCTCCCATTCGCCGTTAGCAGCGTTGTAACCAACTTCAGGGTCTTGACTTTGTAATTTGTTCAAGATAACTGAACCATCTTCACCAGCGTTTTCAGCAATTTGACGTACTGGAGCAGTCAATGCACGTAAAATGATGTTGATACCAGTTTGCTCATCAGCATTGTCGCCTTTAAGGTCTTCAACATTCTTGATAACGTCAACTAATGCAGTACCACCACCAGCTACGTAGCCTTCGTCAACAGCGGCACGAGTTGAGTTCAAAGCATCTTCAATCCGGTAGCGACGTTCTTTTAACTCAGTTTCAGTAGCAGCACCAACATGAATAACAGCTACACCACCAGTTAATTTAGCAAGACGTTCTTGCAACTTCTTCTTGTCAAAGTCTGAAGTTGTTTCTTCGATTTGACTTCTGATTGAGTCTTCACGTTCTTTAATTGCTTCATCTGAACCAGCACCATCAACAATAGTTGTTGAGTCCTTAGTAACAGTGATGCGGCGTGCTTTACCTAATTGATCAATCGTTGTGTCCTTTAATTCAAGACCAAGATCTTCGGTAATAACTGTACCACCAGTAAGAGCGGCAATATCTTGTAATTGTTCTTTACGACGGTCACCAAAGCCTGGAGCCTTAACAGCAACAACGTTGAAAGTACCACGAATCTTGTTCAATACTAAAGTAGGAAGTGCTTCACCAGAAACGTCATCAGCGATAATCAATAATGATTTACCTTGTTGAACAATCTCTTGCAATAATGGCAAGATGTCTTGAATGTTAGAAATCTTCTTGTCAGTAATTAAAACATATGGGTTGTCCAAATCTGCTTCCATCTTGTCGTTGTCAGTTACCATGTATTGTGATAAGTAACCACGATCGAATTGCATACCTTCAACTACTGATAATTCAGTTTCAATACCACGTGAGTCTTCAATTGTGATAACACCATCGTTACCAACTTTTTCCATTGCATCAGCGATTAAGTCACCAACTTCTTTTGAAGCAGATGAAACTGAAGCAACTTGCGCAATTTGATCTTTTGAAGAAACAGTGTGACTTACTTTATGTAATTCATCAACAACAGCCTTGGTAGCTTTTTCAATTCCGCGACGAACACCTACGGGGTTAGCACCAGCAGTTACATTCTTCATTCCTTCACGGATGATTGCTTGAGTTAACACAACTGCAGTAGTGGTACCGTCACCGGCAATGTCGTTAGTCTTTTGTGCAGCTTCGGCAACTAGCTTAGCACCCATGTTTTCGTAGTGATCTTTTAATTCAATTGACTTAGCAATGGTAACACCATCGTTAGTAATTTCAGGATTGCCATAAGATTGCTCTAAGACAACGTTTCTACCTTTAGGACCGATTGTTGCCTTAACAGTATCAGCTAACTTATCAACACCCTTTAATAGGGAACGTCTTGCTTTTTCTGAGAATTTAATATCTTTTGCCATAATTTTCGCTCCTTAATTACTTAACCACTGCCAAAATATCTTTTTCATGAAGGACTAAGAATTTTTCACCTTCGTATTCAACGTTAGTGCCAGAATACTTGTCATATAGAACAACGTCGCCCTTTTCAACTGACATTGGGATCTTGTTGCCGTTTTCTGCATAACTGCCTTCACCGACAGCAACAACTTCACCTTCTGTTGGCTTTTCTTTAGCATTTGAAGCAAGGACGATTCCGCCTACAGTCTTTTCTTCTTCTTCTTTAACTTTTACGATCACGCGATCACCAATTGGTTGTAACACGTTTGTCCCTCCTAATTTTAATTTAAAATCATTTTTGTTATTTGTTAGCACTCTTATTAACCAAGTGCTAACTTACAAATATGATAATACCCCCTTTTAATGAAAAAAGCAAGAAAAAATTAGCACTTTTTTACTTAAAGTGCTAATTTTCTTTAGCCATTGCAGCGGCGGCTTTATAAATTTATCTATTCTTATCTTTATCCGAATCAAGGAAATAAATGAGGGTTTGTAATTCAGTCGCCAAGTCAACATTTTGAATTCTAACCCCGGTTGGAGCTGATAACCGAATTGGCGTAAAGTTCATAATGCCCTTAATGCCAGCTTCGACCATGTCATCCGCTGTTTTTTGTGCAGAATCTGACGGCACTGTCAAAATAGCGATGGTGATCTGTTGGTCACTCAGCTGCTTTTGCAATTCACTCATTTCATAAACAGGAACGCCACTCAAAATTTTGCCCGTAATTTTAGGATTAATATCAAAAGCACAGGAAATTCGGATGTTATTGCTTCGTTTGAAGTTATAGTTGAGCAAGGCGTGTCCCAAATTACCTACACCAACTAATGCAACATTAGTTAAAGTATCTTGATTTAAAATCTTTTTAAAAAAGGATAGGAGACTTTTGACATCATAGCCATACCCACGCTTACCCAAAGCACCAAAATATGAAAAATCACGACGGATTGATGCACTATCAACCTGAACTGCTTCTGATAATTCAGTAGATGAAACTTTTTCTTTACCAGCTTCATTCAGGATAATTAGGTAACGATAGTAAAGCGGCAGTCTCTTCGCTGTCGCTGTAGGTATTTTTATTTTTTCCATTTTAAAAAGCCTCCAACTTAATATCACTAGTGAGCTTTTTTGTGAATTCACTCATCAATTAATATTATTTTACCTATAACTTACTGATATTTGCAAATGTTTTTTCACAATCTAACACAATCACAAAACACGATTTTACTGTTAATTAACCCGCTTTACATGGTAATTAAAAAATTATTTGTAAATAACTGAGCAAATACTCGTAATCAATTTACTAATGATGAAAAAATAATTTTACTTAAAAAAGGCTTATTTCTCATGCAGTTGCCAGCAGTCTTGCCACATATGCTAAAATAGACTTTAGGTGAAAAATATGATAATTGCACAAGGACACGATTTAGAAAAACAATTTGGTGCCAATACGCTATTCAATCACGTTAATTTCTCGATTGATTCAAATGCAAGAATTGGCCTTGTAGGACCAAACGGAGTTGGTAAAACCACACTCCTTAAAATTATGACGGGTGAAGAAGAAGCTACCCACGGCGAATTTACCATTAATAAAGGGATCGATGTGGGTTATATCGCGCAAGAAAATGGCTTAGATGAAAGTAAGAGCATTTGGGATGAAATGCTGACCGTTTTTGCGCCATTAATTGCAAAAGGACAAAAAATCCGCGGCTTGCAACAAGCAATTGCCGAACATCCGGAAGATAAGCAACTTTTAAAACAATATGACCAGTTGCAATTTGATTTTGAACAACAAGGTGGATATACCTATCAGGCGGATATTAAAAGTATTTTGAATGGTTTTAACTTCCCTGAAAATACTTGGACTAAAATTATTGGTGATCTTTCTGGTGGTGAAAAAACCCGGCTTGCCTTTGTCAAACTGCTTTTACGCAAGCCACCGCTACTTTTACTCGATGAGCCGACCAACTATTTAGATCTGGACACACTTGACTGGCTAGAAGGTTTTCTTAAAACATATTCCGGAGCAATTTTAGTTGTCTCTCACGACCAGTACTTTTTAGATCATCTTGCTAACCAAATTTTTGAATTACAATTTGGCAAACTAACAGCTTTTAAAGGAAACTATTCCGATTATGTTGCCCAGCGAAAGCAACGTGATCAGCAACAAGAAGAAGCTTACGAACGGCAGCAAGAAAAAATTAAAAAAGACGAGGAATTTATTCAAAAGAATTTAGTTCGGGCAAAAACGACTAAAAGAGCGCAAAGCAGGCGCAAGCAACTTGAGAAAATGGAACGAATCACGCCACCTAAGCACAAAAATAAGGTGCGGATTAAGTTCAAGAGTGAAAGACCCTCAGGTAAAGAAGTATTAATCTTACGGGATCTAACGATTGGCTACCCGACTAAGACAATGGTTCAAGACATTTCACTGCAAGTTAACAAAGGTGATCGTGTTGCTATTATTGGTGCCAATGGCATTGGTAAATCAACTTTATTAAAAACGATTATGAAGGACTTACAGCCTAAAGGTGGCTCAATTAAGTATGGTGCTTCGCTTGATATCGGCTACTATGATCAAGAACTCCAACTGCTCGATCCTAGCAAAACAGTGATTGATACCGTTTGGGACCGTCACAAAACAATGCCTGAACGGGACGTTAGATCAATTCTGGCAAGTTTTCTCTTTACCGCCAAAGATATTGATAAAACTGTTGGGCAGCTTTCCGGTGGCCAAAAAGCCCGGTTAACTTTGACGGTCTTGTCGCTTGAGCACAACAACTTTTTACTAATGGACGAGCCCACGAACCACTTAGACCTAGAAGCAAAGGAAGTTTTGGAACAAGCGTTACAGCATTTTGACGGCACACTGCTCTTTGTCTCACACGATCGGTATTTTATCAATCAGCTTTCCAATAAAATTGTCGAAATCAAAGAAAAGCATGCCAAAGTCTATGAGGGTGACTACACTTATTATTTAGACGAGAAAAATAAGTTTGCTGCTGATGCTACGACTGAAGTTTCTACGAATGAGAATGAAACTGGCAGTGCAGAGCCAAAAACTAATAAGTTGTCATATCAAGAACAAAAGCAAAGAGACTCCCAAAAACGTAAGCTTGAACGTCAAGTTGAAGAGATCGAAACCAAGATTGATCAGCTTGAACAAAAGCAAGAGCAAATTCAAACGGAAATGGCTAACCCAGAAATTGCGACAAATTTTGATAAACTTGGTCCCTTACAAGAAGAATTAACCAATGTTCAAACTGATTTGGAGCAAGCCAATAATGACTGGGAAACAGCATTAACAGATTTAGATGAATTCAATTAATAAAAAAATCCTAATTCAATTCGCAAGAAAGAATTAGGATTTTTTCTTATGTTAACGGCCAAACGGAATGACCGGAAATGCATTCTGCTGCATCACCGCCTATTAAAATTTAACCATGATAATCTAAATTAACGTAAACTAGCATAGCTTGCCCCATTTTCTGTGTTTGACTAGCAATATACCTGGTTTTATTCGATTTTATTTTAAAAATAGTTCAGCACTTATTGCTATTTAACTTATTTCATTTATAATTGCATTAACTCAATTCAAAGAAGGTGTTTCAATGGAAAAATTACGTTATACTCCCAAATTTTAAATAAATTGAGGAGGATAAAAATGAAGTACATTACAACACAAAATATTAACCAAAAACAATTAATTAATTTATATAACAGCGTTGGTTGGACCGCATACACTAAAAACCCAACTGAGCTAGAGGCAGCGATTAACAACTCGCTACTAACCATTGCAGCAATTAATGAAGACAAACTTGTCGGACTAATTCGCGTTGTTGGTGATGGTGTCTCAATTATCTACATCCAAGATTTGCTTGTTCAGCCATCATACCAAAAACAAGGTATTGGCACACACTTAGTCAAGTTGATTCTTACTAAGTTTCAAGCAGTTCGGCAAAAAGTACTCTTGACTATCGACGAACCAGAAACACGCTTTTTCTATGAAAAATGTGGTTTTAGATCGTGCGATCAAGGGCAGCTAGTTGCTTTTTATCAAGAATTTTAAACTAAAAAGGGTTGACCATTTATGGTCAGCCCTTTTAATTTAACATACTGTCAGCATACGGCAATTCTAATGACGGATCAGCATTTAAAGTCAAGTCTGCAAATTGATGATCTTGGTATAAGTTGTAAGCTGCAGCACCGATCATCGCCGCATTATCACCGCAGAGCTTTAAGTCCGGCAAGATTACTTTCGGCTTGATGTTATGAGGTAAATTAGCAATTTCTTCCTCCATCCGCTCCCGCAATCCGCGATTCGCTGCAACACCGCCACCCATAATAAAGGTACGTGGCTGATACTGTTTAATTGCTCGGATGGTTTTATGTGCCAAAACATCAACAACGGCAGCCTGAAAACTTGCGGCTAAATCAAATTTATTTAATTCTTGGTGAATTTGGTCAGCATGGTGACAAGTGTTGATAAAGGCACTCTTTAAACCGGAAAAAGAAAAATCATAATCATCATCTTCCATCATTGCACGGGGAAAATGAAAAGTGTCATTACCTTGGTGAGCCCATTCATCAATCGTTTTGCCAGCTGGATAATTCACGCCTAAAACACGGCCGATTTTATCATAAGCCTCACCGGCAGCATCATCACGGGTATCACCAACAATTTCAAAATGAGTCGGATCTTTCAATAAGACGATTTCAGTGTGACCACCAGAAACTTGCAGTGCAAGCGCTGGGTATTCAATCTCAGCAGTTAACTGTGCCGCCATTATATGCCCCATTATATGATCAACACCAATCAAAGGAATGCCCGTTGCCATTGAGGCCGCTTTTGCTGCGCTAACACCAATAAGTAGCGCACCAACTAGTCCTGGACCATAAGTGACAGCAATCGCATCAATATCATTCCAAGTTGCATTTGCTTTTTGCAACGCTTCTTTCGTAATCTGGCTGATTACTTCAATGTGATGGCGACTCGCAACTTCGGGAACCACCCCGCCGAAACGTTGGTGACTCTTAATCTGAGTAGCCACAATTAAACTTTCTACTTCACGACCATTTTTAACCACTGAAGTTGAAGTTTCATCACATGAACTTTCATAAGCTAAAATACGGATATCTTTTTTACTGTCCAAAACTAATCACTTTCTTTATCATCAGGTGCCAAAGTAAGCACCATGTTTAACCCATCTTTATGTAAATCTTGGTAATAATTTGGTCTAACAAAATTAACGGTAAAGCCAAGACCTTGATACAACTTTTTAGCCACTTCGTTATCAATCCGAACTTCTAAAGAAATCGAATGACATCCTAATTTGCGAGCATAATCAATCATTAATTGCATCAAATAAGTACCTAGACCCTTTTTCTGCCAGGCGGGATCAACAGCAAGATTGGTTATATGTGCTTCAACCAAATTTAGCCTCATCCCAATGACCGCAATCAGTGCCGTCTTATGGTAGACGACTAAATATAAAGAGTCCTTTTTTTGCAATTCAAGTTGAAAAATTTCAGCTGCCCACGGCGTACGACCTTCGTAAGTTTTAGTCTCTAAAAAAAGAAGGTTGGCAATATCACTTTCTTTAGCACGCATTACCTGCAAAACATGTTTATCTAGTGTAAACATAAACGGTCTAAATGTAGGTTGAACCAATTTATTGCCTACACGAGAAAAATGGCAAAATTGCTTAAACCTCTTCCACATAGTTACTGTCTGCTTCAAACGGCTTGCCAGTTTTCTTATGCCAATCTACTTCGGCTTGCGTACGCCGCAAATACCTTGGTAGCAACTGATCTGGCTCAACAGGCTGCTCATCAATTGCCAATTTGCCGATAACTCCTGCATGGATTACATTTTGCTCATCAGTACCAAAACTAACCGGTAAATCTAACTTATTGATAGCTTCTTCTTGCTTTTCAAAGCCCGTCCCGACAAAGACCACCTTTTCCAGTTTATGAGTTAGAGCATAATCCTTAACGGCTTTTAGTAATTTATCAATATGATAGTGACCGTCTTCGATAATATTAACTAATTGACCATTTTCTCTTAAATAAGCCCCTGCAAAAAAATTGTCATTTCGGGCATCAATACCTGCTACAATCAACGTATCTGTGTCTTGACAATTTGCCGCTAAAGCCTTCATAGTTGATACACCAACTGCTTGTTTGGCCAAAATGCTGGCAAACATCTTAATTGTTGTAACCCCAATCCGTAATCCTGTATAAGAGCCTGGTCCAATTGCCACCGCAAAGCGGTCAATGTCTTTGAGCTTAAGGTGATTCTCGGTTAAAATTTCAGCAATTAACGGATCAAGGTGTTCACTATGATTTCGTTTATCGTGTTCACTTTTTTCAACCATCACAGTAGTATCTTCATTTAAAGCTACACTTAACTGATTAGTTGCTGTTGATACACTTAAAATTTTCATTTCAGATCATTTATCCTTTTCTCAAAACTACCTTCTAATTTTAACACGAGAAAGAGCCCGTAAAACAAAGTAGGTAATAATCATTTCTAGCCAAGGTGCAATTGCTTCTTTAGGAACTCGCTGAATCAAAGCCACTTTGAAGTCCATGCCATACAAAAAGTGCAACCATAAAGTATTCATCCCTAAGTTAACTATTACCGTTACCAGCAATGTCGCCAATATAATCCGCCAAATTTTTACCGGTTTTTTATACAGAATTAAACCGTAAATAAGCGGGCCAACCATAGCACTTAAAGTGAAGCCAATAAAAAAGCCCCCCTGGTTAGCAAATAAGGCCGATGAAACTAAATCGCTAATTCCGCCACCGACTGCACCCCAAACGGGACCAAACATATAACCTAATAAAACACTACCAATAAAGCCCAAACCAATATGAACAATTGTTGTACCAATCGTGAACCGACTTAGCACAATTTTAATGGCAACAACAAATCCCAAAAGGACTAGATCACGCAATTCGACCTTAAACATTTCCTTTGTAGTCATTTGCAGCACTTTCTTTCATTAATAAACTTGGTAATAGTATACCATTATCTCATTATAACTTGCGCCAAGTTAGTTCACAAACGGCTTTATCCTTTTTATCTTCATCGGCAATTGTGTGGTAAGACTTAATCTCATCATCAGTTTCAACCAGCTTAACGCAGGCAAACGGCTTTTGACCGTAACGAACTTCAAGATTAAACTTAATGTCAATTGCACTGACTACATGATTTTTGAGAAAATCACGATCAAGCGTGTCAATAAACCAGTTAAAGTAATGGCCGTTAGTCAAATGATGGTTAGTATCTAGGTCATCATAACGAACACGGTACTGTCTCTTAATTGGATAATCTTCTTGCAACCGAATCCGCGGAAAACGGGGCAGTTTCTTTAATAATGGAACCCCAATTTTAGCCATCATTTCCTTGTCTGTCGAAACTAGCTTCCGCTTAGCTAAGTCAAATAAGACCCATTCACTCTGAGCAGTGATCAATTCATTACCTTCTTGATCACTGAACGAATAATCACGATATTCCAAAAAACGATTATAGCCAACCGGATCAGTTGATAAGGTAATGTTTTCATTTGGCTTCGGCCAGCGCTTGATATCAATATGATATTGGGTAACTACCCATCCGAGTCCACGTTTATTCAACTCTTCAGTACTACCCGCACCATTATCCAATTGATGCTCGGACACGCTCATCATTAGATCAATCATTGCGGGTATTTTTAAATGCTGATTTTCATCACATTCATAAAAATTTACTTGATGTTGTTCACTATACTTCATTTTTTGCATCCCCATTATTTCTGATGATAACGATCATATAATTCATTTTTAGAAACTTGGTTTGCCCGCGCTACTTCTTTAATGGCAGATTTTTTACTTTCACCCTGATCAACACGCTCATCAACGAGTTCAATTAATTCAGGCCAAGACAATTGCTCAGTTTCCTCAGTATTGGGCGAAACCAAAATAACGAATTCTCCCCGTGGCTGGTTTTCAGAAAAATATTGACTTACCTCTTGAACAGTTCCCCGAATAAATTCTTCGTGAATTTTAGTCAGCTCCCTGGCAGCAACAATTTCACGTTCTGGTGCAAAAACAGTTGCCATATTACTTAAAGTTTTAACTAATCGGTGCGGTGCTTCATAAAAAATAGAGGTGCCATGAGCTTGTTCCATTTGAACAAAATACGGTTTTTGTTCTCCAGCTTTTCGCGGTAAAAAACCATAATAAGTAAAAGGCTGCGCGTCAAAACCGGAAGCAATCAGTGCAGTTGTGAAAGCTGATGCCCCCGGTAACGGGACAACCGGGATGTCATTTTTAATACATTCCTGAACCAATACAAATCCGGGATCTGAAATAACCGGCATTCCGGCATCACTAATCTCAGCAATGACGGCCCCATCCTGCATTAATTTAACTAACTCCGGAGCGCGCTCTTTGGAATTATATTTATGAAACGACAGCATATGATTATGGACACCGATTTTTTCTAACAGAATACCACTAGTTCTAGTATCCTCAGCCGCAATATAATCTGCTTCTTGCAGAATTCTTTTTGCCCTGATTGTAATATCTTCCAAATTACCAATCGGAGTCGGTACTAAATAAAGTTTCCCCTCATTTTGAGCATAACTACTTTGCCGCTGCATTATATCATTCCCTTAATGTGCTTTCTTTTTTTCGCCAAAATTATCAAGAATATCCAAACAAAACATGCAATCCGAACTTGGATCACGGTGTGAACCGTAATACATATTGCAAATATGATAGCCCGAATTATATATTTTGCGTAAAGACTCAAGACCGCTCTGCGTTTTGATTGCGTTATTATGTGCGTTATTCATCTTATCCATTTTTTCACGTAATAACTGATTTTCAACTTTCAGCTCTGTATTTTCTTTGAGCGTTTCTAAAATACTGTTTTCTAAGCTCTCGATTGTCTTGGTCATACTGACCATTGAATCATGGAGCTGCTCTAACTTTGAATAAGAATCTACCATAAAAACACCTACCTTTTCCATTGCAGAGCAAGATAATCAAGCAGATTGCGAAAACCAACATTGCTATAGCGCATCTTGTCAACTTCCAGTAAATGCTTCAACATTCTTGCCCCCGCCTGCTGGCTACCATTATTTAAATCCTGTTGAGCCATCTTTTTTAACAAAAGCAAGAGATAATTTTGCTCCGCTTTCCCCTTAGCTAAATCAGCGAGCTTGTGCGCGCTAACAAGTGCTAAAGAATTATATTCAAGCATTTCTTGGTAAAAATACTTACCTGCTTTATCCAAGTTGGTTGTATCACCTAATTCAGCAATTTCTTCCTGGTTAAAGCCATTTGCTAATAAAGCCGCCGTCCTGCCATCAGCTTTTTGCCCAGCAGAAAAATTAATAATCTGTGTTCGTGACCGCACGGTCGGTAATATTTGATCTGCATTATTAGTAATCAGAATTGTTACCACCGGTGCAATGGGCTCTTCTAGCAAATTAAGCAGAGCATTAGCAGCAGATAGCGTTAATTTTTGTGCATCATTAATTATGAAAAAGCGGACACTGCTTTGCACGGGACTTTTGGCTAATTCTTCTTTTAAAACACGAATCTGATCAATCCCTAGGCTTTGTTTGCCCTCAGTTGTAACTAATAAGACGTCAGGATTATTGCCAGAAATAATTTGCTGGCAATTTTGACACGAACCATCTGGCTTATTTTCACCAGTACAATTAAATAGACAGGCTAGCCAATATGCTGTATTTAGAGCCTGCAATTCGTTAGCATCGACAAATAGGTAGCTATGCGCTAATTTTTTTTGTTCGAATGCATGCCGTAAAAATTCGGCCTGCTTAACGCCTCTTTGTGAAATATCAATTTTCATTAAAACTGTTTAAACTCTTCCACTGATAGCACAAAACAGGTTGCTCCCCCAACGGTAATCTTAACGGGCTGACTGCTGACATCAAAGCCAGTCATTGCCAAGTTAGGGTTTAAGTATTCCTCACGCCCCTGTGATTCACCCTTAATAATTCGCATTACTTTTTTGACAAATTTATCTTCAATTCCAATTAAAAAGGTAGTATTTCCTTCACTTAAGAATCCACCAGTGGTTGCTAACTTCGTTGCACGAATACTTTCTTTGGCAAAAGCGTGCTGCAAACGGTTAGCATCTTCTTTTTGAACAATCGCAATTATCAACTTCATTTTAAATCAGTCCTTTAGCAATTCTCTTGGTATACAATTTTCAATAATTCTAACACATGCTTTTACCACATCATTAACCGGTTGATTGGCATCCACGACTTTGATCCGGTCAGAATGACTCTGATTAATTTCTTGGTAACCCTGGTAAACTTTTTGATGAAAAGCTAGTTTTTCTTGCTCCAAACGGTCTTCTTGACCAGCTCGCTCTTTAGAAATCCGCGCTAACCCGACTTGAGGCTTAATATCCAAAAAGATGGTCAAATTGGGCTCAATCCCGTTGGTAGCAAACTCATTAATCTGCTTCACGGCCGCAATCCCTAGGTCTCTGCCTGCCCCTTGGTAGGCCAAAGAACTATCGACAAAGCGATCAGAAAAGATGACTTTACCAGCCTTTAAAGCAGGAATAATAATTTCCTTCATATGTTGGCTTCGCGAAGCAGCATACAATAATGCTTCAGTTTTTGCACTCATTTTTTCATTAGCAGGATCTAAAATAAACTGCCGAATTTTTTCAGCGATTACTGAACCACCTGGTTCACGAGTCACTAGATATTGTGTTTTCAATTGTGGTGCAATTTGGGCAACCACTTGTTCTAAAACTGTGCTTTTACCGGACCCGTCTGGCCCTTCGAAACTAATAAAATAACTCTTCATAAAACTCTCCATGAGTCTATTTTACAAGAGTTCGTCCTATATGAACACCCCAACGTACTTTTAATTTTTAGTGAAAATAAAAAAGCCCTTAAATAAGAGCTTTTTATTCTGAAATTGCATTGGTAAAACCACTAAATCTTGTATGTCGGTGACGGGCTTCTTGATACAAAAAAGCATACTTGGCTAGCAAAATTTCATTTGCAATAATATTTTCTTCTGACATGTCGAGCGTGGTAGAATTAAGATTTTTTTCAATTGCAATCTCTTCTTGCAATTTTTCAATCGTTTCTGTTAGCCACTCATCGCCCATTTTTTTAACTTGATTGTGCGCCATTAGATCGAAGTTCTCCCTTGCACTGCACGTTTTAACGTAATTGAATTTGCATATTCAATATCACTACCCACAGCAAGTCCCGCAGCTAAACGGGTTACCTTAATTCCAGCAGGCTTAATCAACTTGCTGATATACATTGCCGTTGATTCACCTTCCGGAGTAGAATTCAATGCCAAAATTACTTCTTTCACTTTATCCTGTTTTTGTAAACGAACAATTAGTGACTTAATGTTAATTTCTTCTGGACCAATACCATCCATTGGTGATAAAACACCGTGCAGAACGTGATATAAGCCACTGTACTCACCCATTTCTTCAAAGGCCATGACGTCTTTGGGCTGCTCAACAACCATAATAGTTGATTGTTCACGACTTGGATTACTACAAATTACGCAGGGATCCTGCTCAGTAATATTACCGCAAACAGAGCAGCGGTGAAGCTTTTCTTTTACTTCATTAAGAGCAGTACTAAAATCATGAACATCTGTGTCTGGCATATCCAAAGTGTAGAAAGCCAAGCGAGTAGCCGTTTTTTCACCAATACCAGGTAATTTCATATATGAATCAATTAAGTGCGCAATTGGTGCTGGATATTGCAATTAAATCATACCCTTCGTATATTTACCTAAACTTGCTTGAGTTGCTTGATCAATTTCTGACAAACCTTTATTAACCGCATCAATAATTAAATCTTGCAACATATCTGGGTCATCAGGATCAATTGCTTCTTTATTAATATCGATCCCCTTGAGTTTACGATCTCCGCTGAATGTGGCAACAACTAAATCATCGGCAGACTTGCCAACAAATTCTTGCGCAGTGATATTTTCTTGCTCTTGCGCCATTTGCTCCTGTAACTTTTTAGCCTGCTTCATCATCTGTTGCATATTCATGCCGCCCATTCCACCAAAATTAGGTCTTTTACTCATTGTTTTCTCCTCTTTATTTTAATCCTTTACGTTTACTGTATCACCAAATAGGTCTTTCGCTTTCTTAACAACCTCGTTTTCCTTGTCGTCTGCTGGGTTGTCAGCACTAGAGTCCTGTTTACGCTTTAACATTTCTTCACGGTGTGTTTGCAAAAATTCTTTGCGAACCGTAAACCAATCGCTATCTGGTACCAAAACAATTTGGTAGTCACGCTTGGTAAATTTAGCAATCTGATCCGTCAGTATACCTAATAAATCCTCATCAGAACTAGCTTTTTCAAACCACAAAGCATATTTACACTTCATTACAACCTGATCGGAACTGGCAGCAACTGGTTCTAAAACGTCTAGCAATGCCCGTTGCGAAACAGCTAAAACTGACTGTAAATCAGGCCAAACATCTTTAATTGCCTGTAAATCCTTCTTGGTGGCATTTTCAAGCACATGATAAACCTGTTTGCGATTTTGTTCATCAGCATGCTTATTATTTCTGACTTTCTTAGGTTTCTTTTTAGTTTTAGCAGTTTCTTGCGTAGCTTTAGCAATCTTGCCACCAGAAACTGCGTTATCAAGATGAAAAATGCGGTCACTATTACTTGTTTGTTTTTTACCTAAACGAGTAACCTTTTCCGTTAAACTAACGATTTGCTTCTTTAAAGCCGTAACTTCGGCCTGTAAGTCAGAACCGTTTTTAGCTTGCTTATTATCATTAGATGCTGAAGCCGGTTCAGTTTCCTGAATAGTTGGCACACTTAATTGCTGGCTATCCGTACTTTCAACCAAAAAGACCTCTAACGGAATCTGCTGCTGGTTAGTATACCGCAAATCATTCAAAGCGGTATTGGCAGAAGCAATTAATTGGAAGTAACGCTGATCAGGCACGTCCTTAATTTTAGCAATAAAATCTTCTGTTAGAAAATTGCTTTGATTGTCACTGCCAGCTTTAACGATCATTAAAGCTGCCGTTGCCATATCAATTAATTCATCCAAAATATTTTTTGAACTAGCGCCATTTTTAAGCTCCGCCTGCGCCAAAGTTAAGGCTTGGCCAGCGTCTCTATCCAAAATCGCCAATAATATTTGCTCAATTTTTTCTTTGGCCGCAAAGCCAGTTATTTCAAGCGCAGCATCGTATTCGACCTTATCTTTTTCATAACTTAACAGTTGATCAAGGATGCTTAACGCATCACGCATTCCGCCATCGGCAACTTGCGCAATGACCGCAATCGCCTTGTCGTCATAGCTGATTTTTTCTTGATCTAGAATATACTTCATTCGCTTCTCAAGGTCAGTCTGCGAAATACGTTTAAAATTATAACGTTGTGTTCGCGAAATAATCGTCGCTGGCACCTTTTGCAATTCGGTAGTTGCCAAGATAAAGACCACATGCTCTGGCGGTTCTTCAAGCGTCTTCAGTAAAGCGTTAAAGGCACCCATCGAGAGCATATGTACCTCGTCAATAATGTAAACTTTGTATTTACCCTGCGTGGGTGCATATTTGACCTTATCACGAATCTCCCGGATCTCATCGACACCATTATTAGAAGCAGCATCAATTTCCATAATATCTGACATTGCACCCTTATCGGCAGCAAGACAATTTGCGCACTGATTGCATGGTTCGCCATCCTGCAAGTTGGTGCAGTTTAAGGCCTTGGCAAAAATTTTAGCACAAGATGTCTTACCGGTACCACGCGGACCTGCAAAAAGAAAAGCATGAGAAATAGTGCCGCGCTTAATCGCATTTTTTAAAGTATTGGTAATATCTTCCTGGCCGACAACACTGTCAAAAGTGCGCGGCCGCCATTTGCGGTATAACGCTTGATAAGCCATTAATATTTCTTTCCTAGTAAAAAACTCTTAACTCTTCGAAAGAGTTAAGAGTTTGTAAATGTCTAATAAAAGGCACATGCCTGAGCGACCTTAGTGCTGCTACCTTCCGGTCCTGACACGCTTCAGAGGTCAAACATTGCCCAATAGATATACTAACTTATTTTGCAAAATTTTTCCACTAATTTGCGGAATCTTTTCCGATTTCCTGCTCATTTTTTAAAGCTTTTTTGGCTAATTTTTGTTTACGACGAATTGCCCGGAAAAAATCCTTTAATATTTGACTAGCTTCTTCGCGGTACAAGCCGCGAATAACCTGGGGATGATGATTAAATTTACTGACGCTAAACAAGTCAACCACACTGCCTGCCGCACCAGCTTTGGGATCCAAGGCGCCAAAGTAGACGTTTTTTATTCTGGAATTGATAATTGCTCCAGCACACATTGGGCACGGTTCGAGCGTGACAAACAAGCTACAATCGATTAATCGCCAAGTATTTAGCTCAGTGCATCCCTGTCTAATTGCCATCATTTCGGCATGTTGCGTAGCATCTTGATCGAGTTCGCGCCGATTATACCCTCTACCAATAACTCGACCATCTGGATCCACCAAAATTGCACCAATCGGAACTTCACCTTTTTCTTGCGCTTTATTCGCCTGCTCAAAGGCTAATTGCATGTACTTTTTCTTTTCTTCACTCGAAAAAGACATTAATTATTCACCGCCTGCAAAATATAGTAACCCTTGTCCCGGTCTAAGATAGTGCAATTGCCAAAAGTAGCTTTTAAAAGCTCACGTGCGCTTGGCTCACCCTGCTTTTTTTGGATGACAACAAGAATTTTGCCATCTTTAACCAGGTGATTTTTAGCACCCGATAAGATACTGGTAACAACACTTTTACCAGCACGAATTGGTGGATTAGTCACAATTAGCCCAAATTTTTTGTCATCTGCTATCTTCTCATAAACATTAGACTGATAAATTGCCACATTGCTTATTTGATTCATGGTGGCATTTCTCTTTGCTAGCGCCAAACCGCGCTCATTGACATCGGTCATCTCCACGGTTTGCTCTGGCCAAAATTTCGCAGCAAAAAGACCCAAGGGACCATAACCTGCTCCGACATCTAAAATTCCTTTGGCGGGAAAAGAAACTTGGGCCATCTGCTTAATTAAAACGCCTGAACCATAGTCAACCCGCATTTTTGAAAAAACACCTGCATCAGTTGTGAATTTTAGGTCTATTCCAGCAACATGATAGTCAACTACGTGTTCATCATGCTCCGTAGTTGGATTAGCCGCATAATACATTTGATTTTTTTGCTCAGTCATAATTTTCTCATTTCCTAAAACAGTCTGTTCTAGATAATTTTAGCGAACACAACGCTTTTTGCAAACAGGTTTACTTGATCAATAATAAAAAAACTAGTTGACTTATGGTTCTACGCCTAAGCAAACTAGCTAATTTTTTAATTTTTTTCATGAACACTAACGGTTTTAGTTATTGGGAAAACCCGTTTAGCATAGTAATACCGTTTAAAGTTAGCTGGCCAAACCGTTACCCCAGCCCCTGGCCAAGAATGAAGAACTTTATTTTTACCAAGGTAAATCCCGATATGATAGCAAGCTGGCTTTGGCCGACCGTAGAAAATCAAATCTCCACGTTTTAAGTGCTTTAAACTCACTGTTTGCAAAGTCTTGCTTTTAACGAAGGAACGGCAACCCCATTCATGTGTTGCATGCCACCGCGGATTAGCTGGCGACGGATCAATTCCGGTTGCGTACATGCATTGCATAACCAATCCAGAGCAATCAACGGAAGTACCTGGCTGTTTAGTCGTGAAATTAACCCACGCAGTTTTCGCCTTCTTATACTGATATCCGCGCTTAATAAATGCCTTTACGTAATCCTCTCTAGTTGAAGCATAATTGAGGCTTTTATCAAGGGGACTTGAGTAAAAGCCTTTAATGTGGAGATCTTTCATATGCAATTGGCGATATTTAGCTGGAATTTGATAACGGCGAACTGTCGAAATCGTAATTTTATCACTTGTCGCTGCAGTTGCATCATTTGTTGCAGGAGCATATAAACGCCAAGTTGTCTTCAATTTACGATACCAGTTAGAAGGAAAAGTTAACTTAAAACTACCGGTTTCATCAGTTGTAAAAGTTTGGCAATTAACGTATTTTTTGCCGTTCCATTTTTGTAAATAAACCGTTCTTTTTTCTGGTGTATTTAGCATAACCTGATCAGTGATGTTGTCACCGGCAGTCCACTTATACTTAGTTGCTAACTGCTTAAACTCAGTCTCTTTGTTAGTTTCCTGATTATTGTTTGACTGCGTTGCGGACGGCTGATCATTGGCATTTTCAATATCCGCCGCCATCACAGTACTTGTAGTCAAGTTTGCTACTAAAAAAATGGCGGCTAGGCTGGCAAAAATACGTCTTTTATTTTTCATTTTTTCCTCTTTTTATTTCATTACTCTAACATTTTCCAAAACCTATCATATCATAAATTAAGTATTTATAAGCTATGGTTTTAATAACTTAATGCCCGATAACCATCACCACGCCAATGTTTAATAAAATTACTTGTATTAATTGATGCTTTTTTTCCAGTCCATGGATCATTGTAATAAAGTCGTTTCTTATAATATCCAGTTAATGTTAATGCGTGATTGGAAAAACCATCAATGCCACTAACCCAAACGACGACTAAATGTGAGCACAAAAGCTTATTCTTTATTGCTGTTAAACTTGTCCCAGTCATTACATTTGCCGTTCCAAGATATTTTTTAACAACTCCTTTAATACCATTAGGCGCTACCCAATATCCTGCTGGATATTTTTTATATGGTGAGCCGATAAACCCTTTATTTGGATTACTGCTTCTCGGTGTTACATTAGCGACCTCAGTTTTCGAAACGGGAACACCTGCAAAATTAAGCATCATTGTAACAGCAGTCATTTCACACCCAGTTGGTAATTGTGGTCTCTGCGATATCGCAGCTGTCTTGTTTTTTACACCAATAATTTTGCCGTTTTTAATCAAATATTGGGTTTTAGGTGTTGCAATAGACGTCTCGCTTCTTTTGCCATCATCTAAATAATAACTGTAACTTGCTTTATGTGGTGTCTTTCTTACACCACTCAACCGCTGACCGTTTTTATCGAACAAATAATATGAATTACCGATTTTAATTTGTCCAGTTACCTTTTTGCCATCTTGATAATAAGATGTTGCACCATTTTCCGTTACCCAGCCTTCTAAAGTTTTAGATGACTTTGAACTTAAATTAGCTTGGTTTTTTTGCGTTTTATTAGCAACTACTTGCGTTTTTGGCGCCTGAGGCTCATTTGTTGCGGCATTTACAGAGTTAGCCGTACCAAACTCAAACGTCGTAATTGCTGTTAATAATAGTAGCCAAAATCCTTTTTTCATTTGTTTACGCTTTCTATTTATCTAAATTACTTACATTATAAAGCATGACCAATAGTAATTGTAGCTATGTAAATAAAAAACGTAATTTTGCCTGTTACTCAAATTGATTTATTTGCTCTATTATTTATAGTTATTTATAAACATTAGTTAAACACTTTTAAATAAATACCGTTTAAGGAGAAATATTAGGATGAAAACAACTATTGATGATATACATATATACATAAATATAGATTTATTACTTCACATCATTTTACTTGTACTAATTGTGCTAGTTCTTATTTTTTATCGGCTTTATTATTGATCATAATACAACCTATGATAACAACAAATTATTTAAAAAAATTAAAAAAAGGACTAGTGCTAATAGCTAATACAATTGGAGGTGGACAAGAATATTACCTTAGATACTGGGTATGGCAAAGAAAAAAGAGAAAAGCAATAATCAATCTGCTATCTTCAATGACAAGAGACCAATTTTATTATCCTGATAAAGCTTGGCGAAAGACTTGATTAGTTAAGTTACCAAATAGAAGAGAATGTTGGATTAATGCATCTGATTTACGTCCAGACTATTTTAATAATAATTATTAATACAAAAAACGCGCATCTGCAATTCGCAGATACGCGTCTTTTTATTTAGCTTGTCCAGTTGGACCGTAACTATTTCAAGGTTACAGTAGCGCCAACTTCTTCAAGCTTAGATTTAATGTCGTTAGCTTCGTCTTCAGAAACGCCTTCCTTAACGTTCTTAGGAGCGCCATCAACAAGATCTTTTGAGTCCTTAAGGCCAAGTCCAGTGATGTCACGGACAACCTTAATAACCTTAACCTTTTCTTGACCAGCTTCAGTCAATTCTACATCGTAGCTTGACTTAGCAGCTGCGTCACCACCAGCAGCACCTGCAGCAGCAACTGGAGCAGCAGCAGAAACGCCAAATTCGTCTTCAATAGCCTTTACAAGGTCATTTAATTCAAGAATTGAAGCATTCTTTAAGTCTTCAATAATCTTTTCAGTATCTAAAGCCATATTTATATATCCTCCGAAATATTTTTATTAGATATAAATTACTATATTTTATTCAGCAGATTCATCTTTTGAATCAACAACAGCTTTAACAGCGTATGCGACGTTGCGTACAGGAGCTTGTAATACAGAAACAAGCATTGATAGCAAACCTTCGCGTCCAGGAATAGCAGCAAGAGACTTAATGTCTTCTTTAGAAGTCAACTTGCCTTCTAGCATACCACCCTTAATGTCGATTACATCAAAATCATCTTCATATTTTGAAACAATACGAGCTGGTTCTGTGATATCATCAGCATTATCAGTATAAACAACAGCAGTAGGGCCAACAAAAGCGTCATCAAGACCTTCAATGCCAGCCTTAGCAGCAGCACGTCTTAAGTATGTGTTCTTAACAACCTTCATCTTAACGTCGTTTTCACGAAGTTCCTTACGCATGTTAGTAACTTCTTCAACAGTCAAACCAAGGTAATTAATTACTAAGATAGCTTTTGCAGATTTAAGTTCTTCAGCAAATGCGTCAACAAACTTTTCTTTTTCAGCAATAGCAGCTTTACTCAATCGAATTCACCTCCATAAAATTCATTAATAAATTCCATAAGGCCTTAAAAAAACTCCATGCCAAGCAAGACATGGAGCATTAAAATCTTCATTATCTTCCGGCCTCGGCGGGAAATTAAGGCGTTGTGCCACCCGAGTCTTAGGTAGAATTTACTTTAATAACTATAACAGGATTAATATTTAATTGCAAGACAATTATTTATTTTTAGTCTTGCTATTTTTCTTAGTCGTTTCTTTAGCCTTAGCAGTTTTTGCTTTTTTTTTCACTTGTGTTTTTTTCTTATCAGCACTAATTAGTTCAAAAAGTTCACCGGATGATTTGTAAATTACCCAACTTGCTAAGTTGACAATGTGATCGCTAATCCGCTCTAACAATCTAATAATGACAAAGTAACTGGCTGAGGCAACGGCAACATTTGGATCTTGCTCAACACCATCAATAATCATTTGCCGGGCTTTGCGGTAATCTTGGTAAACATCTTCATGTCCATTAAGCATTGACCGAGCAGTCTTTTCATCATCTTGAACATAGGCGGTCAAAACTTGAATTAACATTGTCCGAACTTGATGAGTCATGCCAGAAATGAGTTTTTCAACTTCGGAAATTCGCGGGTTTCCTTTAACGCGAACAGTTTCAACCGCAATGCTATTGGCATTTTCACCGATTCTTTCCAAATCAGTTGTAGCCTTTAAAATACTAATTACAACCCGAAAATCTGTAGCGACAGGTTGTTGCAATGCCATTAAGTCGAGTGCTTTTTTCTCAATCTTAATTGCTTCTTTGGCTACAACCTTATCTTCTTCAATCATTTCCTGCGCCATCTTTTTATCGTGATCGACGAATGACCGGGTTCCCTGGTCAATTAAATCATTAACTTGGACACCCATTTCCATAAATTGCGTGTTTAGCTTTTTCAGTTCGTCTAAAAATATTTCGTGCATAATCCACCTCCATAATTAGCCAAAACGGCCGTTAAGATAATTACTAGTTATTTCCTTTTCTGGGGCCAGGAACATTTGCTCAGTTGTACCAGATTCAATCAATTCACCATTCATTAAAAAAGCAACTTGATCAGATACCCGACTGGCTTGCTGCAAATTGTGCGTAACCATGATAAAGGTATATTTTTTCTTTAACCCCATCAAGGTTTCCTCAATTTCTGAGCTAGAAATTGGGTCTAGTGCCGAAGTAGGCTCATCGAGTAAAACCACTTCTGGTCTTACCGCTAAAGCGCGCGCAATACAGATTCGCTGCTGCTGTCCACCAGAAAATGCAAGAGCATTTCGTTGCAAGCTATCTTTGGTTTCCTCCCAAATGGCTGCTTGTTTCAAGCTTTCTTCTACTCGCTGTTCAATCAGCTCTTTGTCTTTGACGCCAGCGACACGCAAGCCATAAGCAACATTATCAAACACCGAAAACGGAAACGGTGTTGGTTGTTGAAAAACCATGCCTACTTTTTTTCTTAAAGCCACTAAATCCAAATGAGTTCGATAAATATCTTGCCCTTCCAGCAAAATTTTGCCAGTGATCTTAATATTTTCAATATCATCATTCATCCGGTTCAAGCACCGTAAAAAAGTTGACTTACCACAACCCGATGGGCCTATCAGTGCCGTCAGTTTCTTAGTTGGAAAAGCAAGCGTAATTCCGTGCAATGCTTCAAAATCGCCGTAACTTAATTTAACGTTCTCGGCTTCCATGATATTTGTCATTTTACCGCTCCTTTAGCCAAAACTACCCTGAATATACTTCTCAGTGATCTCGCCTTGCGGATTAGTGAAAATGTTAGTAGTCGTATCGTATTCCAGTGCATGTCCCAAATGGAAAAACGCGGTATACTCACTAATTCTAGAAGCTTGCTGCATATTATGCGTAACCATCACCATTGTGTATTTTTTCCGCAACTGCTTTAACGTATCTTCAAGCTTAGCAGTTGAGACCGGATCAAGCGCACTTGCTGGCTCATCTAAAAGCAAAATTTCTGGTTTTAACGCAATTGCACGGGCGATACAAAGTCGCTGCTGCTGTCCACCTGACAAAGCTAAGGCACTTTTATCCAATTTGTCTTTAACTTCGTCCCATAAAGCAGCAGCCCGCAAACTTTCTTCAACTATCTGGTCTAACTTTTGCTTGTCCTGTTGGCCATTTGCTTTTAACGCGTAAACAATATTCTCCCGGATTGATTTTGGGAATGGATTTGGTTTTTGGAAAACCATCCCGATTGCCTTACGTAATTCATAAACATTAATCTTTTTCTGGTTAACATCAAGATCATGAAACATAATCTTGCCGTCTACCCGAGCAACCCGGTCATTCATCCGGTTCAGAGAACGTAAAAATGTTGATTTACCAGAGCCCGAGGCACCAATTAAAGCAGTAATGGTATTTTTCTTAAATCCAAGACTAACATCAAACAACTTTTGAATTGTACCGCCATAAAAGACACTTAAGTCCTCTGTGTACACGGCACAATCTTCTTCAGGAAAAGTCTTAATGTAAGTCTTTTGCGTTTGCCAATTTTCCATAAAAAATTCCCTTATTTAATTTTAGCGGCCGTTAACCGATTATAGAGCCAATTACCAAGAGCCCGTGCGCCAAAATTAAAAATAATTACAACAATTACGAGCAAAGCTGAGGTAGCGGCTGAAACAACATTAACGTCGGGAATAATTCCTTCCGTATTAACTTTCCAAATATGAACAGCTAGAGTTTCAGCAGGACGCATTACGTTTAAAAAGCTAGTTGGACTGAACATATTCCAATTAGAATAATCAACCGTTGAGCCACTTTGACCTGCCGTATAAATTAGGGCAGCCGCTTCACCGAAGACACGACCAGCACTAAGAATTACACCAGTAATGATCCCTGGAAGAGCAGCAGGTAGAACAACTCCACGAATTGTTTTCCAATTAGACAACCCCAGTGCCCAGCCAGCTTCACGCTGCGTTTGTGGCACACCTTTTATGGCTTCTTCAATGTTGCTAGTTAAAATAGGTAAATTGAAAAAAGTTAGTGCTAAGGCCCCAGCAATAATCGAAAAGCCTAAGCCGAATTGAACTACAAACAGTAAATAACCAAATAACCCAACAACGATTGAAGGCAGTGAGCTCAAGATTTCAATTGTTGTTCTGATTAGTTGCGTTAACCAGTTATCAGCTGCATATTCGGCCAGGTAAATTGCTGCTCCCAAAGCAATGGGAAGAGAAATTATTAGCGTCAGCAATAACAAATAAAGTGAATTAAATAATTGGTCTCTAATCCCACCGCCTGCTTCAAACGATGAAGAAACGGAAGTTAAAAAGTGCCACGATAGGTGCGGAACACCAGAAATTAAAATATTTCCGATAATACCGGCCAAAAGCAAGATTACGATGCCTACTAAAAAGTAAATTACACAGGTAGCAATCCGATCATTTCTTTTTGAATTCATAATGCCACTAACTCTTCTTTCCAATTAAGTGTACTAAAAAGTTGAACACTAACGACATAATCAAAAGCAGCAATGCCAGTGACCACAAAGCATTATTAGGTAAAGTGCCCATAACGGTATTACCCATTTGACTAGTCAGCTGACTGGTTAAAGTGGCAGCTGGACTCACTAGGTTATATGGCATTAACACGGCATTTCCGATTGCCATTTGAACTGCTAAAGCTTCACCGAAGGCCCGTGCCATTCCAAAAATAATCGCTGTCATAATTCGTGCGCGAGCAGCCCTTAAAACAACGTGAAAAATGGTTTGCCATTGGGTTGCACCAAGTGCAGCGGATGATTTGCGCAATTCTTTTGGCACTGCCTTAAAAGCATCAACAGTTAATGACGTAATCGTTGGTAAAACCATTACGAATAAGATTAATGTTGCCGTTAAAATACCAAATCCAGTTCCACCAAAAATTGTCCGGATAGCTGGTACGACCACGGTTAATCCCAAAAAGCCATAAACAACTGATGGAATTCCAACTAGTAATTCCATCACGGACTGAAGAAAGTTAGCCTTTTTACCAGATTCATATTCTGTCATAAATAAAGCAACGGCAATTGCAAAAGGCGTCGCAATTATTGCTGCCAGTAAAGTTACTGCAAATGAAGTAACAATCATTGCTGCCGCACCCACGTGCTCAGGACCGGCACTAGGATTCCAATCCGAAGAAAATAAAAAGTGGAAGATATTTACTTTATCTGTAAAGAAAGTGGCAAGACCATGCATTCCAACAAAGCCGATAATTGCCACAATCAAGACTCCGATTAAGACGATTGCCAAAGCGGTCAAGCCTTTGCCCCAGCGCTCCTGCCTAGTTTCTTTGGACGGCTTAGTCAAACGAGCAATATCGATGTTACGGGGATTAATGCCCTTAATCTTAACATGAGGAACTTTTTGCTGAGCAATCGCTTGTTCAACAACCTCTTGCAAATCTTGTTCTTTTTTAGCCATATTAATTACCTAATTTCGTAATTTTATTTTGACTATCACGATAAACTTTCATTTCATGAATACTAAGATAGCCAATCTTTGGAACCAAATCTTTTTGGACCTTTTTGCTCAATACATATTTAATAAAGGCAGCCGTTGCTTTGTTAGGCTCTCCTTTAGTGTACATATGCTCATATGACCATAATGGCCATTTGTTAGTAGGAATGTTCTTATTAACTGGCTGTACATGGTTAATGCTAATTTTTTGAATATTTTCATCATTAGCATACGGGAAGGAAATATAAGAGATGGTTCCCGGTGTCGAATTGACAATTTTCTTAACCGTACCGTTAGAATCCTGTTCTTGTGAATTAATGGCATCCTTGCCCTTTAAAATCAAATCTTCAAAGGTAGTTCTAGTACCACTACCACGAGAACGGTTGATGACAATGATTGGCAGATTTTTACCGCCAACCTGGCGCCAGTTTTTAATCTTACCGGTAAAGATATCTGCTAATTGCTGGTTAGTTAAATTTTTAACCCCTACACCCTTATTAGCAATAGGTACAATCCCAACGATTGCAACTTGATAGTCCTTCAGTTTCTTTTCGTCGATTCCCTTTTGCGTTTCAGCAAAAACATCCGACGTACCAACCTGGACGGCCCCCGCTTGTACTTGACTAAGTCCGGTACCAGAGCCACCACCTTGGACAACAATATTACTGTCAAGATGGGCTAAATGATAGTCATTGCCAGCTTGCTCAATTAACGGCTGCAAAGCACTTGAGCCTACGATTGTGATTTTTTGGCGGTTTTGACTGCAACCAACTAAAAAAAGCGGCACAAACAAAAGGATTGCCAGCAATTTGCCCACATTATTTTTACGCATGATAATTCCCTCAATTAGACAATTGGATTATGCTTTAGTTTAACAAATCTTTTGCAATTGATAAATAATAAACATCAAAAAGTCGATAAAAAAAGCAACTCGCCTAAACGGCAGAGTTGCTCTTTAATTGTTATTTATTAGTCCAAGTTTAATGGATCAAGCTTGATCCCTGGGCCAAAGGTTGCAGCAACTGCAACACTCTTAATGTATTGACCCTTAGCTGCTGATGGACGTGCACGTAAAATAACGTCACGAAGTGCATCAAAGTTTTCAATTAATTGTTCATCAGTAAACGAAACCTTACCGATAGCAGCATGAATAGCAGCTTGACGGTCAACACGGTATTCAACCTGACCAGCCTTAACATTCTTAACGGCCTTTTCAATGTCCATTGTAACAGTACCGGTCTTAGGGTTTGGCATCAAACCTTTAGGTCCTAATACACGACCCAAACGACCAACTTTAGCCATCATTGTTGGTGTTGCAACAACAACGTCAAAGTCTAAGTAACCATTTTGAACTTTTTCAACTAATTCGTCTGAACCAACTTCGTCAGCACCGGCAGCCTTAGCTTCTTCAGCTTGTGCACCTTCAGCAAAGACAATAACCTTTTGGGTCTTACCAGTACCGTTTGGCAAAACAATTGAGCCACGGATTTGTTGGTCAGCTTGCTTAGGATCAACGCTCAAGTTGTAAGAAACTTCAACTGATGCGTCAAAGCCAGCATATGAAGTTTCTTTAACAAGCTTCATTGCTTCAGCAACTGAATATAATTTCTTTGAATCTACTTTTTTAGCAGCTTCTACATATTTTTTACCATGCTTTGGCATGTGATTTCCTCCTTAATATGTGGTCAAGCGAGCCAATGGCTCTCCCACCTAAATTGTTATAAATAACAGGATTAGTCTTCGACTTCGATACCCATGCTTCTAGCAGTACCTTCGATCATCCGCATAGCAGCTTCGACATCAGCAGCGTTAAGGTCCTTCATCTTAGTTTCAGCGATTTCCTTAACTTGATCCTTGGTTACTTTACCAACTTTCTTGGTATTAGGTTCACCAGAAGCCTTGTCAATTTTAGCAGCTTGCTTCAGAAGTACTGGAGCTGGTGGAGTCTTAGTAACGAATTCGAATGAACGATCTTCGTAAACTGTAATGACTACAGGAATAATCATGCCTTTTTGGTCAGCGGTTCTAGCATTGAAGTCCTTAGTAAAACCAACAATGTTAATACCTGCTTGACCCAAAGCAGGACCAACTGGAGGTGCGGGTGTTGCAGCACCAGCTGGTATTTGTAATTTGACAACGTTAATAACTTTTTTTGCCACGGTCAAAACCTCCTTGATTCCGTGCGTGGTTAGAATGGAAAAGTTACCTACTTTTCCTCCCACAATAATAAAAGTACCTTAATATGGTACCATCGATTAATTAGATTTGCAATATCCGACGAAATTTTAGCTAATTTTCTTTACTTGATCGTAATCAAGTTCTGTAGTGGTTGCCCGGCCAAACATATCAACAGAAACAAACAACTTATACTTATCTGGTTGAATTTCCGTGATTTTACCTTCAACACCATTAAAGGCGCCGTCAATAATTGTCACAGTTTCACCAACTTCATAGTCAATTTGTGGCCGTTTAGCTGGCTCACCTTGTTGACGCAATAAGCGGTTAACTTCTTCATCTAATAGCGGCGAAGGCTTGGAACCACCACCATGTGAGCCAACAAAGCCAGTTACATTAGGTGTATTACGAACAACAAACCAGCTTTCATCGGTCATGACCATTTCAACTAAAACGTAACCAGGAAAGATTTTTTCTTCGACTTCTTTTTTCTTGTCGTTAACTTTCTCGATTTTCTCTTGTTCAGGAACCATTACCCGAAAAATGTAATCTTGCATCCCCATGCTTTGAGCACGAGATAAGAGGTCAGATTTAACCTTGTCTTCATAGCCTGAATAAGTGTGAAGTACAAACCATTGCTTTTTAGTTGTTTCAACCATTACATAAATTCTCCTTTTAAATTTGGCAAACAAAAAAACCTCCAAGTAAGAGGTTCTTCTTAATTAATTTCATTATATCACGAATAGAAAATCATTGCTATTTACATAAACATCTGCGTCAAAATACTGAACAAGTAGTCCAGTAATCCAAGGAATAAAGCGAATAAGACAGAGGTAGTAATTACAATGCCTGTATCATGACGGTTTTGCTTAGCACTTGGCCAAGTGACTAACCGCATTTCATGTCCTACACTCTTAAAAAACTTAATCATTAATCTTTACCTCGTTTCCTTATGCACCGTCATTTTACCGCAATGCTTACAGAATTTCTTTAATTCAAGCCGCTGGGTGCGATTCTTGCTTGCGGTGATTGAGTAATTACGCGAGCCGCAAATGCTGCAGGCTAATGATGCTTTTTTCACTGCCATAATCTCACTTCCAAACTATTGTATTTTAACAAAAAAAGATAATGTACGCAATTAAGTACGAATTAAAATTAAATAATTAACTAGCCATTTAGTCAAGATATCTGCTTTTAATGCAATTAAACAAAAACAGTTGCCCATCATCGGACAACTGCTTTTAAGTGGTCAAACAAAGCGTGACCACTGGGCGTAGAACATTGTATAGTCGGATTTACTTCTTAAGATTTTCATTTACGAAGGATTCGATTTTATCGTCAGAATAATCGAGAAACGGAAGCATTTCTTCTTCCGTCTTCATGGTATCTCTACCATTCTTTTCCATGAAGTAGTCCCAAAGGGCATCTCTAACTGGAATATCTGAATCACTCCAGTCAAAAACTTCTTTCATGTGACGATCTAACAATGCAGTCTTTATTTCTTCTGCCATCTTAATCTACCTCCTAAAATTATTCTACATTAAAGATTATATCCTATTTCCAAAGCCATAGCTATTAAAATATTATTTTAATAGGCTTGCGCGCATTTTTCTGACCAAGCGCGAACGCGCCCGAACTAAGGTAAGCTGACTTACTTTTAGATAGTTGATTACTTCTTCTTGCCGATAAACGCCAAGAATAATTAATAAAGTCCATATTTCTAACAACGAGAGATTACTAATGGCTTCCTCTACGCTTTCAGATAATGGCACACAAGAAACTAAAACTGCTGGACGGCGAACAGGCTTCAGCCCATTGGTAATTGCCGTTTCCAGTGAAATTGCTTGTGTCGAAGCTCGTCTACGATATGCCATGTGATAACGTAAGACAGAGCGAACACGGTTAAGCAGACGAACTTTATAATAACTGCCGAATGTCCCTTTTCCTTCTTGATATTTTAGTGCTGCTTCGTGACACACAATCAAGGCTTCCTGGTTCCAATCCTGCTCATCATAATAACGAACATAATATTGCTGCTTAACATGGTTTATTAATGGGCGATACAAATTGTAGAGTTCTGGTAATGCATCTTGGTCTCCCGCTTTGATTTTTCTAATTAAAATTGCTTCCTGTCTCATTTTACTTGCTCAACCTTCATTTTGATTCTATTTTCAGAGCATTTAGTTATGCCCAAGTTCAAGAATAGAAAAAAATGGTCATAAACTTGATAGAACCTATGTTTATTTGGCACGAGCAAGTTGAAATGTCGAAAAGGCGTATTGCAAAAAAATCATTCTGTCATTTGCTAAGTAAAAATAAACAAAAAAACATTCTACTATCTCAGTAGAATGTTTTTTTAATTAATTAAGCGGATTACGACTATTGAGCATCTGGTAGAGCAGCACACCGGTTGCGACACTGGCATTGAGCGATTGGACATGGCCGACCATTGGCAAAGTTAACATTTGATCCATCTGTTCTTTAAGCAGACGCGAAATTCCTTTACCCTCGTTTCCGATGACAAGCACAGTCTTACCGTTACTGTCCCACCGACGATAATCCGTTCCCTTCATATCTGTTCCAAAAAGCCAGTAACCACGTTTTTTTAGCATTTGACTTGTCTGAACTAGGTTATTAACGCGAGCAACTGGCACGTGATCAATTGCCCCAGTTGAAGTCTTGGCTACAACCGAAGTTAACCCAGTCGCATGCCGTTTAGGAATAATGATAGCGTCAACTCCGGTAGCGTCGGCCGTCCGTAAAATTGAGCCCAAGTTATGCGGATCTTCAATTGAATCGAGCATTAACAGAAACGGCTCTTTTTCGTCACGATCAAATTGAGCAAGCAAATCATCTAAAGCCGCGTATTCAAAGCTAGCAACAGTTAGAACCAAACCTTGGTGATTGCCACCTTGAACCAACCGATCAAGTTTATTTTTAGGGACTGTTTGGACAATAATGCCCTTCTTTTTCGCTAACCCAAAAACTTCATTAGCAAAACTTTCCTGGACTCCCTGCTGTAAAAACACCTTATTAATGCGGTCAGCGTCTTGCGTTTTGAGAAAATCAAGCCCTGCATGCTTACCAAAAACAAAATCTTTATCATTTGAAGTCATACTGATCAATGCCACCTTCCTCTACTGTCTTAATGCACCATGCATTTAATTCGGCAATGCGGTCCGTTTTATTCAATAATTCCAAGTAGCCCCAAACTGCTTCAAAACCCGTGGACAATTGGTATGTGGCTAAACTAGTATTTTTGGCTTTAGTATACGTTTTCGAATTGCGTCCCCGCTTAAATGTAGCAATTTCATCGCTACTAAGTAAATTTTCATCTTGCAGTTTTGTAATTAATGCTGCCTGAGCTTTCGCAGAAACATAGTGCGTTGCCTGCCGTTGTAAAACCTGCGGTTTAACAATTCCACCTTTAATTAGGTGCTGGCGGATTGCAATTTCATAAACTGCATCCCCTAAATAAGCCAGTGTTTGGCCATTTAACGTATCCGGATTCACAGCACTTTCGACTAACTTCTTTACTTTATTCACGTATCCACCTTGTTCCTTGTGGGGTGTCCTCCACTGTAATTCCCATTTCTTTTAATTGCGCGCGCAATTGGTCGCTTTTAGCCCAATCCTTATTTTTCCGCGCTTGTTCGCGTTCTTTAATCAACGCGGTAATCTCATCTTCGTCTTCAGCAGTTGTTGTTGCGGTTAACTGCGTCGTTTCAATACCAAAAACCGCCAGCCAATCATGCAGCAATTGTTTTACTTCTTTTAAAGCCTCTTTATCAGCATTTTCTGCAGCAATATTAGCATTAACAACTGGCAATAAATCATAAATTGCAGCTAGCGCATTTTGCACGTTAAAATCGTCATCCATAGCCGTGATGAATGCCGTTTTCGTTTTCTTAATTGCTTCTTCTAAAGCAGCTGCCTGAACACTGCTCGTCTGATCGCTAAGTCGGTATTCCAAGTTATTCAATGTGTTTTTGAAGCGTTGCAAAATAATTTCTGCTTGCTGCAGGTTTTCCTTGGAATAATTGATTTGGCGGCGATATTGCACGCTAGCCATCAAGAAGCGCAGAACTTGCGGGTCAACTGTTTTCAGCAAATCATGTACCGTCACAAAATTATGCAGCGATTTCGACATTTTTTCTGCCTCTGCACCAACAGTTACAAACCCATTATGCATCCAATAATGAACAAATTTTTTGCCAGTTGCGGCTTCACTTTGTGCGATTTCATTTTCATGGTGCGGAAATTCTAAATCTTGCCCACCGCCATGAATATCGATTGTCTCGCCTAAGTACTTTGTAGCCATCACGGAACACTCAATGTGCCAACCTGGTCGGCCTTTGCCCCAAGGCGAATTCCACGCAATTTCATCTGGTTGCTTCTGCTTTTTCCATAATGCAAAATCGATTGGATCCTGCTTTCTTTTTTGTTCCTCTTCGTTGATGTGCTCGGAGGCACCCTCTTCCAGTTCAGCGATATTCTGACTGCTTAATTCGCCATAATGCGCAAATTTTTTAGCATGATAATAAACATCCCCGTCGGCTTCATAGGCATAACCTTGAGCAATCAGTTGCTTAATAAAATTGATAATTGCCGTTATTTCATGAGTGGCACGCGGATTTTTGGTTGCTGGCTCAATATTTAAGGCTGCAGTATCTTCTTGATAGGCTTTAATATACCGCTCTGCTAATTCAGGCACCGTGGTCTTTTCGCGCCGTGCTTCATTAATCATCTTGTCGTCCACATCGGTAAAGTTAGAAACAAAGTTAACGTGATAACCCCGATATTCAAAATAGCGTCTGATAGTGTCAAATGCAATGGCACTACGAGCGTTCCCAATATGAATGTAGTTGTAGACAGTGGGGCCACAGACATACATCGTAATTTGTCCAGGGCGAATCGGCTGAAATTCTTCTTTTGTTTTGGTCAGAGTATTATAAATTTTCACGATGGCCAGCTTGCCTTTCTAAAAAACATTTATCTTCATTTTAACAGAAAGTGGCGCATATTCTAGCATGGACTATGAGAAAATAGCGGATTGTGCCTGTCCAGCTTAGCTTTTTTACCTTCAAAAAATACGTGGTAACCATAAATCGGCGCACTGCACACAAATTTGATAATGTCCACCCTTCTTTTACCAACCTATTTTTTGCTAAATTAGACAAATGGTTCTTGCCTTCGAGTATGGTATAAGTCATAAAATGAAAAATAATCAAATTATTAAAGATACTAAACTAGCAGTAGCATTTCACATGCTACGCTGTGAATATTTGAAGGAGTTAAGATGAAAAAACAAGTAATGCTAGTTGTTGGTGCAGGGCAAATCAGTCTTGCGATTGCACGAAGATTAGGGGCTGATTACCAAATTATTGTTGGTGACAAGAACCAAAAGTTCGAACAAACTTTAACAGAAGCCGGCTTTAATGCTAAAGCAAGCGAAATGGATTTAGCATCACGAGATTCAATCAAAGAAACCATTAAATTTGCTACGACCTTTGGTGAGATTAAAGCTTTAGTTAATGGTGCTGGATTATCACCAAGTCAGGCCAAAACCGAAGATATTTTAAAAGTAGACTTGTACGGCACAGCGGTCCTACTCGAGGAAGTGGGCAAAGTTATTGCGAAAGGTGGCGTTGGGATTACTATTTCTAGTCAATCTGGTCACCGTCTTCACGCCTTAACAACTGAGCAAGATCGTCAACTCGCTACCACTCCAACCAGTAAATTATTGCAATTGCCAATTCTGCAACCAGAAAACATCGCCGATACGCTCCAAGCATACCAGTTAGCAAAAAGGTGTAATGAAAAAAGAGTGATGGCAGAAGCAATCAACTGGGCTAAAAGAGGAGCACGACTGAATGCAATTGCTCCCGGAATCATCGTAACGCCTCTTGCTCTAGATGAATTTAACGGCATCAGAGGCGACTTTTACCGAAAAATGTTTGCCAGTCCCCTGCTGGACGTCCAGGAACTGCAGATGAAGTAGCGAATGTAGCGGAGTTGTTAATGACACAGCAAGGTGCATTTATTACCGGCTCAACTTTTCTAATTGATGGCGGAGCTACGGCAAATTACTTTTATGGTCAGCAAACTGACAAATAATTTCAGTCGAAAACCAATTTGCCGCTAAAACGCAAAAGCACACCACCTCGTTTCGAGATGATGTGCTTTTTATTTCCACTATAAGATGGTATTATAAGCCGTTTTCGCTCATTTGCTTCAAGGTTAAGTCCAAGTGCTGCATCACTCTTTGCTTACCTAAAAGTTCCATTGCTTCACCAATGCCAGGGCCAACCATTGATCTAGTGGTTGCAATTCTGATTGGCATAAACAGTCTTCTACCCTTAATGCCCGTTTCTTGACGTGTTGCTTGAACAGCATTCATGATTTGGGGAGAAGTAAACCGTGGAATCAGATCAACTTGCTTCTTAAATTCTTCGATTACAGGTCTAGCTTCGTCTTTGCGAATTTCATCGATTTCTTCTTCACTCAAGTTCTTCGGTGCATCAAAGAAAATTTTGGCCAAATCAACAATTTGCTTAGTGTATGACATTTGCACTGAGTAAATATTTACCAGTTGCCGAACCCATTCCATCTTTTCTGGATTTGGATCTTGTTCCACTAGCCCAGCTTCTTGCAAGTTATTCAAAGCCAAATCAAGCAAGGTGTCACGATCGGCCTTCTTAATGTATTGGTTATTAATCCACTCAAGCTTCTTTTGGTCAAAAGCAGCAGGAGAGTTTGATAACCGAGCTGGGTCAAATTGTTTAATCAATTCACGTTGAGTGAAAATCTCATTTTCGCCCACAGGTGACCAACCAAGAAGAGTAATAAAGTTAAACATGGCATCTGGCAAATAGCCCATATCACGGTATTGCTCAATAAATTGCAAAACTGATTCATCACGCTTGGAAAGCTTCTTACCAGTCTCAGAATTGATAATCAATGTCATGTGACCAAATTTTGGTGGTTCCCAGCCAAGCGCTTCATAAACTGCTAATTGCTTTGGCGTGTTGGAAACATGGTCATCCCCACGCAGCACGTGAGTAATTTCCATCAAGTGATCGTCAATAACAACTGCAAAGTTATAAGTTGGCATACCATCACGTTTTTGAATAACAAAATCGCCACCGATCGTGTCTGATTCAAAACTCAAATGTCCCTTAACAATATCTTCCCAGGAATAAGTTTCCATTTCAGGAATGTGAATCCGAACAACTGGCTTCAAGCCCTTGGCCTTAGCTTCTTCTTGCTTTTGCGCAATTTCGTCAGCTGTCAGGCCCTCATATTCATAGGTGTAGTGCGGTGCAATCCCCATTGCACGCTGTTCTTCACGTTGCTCTTCAAGCTCTTCTTCAGTTTTATATGAATAATAAGCTTTACCTTCATCAATTAATTGCTTGATGTACTTATTGTAAATATCTTTACGTTCTGATTGCCGGTAAGGACCAAAGTCACCGCCCTTATCAGGACCTTCATCCCAATCAATTCCAAGCCAGCGAAGGTTATCCATCTGAGACTCAGAACCACCTTCAACGTTCCGCTTTTGGTCGGTATCTTCAATTCTTAATACAAAAGTACCTTTATTATGGCGCGCAAATAGATAATTAAATAATGCAGTACGCGCGTTACCGATATGCAAATGTCCCGTTGGACTTGGGGCATATCTTACCCGAATTTTTTGTTTTGCCAAAATTCATGCCTCTTTCAAAAAGTAAATCTCAATAAACTAAGTTTAACGGTTGAACCATAAAAGTTCAATGGTTGCTTATCCTAAAACCAATTTCAATGCCTGCGGGATGCTAGCCACTGGTATCACTTCAATGCCAAGGTTCTGCAGGCTAGCCCGCATGTTGTGTTTAGGGATAAAAATGCGCTTAAAACCTGTTTTAGCAGCTTCTTTAATGCGGGCATCGATTTGATTGACCCGGCGCACCTCACCTGTTAAACCAACTTCACCGACAAAACAATCTGTCGGTAAAATTTCTTCATTTTTATAGCTGGAAGCAATTGCCATTACTACTGCTAAGTCAACAGCCGGTTCATTTAACCGAATACCACCAGTAGCTGTTAAGTAGACATCCTGGTTTTGGAGCATTAAATTGCCCCTTTTTTCTAGCACCGCTAATAATAAGCCCGCGCGGTTAAAGTCAATTCCAGAAGTTGTTCTTTTCGCATAGCCAAAGGCTGTTGGTGTAACCAGTGCCTGAATTTCAGCTAATATTGGGCGGGTACCTTCTAGTGATACGACAATGGCCGAACCAGTTGAATTTGGCAAGCGCTCATCAAGAAAGATTGCTGACGGGTTGGTTACTTCTTGCAGACCCTTATTGACCATTTCAAACATCCCGATTTCATTGGCAGCACCAAAACGATTTTTAACCGAATGGAGAATCCGGTAAGCGTGATGCTCATCGCCTTCAAAATACAGAACCGTGTCAACCATGTGCTCAAGAATCTTGGGACCCGCAATGGCACCTTCTTTAGTAACGTGCCCGATCACAAAAACCGTAATCGCATCCATTTTCGCGATTTTCATTAATTCACTGGTCACTTCACGTACCTGTGAGGCCGAACCGGTCATTGAATCAAGACTAGGTTCGTTCATTGTTTGAATCGAATCGATTACGACAAAATCGGGTTTAAGGGTGTCAATCTGTTGCCTAATATCCTCCATATCAGTTTCTGGATAAAGCATCATCTCATTACCACTAAGATCCAACCGGTCCGCGCGCAATTTGATCTGATTGGCAGATTCCTCACCGGATACGTATAAAACCCGGTAGGTTGCGGACAATTCACTCATGATTTGTAACATTAAAGTTGATTTCCCGATTCCGGGATCTCCACCGATTAAGACCAATGAGCCTGGTACTATTCCACCGCCTAAAACACGGTTTAATTCACCCATGCTCGTTTTGATCCGCTCTTCTTTTTCAGCCTTAACAGCGGTAATCTTAACTGGTTCATTAATCCCAGTTTTCTTAATTAAGCGGCTCGGACTGCCCTTAGTGGAACGAGCTTGGACTGTTTCAGTCTCTTTTTCAAACTGATTCCAAGCACCACAATTAGGACAGCGGCCCAAATAACTGGCAGAAATATAACCACAGGAATGACATTTGTACTTAGTTTTAATCTTCGCCATTAGTCCTCCTTGTTTGTTGAACCAAATCCGTTTGCTCTAATCCGGCTAACTGGAAGGTCATCATCAGCTTTTTGGTATTTCATAAAAATCCCTTGGGCAATCCGGTCGCCTTTATGAATTTTAATCGGCCTAACCCCATAATTAATGAGCTGTGCAAAAATTTCGCCCTCGTTAGCTTCATTATTATAATAATCAGAATCAATCACACCAATGCCATTAGGCAAACTCAAGCTACGCTTAAAAGTATTCGATGAGCGGTTTGCCAGCAGCAAAAACTCATCTTCTGGCATGTAAGCTTTGACCCCAGTCGGAATAAGAAATGGTTTTAAAACCTGCTCCGCCATTTCATAATCTGGTTCATATAATTGGTGCCCGTTTCTAATTAAACGAAAAATCCGCACAAAATTCAGCCGCCAAATGCTGGGAATCACCATGTCTTTAGCCGCCGCAAAATCATACCCAGCACTCGCAATTGTCTGCCGCCTAGGCAAAATAATATTTTGATCTTGATACTTAGATACAACTTCAAAGCCACGTAATTTAGTCATTTTATCTCCTTTTAATCAACAAGAACTATTTTACCTTAATCGCAATGATTTATCCTTAATTTGCGTAAGTTCAAAGAATTTATTAACTTATTTTTTAAAAAGTGGTACCTAGCTATTTTAAATAATCCGTTAGTTACTCTTTACCCACCTAGTTGAGGCTGTCCACCTAAACTTTTTGCTTTATTTTAATGCAGATATTCTATAATAAGATACGCAAAAAAATATGGTTGTTTTTTTAAAAGGAAAATTTATGTTTAATGTTAATAACCCGCACCAATTCTTTCAAACCGATGATGATAACGGCGTTATGGTATGTCGCTGGACGATGGACAAAATCAAGCGCAAAGATGGCAAATTCTGGTTAATGAACCACTTTTTTATCAATCCTAGTGCAAATAAAGCTGAAGTCTTAAATCAAGAAATGCGCGTCGCAAAGCTTGTTGCGCAAGAATCCAACTTAAAAATCTGGCCACTTGATCCTTTAATCATCGCATATTTTGCTGAGCATCCCGCATTTGACCAAATTTGGTATCACCGGCCTTGTGCTAACTAATCAATGCCAGAAAAATTAAGTTGAACAAGCCAAAACTGTGCACTTTTTACTAATCTTAATTAGACTACTCTACTTAGTTAAGCTAAAATGGTAGTTATTAACTTAAGGAGGAATATATAATGACTAAAGAAATTACCAATGACGCTATTGCCAATTACACCGCTGATTTGGCTAAGCATCCTAGTTTTAATATTGCCAGTCATGCTGCCCAAGAAAACGGCATCTACAAGGCAAGTCAAAACCTGCAATCAAAGATTGATTTAAACCCAACTTTTTCTGTAGAAATTGAAACTGGTAAGCCAGCTGATCAAAAGCAATCCGGTCGTTGCTGGATGTTCTCTGCCTTGAACACCATGCGCCACCCATTACAAAAGGAATATAAAGTTAAGGACTTTGAATTATCGCAGAACTACACCAACTTCTGGGATAAATTCGAAAAATCCAACTGGTTCTTTGAAAATGTGATCGCTTCAGCTGATAAGCCACTTGGTGACCGTAAAGTTAGCTTTTTGTTCGCTACCCCACAACAAGATGGTGGTCAATGGGACATGCTATGCGGTTTAATTGAAAAATATGGAATTGTGCCAAAATCTGTTTATCCAGAAACTGCTAACGCAACAAACTCTAGCGCTTTAAATGACACTTTAAACACTTTATTGCGTAAAGATGGGTTAGAACTGCGCGATTTAGTTAACAGTGGCAAGTCCGAAGATGAAGTTGAAGCACGCAAGAATGAATTCTTAAACGATGTTTTCCGGATCTTAGCAATTTCACTTGGCGTTCCACCAAAGAAATTTGACTTTGAATACAAAGATGACGATGGCAACTACCACCGTGAAGCTGGAATTACACCAAAAGAATTCTTTGATAAATACGTTGGCATGAACCTAGAAGACCACGTTTCAATTATCAACTCACCAACAGACGATAAGCCATACCACAAGGTCTTTTCTGTTGAATACCTGGGCAATGTTGTTGGCGGCAGACAAGTTCGTCACCTTAACTTAACCATTAACGAAATGAAAGACTTAATCATCAAGCAATTAAAAGCTGGTGAAGTTGTTTGGTTTGGTTCAAATGTTGGTAAGGATTCCGAAAGACAACTCGGTTTACTCGACACTAACATTTACAAGCGCGATGAATTGTTCGACGTTGATTTCTCAATGACTAAGGCCGAAAGACTTGATTCTACTGAAAGCATGATGGATCATGCTATGGTCATCACAGGTGTCGACTTGGCTGATGACAAGCCAACTAAGTGGAAAATCGAAAATTCATGGGGTGAAAAGCCAGGATTTAAGGGTTACTTCGTTATGAGCGACTCATGGTTTGACTCCTTCGTTTACCAAGCTGTTATCAACAAGAAATTCTTGCCAGATGACATGAAGAAAGAATTTGACGATGGTGCTAAGAACCCAATTCAACTTCTTCCTTGGGACCCAATGGGTGCTTTAGCTTTTAAGTAAAATAATTGGCTAAAAAATGCGTTACTGCAATTAGTAACGCATTTTTTATTTACCATAAAAGCTTAATTCATGCTAAGCCAACCTCATTAACAAAACGCATGAATGCGGCCTGCCCAGCTGGTGTTTGCTTAAAAACACCTGCATCTTCTAAAACGCGAGCAAAAACTTGGCCTAATTCATCTTGCAATATCTGGTTTACGTTAGCAGCCTGAATTGGCTGCCGTTCTTTAATTTCTTGGGCCCACTGCAGGTGAATCTGCTTAATAGCATTAGGCTGCCCTAAAAGAAATTTCTTAACCTCGTTCATCTCTGGTACTAGGCGCGGTGGCAAAATCGCTAGTCCTAATACTTCAATTAAACCAATATTTTCTTTTTTGATGTGCTGCACATCGGGATGCGGGTGAAAAATCCCAGCCGGAAAGGCAGCTGAAATTTGGTTATCACGTAAAACGAGGTCAAGGACATAATCACTGCCCTCTTTACGCGCAATCGGCGTAATGGTGTGATGCTTTTCGCCAGCACTAACGGCACGCACATTAACTGTTTCATCGGAATATGTTCGCCAAGCAGAAAGAATTTTGGCAGCTAAAGAAACCAGTGCTTCCTTTTCTGCGCCGCGCAAACGAATCACCGACATGGGCCACTTAACTAGTCCAGCTTTGACGGTGGGAAAGCCGGCAAACTGCAACTTAGTCGCAATTGGAGCCCCATCCATAGGAAAACGGTGCTTGCCGCCTTGATAATGCTCATGTGACAGTATCGAACCGCCCACAATCGGCAAATCGGCATTGCTACCGACAAAATATCCGGGAAACTCATCAACAATTGTCAATAAGTTATTAAAAGTTGATCGCGCAATTGTCATCGGTTCATGCTTGGCTGAAAGAAAAATACAGTGTTCGTTAAAATATGCATACGGTGAATACTGGAAGCCCCATAATTCATCATTAAGCTTAAAGCGAATAACGCGGTGATTTCTGCGTGCCGGATAATCCGCACGGCCCTCATAACCCTCATTTTCCAGACATAATTGACATAACGGGTACCCAGTTGATTGTGTTTTAGCCGCTTGCGCAATCTTCTTCGGATCCTTTTCAGGCTTAGCCAAATTAATGGTAATCTCTAACTTGCCATACTTACTGGGCGTAACAAAATAGATATTTTTAGCAATTGCTCGCGTCTTAATATAGTCGCAGCGTTTGCTCAGTTCGTAAAAATTGTTAATGGCTTTACTGGCAGATTTTTGGTAAGTCTGCCAGAAGCGCTTATTAACGACGCTAGGTCGTGGTGTAAGCAAAGCCATTAGATCGGCGCCAATAATTGCCCGTTCAGCGCTATCCCCTTTACATTTACCATTTGCCTGTGTAATTTGAACTAATTCATCTTTTAAATCGAGCAAGTCACTTTTACTAGTTACCGCGCTGACAGCAGAATCGCCCACCATACTTAAAATTTGGTTTCGCAAATATATTCGATCTAAGTCAGTGTAATCGCTATTGGCAATTACCTGCGTAATAAATGCTTCAACTAGCTTTTGTTCAGCCATTTTTTATCCTATTCATGTAAAATCTTGGTGCCATCAGAGGTGGCAGCTAAATAAAATGACGGTGCATAACCAATTTGGTGCTGGTAGACCGCTGCCACATTTTCCTGAAAGGCTGTCACTTGCTCCTTAGCTACGAGTGCAATCGCACAACCACCAAAGCCGGCTCCTGTCATACGCGCACCTAACACGCCAGGCTGCTTCCAAGCAGTGTGAACCAGCGTATCCAGTTCCTTGCCAGTAACTTCGTAATCATATTCGAGTGAAAGATGCGAAGCATTCATTAACCGGCCGAATTGAGCTAAATTGCCTTTTTGTAAAGCCTTTTCTGCTGCCAGTGTCCGCTGATTTTCCCATACAGCATGTCGGCACCGCTTTAACAGCATTTCATTAGGTAGCAAGTAGCCGTATTCATCAAGTAAATGACCGGTAAGTTCCCCCAAGGCTCTGATATTAAGCTCTGTTTGGAATATTTTTAATCCTTCTTCACTTTCCCTACGCCGCTCATTATATTTGGAATCTGACAATTCCCGCTTCTTGTTAGTATTCATGATAACGATTAAATTGTTATTTAACTTTAAGGGCACCATTTTATAATGCAATTTACCAGTATCAAGCAAGATAGCCTGATCACGCTGGCCCATTGCCACGGCAAACTGATCCATGATACCTGAATTAACCCCGATAAAATTATTTTCGGTTTTTACGCCAAGCTTGACTAGCTCTAAACGGTCAATGGTTAAATTAAACTGATCCTTCATTATGAGACCAATTAACATTTCCAGCGCTGCCGACGAAGAAAGACCGGCACCATCAGGGATGTTGCCACTAATGTAAATGTTTAATCCGTGATCAAAGTGTGCACCACTTTTAAGCAAATAATGCATCATTCCCTTGGCATAATTAACCCAGGAATCCTTTTTGACGTATTTTAGCTGTGCCAAATCGACCGGTACAATACCAGTTTTAGCAAAATTAGCCGAATAAAAGTTAAACTGTTGATCTGTTCGCGGACTAACTGCGCCATAGATGCCTAACGAAATCGCACACGGAAAAACATGGCCGCCATTGTAATCAGTATGCTCGCCAATCAAATTAATGCGCCCAGGAGAAAAATAACACCCTGAGGGTTGGTCATGATAAATATTGGCAAAATCTTGTTTTAATTCTTCAAGTTTCATTGCTACCGCCTTCGCCCAGAAAATAAAGCGTTATCATTTTTACATTCTAATTATACGGTTTTCCGTTGAGCTCAACAAGTGAATTAATTAGCACAACATTTTCATTTATTCACCACTCAAATACCAAATAAAAAAACGACTTTGCTGTAAGTTGCAAAATCGTTTCTTCTTGTTTTTACCAAATATGTAACAGCCGGTCGGGCTGCAGTTTGGTTAAATTAAACTGGTGAACATGCTGCGGTTTACTTTGCGGAAATATTTCCATAAAATCGGCCAGATTCACTAAGCCGGTCGAATATGTCCACACGCCCTTTACCTTTTTTATTGGATCAAGCATTTCGTTCCTGATCGGACAAGCAGAAATTAAGAAATGCTTGTGATGAAATTTAAAAACAAAATACGGTAACCGAAAGTCATTAATAATTTCTTCTTTTGTCTTACCAATCGTAACCACATTTCGGTATGTACCATACATTTCAGTAAAGCGGTCATTAAACGAAAAATAAAAATTTGAAATGTGAACATGGGGAAAATCTTCTTCCGCTACCTGGTCAGGAACTGCAACAACATGAGCAAAATGATCTAAATTACTTTCACGCTGTGACAATGCTTTCCCCAACTGGTTAGGACTAATAACGTGTGCCCACTCCGGAACCGCCAAATTTTCCTGATAATTAATATACATTTGCCTGACCACTTCAGGCTTAACCCAATCATATTGCCTGCGAATTTCATTGCGGTTCAACAAATTGCGCAAGTTCTTATGATACATCAAATCAACGATAAACAATTCATAGCGATAGCACTCAACCCACGGCTTATAATGCTCAATGCTTTCTTCAACGATGTGGGTACTATCGACAATTACTGTTTCGCCACGTTTCATCTTCTCTTCTACGAGGTAGTCCACCACTTTTTCCGTTTGTTCATTTGCATATCGCGGAATTACTTGATGTAAGCAATCGGTATCTTCTTCATAATAGTAAGTTAAATTCGCCAATAATAGCCTTATTTGATCACGACTAATTGCATAAGGCTGCAAGTGATGACGAGCAATAAATGAAGATTTTCCGGAGCCGGGTGCGCCTCGTAATAAAAATATTTTACGCATACCTATTCTCCAAACTAAGAATGTAAAAACTCTATTTAGTATCGTAATAAATTTTAACATACATCTAGAAGATTCCTCACATCTAACTAAAAATGCGTGAGAATTTTAGCGCAAAATTTCTTTTTTCGTGATCTGTAAATGCTCATCAAAGGTGTAAATAATTGGCTGTGCATTAGGTACTTCAAGCTTAAGGATGTCATAATTGTCAATGTGCTCAAGTTTTTTGATTAACGCCCGTAAACTTGATCCGTGAGCAACAATTAATTGATCCTCACCCTTTAACAATCGACTTGCAACTTGATCATGATAATAAGGCAGCAACCGCTTTTGCGTCTGGTAAAGGCTTTCAGCCCGCGGTAACCATTTCCGATCGCATTGATCATAGCAAGCCGCTGTCACCTCATCACCTGCTGGCGGAACTTCATAAAACCCGCGGCGCCACCTTCGCACTTGTTCTTCGCCAAAGATTGCCCGGGAAAGATCTTTATTGATCCCCCGCAATTTACCATAATGCCGTTCGTTTAACCGCCAAGTCTTGGTAATTGGCAAATATAAAAAATGACAAGTTTCCGCCACAATATTAGCGGTAATAATTGCCCTTTGCAAAACCGAGGTGTGAATGTGGGTGGGGTAAAAGTCGGGAACCTGCTTAAGCAATTCTCCCGCCGTCTGAGCCTGAATCCGCCCCTTGGCAGTTAATGCAACATCATTCCAGCCCGTATAAACATTAGCAAAATTAGCGGTACTTTCACCGTGTCTAAGAAGCACCAATTTGACCATTTTAGCCCATCCAATGTCTAATTAATAAAAAAATACCGAAAACCGTAAAGATAATGCCTAAAATCATAAAGGGGCCAAAACTACGGCCATTATTTTTATACCGGCGATTAAAGGCATAAGCCATATCATATAACCCAACGATCAAAACAATAATCGCCGTAAATAAACTCACTTCAAACTTCATTTGTTATTCTTCCTCTTCTTGATTGCGATCCGAAACAATCATCTTGTTGTTACGCCCACGCTCACATTCAACCTGAAAGTTAGTGTGATTAATGCCCAAAACCTGCAATTTTCGGCTAATCTGCTGGTTAATCTGTTCAATCTGCTTAGCCGTTAAGTCAGGAGCAACATTTACGTGAGCATCTAGCATAACGTAACGGTCGCTATAACGCCACAAATGAACGTGATGAATGTTCTTGATTTCGGGAAAAGACAGGACAATCTTATTAACTTGGTCAAGATTAATATCAGGATTAGATTCCATCAAGACGTTAGCAGCCTTCATAGTTAATTCCCAAGCCTCATGAAAAATAAAGAGAGAAACTAGTAAAGTCATTAACGGGTCAATCCAAGTAATGTGCCAAAAGTAAATAAAAATTGCGCCGACAACGACCGCAACACTAGATAAAGCATCACTCATCATGTGAATAAAGGTGGAGCGGACATTAAGATTCTCTTGACCGTCTTGGTGCATAACGAGCATCGAGATCACATTGGCCACTAAACCGATAATGGCCACAACCAACATAATTTGCCCACTAATTTCCGTTGGACTCCAAAAACGTTCGATTGCCTCAATAAATAAAACAATGCTGATGAGCAGTAAAACGATTCCATTGGTAAAAGCGGCGAGCGTTTCAGCACGATCATAGCCAAAGGTCTTTTCTTTGTTGCTACTCCGATTACTAATTAAATGCGCCACAAAGGAAATGATAATTGCACCGACGTCACTTAAATTATGCACCGCATCAGATAACAGTGAAAGTGACCCAGAAACAAAGCCACCGATAAATTCCGCGGCAGTGATAATAACATTAAGTGCCGTAACGTAGGCATAACGCTTAGTTGTGTGATCTTTCATATGTTTTTTCCTCATGTAATAGTGTAACAAAAAGTCCTACTTTTGACAGTAGGACCTTACATATCTTCTGCGGCAACATTATAATCGATTATTTCGAATTTGCCATTATTATAGAGTATGCCCCTAGTAACGCTACCGTTATCAGGGAAAATAATATCATGGAGCCCATCACTTTGGTTCCAATATTTAATTGCTAAGGTTTTAATGAAATCACCGTGCGAAACAATTAGCACTCGCTGTTCATTCCTAGTTAAATCACCCAAAACCGAAATTGCCCTGACCATGCGGTCATCAAGTTCTTCCTTGTTTTCAGCTAAATGACGGGGATCAGCCTTTTTAGTTGCTTCCCGGAATTCATAGATTCCAACTTGGTTAATAATCTTGGTTACATCATTTTCGGGACCAATTCCGGCAGCTAAACTAACCTGTTTCCAGGTATTTTGAATATCGTCGCCTTCAAAAGAACCGAAGAAAACCTCCCGAAATTCGGGTAACTTTTTTATTTTACCGATTTCTGATACTTGATTGGCATCCTTCATCAAGTGGACTGTATCAATCGCACGTTTTAAATCGGAAGAATACATATTGTCAAAACGAACTTGACTAAGCGCCCGCGCTGTTACCTTCAGGTCGTTAATACCCTTAATCGTTAACGGGGAATCACACCATCCCTGCACTTTGTCCAATTGGTTGAACATTGTTTCGCCATGACGTACTAAATAAATCTCTGTTGCCAACTTGCATTCTCCTTCCATTTAAATAATGTGCATAAACTATAACATATATGCCTTATAAAAGAAATAGGCAGCCTGAATGAAAGCCAGTGCAGCAATAAAGACACGGACATATTTGGCCGGAACAACCTTTAAAATATCCATGCCTAAATAACCGCCAATAAACATACCAACTGCAAGTGGAATTGCCTGCAGCCAATAAATATGTGAAGTAAAGGCAAAGACGATTAAAGCGACCAAGTTAGCTAGACCACACACCACATTTTTAATTGCGTTTACCACAATAAACTTTTCATTAGTGATATATGTTAGCAAAACTAGGACGATTACGCCACCAGCAGCTCCGAAATAGCCCGTATATACGCCCATTGCCAGCAAAGCAACAATATAAAAAATCTCTTGCCAAAGTGGCCGTTTGTGCGGTTCTAAATTATGGTGCTTGGCAGAAACAATGACCATAACACCAGAACCAGCAATAAAAAACGGAACGACTTTTTCAAATACTTTGGAGGGAAAGGACAATAGCAAATAACAGCCCAAAACTGACCCTAAAACGGTAAACATGGCGTAAAAGGCAACTTGTTTCCAATGACCTTTGAGTTCTTTAAGAGAAGAAATTGTTGAACCAATTCCGGTCCAAATCAAGGCGGCATCATTAGTAACATTGGCATATACCGGCGGAATCCCCACCGCAAGCAGCACGGGATATGAAGCCAGTGAGGCCATGGATGCAACTGATGATAATAGGCCACCGGCAATTCCGCCAAAAAAGATAAAAATTATGGTAAAAAAAGATAACATTTAAATTAGGACTTCCTTTTTAGCAATAATATCTATTATAATGCAATTAGTATCAAATTAAGAAGGGATTTTTACATATGGCAAAATTTCAGTCTTTAATCTTCGTACCTGAGGGAGCTATCCTTAATGAAGGAGTTGCTGAAAGGAATGCTCTCCGGCAAACATTAGATGAAGTCGCTAGCGGTTTTGGACCAAAAGAACGAATACAATATGCTAACCTGCTCAGCCAGATCAAGTTTTTAACTTTCAGTGATCGGATTGAACTAGTTTTACAGACTTTTTGTCGCCACGAATTGTATTCAGCAAGAAAAATCTTTTATCAGAAGATGAAAGAGCAAAAGCAATTAGTCAAAGACGTTGGGCCATTTCTTGGAGAATTAAGTGATATGGATGACCAAATCAAATTAATTCTGTGTTCCAAGGAAGACCGGGAAACAATCTCCTCGCGCTTAGATGAAAGTGAATTGCTCAGTTATTTTTCAGCAGTTTACACTCAAGATGATTTTAAGGAAAGGTTACCGAATAAGGAGATTCTAACCACAATTGTTCAAGAGCAAAATGTTGATCCAGCTACTTGTTTGGTTATTGGAACTGATCTTGCTGATGACATCCAAGGCGCAGAAAATGCTGGTTTAGCTTCTCTTTGGATTGCACCAAGAAATATTAAAACGCCAATTCATCCTAATCCTACTATTCACTTAACCACATTAAGTGATTTGTTGTTTTACCTTGAACTAAGCTAGTTTATAATAAACAATAAAACGGATTGTGAGGTTGCGAAAAATGAAAAAAGCTGCTGTAGTTTTTGCCGATGGCTGCGAAGAAGTCGAAGGCTTGAGTGTCGTTGATGTTTTGCGCCGACTAGGCGTTCAAACTGATATGGTTGGACTTACCAGTAAACAAATTAATGGTGATCATCATATTCTATTGACTTGTGATCAAGTTGTGGACGAGCGCCTGCTTGACTATGATGTAGTTGCGTTTCCGGGTGGTAAAACTGGTGCTGAAAACTTACGGGCTAGCGAACAATTACGCGACCTAATGGTTAAACGGCACGAAAATGGCATGTGGGATGCAGCAATGTGTGCCGCTCCCATAGCTCTCGCAAAATATGGTGTCTTGGATGATGCAGATTATACTTGCTATCCTGGTTTTGATGAGCAAACTAAAAAAGATGCCCCAACTGGACATTTTAAAGAAACGATCACGGTGACAGATAATGTGCACAAAGTTATTACTAGTCGTGGTCCAGCAACAGCCTGGGCATATGCCTATGCGATTGCTGAAGCACTGGGAATTGATACCCAGGAGATCAAAGAAGGCATGTTGTATAACTATTTAGCTGCAAATATTTAAAATTGCGACTAGTTAAAGACGGAACTGAATAGCTCCGTCTTTTTTTATAATAAAATTGCCAAGCGCCCTACTTTCTAACTGTTTAGTAATTAATAACCGCAATTTATTTTCAGAGCTAGCGTTAAAATATGCTAAGATTTACTTGCACGTAAAAATGCAAATAACTAAGCAGGAGGTAATAAAATGTGTACGAGTATTGCTGTGACGGCAGATAACGGAGATGTATTTTGGGGAAGAACAATGGATTTTACCTTTGATCCATTTAAGCCAAGTGCTGATAGCAAAATGACGGCTTATCCCTCAGAATATGAATTAAAAGGATTGCACCAAAGTTGGACAACTAAATATGCGTTCATGGGCATTAATGTTAATAACTCGCTCTTTTTTAACGATGGGATTAACAGTGCCGGTATTGTTGGCGATGCCCAGTACTTGGAAGAAGCTTCCTGGGACACGGCTTCAAACCTTGAAAAACGTGGTTTAAAACCTATTATTGGTGAAGAAGTCGTGAGCTACGTCTTAAGTAATTTTGGCTCTATTGCCGAAATAAAAGAGGCTTTCACTCATTTAGGTCAGGAAAAAACAACTTATCCTGATTGGGAAGAAGCCGATACCGGCATCCCTACCCCAATTCCAATGCACTATACTTTTAGCGATGCTGAAGGCCATAGCGTTATTTTAGAACCGGTAAAACAAGGTGCATTTAAGATTTATGATGGTATCGGGGTCATGACTAACAGCCCAGAATATTCGTGGCACCTGGATAATTTACGTAATTATTTACAGTTGACCAACCATAATTTGGGCCACCAACAACTGACTGAAAAGCTAAATATTAAGCAAATTGAGAGTGGTTCCGGCTTAATCGGCTTACCCGGCGATTATACTGCGCCATCGCGTTTTGTACGCGGAACCTATCTTTCCAAGTTTTTAGCGCCATTTCATTCTGATCAGGGCATTACCCAGCTATACAATGTCTTTAAAGCGGTGATGATTCCCCGTGGAATTGAACATCTACAAGAAAATAGCGCTAAATGTGATTATACGGGTTACTGGGCAGGTTACGACGTCACTAACAGAAGTCTATATGTCCAACCTGAAGACTGCCCTACAATGACAAAGTTTACCCTGGATCCAACAATCACCACTAAGGTAACTGAGCCTATTCAACATGATTTCCAGGTTTTAGAAGCTAAAAAATAATCGCTAAACCCCAAAAATAGCAAAAGAAAAAGGATTAGTAGTCGCAATTGACTAAATACTAATCCTTTTTTGCTTGCTAAAAATTAATTGCATAATAATTAATGACCAGCTATATTATTAGTTAACCGTCTACTTTTAATTAACGGAAAGAAGCTAATTTTATGCTAACAGATGCTCATTGCCATTTAGAAAATAATCAAGAACTGGCAAATTTGCTCGTCAAAAAACAGATTACAACAATCGTTAATTGCCAGACACCAGAGGAATGGCACATTAACCAAAAACTGACCCGGAACATGGAGCCCCTTAGCTTTGGCATACATCCATGGGATGCTAACAGACTAACCCTGCAAGAGGTATTGCCCTATCTTGAGCAAGCTGACGTTGTAGGTGAAATCGGGCTCGATTCCGTTTGGACAGAAAATAGCTTGGACTGCCAAAAGGAAGTTTTCACTGCACAAATTGAGTGGGCCCAAGCATCTAATCGGCCAGTTATTTTACACACTAAGGGCTGCGAAAAGACCATTTTAGCTACAATCAGGCAATTTCCCAATCGCTATTTAATTCATTGGTACGATTGCAGTAATTACCAGCGGGAATATGTCGATCTTAACTGTTATTTCAGCTTCTGCCTAGCTATTTTAGACGATGCTAACGTAATTAAGCTGGCAAAAAAGGTCCCCTTAAATCGCTTGCTAATTGAGACAGATGGCTTAAGTTCGGTTGAGTGGTTGGAAAATAAACCGGTAAAAGTCGAAGACTACCCTCTTATTTTAGACCAAACACTATCGGCCTTAGCGGACTTGCGTCAGGTTGATAAAAATATGCTGGCAAAGCAAGTCGCCGCTAATTTACAACGCTTTTTAGGCAAGTAATAAACTTGCCCCATTAACTACGAATTATTGTTTCAGACTTTTTCTGTTGGAACCAATCAAGAAATAAGGTAGCTACAAACAGAATTAAAGTACCAAGAAGCAAAGTGATTAAGCCATGAGCAAAATTAACCTGCATATTATTAAGATCGTAAGCTGTAGAGCCAGAAATAGCTCTGAGCGAGTTAAGGTAAGTGGTAGGTAACCAAGCTGCAAGCGCCCTAATTGGCTCAATAATTACCGTCGCTAAACTCCCCACGGCAACGAGGAAAGTCGCCACCAGCATTGTCGGGAATAAATGCCGAAAAATTCGTGCCAGTAAGTTGACATAAACAGTAATCAGTAAAAATTCAAGTAATTGAATAATAATCGTCTGCGGAATTAATTCAACTGCCGGAATAACATCCAGTATAACTTGCCTGCTTGTTATTTTATAAACAATATAAGGATAATTTATATTACCCATTCCCAAAATTAAAGACGAAACTAAAAACACCACAAAATTCAGGCCAAGATACATCAAGCTAACAAGTAATAGGTCTATTCCAATATTGGTTAAGATTTTCTTACCAGAACTAATAGGAATAATGGCGGAAATGTCATCACCATTTTTATATGAACTAGTAAACAAATATGACAAAATAAGAATAATGACTAAATTAAATGAAACAGGCCAGAACTTATTATTTAATTCTATTAAAAGCTGAATACCCGTCATGGCACTTAAATCTTCATATGGAATTGGATGTTTAATTAAATTTTCAAGAAATTGTTTGGTTTGCTTAAACCAGTCTATTTCCTCATAATTGTTTTCACTAAGTTTTAACTTATCAGAATTATTATTCGATATTTCATAAACCTGGTGCCATTGCTTAACCTTCACATCACCAGCTAGTCCGGAATCCTTAGTCGAATTCATAGCTTTAGTCTTTGACTGGAGTCCAGTTTTAGCTTGTTGAGACTTAATTTTGGTTTCAGATTTTGAATGATAGCCCTGAACTACAACGTGATTAGCACTGATAAAGCAGTTATTTTGTCCTTCAAATAAAGTGCCATTTACCAGAAAATTCGAGTCAAGATCAAGAAAGCCAAATAATACAATAAACAAGACACATATAATGATTGTTTTGAAATTTTGTTTAATGATCTTTTTAAACTGAAATGAAAAGTACGAGTTCACTGCACCACCCCGTAAATCATTTGTTTTTGTAATACCATCTTATGCAAGTTAGAAACTTCTATGCTGTTATTTTTATATGAGATGCCAATAATACACTTATTTCGTCGACTAACTTTTTCTTTAAGCCGCGCAGAAGCTTTTAGGCAATTTTCTTGATGAAGGTGATTAGTGTTTTCAGCTATTAAAGAATAAGTTACATTACTAATAAAATACAGTATAATTAGTAATTTGTGTTTAGCTATTTTTGTATAGGCATAAATAGGTACTTTGGCATATTCATATATCACCCCAAAAACTAATTCACCTGTCGAATTAGCATAAAATTTCCACTGACGTTCAGCAAACTTCAAATAATTTAAGCTATTAAAGCTTAAATTTAAATGGTCGTACCTTTTGGCGAATATTTCCTTTTTTATTGCTCCAAAATAAGGCTGTTCAGCAATTAAAACTTTTACTTTTGCAAAAGCGGCCAAAATAATGATTGTTCGCAAAAAAACTCTTTGGTAACTAAAATTTTCAAATAATATTCGAAAGATCTGCTCTTTATGAAACTGATAAGAAGTAGATAAGTTATTAATCGTTAGCATTTAAAACTCCTTAAAAATAACAGGAATAATATCTGTCTGAATATTCTCAACATGCTTAAGCTGCTATATAACTTAAAAATACATTACTTTGAAGTAGTTTATTAACTGCTTAATTTATTAAGATATTATTATTCCGCTAATCATAAATTAAATTAATTAGTTATAACTAGTAGGAATAGCTTATGATACTAGAATATCAAAATTTTAAGTTTCAAAAAAAATCGTTCAACCTATTGAACAGGTTTGGCATTAGCAGTTTTAAAGTGTACCATTAACAAAGGTTTAGATTACTTTTTTGGTGTAAATCTTTTTAATCCGTTTAAAGCTTTTTTTTAAGTCGGCAGCAAGTTGTCCAGTACCAAGATAATCTAAGAAAGGAAAGAAAACTTGCAGCATTCTTGTTTCATCACCAGTTTGGATGTAAAGCATAACTTCATGAGCAAATTTTAGCCGAACCTTCTCAAAAATAAAGGAATAGCCCATTTCGATGGCATCAAGTTCTGTAACTAATTTCTTTACCTTGGCAAATTTTCGATAAAACAAAGTGAAAACAGCGTTTAGGCATGTATTCCATGCCGAATGCTGCCACTGGTCATAGGCTTTTTGCTGGTTTTGGCTAAGCTTCTTGATTAGTAACTTGGTCAAACCGTATATGCGGTTACTGGGCAGCAAGCTTAAAGTATTGCCAAAATTATAAACGTCTTCGTAATACCATTCATCAATTTGTGACAGCAACTCTTCGAGTTTCTCCAAATCTTGGGATAAGAACAGATTCTCACCTGTAGCTGCCATTAGATGATGGCAGGCAATTGCAGCTCGAATTAACTCACGTCGACTTGTTGGGCTTTGACGACTTATGGTTAAATATTTTTTAGCAAGTGACCTTAGGACATCATAATTATTTTCTAGATAAGCTGTGCTAATATCGCTGATATCCAAGTATGCGTTCAAGCTATTTGCCAAGAACTCCTCCGGTTTAATATGCAGCCGTTCAAGCATTTTGATAACTTTACTAAACGACATATCACCCATTCCCTTTTCCCAATAATAGAGTGATGATTTTGAAGTAATACCTCGAGAAGTAGTTTCTAAACTAGATCTTTTTTCTTCACGTAATTGTTTAAATTTTTTACCGTATATTTTATCGTACATAGAGGGACCTCAGATGAAAAAGAACTTATTGAAAAAATTTGTAATGACGATTTTAATTGGTGACTCAGTTGTTACGATTCCGGCATTAATTATGCATGCAATCGCAACTAGCAATATTTTCTTAGGCTAATTCAAGCTAATATCTTTTTTCAACAATGTTAAGGCCATTGTTAAGGCCATTTATGTACTAACAATAAGCCTTTTGGAATTACCTTTGAAGTATAAATAGAAAAATCAGACATTAATTAAATTTAGTACAAAAAAACGATTCCGTTAACTTATGGAATCGTTTTTTTGTAATTACATCAATAAGTTAATTGCTTTAAAAGTTTTTCCTAACTAATTATTATGTCATAAAACTAGTAACTAAACATGTTATCAGTGTGCCTGAAATGGCTCTAAACCAGTAAATTGAGCTAATACAGACCAAAATAGCCCAATGCAATTAATAAAAACCCTGAAGTTAGGACAACTTTGAGTTTTTATTATTGCTAAAAGACCCTGGAAATCAAGAAGTCCATGTCGCGTTAATGCAACTCGTTAGATGACGGATTGATAGAAGGCCTCTTTGGCATACTCAAACGGAAAATGTTCTATGGCTTTGAAACCCAGTTTAAGAATCTAAACGAACTGAAAGAAGCAATTCCAAAATATATCAGTTACTATAATAAGCAAAGAATCAAAGTAAAATTAAAAGGACTAAGTCCGATTGAATAACGGGCATTAGTCCTTAATTAAAATTTATTAGATTGTCCTAATTTTGGGGTTTACATCATTACTTGGGAGGTTTTTAATTTAGATTAAGTTTTATTCGTTGTAATTTACCGGGTCCTGCTTATGTTCAAAAATCATGGTTAAAACGAAAATTAGCACAATACTAATAATTAGGCAGATTATGCCATTTTTAATATTCAATTGTGCGTTATGGAATCTCATACTTAAACTGCCAGTGGCAACATCAACAGCATTAAGATACGTTATCGGAAACAAGCTACTAATTCTTTGTAATGGCTTAAGAACTGTGATAGCCAGATTACCACCAATTATTACTAGAAGCGCAAGTAACAAAGTCGGCAACTTGTCACGCATAATTTGAGCAAGTAATCGCACGAAAGCAACCCAAAATAACATATTCAATACTTGTAAAAAAAGTACAGGTACAATCAGATTGCCAATCGGAACACAACTAATAGTTACTTGAGCGTCATTTAGATGAAAAGTGTTAACAGGATATGATAAACTGCCTGATCCTGAAACTAACGTTGCTAACAAAAATATTACTAGGTTTATTAGAATAAAACCACCGACTATTAAAACTACCCCAGTGATTATGTCATAAATAGCTAATTTGCCAGGTAGGAGCGGCAATATCCGCGCAGTTTTTATTCTTTGATGATACGAATCTGTTAGTAGCAGTGTAAGAGTAAAGAGTGCGATTAGTGAAAATAAATACGGCAAATATTGAGCATTAATTTGAAGCCAAAATTGCCAACCAGTTACTGGCATTTTTTGACTTTCGTAAGCCAATGGTTGTTTTCTTAAGTAACCATAAAAACGTACATTTTTGGCAGCATCAAATTTGGCTTGTTGATCACCTATTTCCGAACTATTTAAATATTGACGCTCTTTTTTCTTCTGTAACCAGATAAGTGTATAAGCTTTCGCAAGATGATTAGCTTTAATCGCTGCTAAAATTGTCTGATTTTGCTTTAAGGTTTGCTTATTAGCTAATAAATTACTGCGAGTTTCTTGGTAATGTGGACTTTTCGAAGAAATTTGCGTTAATTTGGCTTCTAATTTACTATCTTGATGACGTAAATCGGTAATTGCCGTTTGTGTTTCGTGTTCAAGCGTAAAATACGATTCAGTCCGTTTATTCATAAAAAAAACAGTTATCAAGATTATGACAATTAAAGAAAAGCTTAAAGGAGTTAGTTTGTTTTTACAAACTTTTTTTAATTGAAAAACACAGTATGACACTTTAGTTTGCTCCTGTTCGTTGTTTTTGTAATTGATCCATCAACAATAAAATCATGATTAGCAATAAAGTGCCCACAGTTAAAGTAACTATTCCTTGATTAAAATTTATTCCGGGATTGTTTAGCTCATTAGCCATTTGACCTGATACGACTTTAAGAGCACCTAAATACGTACTTGGTAACCATGCTGCAATTCGGCTTAATGGCTCAATAAACGTTGTTGCTAGACTGCCTCCAATCATTAAAAAAAGAACTATCAATAAAGTTGGTAACTGTTGACGGACCAGTTTAGCCACCAGCTGTACAAAAAGAGCTATAAATAGAAACGAAAAGATCTGAACAATAAAGTTTTTAAAAAGCAGGCTGCTGGTTGGAACAACATCTGAAACAAACTTTTGGTGAATAGAATGAAAAATAATGTATGGATACTGAATGTTGCCTGGACCAAATAGTAGTGATGCAATTAGAAATAAAAATAAGCTTACCAAGCAAAAAATAATTATGCTCGTCGTAAAGCCAGCAGCACTGCTTGCTAATAAACGCTGAAGAGGTGATTGCGGCGTAACCGAATCAATATCTAACTTGTTACGGTATGAGTCTGTATAAAGATAAGCTAAGATAAACATAATAATTAAACTAAATAAGAGCGGCCAAAAATCGGTATTAAACGTAAGTAGAGCCTGAACTCCAGTAACAGGTGCATCACTTTCATATGGCATCGGGTGTTCTTTTAAATAGGCAAACCGTTTCTTAAAGGCTTCAGTTTGGTACTTTTCCTGGTACGATAAATTAGTACCATTTAATTTTGTAAAACTGGCTAACTGCTTTTTATAAACCGGACGCCAATTATTGTGCTTAATATCAGTTATTAAATCGAGATTGGTTTGTACTTTATTTTTTAAATTCTTGACGTCTTTTTGTTTAGCTTGATAATTCTTGCTGCCAGGTGAATATTTCTTAAGTTCCTTTTCGCCTTGAGCAAGAATACTTTTTTGAATCTTAATATTTCCCTGAATACTACCTTCAAGAGAAGTATCACTATTCAGGCTATTAGACACCATAAAATAAAGCCCTAATGTGATAAATGCCAAAACAAATATCGAAATTAATGTTAGATTACTCTTAAAAACTTTTTTTAATTGAAAAAAAACGGTTGAACTCATTGTCTTACCTCGCGTATTTCTTGCTCTTTTAATACCAAACGGTGAGAATGTGCAACTCTAACCTCACTGCTATAATGCGATGTCAGAATAATACATTTATTATTCTGAGTAACTTCTTCATCTAACCGTCTATAGAGTTTTAGCCGACTTGTTTCGTCTAGCCCATTAGTAATTTCATCCATTAAATAATACTGAGCGCCGCTTACAAAGTACATGGCCACAATCAGCTTTTGTTTCATCCCAAGTGAATATTTTTTAATTGGTACCTTAGCATATTCTCTAACTTTCAAGAAATCCAGCTCAGTCCTGATATCGGCAGACGAATCCCATTGTTTCTTGACAAATCTAAGGTAATCCAAACTATTTAAATTAGAATTAAACCAATCATTACTTTCAAAAAAGAATACTTTCTTCTTAATTCTAAAATATGGTTGTTCATCCCACATAATTGCTCCGGCTGAAACAGGAATTAAATCTGTCAATGCTCTTAGAAAGCTAGTTTTACCTAAGCCATTTTCTGCTACAATCTGGTAAAATTGTCCTGGTTCAAATTGGTAACTAAAATTGTGTAAAATAGGCTGACGTGTCTTAATTGATAGGTTATTAACCGTTAGCATGGCAGACTCCTTAATAATATCTAAAAAATTAAATAGCTTAAATTTATCTCTTAATAATACACTAATTAAACTAAGTTAAAAACAAATAATTATCAGAAACTGGTACTAAATATATTTGCATTACTAATTTTAGAATCAGATAATTTTATTTTTTTTGGTTCTTTCTTCAACAATCTTTTTAACCTTAACAAATGCCTTTTTCATTTCCATACTCAAATCGGCAAAACCCAAATATTCAATAATTGGGAAAAAATGGTTAATTATTTCAGTATCATCTGTAGTTTCCGAGTAATTTACCAATTCAGAAATGAAGGTTAAACGAATTTTTTCAAAAGCAAAGATATCATCAATCTTTAGTAATTTAAGCTCTGAAATTAGCTTGCCACTATATTTGCAATCATTCATAATCAAGATAACAGATGCATTAAAAATTGTGTTCAAGGCTGCATGTTCCCATTTAAAGTAGTTTTTGGGCTTATTTTCAAGATATACCCTGATTAAAAGCTTGGCTAAACCAAATATTCGTTTATTAGGCAAAAGAGATAAAGTGTTGCCAAAATTAAAAATATCTTCAAAGTTCCATTCCTTAATCTCTGAAAGTAGTTCCTCTAGGTTAGCTAAATTTTTAGGCGAAAAAAGCAACTCATTGGTAGAATACTTTAAAAAATTACAAGAAATTGCTGCTTTTATTAATAAGTTCTTATCTTGGGAACTTTCTCGCAATTGCTTGAGAGAAATTATCGCCAGATGTTTAAGTTTTTGTTTATCATTTTCTAAATACGCATCACTAATTTCGATCATATACCGATACTCATCATTTAAGCCAAAATATAATTCTTCACTCGGTATCCGCATACGGTTAAGCATGGCAACCACTTTATCAAAGGGCATGTTTCGTTGCCCTTTTTCCCAATAATACAGAGAAGACTTAGAAGTTATGCCAATTGAGGCATTATCAAGACTAAAATTTTTTTGTAAACGTAGCTGTTTAAATCTTTTACCATATTTTGAATCAATCATAATCAAGCCTCAATAAATTCTAGCATGTTACTACTATAATAATGTTTTATCACTTATCAATAAATAAAAAATTCCACTTTTTAAGCATACAAAAGTGGAATATCAATTATATTGCAAATTCAATCTTAAAATGGCTGAATAATTTTAGTTTAATCATACTACCATTCCTAATTATTATCAATATATTCATATATAGCTTTTTGCCATGAATATAAAGTGGAATCACGAAATTACGATATTCTAAAGCTTACTTCCCACTAGTCACTTACAATTTTGCCACCATCAATTTGATAATATTCATCAGCAACTGACTTAATAACCCGATCATCATGACTGGCAAGCAAAACTGTAACTCCTCGCGCACGTAATTGCTTCATCAAGTTTTCAAAAATCTGAACAGATTCTTTATCCAAACCATTAGTTGGCTCATCAAGAACAAGTAACTCCTGCTTTTCCATGAATGCTTGAACAATTGCTAGCTTTTGGCGCATTCCTAAAGAAAACTTTTTGACTTTTTTATCTTTAACTTTTTCCAAATCAAAAACTTTCATTGCAGCAATTATCTCATCTTTACCCACAATATTTTTTATTGAAGCAAGATATTGCAAATTCTTAAGCGCAGTGTAAGATTTGATAAATCCAGGAGTTTCAATGATTGCCCCTACATTTACTTGTCGCTCAGTATTTAAGCCCACTTCCTGGCCTTTAAGAATAACCTGCCCCGAAGAGATTTTTATTAAGCCAAGAATTGCTCTAAATAGCATGGTTTTACCAGAACCATTAGTACCAACAAAACCAATTATCTTACCTTGATCGATTTTTAAATTGATATCATTTAACACAGTTTCATCATTTATTTTTTTAGTAACATTAGTTAATTCAAGATAGCTCATTTTTGACTCCTTATTTTGTTTCAAGTCGCTGGTTAATTTGCTCTAGCGAAATTATTAAAGCAATGAACCAGATTGCATTGCTGATATTTACACTCCAGGTTACGCTATTAGTAACCATGATTAAATAATTGCTCTTTAAAGCCAATGAAATCACACTTAGCAATAATGGAATGATCCATCCTAAAATTCGTTCAATTAAAGAACAAGTTAACGCCAATAAGATAAAAACCGTAAAACTAAGCCAAAGAGTACTGAATAATTTTACTAAAAACCAATAATTAAGCTTATTTTTAGTCATAATTACAATCAAACTAATAAATAATAAATTATATACAAGAGAAAATAGCACGACCGTCAACAGACAATTTTGGAAAATAGTGGTTCGCTTCTCATTTCTTATAACCACTAACGGATTAGCAGCCAAAAGTTTAGTTTGCAAAAGATTAATTAAGTAAAATTCTCCACCTAAGTAATATAAAAGCCACGCTAGATTAGCCATCAAAAAATTGGCACCAGTTATCGGAAAGGTGGTAAACATATTATGCTGGTAAGTAAAATCAATATTGGTACAGTATTGCCACCAAGAGAAAACTTGAAAGCACATAACCATAATTTTCCCTAGACGATTATTAGAAAAGAGCTCGGGTAAGTATGTTCTCCATTTCATAAGCGCTCTCTCCGTTCATAAATAGTCCAGCTAAGATACCAGCAAACTAGTATTATTCCCACTAAAATCATAGATGAGCATAGCAATTTGAATAGCTGATTTCCAACTAAGTAGTTGGAATTAATAAAATTGTTGAATAATGGAAAATGAATAAAATCAGGCGTCACATCAGCTAAAAAGTACAGTAAACAATTGATAAAAAAATAATTTATTCGCTTTAGAAAGTAAAATAAGACTAAAATTATGCTTTGAAAAAATAATAGATTGATAAATGCAACCAGTATGACAAGCAAAAAGGGTTGCCAATAAATTTGCGATATTCCGGGATCTAACAATAGTATTGCTTGTACTACACAAGTAGTTATAAATGCAGTTGTTAGACTGCATATACTAAGCCACCAAAATAAAAACAACGGCCAATCACTTTGATACTTTATGCGAATATTTTCAAAGAAAATTGGATATGGCCTGACAGTCATTACTAACAAAACATTGGCAAAAGCAGTAACGGAATAAAAAGTATTTGGCATCAATAGCTGGTAGATTGCTTTCCTTTTGCCTAACCCACGTTCAATTCCTGTGAAATGATATAGCAAAATTAATGCTAAAATATAGCCAATAACAATGACAAATAATCTTAATTTATTTGCTTTGATAGTTCGCTTAATTGAAGACATCTTGTTTGCTTTGCCTCCAAGTTAAGCCAAAGACAGCTAATAGAATAACTAGCAAGTAGCCCAATAAAATCCATTGAGTATACGAATAACTGTTACTGTATGTTGGTGTTAAAACGTAATATAGGGATGCTTCAATCTCGCCAGTCAAATTTGCTGCCAATAAGGTGATAAAACTAATAACAAAAGGAATGATTGTTTCCACACCCGAATGTATTTCAAAATAAGACGATACTAAGCCCATCAGACTGAATAGTCCGCTAAAGACAAAGGCAATGAGGATTGTGCAGAGCCAAAAGAGTAACGTATTATGAATAAAGAAATTATAGCCCCATCCAGAAGGACTGATTATCTGATGGTCTCGTCCTGTAGGAGCATTAGTTACGTGAAAATTAATGAAGAAATAGCCTGCTTCAATTAAAAGGGGCAAAATTCCAACTAATCCCCCAACGATAAATGAACTGGCCGTGGTTGAAAACAAATATTGTTTTTGCGTTCTTCGTGAAAGAAGCTGAGATAGGCGATGATTTCTTTTGTCTTCTTGAAAAGTACTACTGGCCGCCAAACCACACATCAAAGGTAAGATCAAGTAATAAATGGTTGTTCCTGAACCACTAAAATCGAAACCAGTTAAATGCAAAAAAGCATTATTTACTCCCCTAGTTGCATTAACCTGATTGATTGTTAAAGCTTGAATAACAACAACTAACAAGCCGATTAAAACCGCTAGTAACATTTGCCAGCGCAAACACATTCTTTTGATTTGCATTTTTATTAACATAAGTTCACCATGTTTAAAAAATTAATTAATATATCACAAATAAAATTTATATTTATCATAAGTGACTTTAGTTTTAGAGCGTTAAAATCTTATTTATTTAATTAGTTAGTTTGATTAAAATTATTTTAATATTAAGTGATTATGTTAATGATAACCGAATAGTAGGCAAAAAAGAAGGCTTGTTCCATTGACGGAACAAACCTCTTGGTTTATCTTTATAGCAACTAACTAAAGATATTTTGCCTTAATACCGGGGATATTCACCGATCAAAAGGGCGGGAATGTCTTTATATTCCATTGCACCTAGCCATTTCTGCAACTCCTTAACAGAAGTTTGGCCAATTGCCTTATCAGTGCCAGTTAGCTTGTTAGCAATTTTAGTCACTTTTTTCATCTGCTTTTTTGCTGTTTTCATATTCATAATATCAACATAATCCATTACCTTAAGCTCGGCTTTAATTAATGGTCGCAGGCTCTTTTTCTTTGAATTAATATTGTACAGATCGCTCACAATATTAACCCAGCCTTGATGCTTGCCTGTCTGATCTACTAAATGAACTTGAACGCCATTACGTAAAGAACTAACTTGGTCAATTTTAAATAATACTCGGTCATTAATCAGTTGCTGTACTTCTTCTTTCGGCAGCGTGGCTGCCTTATGAGCATGAAGAGAAATCCTGGCATCTTGATTAAGACGAAAGACATAACCGGCCTTAGCCAATCTCTTTGAAGCTTGCTTATCAGTCTTTCCTTCCTGCTTTTGTTCAGTATTAGATGACGCATCAACAACCGCAGTAGCAAGTGCCCCAGTCGCAATTGAAAATAGTGTTACGGCAGCGGATATTCCAAGGAACTTTACGCCCTTTTTCATTAATAATTTCCTCCGATAAGTAAAAAATAGTTCTTACTATTGTAACATGGCAAATACCTATTATTAACCATTTTTATAACAAAGTTTAATTACTTAATTTGTTTATTTATTTTAAGTATATTGTTATTTTATTATATAAAAAGACTCGTGAAAGTTATTTTCACGAGTCTAAATAAGAATTAGGCCTTATATAATTCTGCTTGCTTTAATGCTACACGCTCCGAAATTTTGATAAATGGAATATAGAATAGTGTACAGACGAACAAAATAATAATTTGAACTAGCACAACTTTCCAATCACCAGCACTGGCTAGAAGGCCACTAATCAATGGCGGTGTGGTCCAAGGAATATAAATACACAGTGGCTTAACAAAACCAATGGCTGTTGCAAAGTAACCAATTAGTGAGCCAATTACGGGACTTAGCACAAATGGAATAATCATTGGGATGTTAAAGACAATTGGAAAACCAAAGATAATTGGCTCGTTAATCTCGAAAATACCTGGAACCATACCCAACTTAGCTACCTCTTTATAAGGCTTATAATGAGAAACCAGAAATACGGCAATTATTAGCGCAATTGTCAGCCCCGTACCGCCCATTTGAGAATAAACAGTTACAAAGTCCGTATTAATAATGTGAGTAGGCTGCTTACCTGCGGCAAAAGCAAGTGAATTTTCATTCATATTTACCAAGTTTAACGGATCAAGCAATGACCCATTGATAACTGTTTGGTGAATACCTAATGTATATAAAAAGTTACCAGTTGAATAAATCAATAAAAAGCCAGGCAAAGAGGTGTTGACGGATCGAAGCGGTTCTTGAATCAGTCGTGAGATCAATGTAACCAGATCGGCATTATTAGCAGCAAACAAAGCGGCAATAATGCCGAAAATGCTTAAAGTAATCAATGAAGGCAGCAATACTGAAAAACTCTGGCCAACTGCAGGGGGTACTTGATCGCCCAAGTTAATTTTTAGTGCCTTCACTTTTGAAAGTTTCATATAAATTTCTGTTGCCAATAATCCAATAATTATGCCAGCAAACATTCCTGTTGTACCAATTTGTGAATATAAAATTGCACCAGTAACATCAACCGCTTTTTTAGCACCGATAGGAGTTACACTAACGTGCAAAGCCAACATAATGAAAACCGATGATAAAGCAACGGCAGAAGCCGAAATTGGGTTATCAAACGACTTATTTTTGGCTAAAAAATAGGCAATCATCGGAGCAATTAAAATACTTGCAACATTTAAGGTCCCATTGTTTAGAGCCAAACCAAAATTTTGAAACTTCACTAAAGTCTCACCTTTAAATAGCCATACAAAGACTATGTTATTAAATAAGCCAGCTACACCAGATAAAATAAACATCGGCATTAACGTCGCAAATGCATCCCGTAATGAGCGCAAATGCACCTGATTACCTATCTTAACTGATATGTCGGTAAATTTATCCAAAAATCGTTGCAGCTTTGGATGAGCCTGTGTACTAGTCGAATAGTTCATATCGAATTCCTCCAAAAATCAAGATAAATCACGGCCATTAGACCGAATTACCTTTTTCAGCCAATAATAACTTTTCTTGGGTACCCGCTTCATATCTCGGAGATCATGATTAGTTCGATTGACATACACAACGCCATAACGTTTGTCCATGTCACCTTGCGAGCTTAAAATATCAATCAGGCCCCAGCCTAAATAGCCAATTACATCAACGCCATCTTCTTTAATGGCTGCCTGCATAGCCTTAATGTGACTGCGATGATAATCAATCCGGTAATCATCTTGAATCGGCGTTTTACCATCCCATTCTTCACGCACGCCAATGCCGTTCTCTATGGGAAACACTGGCAAATGATAACGCTGATAGATTTTATTTAAAACATCACGAAAACCCAGCGGATCAATCTGCCAGCCCCACTCACTTGTTTGCAAAACGGGATTAAGCTTACGGCCAAATTCTAAATATTGATTTGGTGCTGTGTTGGCCGGAATCTTGCTTGCATCAATTGTGCTGGAAGCATAATAGCTAAAACTTAAAAAGTCGCTTTTAACTGCTGCAATCGTTTCTTTTTCCTTATCTGTCACAGCAAGCTGCAAGTGATGATTTTTGATAAAGGCTAATACAGCAGCGGAGTGCTTCCCATAGCTGAACACATCGAGCAAGTCATAATTTAAAAACTCGTCAATCTGGTGTGCAGCAAAAGCATCCTGCGGATTTGCGGTTGCACCGTAAACTTGGTTATAGGCTAGCATGCCGCCAATCTTAGCGTCCGTGTTTTCATGAAGATAATTGGCAATTGCGGCATGACAATACATGACATTATGCGCAATTTGATAAAGCTCACTTAACGTTTTTTCACCCTTTAGATAACCTGCGATATTAAAGGCTTCGGAAGTATGGTAAAGATTTTGTTCATTAAAAGTAATCCAGTATTTAACCCGGTCAGCAAAATGATCAACGATAATCTTGCCGTAACGGATAAAGGCATCACAGACCTGCTTATTAACAAAGCCGTTATACTTTTGAGCTAAATGAAGTGGCATATCAAAATGATATAAGCAGATCATTGGCTCAATGTTGCGTTCAAGCAGTGCATCCACTAGCTTATCGTAATACTTTAGCCCCTCCTCATTGACTGCACCATCGCCGTCTTTAATTACCCGTGACCAAGAGACCTGGAACCGATACATGTTCATGCCTAAATCTTGCAGATAGTCAAAGTCCTCGGTGAAATGATGGTAGTTATCGTTAGCAAAATGCCAATCACTTGTATGCTCGCCGGGCTTACGAATGTCATAAACGGATAAGCTCTTACCGCCTTCATTCCAGCCACCTTCGGTCTGCATACTTGAAGTTGAATTCCCCCAGAAAAATTTTGTCATTTGTTTTCTTCTTTCTTTTATTAAAAACGCTTTCATAATTAATGTTATTTCATCTTGCACTTGATGTAAATCTTTGCCAAGATGTAAGTAAAGCTATTTGTTTACTTATAATTTAAGGGGAACACTTATGTCAGCTAAACCACTTTATGTTAAAATCGCTAACCATATTGAGCAGGATATTCTAACGCATAAATACCAAAAGAAACTCCCTCATATAGATCAACTCGCCGATATTTACCGAACCAGTAAAGTAACGATTATCAAGTCACTTAGGTTCTTGCAATATAAGGGGATCGTGCAGCCTATCCGTGGTCATGGCACACTCATTTTGACTGAAAAAGAAATGGAAATTGCTAAAAAAGATAATGCTAACGAACATGTCGGCTTTACCGAGAGAATTAAAAATACCGAATTCTTAACGAGCAACATTATTTCCTTTGCCACCCGTGAGCCGACTGAGAAAGAAGCATCTTATTTAAAAATTGGTCTTAGTGATCCTGTCTATGACATCATTCGGCAACGTTTGCTAAACAATTTTCCTGTTAGACTGGAATATACAATTATGCCTGTCAAGGTCATTCCTGGTATCACAATGGCAGTGCTTGAACAATCGATTTATAGCTATATTGAGGGCAAGTTGCATTTAAAAATTGGCAAGGCCAATCGCACTTTTCGCGCCGATAAGCCTGACGCCTACGATCAGTTGTATTTGAAATGTGATCAGACCGACCCCGTTTTTGAAGTTGAGCAAATTTGCTTTTTGGATAATGGTCTACCGTTTGAATACTCGCAGACCCGTAACAGATACGACCATGGTGAATTAACCCTAAACCAAGTCTAAATTTTGGCTAAACAAAAAGAGGATTCCGCATTAACGGAGTCCTCTTTATTTTAAAAATATTACTTGTTAGCCTTATAGTAGACGTCAATTCGTTCATTTTGACTATTGGCGTCAATTACCTTAATTGGAATAACACTCTTAGTTGGTGTATATCCAGTAATTTCTGGTAAACGATATTCTTCCCAAATATCTGTGTGCCACGAGCCCGTGGTTCTCATACCGGTAGCTTGATCGATTGTCACCGTCCGACGAACAACAGCCACTTGGTTAGTTGTCTTGATAGTGCCATCTGGCTGATGAACGTTAATTGTTCGTGTGAAAGTTCTTATTTCAGTACTCTGAACTAATTTATGGTTAACATTAACTTTAATTACTTGCTTACCTGATGCATCAACCTTGACGGTTGGCTGAGGCGAAGCAGCTAATTCGTAGCCAGCAGGAACATGGTAATTTGGCGTAATCGTTTCACCAACATAACCGGTAAGCTGTTGTATACCTACGACCTTGCCTTTATCCAAGTATTGCACAGTTATTGTTTGCTCAACTGGTTCGTAAAAAATATCAACTACTTGATCTTGTGTTTGCCCATCAACAACAGCAGCAGGAATTTGCTTTGAACTTGCTGAATAGCCAGCAAAAACAGGTAGATCATATGCATCCCAAGATGCTGTTGACCAAGCACCATAATCAATCGAACCATCTTCGTTTGTATTTACTTGTCGCTTAATCATGGCTGTTTGAGTTATCGTCTTTGTAGTATTATCAGGTTGATGAATATTAATTAACCGGCTAACAGCTTTTGACTCAGTTGAGACTTCTGCAACTGGTGCAGCGGAAACCCAATCGTAAGTAGTAACTTGATCACGGTTCTTTATTGCCATCAGTTCTTCTGATGTATATTGCTTACCCTGCTCATAACCGCTGGTGGACACCCAATATGGAGCAGTCACTTTCTTATCAGTGCCTGGTACCAGAGTGCCTACAGATGGAACTTCTGGTAATCCCATTTCAGCGTATTGTGAAAACAATGACTTTGTTCCAAGAACTAAGTGATTAAGTTTAATGCATAATTGAAACATTTGGTCAAATTTAGCTACATTGTTTGTGTCAAAACTGCTTAAATCTACACTACTTAAATTATCACAATCTTCAAACATATACTCCATATCAGTTACTCTCGAAGTATTAAAGTTGCTCAAACACAGATCCGATATATTTGCACAAAAAGAAAACATATTAGCCATATTAGTAACATTAGATGTGTCAAAATGACTTAAATCTAAATTAGTTAAACTAAAACAGCCACTAAACATATCTTCCATTGTGGTTACCTTTGATGTATCTAAATTTTCTAAGCCATCAATCGCAGTTAAAGCATTCAAGAAATAAAATAGCCCCCTTGAATCTTTATTGGCAACTACACCCGGATCAATCTTAATTTTTGTTAATTGATCTGTAAAAGTACTATTTAATTGCTTAATACCCTCATATGCATAATTCGCATATTCTGGTACTCCCAAGACCCCTTCATGCAAATATAAAACATAATCGTTTCCCTCATGCTTATATTCCCACTTGCTAGTCCCCCATGTTCCCTGGTCCATTACTTCAGAACTTGTTGCTGAATTAGTTTGTTTATTTGCTGCCTTAATATCATCAAAAGAATCCGATTCTTTATTATTAGTATCTTCCGGATTATTTTTAGTATTTGGATCAACGTTTGTACCACTATTATCATAGGCACTTGTTTCTATTGGGAAAACGTTTGTACCATTTTCCTTTTGTGTTTGAACAATTGCTGTACTACTTTGATTATTAGCAGAATCTTCTGTTGCCGCTTTTACATGTTGTTGCGTTAAGACTAGCCCACATACTAATCCAACTAATGTAGTTGTAATAAGAGCTTTAGTATTTTTTTCTTTATTCAAGGCAATCTCCTTTCAATAAATATATTATAAATAAAATATTTTATATTTACATAATATATTTTAACACATTTTTTATTAATTACACTTTTTTATCAAAAAATAAAATTAATAATTTAATTTACAATAAACATTATATTCATGAATAATAATTATTCCCTAGTTCTTACTAGTACAAATTCATTTAATTAAACATTTGTATTTAAACAAGCAAAAAGACCGCAATCTAAAAGCGGACTTTTCTAAGAAAGTAAAATAAAATATAATTTTTCTGCTATATCATAAATATCTAATAAAAAGCAACATTATTTATATTATTTAAATCAATCCAGATACCAGAAATTACTATTTCATCTATCTGATACCCTTGTACGAAACCGATAATATCAGGTTGTACTTTCCCCTCAATATTAAGTTCCTTAAGCTGAACTGAAACTTGGCGATGGTTAGCGTAAGCATTCATTAAGATTTTACTAACTTCTTCTACCGTCATCGGCTTTTTTTTATGATAAATAATTGAACGTTGCCGATTGTCTTTGTTTATAGTTGCTGTATGATCACTTAAAAAGAAACCCTGCCATTTTTTCATCCCCCGGTCTTGATAAGTTTTAAAAAAATCATCAAGGATCTGGTCGAATTCTTCCTGATTAAATTTTTTATTCATTTTTTCTCTCTTTATTACGAACATATGTTTAAAATGATTATAAAACAAATTATTTGATTAGTAAATTTTTCTGTTATCACAAGTTAAAGATTAGACCAAAAGAAGCCCCTACCTCTTATGAGATAGGAGCTTCTTTCTTTTTGGGTTATTTAGTTAGCCCTTATTTTCTATTCAAAGGCTGTTTGCTTAATAAATTCATCGTTACCGATTGCATAGTAAGCTTTGCCCTTAATAACAACTATATCGCCGTATGTCTGAACAGTTTCGCCTTTCTTCATTGCAGGCTTACTCGTCTTGTTACCGTACTTATTGTAAATAGCTGCCTTAGTAGTTAATTTACGAGCCGTTCCTGTAACATTATCACTTGCTACATAATGACCGTTAGCAATTTCAACGAACTGTCGACTATTAATTGTCTTAGTATCGCCAGCCGTAATCTTGGAACCAGCCGTAAGAACTACTTGGTTAACTCGCTTGCCATCACCATTATATACATAAGCATCATGCTCAAGAACAGCATTTGAGGTTACGCCATCTGCGACAACGTTATTTGCTTCTTTTCTAGCTGCCTTAAAATTTGCTGCCTTAACATAACGATTAGCACCAACAATGTAGTAGGACTTACCATGAATTGAAACTGGATCACCGTATGTACCAATCTTACTATTCTTTTTCAGTAGCTTAGTACCAACACGCTTACCATATTGATTATAGGTAAAAGCATTATGCTTTAAAGTTCGTCTTTGCTCTTTAAAGTTGTTAACTGCAACATATAAACCATTATCCGTCAGGTAGAATTCACGACTACCTATATTAATAGCTTTACCAAAAGTAGAAATTGTTGATCCCTTCTTAGCTACTAATAGGTTAGCGCGTTTGCCATCTTTATCATAAAAGTATGCATTATGGTAAAGCTTACGATTAGTTGCTTGCGCATCATTAGCACCTACCCCAACAGTTTCTTCACCCGTTCCAGTATCATTCGAGCCGTTAGAAACAGAGCCATTTGAACCTGAGCCATTGCTGCCGGAACCGTTGGAGCCGGAACCATTGCTGCCAGAACCATTAGAGCCGGAACCATTGCTACCAGAACCATTAGAGCCTGAACCGTTAGAACCGGAACCATTGCTGCCAGAACCATTAGAGCCGGAACCATTGCTACCTGAGCCGTTGGAGCCGGAGCCGTTAGAACCAGAACCATTGCTACCGGAACCATTCGATCCTGAACCATTAGAGCCGGAACCATTGCTACCTGAGCCGTTGGAGCCGGAACCGTTAGAACCAGAGCCATTGCTGCCAGAACCATTCGAGCCTGAACCGTTTG
>NZ_JAFNOZ010000002.1:85844-92251 GCF_026536045.1 Lactobacillus sp. B4005
GAGCCGTTGGAACCAGAACCATTTGAGCCGGAACCATTGCTGCCGGAACCGTTTGATCCTGAACCATTGCTACCGGAACCATTCGAGCCTGAACCGTTTGATCCGGAACCATTGCTACCGGAGCCGTTGGAACCAGAACCATTTGAGCCGGAACCATTGCTGCCGGAACCGTTTGATCCTGAACCATTGCTACCGGAACCATTCGATCCTGAACCGTTAGAGCCAGAGCCATTGCTGCCGGAACCGTTTGATCCTGAACCATTGCTACCGGAACCGTTGGAACCAGAACCATTTGAGCCGGAACCATTGCTACCTGAGCCGTTGGAGCCGGAACCGTTTGATCCTGAACCATTGCTACCTGAGCCGTTGGAGCCGGAGCCGTTAGAACCAGAACCATTGCTACCGGAACCATTCGATCCTGAACCATTCGATCCTGAACCATTCGATCCTGAACCATTTGAACCCTGTGAATCAGAGCCATTCGAGCCGGAACCATTGCTACCGGAACCGTTAGAACCGGAGCCATTTGAGCCAGAGCCGTTAGATCCTGAACCGTTTGAACCCTGTGAATCAGAGCCATTCGAGCCTGAACCATTGCTACCGGAACCATTCGATCCTGAACCGTTAGAGCCAGAGCCATTGCTGCCGGAACCGTTTGATCCTGAACCATTGCTACCTGAGCCGTTGGAGCCCGAACCGTTAGAACCAGAACCATTTGAACCGGAGCCATTGGAGCCGGAACCGTTGCTGCCAGAACCGTTAGAGCCAGAGCCATTGCTGCCGGAACCGTTTGATCCTGAACCATTGCTGCCAGAACCATTAGAGCCGGAACCATTGCTACCTGAGCCGTTGGAGCCGGAACCGTTAGAACCAGAGCCATTGCTGCCAGAACCATTAGAGCCGGAACCATTCGATCCTGAACCGTTAGAGCCAGAACCATTTGAACCGGAGCCATTGGAGCCTGAGCCGTTGGAGCCAGAACCGTTGCTGCCAGAGCCGTTGCTGCCGGAACCATTGCTACCTGAACCGTTTGAACCGGAACCATTTGAACCTGAGCCGTTGGAGCCAGAACCGTTGCTACCTGAGCCATTGCTGCCAGAGCCGTTGCTGCCGGAACCGTTGGAACCGGAGCCATTAGATCCTGAACCGTTTGAACCCTGTGAATCAGAGCCATTCGAGCCTGAGCCATTGCCACCGGAGCCGTTGGAACCGGAACCATTTGAGCCTGAGCCGTTAGATCCTGAACCGTTTGAACCCTGTGAATCAGAGCCATTCGAGCCTGAACCATTGCTGCCAGAGCCGTTGCTGCCGGAACCGTTTGATCCGGAACCATTAGAGCCGGAACCATTGCTGCCGGAGCCATTGGAACCGGAGCCGTTTGATCCTGAGCCATTGCCACCGGAGCCGTTTGATCCGGAACCATTTGAGCCAGAGCCGTTTGATCCCTGTGAATCAGAGCCATTCGAGCCTGAACCATTGCTGCCGGAACCGTTTGATCCGGAACCATTTGAGCCTGAACCGTTGCTACCGGAGCCATTTGAGCCTGAGCCGTTTGATCCGGAACCATTGCTGCCAGAGCCGTTGCTGCCGGAACCGTTGGAACCGGAACCATTGCTGCCGGAACCGTTGGAACCGGAGCCATTAGATCCTGAACCGTTTGAATCCTGTGAATCAGAGCCATTCGAGCCTGAACCATTGCTACCTGAGCCGTTTGATCCGGAACCGTTGGAGCCGGAACCATTGCTACCTGAGCCGTTGGAACCAGAACCATTTGAGCCGGAGCCATTGCTGCCGGAACCATTAGAACCAGAGCCATTGCTACCTGAGCCGTTGGAACCTGAACCATTTGAGCCGGAGCCGTTAGATCCTGAACCGTTTGAACCCTGTGAATCAGAGCCATTCGAGCCGGAACCATCTGGCACAGGATTAAACGAATTAACAACTTTGTCGTAATCAGATACTATTGGAAAAATTTCCATTTCTGATTTAGCTGCATCTATTTTAGCTTGGGTATCTTTAGTTATTTGATCAATTTTATCTTTAATAGCTTTCTTTTCACTATCGCTTATATGTGTATTATCAATTCGGCCTTTAACATCATTACCACTATTTTTAATGTAATTCTTTGCTTGATCCTTAAATGCTTGTAAAACTGTATCGTCAACAATTTGGTTAATTTTCGCAGTACCATCAGCCTTAGCTTTTTCAATTCCATCAGAATCTGTTGCTTTATCTACTACATCTTTAGCTGCCGCTGCGGCATTATCAATAGCTTTATTAGCAGCTGCTTTTTGCTCATTAGACAAATTTGAACTCTGAGAAATTGTGTTCTTTGCCGTATTGGCTACTCTATCAATTACATCCTTAGCGGCTTCCTTTTGATCATTTAATGTAATAACCGGTCTCTGAGCTACATCAATTCCAGCAATACCATCAGCTTTAGCCTTATTAACTTCTTCGGCATCATTTGCTTTATTAATTGCATTCTTTGCTGCTGTTAACGCATCAGCAAGATCCTGCTTTTCTTTAATTTTCTCGGCCACAGTTTTAGATTGATCTTTATCAATCTTATCCGTAGCTGAATTAACAATATCAGTAATTTCTCTAATAGCATCAGCTTTTTGAGTTGCAAGAGGCTTTCCAGGAACATATTGTGCGTCAACTGCTGTTATACCAGCGTCTTGCTTGGTATTTATTTCTGAAACAGTAGCTGCACGGTCAATCGAATTCTTTGCTTTTCCTACCTCTAAGTCTACATTTGAAAGTTGTACCGACTTCTCGGCTTTAGTTAAGTTGGCATCATTATTGATTGCTTTCCTAATTATTTCAGCTTCCGCGTCAATAGCTTCCTTAGTTATTTGCTTTAGAGTAGTAATTTCAATATCATTGTTGGTTTTAACAACTTCATTTATTGCAGTTATACCATCAGTTCTGGCTTTATTGATTAACTGTGAATTTTGAGCTGCGTTGATCAAAATTTTAGCATTATTAGCCGCATCATCAATAGCTTGATTTGCCTTTGCCTTTTGCATATCAGTAATATTTTTAGACTGATTAATTTGAGCTTTTGCAGTTTCAACAGCATTGTCAACAGACTTGGCCGCATCAGATTTTTGTTCCGACAAGGACTTACCAGGAACATGTTGTGCATCAATTGCAGTAATACCAGCAATTTCTTTATCACTAATTTCCTGTGATGTCTTAGCACGATCAATTGCATTTTTGGCCTTTTGCAATTCTGATTTTATGTTATTTATTTGACTTGCTTTAGAATCAGCATCTAATGAAGTGTCGTTAGTAACAATATCAATGAGCATACTTGCTTCTTTATCAAGTGTTTCTTGAGCATCTTTCTTCTGTGATGCTAGATCTACACCAGATAAATGTTGAGCATGAAGAGCGGTAATGCCATTGGCGTATTCAACTTGAACTGCTTGAGCATCATTAGCTGCTGCAATTCTATCAATAGCTTTTTGAGCTTGAGCATCAACTGCCTTTATCTGATCTGCCTTAGTTTTAGCATCTAGATTTGGATCACTATTAATAGCTACCTTAACAATTTCTGCTTCATCTCTAATTAGTTGCTTAGCATATTCTTTTTGTTCAACTAAAGTAAACGGATTTGATCTATGCTTAGAATCAATATCAATAATTCCCCGATCACGGGCAGTTTTAATACCTTGCGCATTAACTGCGGCATCAATATTAGCTTTAGCAGCATTAGCAGCATCAATTACAGCATTAATTTGATCAGATTTAGTTTTAGCATCTAACGTTAAATCCTGAGAAATTGCATCCTTTATCTTAATGGCTTCTTGATCAATTCTATCCTTAGCGCCTTGTTTTTGATCAACTATAGTTGAATCGTTTGGTACATAATCATTATCAATTGTCGTAATACCATCATTGGTTGCATTAATAACAGCTTGCGCGTTAGTTGATGTGTCAATTTTTTCTTTAGCAGTTTTAGCATCAGCATCAACGTTAGATATTTGAATTGACTTTTCATCATCAGTTAAAGTTTGATCTGCTTTAATGGCAGCTTTAATAGTTTTTGCTTCCTGATCAATTCTATTCTTTGCAGACTGTTTTTGTTCATCAAGCGAAATAGTATTAGGGACATGATCTGCATCAATTGCTGTAACGCCAGCTTTTAACTCATCAATAATTTCTTGAGCATTCTCGGTAGCATCGATCTTACCTTTAGCGGTTTTAGCATCATCATCAACTTTTGCTTTCTGCTTAGACTTTTCAGCTGTTGTTAACGTTGCATCGTTTTCAATATCTTTCTTGATCGCAACAGCTTCTTGATCAATCTTATCTTTAGCAGACTGTCTTTGTTCTTCTAGTGATGCGGTATTCGGAATATGATCGTTATCAATTACTGTAATGCCCGCTTTAATTTCTTCATTAACTTCTTGGGCATTCGCAGCAGTATCAATCTTATCCTTAGCAGCTTTAGCATCAGCATCAACTTTTGCTTTCTGCTTAGACTTTTCTGCTGTTGTTAACGTTATATCATTTTCAATATCTTTTTTAATTGTGACAGCTTCTTGATCAATCTTATCTTTAGCAGATTGCTTTTGATCTTCTAAAGAAGACTTATTTGATACGTGATCTGACTCAATCTGATCAATACCCTCATCACGAGCATTTTCAATACCTTGCGCATCTTGAGCAGCATCAATATTTTGTTTAGCAACAGCCGCATCAGAATCTACCTTAGTTTTTTGTTTGGTCTTTTCACTTGTTGTTAAGGTTGCATCATTATCAATATCATTCTTGATTTCAACAGCTTTTTGATCAATTTTATCTTTGGCAATTCCCTTTTGATCAGATATAGAGGTTGTGTTCGATCTATGATCAGATCTAATCTGTTTTTCGCCATCTTCATGGGCAGTCACAATACTCTGTGCATCTTGAGCAGCATCAATGTTTTGTTTAGCAACAACCGCATCAGAATCTACCTTAGTTTTTTGCTTGGTCTTTTCCTTGGTCGTTAAAGTCTTGTCATTATCAATATCATTTTTAATTTCAAGAGCAATTCTATCAATATCATCTTTAGATAATTGCTTTTGCTCCGATAGATCCGTCCCTTTTTGATATACATGGTTTATGTTGTCAACCGCTGGATTAACGATATTGTTGATCTCATCCGCACTTGTTGCTTTATCTATCGCTGCTAACGCTGGATCTTGATAGCCGCTTACTTGTCCTAGCTGCTTATTCTTTTCACTAGTTGTTAAAGCTTTATCACCGTTTATTTGATTATTAGCTGCAGCTGCTGCATTATTTACAGCTTCCTTAGCCTTTTGCTTTTGCTCCGATAGATCCGTCCCTTTTTGATATACATGGTTTATGTTGTCAACCGCTGGATTAACGATATTGTTGATCTCATCCGCACTTGTTGCTTTATCTATCGCTGCTAACGCTGGATCTTGATAGCCGCTTACTTGTCCTAGCTGCTTGTTCTTTTCGCTAGTTGTTAAAGCTTTATCACCGTTTATTTGATTATTAGCAGCTGTTGCCGCATTATTTACAGCTTCCTTTGCCGTTTGCTTTTGCAATGACAAGTCTTTGCCAGGAATGTAATCATTCTTAATTGCAGTATCGTATTTATTAAACTGATCCTTTACTTCCTGTGCGCTGCTAGCAGCTTTAATTGCCGCTGCTCCTTTATTATAATCATCTTCAACTGCACTTAGCTGATCATTCTTTTCTTTCTGAGTTAAAGTAGCATCATTCTTAATTGCAGATGAAACAGTGTTCTTAGTGTCAAGCAAATCGTTTAATGCATCCTGTTGACGCTCCGAAATTGACTTAACAGCTTTAGGATAACCGTTAAAAATTTCTTCGTATTTTCCACGCAAATCGGCGATTTGTTGAGCAGTTGTAACTTCGGCAGAATTAATAGCATTAGTTGCTTCAGTTAATTTATTTCCAACCTCAGTCTGTTGACTATTCTTTTCATCAATAGTCAAGCCTTTATCTATGCTGATTCTGCTGTTAGCTGCGGCTGCTTTTTGTTTTAGATAATCTATTGCATCAGCTTTTTGCTTATCTACAGTATCACCTCCATGATATACATGGTTTATGTTGTCAACCGCCGGATTAACGATATTGTTGATCTCATCCGCACTTGTTGCTTTATCTATCGCTGCTAACGCTGGATCTTGATAGCCGCTTACTTGTCCTAGCTGCTTGTTCTTTTCACTAGCTGTTAAAGTACTATCACCGTTTATTTGATTATTGGCTGCAGCTGCTGCATTATTTACAGCTTCTTTAGCCTTTTGCTTTTGCTCCGATAGATCCGTCCCTTTTTGATATACATGGTTTATGTTGTCAACCGCTGGATTAACGATATTGTTGATCTCATCCGCACTTGTTGCTTTATCTATCGCAGCAAA